>JACRMH010000061.1 GCA_016219545.1 Chloroflexota bacterium | reverse complement strand
GCGATCGGCAGGACGGGATGTAAAACGATGGGCGGATTGAAGTATCTGCGGTAAAAGGCTGATATCGCCTGCCGTGTTCAGGAAGACCTGCGGATCGCCAAGCACCCAGTGCATGGCAAGATCAATATCCGCCTGATCTTCAAGTGGACGATACCAGGTGGTGCGGTTCTGCTGAACATCATTCCAGGGGGAGCGGGTAATGCCTTTGATCGTTTGCACGGCAATATTGCGTTCTTTACAAACCGCAAGCACCTTTTTGAAGTTTTCGGCATAACGGGGGTTTTGCATCATGATGAAATTGTATGGCAGGAGAACGGCGTCAAAGTCGAACTGGGCAAGGGAGCGCAAATGGAATTCCGGGACGGGCACTCCATGTCCCGTGACCCCGATAAAGCGCGCAAGCCCTTCATCGCGGGCTTGTATCACCGCTTCGAGTACACCCCCGGGACCAAAGGCTGTTATCCAATCAGGCTCTTCATGCAGGGCGTGGATCTGGATCATATCCAGCTGGTCCACATGCAGCAAGTCGAGTGAGCGGCGAATTTGATCGTAGGCAGCCTGCCTGGTGCGTTGGTCTGTCTTGGTGGCGAGAAAAAACGGTTTCCCATTTCGTCGAATCCAATCGCCTAAGACCTGCTCGGCCTGACCGTAACTGGACGCTGTATCCACGTGGTTGACCCCGTTTTGCAGGATCAGATCCATGGTGGCATCTACATCTTTTTGCGATGTTTCCCAAAAAGCGGCTGCGCCAAAAATAGTGCGGGTGCTTATGTGACCGGTGCGACCAAAAGGAAGGGTGGGGATCATAAATTCCTCCAGAAGAACGTTTCCATGATTTCAAAAATTAACCAAAAGCGCGAACCTAATCAGTGTGTTATTTTGAGTATAGCAGAAGTTTTTTAATAATGAGCATGAGGATAACCCCTCCAGATTCATTGCGAACCAAAGTGTTGGATAAACAGGACGATAAGGCAGTAAAATTGCAAAAGATTATTTTCCTCATTCCAACAAAAGAATGGAAGGCACGCAAATGTCTAATTACGATGCAATCATCATCGGTTCAGGCGCAGGCGGGTTGACCGCTGCGGTTGCACTCGCACAAGCTGGCAGGAAAGTGTTGGTGCTCGAACAACACGACCGCCCTGGTGGGTGGACTCATTCGTTCACGTTGAATGGCTATCGCTTTAGTCCGGGTGTGCATTACATCGGGGATCTGCATGAGGGCGGACATCTGCGGAATATTTATGAAGGACTTGGTGTTTCACAAGATCTAACTTTCTGCGAACTCAACCCCAATGGCTACGACCACATCATCGTTGGCGATCAGCGCGTGGATTTCCCCAAAGGCAAAGAGAATTTAATGGAGCGGTTGAAGAGTCAATTCCCGCATGAATCGAAAGGCATTGATTCTTATTTCTCCGACCTCGTCAACATGGTGGAAGGCCTGCAGCAGATCGGCAATCTAAGCAAACCCTTGCAGGCCGCAAAAGGCGCGGGCAATGTCCTCAAATGGATGCGTGCCACTGGCGCGGACCTCATCAATGCCCACATCAGTGATCCTGTTTTGCGCGGCGTATTGGCAGGTCAGGCGGGCGATCATGGACTCCCGCCTTCGAAAGTCTCGGCCTTCATGCACGCGGGCATCACCCATCATTATCTAGACGGTGGCTACTATCCTCTGGGCGGCGCGTTCACCCTGCCGCGCGCATTCGTCAAAGCGCTGAAACGCGCGGGCGGAGAGATCAGGCTCCAGTGTCGTGTGAAGCGGATTCTCATCGAAGGCCAAAAAGTTTTAGGCGTTGAATTGGATTCCGGCGAAGAAATTCGCGCAAGCGTAGTTATCTCCAATGCAGACCCTGAGGTGACCTTTGGTCAGTTGGTCGGGAAGGATATGCTCTCGGCTCGACTCAAGCGGAAAGTTGACTCTGTCCGATATTCCACTTCGTGCCTCAGCCAGTTCTTCGCCACCGACATGAATCTGCGCGCGGCGGGACTCGACTCGGGCAACTTCTGGTTTTACGAAAACGCCGATGTGGACAAAATTTATTCGGATGGACTCACGGACGCATTGCTGCGTGAAGAGACTCCGCCGGGCATGTTCCTGACCGCGACCACATTGAAAGACCCGTCGAAGATGCATAGCGGACATCACACCTGTGAGTCGTTTGCGTTCGTGAGCTATGAGGCATTCGAAAAATGGGCACAGACGAAATACGGTTCGCGCCCCGCGGACTACGATGCGATGAAGGAAGACTTGGCGTGGCGCATGGTGCGCGGACTGGAGAAGCACGTGCCTGGCTTGAGCAAGCACATTGTGTATTACAGCCTCGGCACGCCGCTGACGAACGAACATTATCTTAATACCACACGTGGAAATCTATATGGCATCGAGAAAAGCCCAAAGCAGGTTGGACCGTTGGGATTCTCAACGCGCACCGAGTTCGAGGGTTTGTATCTGTGCGGCGCGAGCACGCTTAGTCACGGCGTAGCAGGCGTGACCCAATCAGGCATCGACGCGGCCAAGGTAATACTCAACTGTCGCACGCGTGATTTACTGAACCAACATGGAACGAGCCTGACATTCCTGCCATCGGAGGACGTGAGCAAGTGGCCTGAGAATTTACGCAAGAAGATGGAGCGAGGAGAAGCGGCGAGGGAGGATGATGAGAAGGAGGTGTGATTTATATCGAAACAGCAATTGAAAGATGATCATGGTTTAATGACGCTCTTTACCAATCTAATAGTGGGGAAACATAGATCAAAAAAGGATGGGATGTTCCAGACCTTATTATGCAGCATGAAATTTAAACTGTTGGCCCGGAATAATCTGTTTAGAATAAGGTGTATGAACCTTCCATACATAATATCTTTTGGCGAATCATAAAGTTGTAGAATAGAAGAAAGGATACAAATATGGACAGCCAATTTACAAAGACTCTTTCGAAAATAACATTTCAGTTGTTCCTGTTTTTAGGGATATTTGCGCATACCTGGTGGAAATTAGGGGATACCGAATATATCCCAATGAGTTTCCTCATCATTCAATCCCTGCTCGTTTATTTGATCGTCACGGCCGTCCTGCAGACGATTGTGAGAACAATCCAGGAACATCGGAGTCTCTTGAGAGGGGCCCTAGCGCTATTGTATGGTGCAAGCCTTGTGATCTACTTTTTTGTGCCCCAATTGGTCTATGGTTTTGTTTTCACAAGCAGTGGGACTGCAGAATCAAACACCCCCTTCAACAATTGGATCCTGGTCATAACAACCATTACCGGACTCGTTTCCGCTGTTTCAGGTGCGTATTCCCAGGTCACATCACGCAAAAAAGCCATGGCGGAAATAGAACTTGAAAAACAAAAATTGGCACTGGAGCGGGAAAAGCTCGAACTGGAAAAATTAAAAAATAAACCGAAGCGTAAATCCAAATAAGGGAGAGTGTCTTTCTCCTTACGCCAGATCAAAATTGGCTATGATTGGAGGAATTCATTAAGTCCCGCATCCACGTAAAGCCCTTTCATTTTCATCGCCCCGGCGGACCCCTGTAGGAATGTCCAAACGGTCCAGCCATTCGGGTAAATCGGCCACCTTAACGCGGTTATCTCTCGACAGCCCGCAAAAACGAACAACAGATCTTGGATGTTTTGCGCTTGGCTTTCGCCGCCACTCCTTATCTGCCTGATTTTGTTTCGGCATCAAGTTGAGCAGTTACGTTATTTTTCGTTCTATGTTTCCAAATAATCTTCGTCGAACCATTGACGTTTTTCACAATATTCGCACATGCCATTATTTATTGCGCTTTCCCAAGTCCATTCGCATTCGCAGCGTCCATCGCCTTTTTTTCTGCGCTGGTCCAACATACGCTGAGCCGAGGTTAGTAAGCTAGGGTGACAATAAATATCGTTTCCGATCCTTACCATCGAGGGGGTATTAAATACATTAAACTTTACCCAGGGGCTCCATGGCAATGAAAACAATCTTTCACACCAGGATCGTCTGACCTTATCAACTACGAAAAAAGGTATTTCAATGATATGTATTTCTCTTGGGCTATCCATCGCATGTCCTGTTCTTTATGATTTGTCTTTACAAATCGCAATCCATCCAGGAAGTCTCATTACTCCAGGCTTTCTGAAAGTTGAATACGGTAATAACTTGCAATTACCGTGGGCAGGAGATTTAATGCCAGCCATTAAATCTTGAATTACTACTTTATGTTCAGACTCACGATAACATGTGTTCCGTTCCCAGGCGTGGACTTAATATTCAATTGGGCTGCAATAGCTTCAGCGCGCTCAAACATAATACGCAGACCATAGTGGTTCTGCCGCTCAAAACCTGCCTGCAACGGATTAAACCCAATCCCATCATCAATAATCTCTAAAATCAACTTTCCTTCTATCTCAGCAAGCCGTATTGTGGCCTTTGAAGCGTGTGCATGCTTGCGGATATTACTGACCGCTTCCTGTATGATACGAATAAGTTGCAATGATGTCTCTGCCCCTAATTTCAATTTATCCGGGTCCCCTTCGACAATAATTTCAATTGGAAAATCACTCAGACGATTAACTCGATCGACAAAATCACGCACATTACTTATTATTCCATACTCAACGCGCCCGGACATTCTCAAACCAATGATCGTGCTACGTACTTCAATAGATTGATCATTTAAGGCCTCTTCGATTTGCGAAAGATTGATCTCTGCTTTACCAAGATTGGTTTGCTCCATCATCAATCGCACTGTCCCGACCTTGGTTGAAAGGTAAGCCAGAAACTGGGAGACCCCATCATGCAATTCGCGGGCAATGCGTTCACGTTCTTCAATGATCGCAAGTTCGCGTATTCTTTCCCTTTCATAATTTTGAGCTTGCAATATTTCAAGATTGGATGCAATTTCATTGAATTTATCTGCTAGTTCCGTTAATTCATCTTCGGTTTTCCAGCGTTGCAAAATACGAGTGGAGAAGTCTCCTCCACCAAATTTTGTTAATCCGGCGTGAATCACTTCAACTCTTCTGACGATTAACCACTGAACCAGGGCAAATCCAATGAAAGTAGAAAAGACCAGCACAATAAGTGAAAGGGATAGATCAAAGAAAATATCACCTAAAACCTCCCCTCGTATTTTTTTGGTGGTTGCGTCTAAAAACAATACCCCAAGATGTTGGCCGTCATCCTGATGACAGGTTTTACAACGGGTAGTATTTTGGATCGGCACACTCACACGCAATGTGTTTCCATCGCTCATAAGATTGCTGGCTAATGGGCGCTTATCAGGCGTATATTGATGACATTCAAAACATCCAGCTTTACTCGTGTCAAAAAGAGTGCCATTTTCACTTGGATTACTGCTTCTAAATACTCGTCCATCCGAATCCACAATCCATGCTCGTACAATGGTGTCACGATCGGTAATATCGGAAAGCGAAGCGGCAACTGCATCCCAATTATTTTCATACATTGAGTTGCGAATTCCATCTAAGGTCACCTCTCCCAGCTGGATAGTGGATAATTCCAGCTGCGTCTGGAAATTTTTTGATTCCCGAATATAGTGCAATCGGGATATTAGCGCCAAAACCAATACAATTGGCAGAATAAATGCCAGCCCTACTTTATATCGCAGATTAAGTCTGCGGACCGGGTTGACTAACTTGCGAAACAGATTCATGTTTTATCCTATATACCTTGGAAATTATTCTTTTGTTTAAAAAAAAGATCCCGGGTGCAAAATAACAACCGACAAATCCAAATTGTTGAAATTATGGTGTAGGTATTCGCATCCACATCCCTAATTGAGCAGTCCGCGCAAATTGTTCAGCGCTCATAAATACTGACAGGCAGGATGAATTTGGCGGGCTATCCAGGCTGAAACCCATACCTTGACGGATAATCTCTAAATTAATAAATTTATTTTCAGCCAATACGTAACGCAATAGCCTTCCTCTCTCATCCTTATCAGACGCTCCCGAAATCAATGTCACGTCCTTTGCGTAAACAAGTTCGCTATTCGCAATCGAGGCCAGTTTTGCATCGAGAGTGTCCTTCGGTACTTCCACGCCAATATATCGGATTGTAAAGACAAGTCCATCCATAAGGACTCGCATTGTATTTCCGTCTATGACTTCAACCGCCTTTCCTGTCTGCGGGGGATTTTGAGGAATGCAAGCCTTGTCCAGCGGCGCATTAACATCCAATGTAGCTGTTTGCATCAGGTCAGGTGTTGAGGTGAGAGCCGGAACATAAGTTGTCGTTGGAGTTTCTGTGTTCAAAACAGTTGCCGGTGGGTTTAGAGTTAATAAATGAAAGGTGGGTTGTGGATTATTCCCTGTGGTGGGGGAAACGGGCCGGGTGGCAAGAAGATAACTGGCATAGACTGTGGCGGTCAAATCTCGAGCTGCCAAGGTCTGGACAGCACCAGTGAGAACAATCTCGGGATCATTGTCAGAAGTTGGAAACAAATCAGCAACGAGTCTCTCTCCGGCCGGCGTCGCGGTCAGCACATAGGTTTCGCCAACAACTGCTCCCAGTATTATTACGGATACAATAACAAGGAGTTTATTAACCAGGTCTCCATTCCAAAAATTGATAAATTTTCGCATACATTTCCTTGTAAGATTATTTTTCTCAATCATCTAATTGGTAATTTTCATAACCTCGCGCGTCCAATTCTAAGAATTTCGTAATCCTGATCGATCAATATGGACAGGTCAAATTTTTCTCGCGAAGCATTGCAAAAACGGATGGGAGAATTGTCAAACGAGCTGGGCAATTTTGGAGATTATAACTTGCGTTTGCGCCAGGATTGTAAAACATGGATTTCTATTTTCATTATTTTGCAGTACCTTAGGTTGAAAGCATATCAAAAGAAAATCTTGCGTAAATACTTGACGGATATACGTATTATGGATAACTCAAAGAATTATGGGTCTGACCATGACATAGTACCCAGCATGTGCCGGAATTATTACCGGGCACATAAGCAGTCTGGCTATTCCGGCCGCCATAGAAGGTAATATGGTCAGCATTAAAATTGATCATATGATCGTTTTCGCTGCCATGTGTATCGTGGCAGTCGTAGCAGGAAAAACTGCTGTGTGTGCTATGCCGGTTAAATCTGTCATTTGTGCCGCCAACGTAAGTAGCATACGCATGACACAGGAAACACAGTTCGCCCGAATTGTGCGTTATATTCGCGCCATTGTCATCTGTGATGTAATTCGCTGTTCCCTTTAAAAGATGCAATAGAGGCGATCCGTGCGGGCCTGCATTCCCTGTGGCAGGAGTGGCATTAGTATGGCAGTCCGTGCAATACACGCGGCTGGCAGCCGAACACGGAGTGACACCTCCGCAGGAAGATGTTGCAACCCATGTATTTGCGGGCCAAGCCGTGTTCTTTCCAACCGCAGATATTGGATGGAAACTGGAATTGTTGGGGTTGAATTCGCGGGCAAGGTCGCGCCAATCGGGCATCTGGTTAGCCGCCAGGGATACATCCAGCTTTGCAAGACCATTTGCCTGAACTGTGCATGGAACATTGATAGTGGAACATCCATCCGGACGATAAGTTGGAAGGGTGGTGTAACTGGAATGGCATTTGTAACAGATTTGATTCTCTGCAGCCGCTTGACTCAGGAAATTGAACTTAACAGGCGTGCCCGCGCCGCTGTAAACGGGGTCAACGCCTGTTACGGCGATGCTATCCGCCTTGAGTGGGAAGGTATCCAGCGCGCGCTTCGCGGCATGGGATGCGTGGCAGTCATTGCAGTCAATGTGCCGGTTGGTTGAGCCAAAACTGGAACTGAAAGCTTCCGTCGAAGTATGGATGTTATAAGTCGCATTGACATCATGCTTAAAGAAGCTCGTGGCGGAATTGGCAGGATATGCTGCAGATGTAAGGAATGGCGCCTGCACAGGCGTGCCGGTTGTACTTCCCGTTTGGTGGCACTTATAGCAGAAGTTTTCCTCCTGGCGGAGCAAGTCTGTGCCAGTGCCAGGCCCCGCATATGCCCAGTCCCAGGGCGTGGTGGTGGTGAACTTTGACTCAAGTTTCTTCTTATTCGAGCCATGTCCATTGCTGTGGCAGTCCATGCAGGATGCCGTGAATGAACCTTTGACAATATTGTGGAATGTAGCAGACCAAAACGTATTTCCCAAAGTTGGGATTTTTTTGTTATCGCTGAATGGGGTTGTATCCACATTTGTTTTGCTGGAATCGTGACAGGAAAGGCAGAAATTTTCATAATCTGCCGGATCGTCAAGGGTGTTTACAGCGCAACCGCCGCTATAGACACAATCCAAAATATAAACTGTCGTTCGGGTTACATCATTCTGATCATACAAGCGAACCTTACCAAGTTTGTGCTGGGTCATCTCGTGACAAGTCTGACAATCTCCATCGGTAACGGCATCGCTTCCAGAAACATGATGAGAGGCGCGGGTGAAATCACCGCCGGTATTGCCTACGGTTGCATCGCCCACGATCTGACGGCGGGCGGTGCCAGCGCCGCGGTCCTGGATGCGGTTATGACAGGAGCGACAGCCGGTCATAAAGCCATCACGAGTGGATGAAACATTATCTACACTGTGAGAATGACAGCGGGTGCAATCTTGTGATGAATAGTTAGGTACCGTTCCGCTATGCCCCGCCCCGCCTGTGTGGCTGACCATTGGGTAACCTGCGTTGGCTGTGTTGACATGGCAGGTGACACAAATACCGGTGCCCGTGTTGTCATCGTAGGAATTCGCGCCGGTGGTAACGCTAAAGGTTACATTCGTTTTTACCAGCGGGCTTGTGCGAACCTGCACGCCTGAATAATAGTCATCTAATGTTCCAGTCTGATCGGGCGGGCGGATCGAGTAGAGATTGTTGCCCATACTATGCGGCTCATGGCATTGCAAACAGAGTAACTCGAATTTTTGTTCAACGCCCCATCCCGCCGCAGTGGGACCATCAATATTGGAGTGGGTCGAGACCACAATCTCACCACTGCTGTGACAACTCAAGCAAAAATTATTGGAAACCAACGGCGAAGAATTAAAATTGATAAGCCGCCCGCTGCCACTGTTGTGTGGGCGATGGCAAAAAGCGCATTTATCAGTTTGAGTAATATAGCTTCCATGCGGATCAACATCTGCCGCGGTGATGGTAATGGTAATAGATGCCGTACCGGTTTGCCCAATAGCGTCTGTGGCGCTGGCAGTGATTGTATGCGCGCCAACACCCAACGTATTGATACCAAAACTGGAACCCGTGCCAATGGTCGTCAAACCATCTTTCCAAACTAAAAGGTGACTGATATCGCCATTGGTGGGAATGGTGGCGGAGCCCATGAAGGTGATAGTCACTCCCTGCTTGAAAGAAACGCCATTCGCGGGCAAAAGGATAGTCACTGTTGGCGGCGGGATGAGAGATGTTGTGGTTTGGCTGCCGGTGGCTGGGGTGGTGAGTTTATAGTTCGTCCCCTGGTTAACGCCGGCAGTATCAACTGCCCCCGCGTATTCGTAAACCGCCACGTAATAAGTGGTTAGAGCGGAAAGACCCGTAACTGTTACGTTCGTTCCCACCCCTTTGTAGACAACGTAGTTGCCAGTACCAATCTGAGTGCCGCTTCCAAACGCGGTATTTGCAGTGTAGCCAGTGTATGTACCATCTACAGGGTCTGAGTTCACCGCCGAAACAGCTTTCATCAGTACAATTACCCCCGTACCACTGCCGCGCGTCCAGTTGACCGTCATGCTCGTAGCGTCTACTGTTGTAAAGGTCACACCTGAGGCTTGGGCAGCTGGTTCGGTGTAGAAACTGCCATCCGGGGAATAACCAGTGCCGATCGAGTTGGTGGCATAACCCCGGTAGTAGATGAGAGTGCCAGCGGGCAGACCGGTTCTCGCCTGGGTGAATATGCCGGTCGCAATGAGTCCGTCAGCCAGACAGTTGGTTGTGGGAAATGCAGAGGTTCCCCAACAGGTTCCGCGCGCAGTAATTGCCGAACCGCCATTGCTGGTAATATTTGCCCCGAGGGTGGCAGTGGTGTCGGTGATGGTAGTCGCGGTCGGTGAGGTCAGGGTTGGAACGCTGGGAGCCGCCTTTATGCTCATGGCAGTCATGGATGCCAAAGCGGAACCGCTAAAAGTTGTGGAGGAAGTATCGGACATGTTCGATACAGGAATACTGCGGTTTGCCATGGCATTTCTCACGCCATCAGTGGTTGTCCATGTCTGCTGGGCAGCCATTGTCCAGTTCGCGGCATATGTGATTGTGCGAGAACCAGTGTTGGCAAGCCGCATGGAACTAATGATTTCCACGGCTTGATCATTTGTATTCACCGTTAGCGCGGGGGTAAAAACGAAGGGACCTGCTCCTGCAGTCGTTCCGTTGCTGTAAGTCTTGGAATCAGTAATGGGAGCAGTCTGATCCGCGCCATCAAAAACAGCCGCAAATACGTCCGTTATCCTTGTTGTGCCACCGCTGACCGTAACGGACAGGGTGGTACTGGTTGCCGCATCAAGTCCTGCTTCATTGAGATAATACAATTGGGTATGTTGCTGAACCGTTGTGGTCGCCATATCTCCGGCAACGGACGTCAGGGTTTGATTGCCGTATGTCAGCGTTACTGCGCGCGCACCAGCAGTGGTTCTTGATGAGGATATCCCCACAACCAATAAACGGTTGGTATTGCTTCCCGTTGGAACGGTATAGGCGATATTCTGCAGCGCTGTGCTTGTCCCATGATAAACATTGGTCCATGCATTCAGAGGGGTAATCGCCATTATGCTTACACCACCATCGCCGCCTGGAGGAGCAGTGAGTGTTTGTGTGATGACTGGGGAATTCGTCGGTGTGGATAGGCTTCCCGGAATATACTGCAAGGCATCAAACGCCTGTACCAAACCAAAACCATAATTATCATCCCGGCCGGCATTGCCGAGATCAAGCGCGGTGTTCACCAGAGCATCGCGAATTTTATCCGCCGTGTCATTCTGTGGCTGGACGGCAAGCAAGGCCACCACGCCTGATACTTCAGCAGAAGACATGGAGGTTCCACTCATTTGCTGGTATTGCCCATTCGGGAAAGTGGAAGGTATAAACTCACCGGAAGCGGAAAGGCTAATTGAGCTGCCATAGGAAGAAAAAGAGGACAGCTCAAGGGTTGCATCTAGTGAAGATACAGCGATAACATGCGGGTTAGCTGCCGGGTAGTAAGGAGTGTTCGAACCGCTATTGCCAGATGCCGCCACCAGAGTGACGCCATGATCATAAGCGTAATCCGTGGCAGCCAGCAGCGCATCGCTGTTAGCTGAACCGCCAAAGCCGAGATTGATCACTTTGGCGCCATGATCTACAGCATAGACAATCGCCTCCGCCACATTGGCATATGTACCAAAGCCCTTATCATTGAGAGCCTTAAGAGGCATGATTTGCGCCAAAGGAGCGATACCAGCTATACCCTCATTATTATCCATGCGGGCGGCGATGATCCCGGCCCCGTGAGTACCGTGACCGTTCTTATCGTTTACATCAGAGGCGCCATCAACAAAATTCCACCCCTGCCAGTCATCCACATACCCATCGTTGTCATCATCAATGCGGTTGGAGCGCATATCATTGCCACTGGCATCCAGCCCGGTTTCACCGGTATTTATCCAGATATTTGAAGACAGATCCGGGTGAGTCGGATCCACACCGGTATCAATGACCGCAACCACAACACTCTTTCCTTGTGATATATCCCAAGCTTCGGGAATTTGCATATCGGCGAGCGCAGTTTGCCCAGAGTAACCGGGGTCATTAGGAAAAAAGAAAGGCGAGAAGGAATAATTAGGCTCAACATAATCAACCAGTAGGTTACTCTCAAGCGACTTGATGACCCTATCCTTTTCTCCAACAGGGACTTTGACAAGGGTAATCTCGAGTCCATCTACCGATCCAGTAATTTCACCACCCAACGAATGAACAATAGCGTCAGAAATTAAATCAGGAATAAGAACATTGAATTTGACCATGATCTCATTACTGGGATCAGGAGGTGTGGAAGTTATCACCACAGGGGTGGGTGTTTCAGTGGGTGGAACTAGGGTCGGAGTAGGAGTTTCAGAAGGTGTTATCGCTGTTATTATGATCGTTGCAGCCGGGGTAGTAGTTTCATTCGCGGGAGTCGCCGCCGTTGCGATAATCGTTTCAGTTGGGGATGGAGAAGCCGTGATCGGCCCCAGTGTAAGAGTCGGGCTGGGAGTTTGAGTAGTCGCGATCCCCAAGCCCGCCATTACCATACGAGATGCAAGACTGGTATCTGTACTGGCAATGAGCAGCGCCTCCGGGCTGGCCGGATGGAAACTGGTCACTCTATTCACATATTCTATTGCCCCGGCACAACCCGTATCAAACTGGCTGGACACATTCTTCCAGGTTATATCCAACCGTAATTTTTTAGCGCGATGAACAGCAGTTGTGACACACCCGGGTCCAGCATTGTAACTTGCGATGGTCATGCGCCAAACGTCAGCCCCTTCAAAAACGCGTTTGGGAGTTTGGGTGCTCACGCTTTTGAGCAGCCACTCCGTATGATTATAGTTGGCCCGCAAAGCGGCGGCGATGACTGGGAGACTGGCTCTGGAACGTTCCAGGCTGATACCTCCCATACATCCAGAACAATCAGAGGATAGGAGATTCATCACAACGCCGCGCAAGGCGGCCTGCTGGTCTGTGGACAATAAGGAATAAGTGGTTTGGCAAGTCTCGGCATTATAGGCTTGGCGGCATGTTGATTTGTAGAAATTCGTATTCCAACGCAGAAGTGTATCAGCGCCCATCTGGGTGACATGACCCATGCCGTATTCGTAATATCCGTAATTGGTGAGGTGCTGCGCCGGCCAGAACTGACTCTCCTGTATGAGCATGGTTTTCAGAAGATAAGGCGGGACACCTTTCTGCACAGCAGACTGGAATATAGCTTCGTCAAATTGATTCTGCCACAAGATAACGGCGTTGTGCGCCATGCGCTCTCCGCACGGACTGGCATTGCCATTTTTGAGCAAGCCATTATCTTCGCACGAACTGGCATCCACCAATCCGCGAAAAATTAGTTCACCCGCCAACAGGAAGAGTGAACGGTCAGATGCCAACTCACTGGATTTTTCAGGGAGGGCAAGCCAGCTAATTTCCCGCGTTTCTTTTTTTAAATTTTCCGGGCTGGGAGTGGCTGTAGAGATTGGGTTGGTTGTTATAGCAGGAGTAATGGTAGATACGCTCTGCGCATTTGCAGGTACAACCTGTAACATCCCTGTCAGAATCAAAATTACCAGACCGATCTGCACAATCAGCATGGATTTAACTTTGCTAAATTTGTAAACAGACTTGTTAATCATCATTATCCTGCTTTACTCTCATGGTTTCAGAATTACGAATAAAAATCAGCTCAGATCGAGTCTAAATATACATAAGATAAAATTAGGAAACACCGTGGCAAAGGCGAAAGTACATGCCGGATCCCGTAGCAGCTGGAACTTATTGCTTTGCAAATCTAAAAGGAAACACGGTGTTTCCTGATGAGCTGGGAGTGGGTGGGCTGCCCACTCCCAGGGAAAAAAATTGACTACTTCTGGTGGCAGACTTCGCAAACACCACGGTTGTCAACGCGCAGCAAAGCGCTATCGGCAGTGACTGGACCGGAGGCCAAGGTTGTCATAGAAGCGCTAGTGCCGTGCGGAAGGTGGCAGGTCTGGCAGACCACGGTATTGTTGGTACCGGTTTCACCCAGAGGCAGTGTAATGCCGCCCAAGCCAACAGTTTCCGGATTAAGCGCGCCAGCGAAAGCGGAATTCCATGCCATATCCACACGATGGGTATAGGTGCTGCCGCTCAAAGTGCTGCCCTGACCTGCCGCTGTCTGATGATAGGCATTATGACAGGCCTTACAAATCTGGCTCTGGCTGGCACCCCAACCTTCGGTATCGTAATCCTTGGCTGCTTCATCAACCTGAGGAACCACTACAGCAGTAGCGTTGACGGTGGACTTGAACATGCGATAGTTGGTGTTACCATGCGGGTCGTGGCAGGAAACGCACTGCAGCGTTGCGCCTGCTGCAAGGGCGGTTGCAACACCGCGATCTGTAGCACCTTGACCCCAGGCACTGGTTTGCCCGACGGTATGATTGGATGAAACTGCAACGCCCTTATAATTAGTAAAACCGCCGCCTAACAAGTTGCTGTTATCCGGGGTGAGCGTTGCGCCATGGTTCCAGTTGCCGCCGGCATCATCGCGTGTGGAGAGGTATTTCCCATCTTCCACATTCGTGTTGGCGCCAGTCGCGGCAGCGCCGTGGCAGGAAAGACATATAGCCGCAGGAGATTGCATAAGTAATCTTGCGTTGGTGGCGGTATGCGTACGATGACAACTTGCACAAGAATCTGTCGTTGTAGCAAAACTACCGTGGGGACCACCGTTGGCAGAGGCAATTCCGACTGTTAGTACCAGCAGGAGCGCCACCAAGATGATCGAAAAAAGGTATTTCTTCATAACATTCTCCTTGATCGTGCTTGAATTGAAATGATTGGGTATAAACCCAAACGGGACCTCGAAAACAAGCTTGCGCTTGATCTTCTTCTTATTTAGTATGACCAGACTTGAACACGGCTATTCTCACGGTCAGCGATATATAAAAGACCAGTACTATCCACAAAAATATCGGATGGATAATTGAACAACCCGTTATCAATACCGAAATCGCCGAAAGTATAGAGATACTTGGGCTCATCGCCGGAAACATCGTAAACTTTGACATGCTGTCCAACGGCATCGGTTACAAAAAGACGGTTTTGATCATCAATAAACGAGCCACGCGGCAGGTTTAGAGCATCGTCCCCGGCTCCTTTGGCAAATGCGAGGATGTAATTTTCATCCACACTCCATTTTGAAACTCGCCCATTATTTCCTTCTGTTACATAGATATTTCCACGGCTATCCACTACCGCAGAGTTGGGAAACATGAGTTGTCCGCCTTCCTGCCCATATTCGCCGAAAGACTTTATTTGAGGGTTGAAGTTTTTCCAGGATGATGCAGAAATACTTTCCGAAGGAAAAATGCGGACGGTATGATCGGTTAAATCTGTTATCAACAAATTCCCATTCCAGTCAAAACGGACTCCGAGGGGATCCCAAACCGCCAAGTCGGGCGCGGGAAGTTTTTGCGGTTCTGTCATTCCTGGCTGGGTGAGCGAAACATACCCTCTTTGAGCGTTATAAGAAAAAGTGGTTCCCTCTGGCAATGCGCCGTTAAGATGTTGATTTAAATACTTGCTTAGAGTCATCTCTGGCGAGATGATGCTGTCAAGGTACTGCCCATCCGCGGTGAAAACCATGACCGCATTTTGCATCCGATCACTGACAAAGACACGCCCGCCGGAGTCGACTGCAAGGTAGACTGGAGAACGCTCGGCGGCGGAAGTTCCCGGGGCGGTAAAACTCCCAATGGCATTTCCATCCCGATCGAAAATCTTAATGGATCGTTCTCCATCCGTTTCCGCAACATAAACCCGATTCCCGTCAGGAGAAACTGCAACTCCTACCGGTTTGTCTACGCCATAAATCGAAAACAAATAATGCGGCGGGTAATTCACATCCGCCAATGGGATGGATTCCGCCAGGGGTTGAGGGTTTCCAAGATAACGTAAGAAGAAAACCCCGACACAACAGATCAGGAATAATAAAAACAACAACAAAAGCAATAACCACTTGCGCTTGCGCTCCTGTTCCTTTAAATCCGCGGCATCGTATTCAGAAATGTGAGTTTCAATCATTGCACACCTTAATTAATTCCAAGCGTTGCTTCGATACGGATTAATGCTTGCTGGGCCGCAAAGTTTTCGGGGTCAATTTCCAAAGCTTTTTTGACGCTATCCCGCGCGGCGGTCAAATTGCCAAGCCCTTCATAAGAAAGTCCAAGCCCAAGATATGAATGAGAAAAATCCGGCAAAACTATCACCACCTGTTCCAGTTCTGCCACAGCCGCGCCATAGTCTTTAACAGAATATGCCACCATACCCCGGGCATATGCGGCAAGGTCTTTTCTATCCATGGCGTTGTAGCTGTCTACCATGCCTTGATAGGCGTCAGTAAAATCAGGCACAAAGAGCACGGCCGTTTCAAAGGAAGCAATGGCTTGCTCATGCTGTCCTGTTTTTGCATAAGCTGTTCCCAGCAGGTAGCTATCATCAGAACTTGTGCGGTTGATTTCCAGCGCCTGTTTAAGAACTGGAATGGCTTCCTCTGGTTTTCCAACCTGTATATAAGAATCTCCAAGATAGTAAAGACCTGTTTCAAGCCCGATGTTGTATCCGGCTGTTGATGCAGCGCTGCGGAGAGCGACAAAGCGTTTAAGAGGTTCGATGGCGTCAGCAGGCTTCTGAGTGGAGGCATACGTAACCCCAATAACCAATAAAGCGCGGTCATTATCCGGGACCGCACTAAGCACCTGGCTGGCCTCGGATAGCGCGTTTTCATAGTCGCCATTCAGCAGGTAATTTTCCGCCAGTTCAATGCGCAAGTCAGTATTTTGGGGGTCGGCTTTAAGTCCTTCTTCCAATTGCCCAATCGCTTGTCCGATCGGCGAGGGATCATCAGCATGAACATACCGGTCATTGTAGTAATAAACGCCAAAAGCACCCACTAAAAGCAACAATAAAAACCCAGCAAGAATAATAATTCGTGAAAGTTGTTTGTTATCTTTGAGAAAGTTCATATTTTGCCTCGATCTTATTTATGATAAGTTGATGATTCCTGCATTGCATGAGAAAAAGTTTTTTTACCTATGAAAGATTGGGGAAGCCACCATTGTTCCTAAATCCCTGCGATGTCAGTTCAAACATTTGTTATAAATGATGAAAGTTGTTTAATGCTGTTTTTATTCCACGCCATTGGCATGGTTGGATTCTGTGTGTTCGTTTAATTCATGTTCTTTCATCTCCTCTTTGTATTCCAGGTTCGTTGTCTGAACGGGTATTTTCTGGAGTTTCACTAAAAAATCGCGCGCAGCAAAAATTCGACGATACTCCAAGGGATGAGCCTCTTTCATTTCATGTTCTGACATAACCCCCGTGAATATGCTGTAATTGCGTTCTTTGATCATGGTGTGATAGCTATGCCAGATGGAAATTGCCAGGACAGCCAGAATGGCCTCGAGCATGTGAATTAGCCGCGCTCCAGGGATCAATCCACCTGGTAATATCTGGGTTGTCAAAGAAGGGAACCATTGCATAATACCGGTTATCCCCATCACAACCGCGCCCCACCAAAGCGCCCAATATTCCACTTTTTCTTCGATCGAAAACCTGTCGAATTCAGGCCGGCTTTTAGCAAGCCCAAGATTATATTTGAGCATGCCGATCAGACCTGTCAGGTCGCTCCAGGCAGGCATCATGCTTCCCAATTCTTTTTTGACAAACCAATGATTGACTATGCCCAAACCATGCCAAACAGTCTGAATGATAAATGTGACGGCGGCCAAGTGATGGATAACCCTTAGTGTATCCACGCCGCCCAAGATCACATTGATAAACCAGGCAATTGGAAACCACGTGCTAAAAGTTTGCATAAGGCCTGTAAAGCCAAGCGCTGTAAATGAAAAAATCAAGACAAAATGCTGCACTCTTTCGCTAAGATCAAACCGCTCAATCAAATTTGTTCCATCAATTTGCGGTCTAATGCGCGAAGCTAGTTCTTGCGCTTTGAGAATGCGGCGGGACCTCACTCGGGCGCGCTCACGGATGATTATGGCTTCAAGTTCTTTATTATTTTCAGCTTTATCAGTATTATTTTTCGAAATCGTAGTCATCAGGTTCCTCGTTTGCAAGCGCTTCAAGAACGAATTTTCGTTTATCAAGCCGGCGGCGGCGGGCATCCAGGAAAATATAAATAACAAAAGCGCCGATCGTGCCGGGGATTAACATCCAAACATATACCGATTTGATCACATACAGCACAGGCGTCTTCTCCCAACCGATCCCAACATGGCTTAACCAGGCTTGGGGAAAGCGAATGGTTGCATCGGTGTGGCATTGCTGACAGGTATGTTGTAGATTTGCGGGATAGACCGATGAGAGCGAGTCTGTCGGGCGGCGAATATTATGTACGCCATGGCAGTCGAAACAGGTGGCTTTATTACTGGATGTCTTTCCTGCTTCTTGGTACAGACTTACTGTGCGCCCGTGATAATCATTGAGATAGGTATCGAAAACATCTGTTGAGATGCCATATTTAGCCATCAATTCCTTGTTTCCATGACATTCGCCGCAGATTACGATGCTATCCCCGCGGAACGTAATTTGACGGGGACCTCGCACACTATGCACCCCATGGCAACTGATGCATGTGGGCACGTCCGGATTGGTCGGATCATGAAGCAAAGTCTCACCATGCACGCTGACACTAAAGGATGTGTTGACTGTTTCATGACACTTGGCACAAATATCCACAATATTGGTGCGGGGTGTTCCAGGTTTTTTTGTATTATGCCCGCCATGACAGTCCACACATACTGGCGCGCTCATATTTCCGCTCTTAAAAACCTTTTTGTGCGCGCTTTCATCTGTACTTTTAAATTCTTCCTGATGACAGGTGCGGCATTTATCATTGATATCCAAAACCATCGTACGCTTGTCGGGATAAGGCAATTCCACCACCAGTGAAACAAATCTAGTACCCATTTGACCACCGCTGTCAGAATGACATTCGGTACACGTCAATTGCTTTTTTTCAGTGTGAGGGTATCTATTTATATTGGTATGACAAGCTACACACTTAAGCCCACCTTCGGCGTGGACGGATGCGCTCAAATCCCCTGAACTGACATAAAGGGAAACCGAATCATTATCTTCAAATGTCCCGTAAAAATTAGGGTTTGCATGACACATCATGCAATTAGAATCCGCATCATCGTGAGGAGAGTCGGAAACAACAGGGGTTGGGGTCATCTCGACCGTGGGGATCACGGTGCCAGTGAGGGGAATTGACATGGTTGCTGTATCAGAAAGCGCATTTGCCTGGGCAGGTGTTGCCTGCCATCCAGACCAAATCAATATCCCAGCTGGTAGAAGAAGGCTTGCGGTCAAAGTTCGAAAAAAGGATTTGCTAAGCATTTTTATTCTCAATAGAGCGAACAGAAATGGAATGTGGCAACAATTTGTTTCCAGTGTCGATCATCGATACAAGCTCCTGAAGATTTTCCATGGTTCTTTCTTCGCAATGAAATATCTTGATTATGGGAGAGTCGAGGTTCAATTCAAAAATGGTGAGGTGGGGGAAAAGTTCCAAAACAGCCAGCAGGGAAAAGTCCGGCATTTGTGAAAGATAATGTGATTCAACAAAAACAACATCGGGCTTAATAGTCTTGATTTGTTGAAGCAGGTTGTCGCTAAAAATATCCAGTGCGCAGATATCTGCCTTATCCGGGCATGAGTTTAGATAAGCCAATAATCCCTGGGTCAGGAGTGATCGTCCAACAAAAACGGCAATTTTTTTCACGTATTACTACCTTATTAGCCTGAAGATTAATCCAAGATAAGAAACCATGTCTACTTTATCCAAAGACGGCTGAAATTCATACCTGAAATAAGGTAGTTATTAAAAAATATCCCCTACCTTTTTAGGTAGGGGATATTATGATGTTTGTCATCTTAATTATTTACAAGAGACCTCGCTGCGAGATGTACATTGCCGCTTCCGTGCGATTTGAAACAGATAGCTTTTGCATGATGTTTTTAATATGAAATTTAATTGTGTTTTCGCTGATCGAAAGTTGTTCAGCAATTTCCCGATTAGTTTTACCAATAGCAACAAATCTCAATACTTCAAGCTCGCGGTTTGAGATGAGGCTTTCCGGTTTTAATTCAGTTGAGTTCCCAGAGTTTTTAAGTAGTTTCATCGTTGTCTCCCCCGAAATAGCTGGCTCTCCATGTTGCAAACGATTTATCATATCCATGAATTCCCTGGAATTTAAATGTTTCAGAAGATATCCATCTGCTCCTAATCGGATGGCATTAACGATATGCTCGTTTTCTTCAGATGATGTCAACATAACCACAAGCATATCTGGGGAGTTTTGTTTGATTTGCCTCAAGGCGTCAAACCCACTGAGCCGCGGCATGTTGAGATCAAGCAAGATTAAATCAGGGCTTAATTGCATCGCCATTGCGACTGCCTCATTACCGTCCTGTGCCTGCCCTACAACATCCTGCCCTCCTGCAATTAACAATCCTGCAATACCATCACGAAAAAGAGAGTGATCATCTACAATTAAGATACGCATACAAGCCTCATTATCGTTTGTTAGACATTAACAGATTTACGAATCATGGTCACTTTCTACAAAGAAGGGAGCCACTCATCTGAAATTTACAATCTACTTATTTTAACACTGCTTTAATATCTATTGCTTTTTCAATCAAGAGAATTTGTTTGAATCAAGATACTTGCTCATTTCGATAATCAATTCTTGACTGGACATCCATCCCCAAAAAAATAACAATCCATATAAAACACCTTTCTTTAGCGCACTTCTTCCAGTTAATCTTCTTATTCACAAAACCAGTTATATCTTTCTGCACACCAATTGGCATTACAAGTCCGTTTATTAAAATCTGTTAAGAGTGTTGCCTAGGCAGTAACATGGGAGAAGATAAAGCGACTGATAAGCACAAGGAGATAAAACTATGACTAAAAAACTCATGTACGTTATCACTAGTTTGTTCGTCGTGTTCGGAATGTTGTCCACTGCTCCTTCAGCGCTTGCTGATAGCCATGGTGGCAACAAGGGTGAATTGAAAGGTACGATCTCTGCCGTTGACGCCACTACTGTGACCGTTACTCCTCGTAGCGGCGGTGTGGACGTTGTGTTCAATGTTGATGCAACCACTTACATTAAACGCAATAACGCATCTGCCCTGATCACTGACTTGCTTGTCGGCGATAAAGCCGAAGTGAAGTATGACAATACCACTATGCTTGCCGCCAAGATTGAGGCCAAATCCCCGCCCACCAATCTTGAAGTGGAAGGTTTCATTGCAGCCGTTGGCACTGACTCTGTGACCATTACCCCCAAGAAGGGTGGAGCGGATGTCATAGTTCTTGTTGACGCAGCGACTGTTATCACTCGCAATAGAATACCTGCCCTCCTGACTGATTTGCTCGTCGGCGATAAGGTTGAAGCGAAGTATGACAGAGTAACCATGCTTGCCAGCAAGATTGAGGCCAAATCCCTGCCCACCAATCTTGAAGTGGAGGGCGTGATCGCGGCAGTTGCTACAGACTCTGTGACTATTACCCCCAAGAAGGGTGGAGCAGATGTCACGGTTCTTGTGGATGCAACGACCAGCATCACCCGCAGTGGAAAGCCAGCTCTCCTGACTGATCTTCTCGTCGGCGATAAGGTGGAAGCCAAATACGACAGAATCACATTCCTTGCGAGCAAGATCAAAGCGAAGGCAAAGCCCGTTAACCTTGAAGTGGAAGGCGTGATCGCGGCAGTTGGTGTTGACTCTTTGACTATTACCCCCAAGAAAGGTGGAGCGGATGTTACGGTTCTTGTTGACGTATCAACCCGCATCAAGCGTGGTGGAAAACCGGCCCTCTTGACCGACCTGCTCGTTGGTGAAAGAGTCGAAGCTAAATATAATACGACAACCATGATTGCCAGCAAGATCGATGATAAGACCAAGGCCCCGAGCAATAAAGGCGAGCTTCACGGGATTGTTTCTGCAATTGATCTAACCCTCGGAACAGTAACCATTTCCCCCAGCAATGGCGGCGCGGATGTGACCTTGACAGTTGATGCCAGCACCCGCATTCAACGCGGACATGCTGTTATCACACTGGCAGACCTTTTGGTCGGAGACAAAGTGGAAGCCAAGTACGACAAGACAACATTTCTCGCGAGTAAGATCGAAGTAAAGCACTAGAATTCATTGGTACGAATAAAAATACCTCGAGGCTTAAGTGTCTCGGGGTATTTTTATTCGTACCAATAACCTCAACAAGAAAGTTTAAGGTTCATTCTATATTTTCCAACAGGCACTCAAAATAAATCATTCTGTAGTCCAGACCGGGAATAAATCAAAATCCGACAATCTGATAATGAGAAGGCTATACAACGCGTTGAGACAGGACAGAGCATTGGTTGCTTCAATATCGAAAGCCCGGGTATGCGTTCAACCTTGCGCGGGATCCATGCGCGAAGTGAAGATGACATCATGGCGGCGCTCGCGCTGTATCGTCCCGGTCCACTCACCGGTGGATTGAAGGATGCGTTCGTGCGCCGCTTCAAAGGTGAGGAGAAGATCAACCATTTACATCCAGCACTTGCGCCATTATTGGATGAAACTTTTGGCGTTATTTTGTATCAGGAACAGGTCTTGAAGATCGCGCATGAACTGGCTGGGTTTAGCCTGGCAGAAGCTGACCTGCTGCGAAGAGCCATGAGTCATTTCGATCTTGGCAAAAAAATGCAGGAGCTTGAACGAAAATTTGTCAGTCAAGTGGAAGGCAAAAGCGGAGTGCCTGCTGCAATAGGGGAAAGAGTCTGGGAGATGATGGCGGCCTTTGCCGGTTATGGCTTTCCCAAAGCCCATGGCGCTTCGTATGCAAAGGTGGCATGGCGTTCAGCCTGGTGCAAGGAATATTTCCCCGCCCAGTTCATGGCGGCAGTGCTTGCCAATTGGGGCGGCTATTACAGCCAGCGGGTTTATCTGAGTGAAGCACGCCGCATGGGACTCACAATTCGCCCGCCGCATGTCAACGGGTCGGGAAGCAATTTCCGGGTCCATAACGGCGCGCTTTATATGGGATTGGACCAGGTCAGGGATCTGACCCGTCGCACGATTGAGCGGATCATTCGACAGTCTCCGTTCAATTCCCTCGATGAATTCCTGTCGCGTGTCGATCCACGTTTACAGGAAGCCATCAACCTGGCGCGCATCGGAGGACTGGAAGGCTTTGGAACCATTCCCTCCATCGAAGCAACCATCAAGAATTTCTATGTGTTGGGCCATGATTTCATGATCTTAATCAGGCGCATTTAGCCAGACGCCATCACCACTACCCATGATGGGTTAGTAAAGCAGATTTAATTGAGTTTTTATAAATCTTGCAAACCCTGAATAAAAGAATAAAACAGCGACATGCATGAAATGAACTGAACCCCAAAAAACGGACACGAAAAGAAAGCCCTCCTGTGAGAAGATAGCACAGGAGGTGCTTTTATGTCAGGCAGAAAAGGAATGTTGCACTACAAGGTGGAGACAAAGCAGGAGGCAGTGCATCTGGTG
>JACRMH010000065.1 GCA_016219545.1 Chloroflexota bacterium | reverse complement strand
AACTCATTGATGAATACATTTACTTTTACAACTATGAGAGGATACAATTGAAAACAAGACAGACACCCTACGAAACCAGGTGTCTGTCTATTTGACCAGGGGGGCTTTCTTTTTGTGTCTTGTTTGATGGGTTCAGTTCATCGCTGTCGGTCTCTTTTGAATCTACTTTTCTGCTTTCTTTTCACGCCTTGCTTTCAACCAGCCATGTAAACTGTATTTCACCACGCGTTCATTGCCCTCAAATAATTTTTTGAGGTTTGGACGCAAGGCCCATATAAGCAGGATCTCCGCGCCAACTCCATACCATACGTCTATCCACTGTCCGCCAAACATTGAGGCTCGAATGGCAAAGATAATAATGGCAAACAAGGCCACCGCCATGGTAGTAATGGATGCAATGCCGATGGTGAAAAAGGCCAACGCGCCGAGCGGGAGAATGATCAAAATGGAACCAGGCCAAAGTCCCATTGCGCCGCCGACAGAGGGCGCTCCGCCCGCGCCGCCGCGCATTCGGAATTTCCCATTCTCACCACGTTCCGCCAGAAAGATGGAATAGTTATGCCCGATGATGGCAAAGATCGGAGCCGCCACATGCACCCATTCATGAGTTGGGCTAAGCCATTGTGCCAGCCACACAGCGCCGGCGCCTTTTAAAATATCAAGCATGGCGGTGAAAAAACCGGCCCAAAACCCGGCCGCGCGCATGGCATTCGTCCCGCCCGTGCGGCCGCTCTCCACTTCACGAATATCTTTTCCTGTCTTCAGTTTAACGATCAGCAATCCAAAGGGGATCGAGCCAAGTATATAAGCCAGAACGATGACCCCAATATCGAATGCAATTTGCATTGAAGCTCCTCCGAAATATTATGTTACTGCGGGCAATGGGTTTCGCCATGGAGATTTTTTCGCAACAACAATAAAGTAAGTAACCATAAAAACACGAAAAATGAAATAAGGTTGCTTGTAAAACCCTACCGCAAAAATATAACGGAGACCCATGCGATGCTGACAATAACAGCCGGGCTGACCACGGCGCGCCTCAAAGGAATATCTTCCGCGATGCTGTTGGCTAACATGGTCAATGCGTAGAGGGGACCTGTGAGCGCAAGCCCAAATTGGATGGGCGTGAGAGGCCAATAATGCAGCCCTGCGCCGATCTGCGCACAGACGATGCCAATGCCAATTGCCCACGGGAAGTCCCAGCGGTCTGCGCCGTCGAGGTGGAGGATGCGCAAGGCGAGGAGTGCTGCAACCACAAAAATAGCGGGCACCAGTAAGAACATACGCGCACCGGAATATCGCAGCGATGTGGACAGGATAAGAAATAGCACGTATGTGAGGGCAGTCAACCCAACGCGCGCGAATCCATATAGCGGTGTCGAGGCGTCAATGGTGATGTACTCTGCCAGAAAAACGATCACCAGAAGCGCCGCGGCCAGTGAAAACCCCACCCACCAGGCTGTACCATTGGGCAGCAACGACAAAGGAGCGCTGAGAACGAATGTGGTCAGCGTGGGCAGCATAATATGCTCGATGTTCGACTTTTCTCCCAGCGCAGGATGATCGCGAGTCAGCCAACTCATGCCAGTGGCGCTGAGTGCCGCGGTCAGGATGCTCATGACCGAGCCAAGCGTGACCGGGTAGGCAAAATAAAACCCGGGCAGGGCAATCGTCAGGGTGTAATGAGGCGATTGGATCAGTCTTGTCAACGCAAAAGCCAGTAAGATCGAAGCGATCAGTACGCCCACACGGTCGGCCGAGGGCAGGTAGGAACGGTTCTCTTGCATGAGAAGATTGTACCTGTGGGGGAGCATGAGCGCAAGCAGGGGTATGGTAGAATCAAAAATGTTATGGAAGTTACAAAAGTAGAAAATCTGCCTCCTCCCCCCGGCGTCATCAGTTCAATTAAAGCTGGCTTCGACACAATCGCAACGCACATTACTGCGATCCTTTTGCCGTTGCTGTTAAATCTGTTTTTGTGGCTCGGTCCCCGCCTGCGCATGAACGCACTTTTTGATTCCATCAAAGGCGATGCGGTTCAAATTTGGAAGGCCGGCGGCGTATCAGCGGAAGACATTCAAAAGGTATTGACTTTGTACAACGATACGATCCCAAACGTTAATTTATTCTGGCTTTTACGTACGGTTCCGATCGGGATCTCAAGCCTGTTCTTTCCCCAAGTTGCATCTTCAACCCCTTTCGGGAATCCTGCCACTTTGCAGGTGAGCGCATTGAATTTATTCGGCTGGATGTTCCTGCTCACCCTGATTGGCTGGGTCGGCGGCGGGTTATATTTCCGCAGCGTGGCATGGATCTCAACTGCAAATAAAGATGACCAACGCCTGAGCATTTCACGTGCCATCACACAGACGATGCTTATTTCCATTTTCTGGGGCATTCTCTTGATGGCAGTCGGCGTGCCGTTCTTCCTAATTTTTGCCCTGGTGATCCAGTTGAGTCCTATCATTGCAAATCTGCTTGTGATCGTAATCAGTCTTGTTTCGATGTGGGTGATCGTGCCCTTGTTCTTTTGGCCGCACGGCGTTTTTATCAGGAAGCAAAATGTGATCACATCCATAATCAGCAGTTTTCAAATGACGCGCTTCACGCTCCCCACGAGCAGCATGTTCGTGCTCGCGGCTTTCCTGCTGACATTTGGCTTGAACTATCTGTGGAGCATTCCCCCCGAAGATTCATGGATGACCTTTATCGGCATTCTGGGTCATTCATTCGTAGCCACTGCCTTGCTCGCAAGCAGTTTCATCTACTACCGTGATATGAATATCTGGCTGCAGACTGTGATAGAAAAATTAAGACCGAATGCTGTTATCAAGTAAATATACAGTCCCCAACTGTTGGAGGTTTTTATGGCTGAAACAATAAATTATGATGTAAGTTCCATTCAAGCACTGGAAGGTATCGAGCATGTCCGCAAACGCCCGGGTATGTATGTGGGCGGCACGGACATTAAAGCTCTGCACCACCTGGTCTATGAAGTCGTTGATAATGCAATAGACGAAGCGCTGGCCGGCGTTTGTAACAGAATTGACATCATCATTCACCCTGACAGCAGTGTGACCATTGAAGATAATGGGCGTGGTATTCCCGTTGGTCCGCATCCCTCCAAAAAGGATGCAAACGGAAAGCCCATGGAAACCCTGGACGTCGTGATGACGGTCATCGGCGCTGGCGGTAAATTCGGCGGCGGCGGATACAAAGTCTCCGGCGGTTTGCACGGCGTGGGCGTCAGCGCGGTCAATGCCCTCTCTGAGTGGATGGTCACTGAAGTTAAACGTGACGGCAAACATTGGCGGCAGGAATACAAACGCGGCGTGCCTCAGGGAGGCATCAAGCAGATCGGCAAGGTCAAGGACCAGACAGGCACCAAGCAGACCTTTAAATTCGACAAAGTGATCTTCACAGAAGATATTGATTTCCGCTTTGACACCCTCGTCCAACGCCTGCGTGAAATGTCTTTTGTGACGCGTGGGATTACCATTAAATTCGTTGATGAACGCGCCGACCGTGAGATGACCTTCTATTTTGAAGGCGGGATCACAGCCTTTGTGCGTTATCTTAATCGTAACCGTGAAGGGCTTCATCCTGTAGTCCATGTTGAAAAGGAAGTGGATAACATCGGCATTGAAGCCGCGATCCAATATACGGACTCTTACACCGAATCGGTTTATTCATTTGCCAATACCATCAACACCATTGACGGCGGTACGCACCTCACTGGATTGCGCTCGTCATTGACGCGCGTGGTCAATGATTATGCCCGCAAGAATGGTTTACTCAAAGATGCTGACCCGAACTTCTCAGGCGACGATACCCGCGAAGGCCTGACCGCCATCGTTTCGGTCAAACACCCTGAACCGCAATTTGAATCACAGACCAAAGTCAAGTTGATGAATCCCGAAGCGCAGACCTATGTCACTCAGGTGGTCGGCGAAGCATTCAGCACATTCCTTGAAGAGAATCCGCAGGCGGCGAAGGCCATCATCGCGAAGTGTCTCACTTCCGCCCGCGCGCGGGATGCAGCCCGCAAGGCACGCGACCTCGTCATCCGCAAGTCAGCGCTTGAGTCGTTGACCCTGCCCGGCAAACTGGCGGATTGCTCTGAACGTGATTCTTCCAAGACCGAGCTTTACATCGTGGAAGGTGACTCCGCGGGTGGCTCAGCCAAGCAGGGACGTGACCGTCACTTCCAGGCTATCCTGCCATTGCGCGGAAAGATCCTCAATACCGAACGCGCCCGCCTCGATAAGATCCTCGGCAATAATGAAGTCAAATCGCTCATCTCTGCATTGGGGACTGGCATCGGCGATAACTTCGACCTCGAAGGACTGCGTTATGGACGCATCATTATCATGACCGATGCGGATGTGGACGGCAGTCATATCCGCACATTGCTGTTGACGTTCTTCTTCCGCTACATGCCGCATTTGATCGAAGACGGACACCTTTATATTGCACAGCCGCCGTTGTATCGAATCGCTTATAAGAACCAGGTCAAGTATGCTTATAGCGATAAAGAGAAAGACAAAGCGGTCAAGGAATACGGTGAAAAAGTGGGTATTCAGCGTTACAAAGGTCTCGGTGAAATGAACCCCGAACAATTATGGGAAACAACCATGAATCCCAACAACCGCACCTTGCTCCTTGTGACCGTGGAAGATGCTGTCGAGGCGGACCATACTTTCGATATGCTCATGGGTGATGCGGTAGACCCCCGCAAGAAGTTCATTCAAACGCATGCAAAGAGCGTCCGGAATTTGGATATTTAGCTATATAGCTTTCTCCACCCTGTAGGATTAAATAATTACGCCCTCTTCTCGTTGCGGTGAAGAGGGCGTAAATTATTAAACCTTTTCGTTAATACGTGCCGCCGGGGTCGCCATTTGCAGGCGGGGTCGGGTTCTGGCAATAGGATAGGTTCCCATCCTTGCCAGAATGATATTCATATTGAATGTTATCCACTTCCAGCACAACCAGATAGCCCGAGATCAACATTTCAATATAGGCCATTCCTTTTTGCGGACACCCCAAACTCCCATCGCCCCATGTAACTTCTGACGCTTTCACTAATTTAATTTGATCTTCTGAAACACCTAATTTTTTAGACAAGTCGTCCGTTGCTTTTTTGACAAGGGTTTGCATGTTAGTGGAAGCAGGCGTTTGTTGCAGGGGTGTCATGGGGGTGGGTTCTCCTACAGTTGGCGAATCAGGCGAAGGCGTGGAAGGAGGCGGGGTGACGGGTCCGCAACTTCCCAGCGCAAGAGAAAACAGTAAGATAAGCGAGATCCAAAATTTATTCATGTGATCAACTCCTATGTGATTTCAGCCCATAGACGTTGATTAGTTTCAAGGGGTTCCATATCAGGCAGTATAATTCCGATATTCTTATTTTGGAGCAACCCCGTGCGTCTTAAACAATTCTTTTTTGCGATCCTGATCGTTGCCCTCCTGAGCGCTTGCGGTGGGAAGGCGACCGAGAATGCAGGTCCCACTGCCGTGCCGAGCCCAACACCGATGCCTCCGCCGACAATGATCCCGACACTGTCCACACCGCTGGCATTGCTTGTCATCCCTGCGGATATGGATAAGGCCGCATCTGACCTGTATCAAAAAACTGTATATGACCTTGCCCAGCAAAGCGGTTTCCGCTTTCAGGTGCGGAACACGCTGATACCGGCTGACCTTGCTGACCCAACTTTGAAAGTGGTCATCGTTCTTCCGCCTGACCCCGGTCTGGCTGCGCTTGTGCCGACTGCACCCAATGTGCAATTCCTTGCTGTGAATGTTCCCGGTCTCACAGCTGGAGGCAACTTAAGCGTACTCGCTGGAGATGCGCAAGTGGACCAGGTTGCCTTCCTCTCGGGCTATATCGCCGCGATGGTCTCTGATGAATATCATATTGGCATGATCCTTCCGCAAGGAGATGTGACCGCCCAGAGCGCCTTCGCGGCTTTCAATAATGGCAAGACCTATTACTGTGGTCTATGCCGTACCTTTTACATATCGCAAACAGCCTATCCAACTTATATCGAGATCCCTCCCGATGAATCCTCCACTCGTTTTGGCGGATACGCCAACGTGTTGATCAATGACCGCAAAGTTTATGCAATATTCGTTTACCCCTCGCTGGCAAGTGCTGATTTCCTTTCCTACATTGGCACACAGGGCGTAATGTTGATCGGCAACTCCATGCCTGAACCGCGCCCCGGCGGTTGGATCGCGACTATTCGCCCGGATACGGTCAAGGCGATTCAATCTGCCTGGCCGAACTTGATCGCCGGACAGGGCGGGATCAACGTTCAATCCCCGCTCGGGCTTGCGGACGTGGACCCGGACCTGCTCACCCCGGGAAAGCTCCGCCTCGCACAGGAAACTCTGGATGCCCTGCTGGCTGGACGGATCTCAACAGCCAATCCCTAATTTTTGATAAATCCTTGACTCAATTTTCTTCTGCATGATAAACTCTACCCGCTTGAAATAAAGCAAATCTTACGAAAGGAGGCGCACGCCCAATGGTGGTTTGCTCCCATCGTCGCTTTTTTGTTTTTGGAGAATGTCACCATGTTAGCTATACAGTCACAACTATTTGAAGCACAGGATGTCCGCTTCGGTCCCATTGACCATGAAGCGCATCCCGACATCGAATCCAAGTGGACGCATGACGCCGAATTCATGCGCCTGATGGAACTTGCGCCCGTCCACCCGCTTTCGCCCGCGATGGTCAAGAAGCAGTATGAATCCATCGAAAAGAAAATGGAAGAGGACAAGAACATGTTCTACTTCACCATCCGCGCGCGCGAAGATGACCGCTTGATCGGCAAGGCAGTCGTTGAGTGGATAGATTGGACGAGCGGCAACGGCTTTATCCGCCTCGGCATCGGCGCGGAAATAGACCGCCGCAAGGGATATGGTTCACAAACCTTGCGCTTGCTTTTGCGCTATTCCTTCGGTGAATTGAATCTCTACCGCGTTACTGCGGTTGTCCCGGCCTACAACGAAGGCGCGATGCGTCTCTTCCAGAAGTTCGGATTTATGGAAGAGGTCCGCCGGCGTAAAGCCCTGCATCGCGACGGCGAGTTCTGGGATATCGTCTCGTTCGGTCTGCTGAACAGTGAATGGCAGGAACAACAAAATAACGGACGAGGGTAAAACGATGAAAGACCTTTATCGCGGATCCCTCGTCCGCCTCGCCTTCGAGCCGCCTGAAATCATGGCGAAATCTTTTGCAAAATGGGATCGTGACTCGGAATTCCGCCGTCTCGCCGACAGCGATCCCGCACAGTTATGGTCAGAGAAGAAACTCAAGGAATTCATTGAAAGGGATTCTGAAAAGAATTCAACTCAAAACTTTCCGTTTTCGATCCGCACACTGGCGGATGATACATATATTGGCTTCGTGTCCTTGCGAGTCCCTGCATGGAGTCACGGTGATGCGTGGATCGGGATCATGGTCGGCGAGCGTGACTATTGGGGCAAAGGGTACGGTACGGATGCTATGCGTCTGATTGTGCAATATGGATTCCTTGAGTTGAACCTGCGCCGCATTTCGCTTGGTCTTCACGCCTATAACGAACGCGCGCTGAAATCTTATGAAAAAGTCGGATTTAAATTGGAGGGCAGGGTTCGCGGAGATGGACTCCGTGATGGAGTCCGCTATGACAGTTTGTGGATGGGCATCCTGCGCGAAGAATGGGGGGCGGCATGAAAGATATTCTCAAAGGACAATTGGTGCGTCTCTCCGCAGTTGACCCTGAAGAGCTCGGCAAAGCCTATGCAAACTGGAAACGCGACTCGGAACTTAACCGTTTGTTTGATACGAGCGCATCGGGCTTGCATTCCGCAAAAGCAAGCTCGGCCTTTTTTGAAAAAATGGTTAAGGATGAATCGCCCGAGGAATATTATTTTAGCATCCGAATGTTGGAAGACAACCGGCTGCTCGGTGACATCAATTTGGATGTCGTCAATAACTGGCTGGGACGCAACGCCTTCGTGGGGATCGGCATTGCGGATAGAAACGATTGGGGCAAAGGCTATGGCACAGATGCGATGAAGGTCATGCTGCGCTACGCTTTTACCGAAGTTAATTTAAACCGCGTGACCTTGACGGTCTTTGAGTACAACCCGCGCGCGATCCGCTCTTATGAAAAAGTTGGATTTCAACACGAAGGCAGGCAGCGCGCCAGATTATTGAAAGACGGCAAACGCTGGGACATGCTCTTCATGGGCATCCTGCGCGAAGAGTGGCAGGCATTACAGTAGTCGCTAAATAAACGACTAAAGACGTTACTGCATTGGAGGAGTTTTATGGAACTGCTTCCTTATAAAAACTATCAAGACCTTAACGACATGCTTGATCTCTTGGACAAAGGATGTCAGGCAGATAACGGTACGTACTATGTCCATCGCGGCGATCTGCAATGGTGGCTCTTTTATACCGATACTCCCCAAGAAGTGTGGCAGTCCAATATTCGCCTTGCTAAAGAGGGCGGCCAACTCCTGGGATGGATTCTGCTTTCATTGGATGAAAATGCCTTCGATATTTATGTGAAGCCGGGTCTGCGCGGTACATCCATTGAGCATGAACTTTTCTCCTGGGCTGTGGAGCAAATGTCCGCGCTGGATCATGTGGATGCATATTGGATCGCGGAAGATGACTCCGCCCGCATGGATTGGTTGAAGGAGCATGGATTTACCCCCGCGGAGAATTATACGGTCCTGCTGAAGCGCGGTCTATCTGACCTGACAAATGCTCCCGCACTACCGGCTGGATTCTCCCTGCGAACTTCGCGCCGCACAGAAGAAGATGCCCGTCTGCGTGCAATGACATCCCATGCGGCATTTGGATCGGAAATGCCTTTTGAGGAATATTGGCCGCGCACGTGGAGATTTATGCAGTCGCCGGTGTATGTGCCGGAGCATGAAATATTCGTCACCGCGCCAGACGGACGAGTTGCATCTTATTGCATTATTTGGACCGATATGCTGAATAAGATCGGACACTTCGAGCCGGTCGGCACACACCCGGATTTTCAGCGCAAAGGACTCGGGAAGAGTCTGCTCTTCGAAGGCCTGAGCAGGCTCAAGTCTGAAGGAATGACCGAGGCAACGGTCTGCACCGGGAATCAAAATACGGTCGCCATTCATTTGTATGAATCGGTCGGCTTTCGGAATGTCAAAAAACTTTTGAGATTTACAAAGGAAAGTGGAACATCATGAAACCAAACAACGATCTATTGCGCCCCGCGCGCTGGGATGACATTAATGCCATCGCACAGCTCATCTATGATGTCTGCGAAGCGGATGGTGATATTACCGTGGCGACCACGCCGGCCGAATTGGAACATCAATGGAAATTCAAAGGTTTCGATCCCGCAACAGATGCCTGTGTCGTTGAAGCAAAGGACGGGCGTTTGATCGGCTATGGCGAATTCTCCAATGAAAATGAGCACGCTCATTTGGGCTTCGACATCTATGCGCATCATCGAGCTGAGAGGGAAGATATTATTCTGTCCATGATGAAGCGCCTTGAAGAACGCGCCTGCGAGGAATTAAAACTTGCCGCGCCCGATCTGCGTGTTTTCATCCGCAGCACGATGGATGGCAAGGACGGAGATTCCAAAAAAGTCCACGAGTCGCTGGGCTACGTTCCCATTCGCTACCATTGGCGCATGGAAATTAAACTCGATGCCCCGCCGCACATAGCTGTTTTTCCAAATGGAGTAGAACTGCGTCCGTTCATCAAGGGACAGCATGAGACGGCTGTGTGGCAGGCAACCAATGAAGCCTTCCGCGATCATTGGGGCAGCCATGATATTTCGTTTGAAGAATGGTCGGAGCGAAAGATGGGCAGGGCGGATTTTGACCCAACCCTGTGGATGATCGCATGGGATGGAGATCAGGTGGCGGGCTTTTCACAAAACCGCTTCCGCATGGGAGTTGGCTGGATTGGCACATTGGGCGTCCGCCGCCCCTGGCGCAAGCACGGGCTGGGACTCGCTCTGCTCCAGCATTCGTTCGGTGAATTTTACAAGCGCGGCATGAAGACCATCGGTCTTGGCGTGGATGCGTCCAACCCAACTGGCGCAACCCGTTTGTATCAGCGCGCTGGGATGTATGTAGCGAGTGAGTTCATCACCTACGACAAGGAACTCCGCGCAGGAAAAAGTTTTGAACAATGAGGAAAACATGAACGAAATACTTGAAAAATCAAATATTGAATTGCCCAAAGGATTCACAGTCCGGGGCGCAGAATTAAACGATGTTGACGAGGCTTTGAAGTTATTCAATGCGTGGTCTCAAGCCGTGATTAAAGAAAATGATATTAACGATGTCAATGTGCTCCGCGATGACTGGAACACGCCGAAGTTCGACCCTGCCAGGGATATCCGCCTCGTATTTTCACCCGAAGGCATGTTGGTTGGATATGTCGAAGTTTGGACTCTTTCGGAAAAACCCGTCCACCCCAATCTTTGGGGGCGCGTGCATCCCGACTATAGCGGACTTGGCATCGGTACATGGCTGCTGCAATGGGCCGAAGAACGCGCGTGTAAAGTGTTGGATAAATTGCCCGCAGACCTAAGATTTGCTCCCCGCATTGGCGTCCCACGCCCGGCGGTCGAATCCAGGAAGTTTTTTGAAGAGATGGGTTACACCCACATCCGCAGTTTTTATGACATGCTGATCGACATGGATTCCATGCCGCCTGCACCGGAATGGTCGGAAGGAATAACGCTCCGCACCGGAGAAAATGCGGATATGAAGGATATTTACCTGGCGTTTAATGAATCCTTTCGCGATCATTACGGTCACGTTGAGGAGCCTATTGAGAAGGGATTCCCGCGCTTCAAGCATTTTCTGGAGAGCGATGGTATGGATCCATCCATGTGGTTTTTGGCAATGGATGGAAATGAGATCGCCGGACTCAGTTTGTGCCGGCCAGAGTCCTACCATATCCCCGATGCCGGATATGTAAATATTCTCGGCGTCCGCCGCCCGTGGCGCAAACTCGGACTTGGGCTTGCTCTATTGCGTCATAGTTTTGGTGAGTTTTACAAGCTCGGCAAACGCAAGGTCATGCTGGGTGTGGATGCGGGAAGCCTGACCGGCGCTTTGAGGCTGTATGAAAAGGCCGGCATGCACGTTCATCAGGCTTTTGACTTATTTGAAAAGACAGTCCGCTCTGGACGCGAAATCAGTGTAGAATCACTCTCAGAATAAACCAATGGTTTCCGTATCAAGGAGAGACTTATGAACCTGCGTTGTATCTATTGCCAGACCCCTTTTACCCTTGCCCGCTCTGAAATGCTGGGCGCAATTATCGTTATGAACGAAAAGAACCAGAGCCATTACGACGCTCATTGCCCGCGCTGCCGCCGGGCAAATTCGATCTCGCGCCAGCGGATGGAATTGTTCTTCCCCAATTGGCAGGAAGCCGCCAAACATCAGGATTCCACAATTGACGACGCTCCGCCTCCTCCTGCGCCCCAGCCTGTCTCAGTTTCGAATAAGACTGAGCCTCTCCCTAAAGAGAAGAAAGCCCCCGCTAAAAAAGCAGCTACAGCCAAGGCTCCTGCCGCAAAAAAGGCCACCACGGCGAAGAAGACAACTGCCAGCAAGCCCGCTGCGAAATCATCCTCCACAGCGAAGAAGGCTCCTGCAAAGGGTAAAAAGAAGTAAAGTGACCGGAGTTATAACCGAAGCGTTTAGATTTTGGTGCAAGTGTAAATTCAATTAACCATAAAGCCGAAAAGATAATTCATATTCTTTGCGGCTTTATCTATTTATATAGGACAAGGCAACATGACCATTCGTGCAGTATTTTTCGATTTTGGCGGCGTGATCATGCGTACTGAATTTCAGGCGCCGCGCCAGCATTTGGCGGAACGCTTCCGCATGGATTATGACGATATTGACAAAGCCGTCTTCGGGTGTGAGACGGCGCGCCGTGCATCAATTGGCGAGATCAGTGAAGATGCCCACTGGCTGGAAGTATTAAAGCGTTTCAAGCTCCCTGCATCTGAGATGAAATCTTTTAAAGATGAATTCTTCGGCGGCGATGTCATTGACCGCCAACTTATTGACTATATCCATTCTTTGCATGAAAAGAAGATTCATACAGGTTTGATCTCCAATGCATGGAGCGGACTGCGCGAGTTCATGACAAAAAAAAAATTATTGATGCCTTCGATACCGTCATCATTTCAGCAGAAGTGGGCGTGGTCAAACCCAAAACGAAGATCTATGAAATCGCCTTGCAGAGGGCTAATGTCAGTGCGGAAGATTCTGTTTTTTTGGATGATGTGTATGAGAATATTCAGTCCTGTGAAAAAGTTGGGATGAAAGGTATTTTGTTCAAGGAGCCTGAAAAGTCCATGAGAGACCTGAAGAGATGGGTTGGCAGGTAGGTCATGTTTTCAACGTGACTAAAGAGCATGTTTCAAAACCCAAAATTAGACGCAACCAAAGTTTATCTATTCATCGAGTTTAGCGCATCCGCATTCTTCTCGATGATCTTCGTGGCAGGTTCGTTGTACGAAGCTACTGTCGCCGGGTTGACTCCTTTACAGTTGGTCCTCGTTGGCACAACATTGGAAGTGTCTGCATTTGTGTTCGAGATCCCGACCGGCATTGTGGCGGATATCTATTCGCGCCGGTTATCCATCATCATTGGGTATGTATTAATGGGCGTTGGTTTTCTTATCGAGGGTTTCTTTCCCGCCTTCCTGCCGATTTTGCTTGCGCAGGTTATTTGGGGGCTAGGCTATACCTTTACCAGCGGTGCGACTCAAGCCTGGATCTCGGATGAGATCGGGGAAGACTCTGCGAACAAACTCTTTGTCCGCGCGAACAGGGTCGGTTTGACGTCATCCTTGATCGGCATGATGGGCGCGGTGTTCATCGGCGCGAATCTGGCGGCAATGCCGATCCGGGTCGGGGCAATTGGCGTTATTCTGATCGGGGCAGTATTGGTCTTCATCATGCCCGAAACGGGTTTTCATCCCACGCCCAAAGAGGATCGAAACACAGGGCAGCATATGCTGCATACATTTAATGAAGGCGTGAGGGCTGTGAGGGCGCGGCCGCGTTTGATGACAATTCTTGGAGTAGGTTTCCTGTATGGTTTATACAGCGAAGGCTTTGACCGTTTATGGGTCAAGCACATCCTTGATAATCATGAACTTCCCGCAATTTTCGGTCAGACTGACGTGGCGTTCTTTGGAGCATTACGAGTGGCGAGCATGTTACTTGCCATGCTTGCGAATCGCTTTACAGAAAAAAGGATCGATACCGGCAGTCCGCTGTCCATTGGGCGCGCGACCTTGGGGATCACCTTCGGCATTTCCGCCGGGCTGATCGGCTTTGCGCTCGCCCCAGTTTTCGGGATCACACTCGTCATGTATCTTGGCGTGAGTGTTCTGCGCAATGTGATGGGGCCGCTCTACACCGCATGGGTAAATCAGAGACTGGATTCAAATACGCGCGCCACTGTCCATTCAATGGCGGGACAGGTGGATGCCATTGGGCAGATCGCGGGCGGACCGAGCGTGGGGTTGGTTGCCCGATTTTTTTCTGTGACAGCGGCTATAACAACTTCGGGAATGCTTCTTCTTCCGGCAATGTTGCTCGTAGGCAGAGCCAACTCACAGTCAGAGAAAGAGGCGGAGTCTTTGTCAGGATAACGCAGATCAGGCAATCAATCCATTTATAATTTTTTTGCTTAATTGACGCATTATCCCCTTGCATGTATAATTTTCAAGCCTATCCTTCAATAAGGGTAAGCAGAGGAATATATGGCTCTGCGTGGAAATTTACGCGATATTACGATCACACAACTCCTGAACCTAGTCCACCTGGCCAGTAAGACGGGAACTTTGGTGGTGGATGGTCCCTCGGAACAGGCCTATATTTCGTTTCGTGACGGCAAACTCGCTTACGCCCGCGTCGGCAGGGAAGATGGAAGTCTGGCGCTGGTTTTGCATAAGGCAAACAAGATCAATGCCAATCAGTACCGCGCCATTGTGGACCGCGCCGGTCAGATGACAGATAAGGAGCTTGGTCTGCTTCTTATTAATGCGGGTTATGTAACACAGGAGGATATTCTCCTGAATTTGCAGGGCTATTTTACCGAGGTGGTTCGTCGGTTATTCTCATGGGTGGAAGGCATTTTTCGTTTTGAAAATGACATGCTCCCGCCCCAGGACCGCATCAGTGTACGGCTGGATCTCGAGAACATCATCATTGAAGGTTCGCGCCAACTGCGCGAACTCGAGCAGTTGCAGGACGAGATTCCCAGCCTCGACATGTCACTCAAATTTACCGAACGCCCGCTGACCAATGTCAACTTGAGCGTGGATGAATGGAAAGTGGTAAAGTTCGTTGACCCGAAGAACACGCTGCGCCAGATCGCGAATACCAACAGGCTGAGCGAGATCGAGATCCGCCGGATCGTATATGGCCTTTTGCAGGCAGGGCTGGTTGAAATGTACCGTCCGGTCAGCAAGCCGGTTCAGCAGAGTCCGAAGCAGTTCCCAACGCAAAATAAAGAAGAACAGAAATCATTGATTAATAAATTGATCGGCCGCATTCGTTCGTTATAATCATTTATTGGAAGGATAGGAATTATGCAAACGGTCAAAATGGTAGTCACAGGTCCATTCAGTGCTGGCAAGACCCAGTTCATTCAGTCCGTCAGCGAAATTGATGTTGTCGCCACGGAGCGCAAGATCTCATCCGATGAAGAACGCTCGGTCAAATCTTCGACGACGGTGGCGATGGATTTCGGTCGCATCACCGTGGACGAGGACCTGGTCCTGTATCTGTTTGGGACTCCCGGTCAGAAGCGGTTCGACTTCATGTGGGAGATCCTTTCGGAAGGCATGTTGGGTTTCATTGTGATGGTGGACAGCACCCGTCCTGAAACCTTCCGCGAGGCGCGCTCGATCCTTGAAACTTTCCGCGCGTATGCCCCCACGCCTTTTGTGGTGGCCGCGAACAAACAGGACGCAGAAGATGCCTGGGAACTTGAGGATGTGCGCCATGCCCTGCGTTTGGATAAAAAGATAAAACTTTTACCCTGTGTTGCAACGGACAAGAATACTGTGAAAACAGTTCTGCTGGAGTTGTTATACAGCATCTTAAAAGAAATGGATTCCGGAAAATAAGGGGCGGAAACAATTTGCTGTGTCATCCATCACCACTGATCAGGGAATAGTTCATTACGAGGTTTACGGACGCGGGCGTCCGGTAATCCTTTTGCACGGATGGCTTGGCTCATGGGGGCTTTGGCAGGAGACCATGGCTTATCTGGGTGCATTTTATCGCACCTATGCCTTGGACTTTTGGGGGTTTGGGGAATCAGGCAAGAAGCGTGAGACTTACGCGGTCTCAGATTTTGTCAGCCTTGTAGATCAATTCATGGAACAGTTGGGGATCGTCAACGCGCCTTTGGTGGGGCACAGCATGGGCGGGACGGTCAGCCTTTCGGTGGCCATCCAATATCCACAGCGGGTCAGCAAGGTGGTGGTGGTCGGGTCGCCGATGATCGGGTCATCGCTTGCGCCATTGCTTAAAATGGCAGGGAAACGCCCGATCGCTTTTATGTTGTTTAACATGATGCCCTTGTTCCGCGCCGGGATGAAGTTGTATTCACCTTTCATCTGCAGAGACCCGCGCTTCCCCGATATGATGGACCGCGACCTATCCCGCACAACCGTTGAGTCCTTCCTGCGTTCGATTGCGTCCCTGCGCCGTACGGACCTGATCCCCATGCTTTCGCAAGTCAAGGTTCCAGCGATGGGCATGTTCGGTGACAAGGATGTCATCGTCCACCCGATGCAATGGCAGCCGATGCAGCAGGGCATCCCTCACGCTGTCATCGAACGTTTTCCAACCGCCGGTCATTTCATCATGTTGGAAGAGCCGACAACCTTCTCTCAAAAACTAAAAACATTTCTCGATCAGGATACCCCGAATCCATGAGCGCTGAATCCTTCTTCTATCCACGAAAAATGGGGAGGATCATTTTGACGGGCATGGAGGAGGTGATGGGTTCGCATGGGGTGGATGCAGTCCTGCGCCTCGCGGCTCTCGAACAATACATCCAAAATTATCCGCCCGCCGGTTCGGAGCGTGACTTTTCTTTTGAAACGGTCAGCCTGTTGCAAAGCACGCTGGAGCAGCAGTTCGGTCCGCGCGGCGGGCGCGGGGTGGCCTTGCGCGTGGGACGTGCCTGTTTCAAGTACGGACTCAAAGAATACGGCTCGATGCTGGGTCTGACAGAAGTTGCCTTTCGCCTGCTTTCTTTACCCACAAAATTAAGAACTGGCACAAAATCCTTTGCCGAACTTTTCAACAAACATACCGATCAAAAAGTGCGCGTGGAAGAAAAAGAGGACAGGATTTACTGGCACATTGAGCGTTGTCCGCTGTGCTGGGAGAGAAAAGCGGACGAACCGGTCTGTCACCTTGCGGTGGGCTTGATCCAGGAATCTTTATATTGGCTGAGCGGGGGGAAAGTGTTCGATGTAAAAGAGACAACTTGCATTGCCCAAGGCGATGCAGACTGCACGATTGAGATAGATCCGACTCCGTTTTCGTAGTTTGGTTTACAGCTTTGTTGGTGGGGTGTTTTATCAGATACTTTGATTTATAATTCGCCCACCATGCTTAAGATTATTCTCCACGCGCAGAATCATATTATGCCATTTTGCGAAACCGCGCGTGAATTGCGGATCCAAAATTCCCCGCTCTGGCTGCATCAGCGTAATTTGCTCGCGCCTTATGTCACCCGCGAAATGGAATTGAAGCAGGGGGAACGGATGCAGCCTGTACGCGAACCGACCATTGTCTACCGCGACAACCTTTTCTTCGACGAATTCTACATCAAAGCCTTCATGGAAGAGGCTGTCAAATCGAATAAACCGGTTCGCGCCGCATTTAAGTTGTCTGACGCGGCCTTCCGTGAACACGCTTTACCCCTTTCCACTTCATTTACCCCCGCAGGCAGTTTATATCTGGCGGACTTGTGGTATTACCCCAACGGTCCCGTAGCAGGCGTAGACCCGCTCGTGATTGATATGCAGGCGCGCGAGATCGGCTATTACCATGTGCCAACTTATATGGGAGATCAAAGCGGCGACCTGGTCTTTCAAGTACCATTACGCGCCATGCTGGCCATTGATTCATGGGTGCATGTCTTTATCGCGGACATGGTCTTCGGCCAATTCGCGCATGGGGCGCGTTTTGAAAAGCGCTTGAATGAAGATGTTGGTTTCAAAATAAACATTCTTGGCAAGGCTATCTATGAAGGACGGCAAGTCCTTGAATCTTCTGCGTTGGTGAAAGTGGGGAAAGGCTGTGTCATTGACCCGAGCGCCATTATTCACGGTCCTGCAATTATTGGCGATAACGTCACCATCAACGCGGGCGCAGTCATCGAGAACAGCATTATCGGCAACAATGTAAATATCTCACAGGATGTGCAGGTGATGCTTTCAGTAGTGGGTGATGGGGCATTCCTGCCTTTCCGCGCCGCATTGTTTATGACCACGCTGATGGAAAACAGCATGTTGGCGCAAAACACCTGCTTGCAGATGTGCGTCATCGGGCGGAATACTTTTATCGGCGCTGGCTCCACATTTACAGATTACAACCTCATCCCCGCTCCACTCCGCGCCCGCGACGGGAACGGCAAATTGAGTTTATCAAACCGCCCGGTGTTGGGTGGATGTGTGGGACATAACTGCCGCATCGGTTCAGGCATGATCGTTTACCCGGCGCGTACTATTGAATCAGATGTAGTGCTGGCGGCATCCACCGAACGGCGCGTCATTGACCGCGATATTACTTTTGATGAAAGCGACCATCACCATCTTAAGCTCGCCCATCTGCATCAAACCCCATATCATAAGAATTTAAAAGATAGCGCAGAGTCATGGTAATCAATGGACAGCTTCGCATTCATCATTCATCCCATTGATCCAAAACGGGATGTCAGCCGGAAATTTCCATTTCTAGGAAAAGTACTGAGCGAAAGACAAATAGATTTTTTCTCCACATTCTTTCCGCCGGTTTATATTTCAGAGATCGAAGGTATTAAATCGCAGGCAACGGGCAAGGTCATCAAAGGCTGGTTCATTGCCTGTCCTTATACGCCGCGCCGCATGATGGAGTTGCCTGAGCGTACGGTCTATCGTAAAATTATTCAAACCGGCCGCATGGCTGAAAAACTCGGCGCGGATATTCTCGGTCTCGGCGCTTTTACGTCAGTGGTCGGCGATGCCGGCGTGACGATTGCCAACGCACTCGATATACCCGTCACCACCGGTGATTCATTTACAGTTGCCATGGCTGTACAAGCCATCCGCGAGGCGGCGCATGTAATGGATATAAAGATGGAAGATGCGACGGTGTCCATCGTTGGTGCGACTGGAGCGATTGGGCGCGTCTGCGCTGAACTGTTGGCTGGTGAAGCGGCACGGACATGGCTCCTCGCCCGGGATGAGAAAAAACTGTCAGCTTTGCGAGACAGGTTACAGGTTAAAGCGCGAAGCGAGCTTTTCATCAGCACGAAAATGGATGTGTTGAAGGATGCCCAGTTGATCCTGACCGTCACCAGTTCCATCCATGATGTGATCCGACCGGAACATTTACAGTCTGGAAGTGTGGTCTGCGATGTAGCCCGTCCCCGCGACGTTTCTGCAATGGTGGCGGCGGCCAGAGATGATATATTAGTCATTGACGGCGGCATGGTGGACGTGCCCGGCGCAGTTGATTTTCATTTCAATTTCGGCTTCCCTGAGGGCAAGGTGTATGCCTGCATGGCTGAGACCATTGCGCTGGCTCTCGAAGGACGGTTTGAAGATTACACCGTGGGGCGGGAAATTACGCTTGAGCGTGTGAAGGATATTACTGCGATCGCCGAAAAACACGGCTTTCGCATGAGTGGTTTTCGCTCTTTTGAGCGTGAAGTGACCAAAGAACAAATAGAGATCGTTAAACAGAATGCCCGCAAGCGCGCTCACGCGCATGGCGGTTAGGAGGCTTATATGGGAAATGCTCGCCTTTTGGTTGTGGAAGACGATGTTGATATCGCCAACATGCTCAAGATCTATTTCTCGGGTATGCAATACGATGTGGATGTGGCGCATCGCGGCCGTGACGCTTTGGAGAAGGTCAAGCATGCCCTGCCGCATTTAATTGTGCTGGACATTATGCTGCCCGATATTGACGGGTATGAAGTTTGCCGCAACCTGCGGACGAGTACACGCACCAGTCACATCCCTGTGATATTCCTGACCCAAAAAGATGAACGCAGTGACAAACTTCAAGGCCTTGAGTTGGGCGCGGACGATTACATCACCAAGCCTTTCGATATTGAAGAATTGAAACTGCGTGTGCAGGGCGCCATCCGCCGCTCGGAGCGTGAGAGTCTCACCGACCCGCGCACCGGTCTGCCGGCGGGACGTTTGATCGAGGAACAACTGCGCCGCATCATCCGCGAAACGAATTGGGCTTTGCTGGATGTGCGCCTTAATCATTTTGAATCATTCAAAGATGTATATGGCTTTGTGGCGGGCGATGACGTCCTGCGCTTTGCTTCGATGGTGATCGGCGAAGTGGTGGATGAAGTGGGTACTGCCAGCGATTTCATCGGACACGCGGGCGGCGATAACTTTATTATCATCACAACCAACGAAGCCGCACCCAATATCCGCCAGAGATTGAAGGACCGCTTTGCGGTGGAAGTCCAAAGCCACTATAACTTTATAGACCGCCAGCAGGGATTCATTCAAGCGCCCAAGGCGGATGGCGGAGTTGAAAAAGTACCGTTTATGACATTTTCGGCGGGACTGGTTTCGCCGAGTCTGCAATCCTTTGCAGATATTCGCGAGATCACAGAACTCGCGGCTGATGCGCGGCGTCAGGATGCGGCCGCTTCCGGCGGCTAATAAAAGGTAACGCTTCTCATGTCTTCAGGGTTTGGGATTGGCCTGTTTGTTTCAGGACTGGTGTTCTTCGTACTGGTCTGGGTTTTGTTACGTGTTTTTTCTCAATCACACGTAACAACGCAGGTTGATTCCACCGCGATGGCATTCCCCGAAACTTCAGAATCAAACCAGGCGGTCATCATTCTCCAGCCGGGCGGGCGCGTGGAATATATCAGCGCACTAGCCCGGTCATATTTTAATTTGCGCGAGAACGAACCTTATGATCTGGAGCGTCTCGCCCGCCGGGTACGCCCTGCCAGTGAGTTCCTCGATCTCTGTGCAACTCCCGGCTTTGACCATATTTCCATCGGCGGCAAACTGGTGGATGTGGCATCTTATGAAGTACCCGGCGTCTACCCGATGATGCTGGTCTCTTTCCGCGGGCGGGATGAATCACCCGCGCCCGGGCAGGGGATCGGCGCCTCTGAGGAAATTCTGAAAGTGGTGACGGAATTTAGTCAGGGCATGGCGGCGAACCTTGACCTTGAAACCACCTTGCAATCTGTCCTGGATAATGTCGCCCGCCTTGTAGCCTCGGATGTACTTGAGTTGAAGTTGTGGGATACGGAACATCAAACCCTTGCTTTGCATCGCACTCAACAATCCGGTTCCAGCACCAACCGCCCGGCCAATACTTTATCATCGCAATTTGGAAGTCTTACCAATCAACTGATCGTCAAGCGTGCCCCCATCCTTTTGACCGATGCGCGCTCCCAACCCGAACTTGCCCTGAATGGCGAGTTGCTTCCCGCTCAATCTTATTTGGGGATTCCCCTCATGGCTGGCGGTGAATTGATCGGTGCGCTGGAATTGGGTCAAATGGGCGGCGGGGCATTTGGTCAGCACGACCTTGATCTCTTGTCTTTAGTATCTGCCCAGATCGCGGTTGCGATCCGCAATGCGAAACTATATGAAGAGGAACAAAAGCGCGGCGCAGAGTTGGCCGGTCTGGCCAACCTGAATCAATCCATAGGTTCCGTGCGTGAAGCACAGGATATTTATGGGCGGCTGGTGGAAAGCATGGCTCCCTTGTTTTCAGCCGAGATCATTGGTTTCCTTATTTATGATGAAGCGAAACATTCGCTTTCAGCCAAGATCCCATTCCGCGGGTTGCCTTCTCACTTTGTTGAAATTTATCGAGCCTCGATCCCCGCCAACGGCCCCGCGGAAAAGATCATCGCAAGCCAGCAGCCTGTCATAACGTTGAGCGCAGCCGCGGATGCGAATTGGCGCGCACTCGGTCTTTCGGACATTGCTACTGCGGCAAGCCTGCGTGATATTGCACTCATTCCCTTATTATCCTCCGGTCGTATGTTCGGCTATTTGCAGGTGGGACATCATTCGAAAGGCGCAGCTTCCTTTAGTGTGGAAGAGATCCGCTTGATGCATATCGTGGCGAACCAGTCTGCGGCCATCATTGAAAATATTTTGCTGGTGCAGGAAGCGCGCGCACGCGCCCAGCGTTCAGATGCCTTGCGGCGCATTGCCAGCCTTTCAGGATCTTCCGCCACACTTGAAGAAATTCTAAGATATTCAGTGCGGGAATTGGCGAATCTTTTCCATGCTGATTCAGGCGCTGTTTTTCTGATGGATGAGTCGCGCGGTGAGCTGCGCCTGCGCCGCGAGTCCACCGTTGGTGTTTCCGATGAGATCAGCAATACCTTCATTCAAATTTTCGTAGATGACCCGAATTATGCATACACGGTTTCCGGAAGCCAGAAGCCGTTTATGTCGGGTCATCTCAGCACAGATAGAAGGGTACTGCCTGCCTATCGTCCGCTGGCGGAAGCGCTCAAGCTTGAATCAGCGATGGCTGTCCCATTGGTGGTACGCGGACGCAGTATTGGCGAATTGATGCTGGGAAGTTTCAAGGGCGATTACTTCAATTCCTTTGACCTTCAGATCACATCCACAGCGGCCGGCAATCTGGCTTCGGCTGTCGAATCAGCCAACCTGTTGGCACAGACCGATGACTCTCTGCGCCGGCGGGTCGAGCAGCTTTCCGCGATCACTCGCGTCTCACGCGAATTGGGCGCATCGCTTGATCTTAATCATTTGCTCCAGATCGTTCACGATGAAGGTCTGCGCGTTGTGCGGGCGGACTGTTCATCCATCATTTTGTTCGAGCAGAACAGCACCCTCAAGGACCTGCGCGTTGAGTTGTCCGTCGGTTGTGAAACTGGACGTGAAATAACTTCGCTTGAGTTGACCGCGCTTAAACAAGCTGAACCTTATATCATCACTGACTTTGCAGCCGAGAATATTGCCCCTCCGCATGACGGAGTTTCCTCTGCCGTCATTGCCCCGATCACTTACCAGGCACAGCTTGTCGGTTTGATCAACCTGCATTCAGGTCAACCCGGTTTCTTTACTTCGGAATTGATGGAGTTGATCCAAACGCTGGCAGTCCAGGCCGGCATTGCCCTAAGCAATGCCCAGCGTTATCAAATTGAAAAACAGCGCGGCGAGTTGATGCGCCGACGGTCCGATACCCTCGTGCGGCTGGCGGATGTAAGTTATGGGATCCGTAATGAACAACCCCTCGACCAGGCCTTGCAGATCATCGCGCAAGGCATTCGCGATTCAACACCCTTCCGCGTGGTGTTGATAAGTATCGCGGAATTGGAGCAGGGACTATTACGCCGCATGACAGCGGTTGGGATTCCGCAGGAAACCCTGAATGAACTGCTTTCCCGCAGGCAGCCGCTTTCAGGGATCCAACAGGTCATGAAGCCGGAATTTAAGGTGAGCCGTTCCTACTTCATTCCAGCAGACCAGAGCCCGATCTTCCCGTCCGATGTCCACATGGTCACGTTGGATGTTTCCTCTTCGGAAATAAAGACACCGGACTCATGGGACCCTGATGATCTTCTGCTCATTCCGCTTGAAAACGTGGAAGGACAGATGATTGGTTTGATCAGTTTGGATGATCCTGAAAACCACTTGCGCCCTGATAGGGCAACCATCGAATCGGTGGAAGTGTTTGCCGCCCAGGCTGCGACGCTGATCAGCACCATCTTTCAGCAGAAACAATTTCAGACGCGAATCGAATCGCTTTCGTCCGGTTTGTTACGCCAGCAAAAACTACTGGACATTACACAGAACGACCTGCCGGTCCTGCTTCATAAAGACCTTGAGCAGACTATATCCATGCATAGTCTGGATCGGCGCTCGCAGCGTGTGCGTGCCGGGCTTGCCATTACAGAATCGGTCAGCCGCCAGTTGGATTCATCCTCGGCGCTCTCTGCGCTGGGACGCGAAACATTAACCCAGTTGGGGATGTCCGTTGCGCTTGTGGCTGAAAATACGCCTGAGGGTCCGCGCCTCTTGCATGTCCTCGGCAGTTTGCCGCGCTCCACGAATGTGGAAGCTTTATTCGGGCAGCGCAATCCATTGCGAGCCTGTTTGCAGAATGGAGTTCCCATTCTTATCTCCAACCTTGAAGAAGACGATGAATGGCGCGATGCTTCCCTGTTGACTGCACTGCGCGCCAAGGCCGTGATTTGCCTGCCTGTCTTGATCGAAAGCAAGCCGGTGGCCGCCATGCTCGCCATCAGCCCTGAACCGATGACTGCTTTTACAGAGGAAGATCATCAAGTCTATATGCAGATCTCCCAGCAGACATCCCTCATCCTGCAAAATATTTCCCTGCTCAATCAAACCCGCCGCCGTCTCGATGAAGTGAATCTTCTGCTTGATTTCAGCCGCAATCTTTCCGGCATGGATCTGGATTCGGTCATCAAGTCACTGCTCGATAGTTCGCTCCATGTCCTTCAACATGCTCATGCAGGAGCCGTGCTGATCTGGGATCCGAAATCAGAAACGCTAAATCCGCGCGCCGTTTCAGGCTATGCCGATAACGCCAGCATGTTGAATATCAAATACCGTTGGGGTGAGGCCCTGCCCGGCAGTGTCTTTATCAACAAGACCTCCCGCCGCGTGGATGAGATCAACTTTGCGCGTGATTACAATTTGAGCGCCGAAAATCTCGTTCTTTATCGTCAGGCTACCGGCGGACGGCTGCCCGTTTCATCGTTGTTAATTCCCATCGTAACGAGCGATGAGGCGCTTGGGTTGCTGGTGTTGGATAATTTCAATACAACCTCCGCCTTCCTTCCCGAAGATGAAATCCTCCTGCTTTCGCTCTCCCAGCAAATTGCCCTCTCGCTGGATAACCTCCGCCTCGTGCAGACCACGCAGGAACGCGCCGGTCAATTGCAGGCTTTGAACACTGCCGCCGCCTCGCTCACATCCAGTCTGCGAAGCGATCAACTGGTCAATTCCCTGCTTGACCAATTCAGTTCCATCGTGCCATATGACACCGCCACATTGTGGCTGCGTGAAAAAGACCGCCTGGCAGTGGCTTCGGCCCGCGGCTTTTCAGATTCAGAACAGAGGCTTGGCTTGTCCATCTCGGTATCCGACAGCGCGCTCTTCAAGGAAATGGCGCGCACGGGTCAGCCCATTTACGTTAAAGATGTGCGCGAAGATTCGCGCTTCCTGCCCGTTGAAGCTCCACGCCTTTCATGGCTTGGAATTCCATTGATCTCCAAAGGCGAATTGATCGGCGCACTGGCCGTTGAAAAATGGCAGGCACATTTTTATGCGCGTGAGCAGATCCAGGTCGCACTGACCTTTGCCAGTCAGTCCGCGGTTTCATTGGATAACGCCCGTCTCTACGAAGACAGCCTGAGCCGTGCCACCGAACTCGATCAACGCTCGCAGCGCCTTACAACTCTCAACCGTTTCACTTCCGCGTTGACTGGTTTGTTGGATGCAGATCAAATCTTAAGTTTGACCGCTGACGAATTGCTTAAAGGCCTGGATATAAAACGCGTCTCCATTGTGACTTTTGAGCGGGGTCAGGCGTTCTGGAAAATCACCGCCCCTCGAATGCGCGGCAAATTCCCGCGTCCTCTGCCCGATGCGCCCATCTTCAACCGCTTGCGTGAATCGCTGGGCATCTTCAACACAGACGATGCCCGCCACGAACCAGACCTTGCCCCGCTTTCAGAATTGCTCGGCGAGAATACAACAGCCTTGCTTATCCTCCCGCTCACCAGTGGACAAAACCTTAGCGGACTCGTCTTCGCCCAAACCACTGGCAAGGCGCGTTTCGATATGCATGAGCTTGAAATTGCGCGCACCATTGTCAACCAGTCCACCATTGCGCTTGAGAATGCGCGCCTATATCAATCCACGGTTCGCACAGCGGACAGATTCTCCATCCTCAACGAGACCAGTTCACAGGTCAGCGCCAGCTTGAACCCGGAAGAAGTTTATGTCGCAGTTCATAAAGCGGCCGGGCGTCTTATGCCGGTGGAATCATTCGTCATCACCCTTCTCGATCAGGAAACAGACGAGATCGATCCTGTTTACATTTATGATCTGGGACAGCGTGTTCAGGGTTCGCGTGTCCCATTTGGAAAGGGTATCAGCAGTCAAGTCATCATGACCGGCAAGCCCATCCTGACCTCCACGCTGGAACAAGCCAATACCATGGATTCTGTCACTACGAACGAAGGCGACCAGACCCAATCCATTGTGGCCGTTCCGATGACTCTGGGAAATAAGACTCTCGGCATGTTGTCTGTTCAAAGTTATCAGGCGCATGTATATACCGAAGAAGATATGCAGATCCTCGGCACGCTTGCCAATCAGGCTATTGTCGCCATCCAAAACGGACGTCTCTTTGCCGAGACGCAAAATCTGGCCGCCCAATTGGAAGTGCGCGTCATCGAGCGTACTTCGCAGTTACAGCGCGAACAGCAAAACACAGAAACCCTTCTGCACATTCTTACAGAAGTATCCTCCAGCCTCGATCTGGATCGGGCTCTTAATCGCACTTTGTCACTGCTGAACGATGCCATTGGCGCGGAACAGGGGACGATCCTGCTCCTCAATGCAGAAGATGGTTTCCTGCATTATCGGGCCGGGTATGGTTATCTTTCAGAACAATCTGCTGTAAATAACCGCGGCTTTAAACTAAAAGTTGGCGAGGGACTTGCCGGCTGGGTCGTTCAACACCGCGAAGCAGTGCTGGTCCATGACCTCAACAAAGACTCGCGCTGGGTCCGCAACCAAAATGCAGGTCAGGAACATCGAAGCGCCATTGTGGTCCCCATGCTGGTCGGCGAAGATGTGATCGGTGTGTTGATGGTCTTCCAGCGTACTGAAGGTTACTTTACGAATGATATGCTTGTCCTTGTCAAAGCCATTGCGGGACAGGTGGCAGTGGCTATCAATAATGCTAACTTGTATGAACTGATCCGCGATCAGGCCGAACGATTGGGACTAATGCTTCGCAACGAGCAGGTGGATGCCAGCCGTTCACAAGCCATCCTCGAAGCTGTGGCCGATGGTGTACTGGTTACCGGTGCGGATAACCTCATCACCTTCGTCAATTCATCCACACAGCGCATCCTTGCTGTGGATGAAGAACGCCTGCTTGGTAAATCACTGGATACTTTCGGCGGATTGTTCGGTAAGGCCGCCAGTACATGGATGGACACCATCCAGCTTTGGTCTAAAAATCCGGCTTCCTACCAGCCCGGCGATACTTATGCCGAACAACTGGAAATGGAAAATGGGCGGATCGCCTTGGTCCACCTTGCACCTGTGATCTTCCAAAGTGATTTTCTCGGCACGGTTTCCATTTTCCGCGATATTACGCATGAAGTGGAAGTTGACCGTTTGAAGTCTGAGTTTGTTACAACCGTCAGCCATGAATTGCGCACACCCATGACAGCCATCAAAGGCTACGTGGACATTTTGACGATGGGCGCGGCCGGCGCATTGAATGAAAATCAATCGCATTTCCTGGATGTCGTCCGCAATAACATTGACCGGCTCAACACGCTGGTCGGTGACCTGCTTGATATTTCCCGCATCGAAGGCGGACGTGTCACCCTTAACCTTCAAGCGGTGGACTTGTACGAGATCGCTGAGGATGTTGTGGCCGATGCAATTCGCCGTTCGCAGAGTGAGAGCAAATCCAAGGCTCTGGTTTTGGATGCCCCGACCAGAAAATTACCCTCCGTTTTAGGCGATAGCGAAAGGGTCAGGCAAATACTGTCCCAATTAATAGACAATGCCTACAACTACACACCCAATGACGGCTCGATTCGAGTCGACATTCATAAGGAAGATGGCGAGCTGCAGGTGGATGTTCATGATAATGGCGTTGGCGTTTCACCCGAAGATCAGGTGCGTGTCTTTGAGCGTTTCTTCCGCGGCGAACATTCACTGGTCCTTGCGACACCCGGAACCGGGCTTGGACTTCCGATTGTCCGCCAATTAATTGAAATGCACAAAGGTCGAATTTGGATGACCAGCACAGGCGTAGCGGGCGAAGGAAGCACCTTCTCCTTCACCCTGCCAATCTATAAATAATTGGAGTTTGCATGGCAAGAATATTGATCGCTGAAGATGAACCGGATATTCGTGAACTGGTAGCCTTTACCCTAAGGTTCGCAGGTCATGAGGTCACCGCTACTGCCAACGGGGAGGAGGCTTATCAACAGGCTCCCAAGGTCATGCCCGACATCATTCTCATGGATGTCCGTATGCCGCGCATGACCGGCTACGATGCATGCCGCCTGATGAAAGCCGACCCGGTTTTGAAACACATTCCGGTGGTATTCCTTTCCGCTAAAGGACAGGATTCTGAAATTCAAACAGGTCTCGAAGCCGGCGCAGAAGAGTACCTGCTTAAACCCTTTGCTCCCGATCAACTGACCGAACGGATAAAGACCATACTGGCAAAATTTGGAAAATAGCTATTAAATGAGCGCGATTATTCTTGACGGTTCGATAGTGCATTATGAGGCCTTGGGACGCGGACGCCCCATTGTCTTTCTGCACGGCTGGGTCGGCTCATGGCGTTATTGGATCAACGCCATGCAGATCGCATCCACATCGTTCCGCGCCTATGCCATAGACCTCTTCGGCTTTGGCGATACCACGCGTGACCCCGCGCACTACTCCATTGAACGTCAGGCAGACCTCATCAACCATTTCCTCGCAGAAATGGGTATTGGCAAGGTGGCCCTCGTTGGTCATGGACTTGGCGCATTGGTCGGATTTTCGTTCGTCAAACAATGGTCGAAAAGCGTGGATCGCATGATGGCCATCAACTGTCCGCTTGAGTATGAATCGGTCAACGCCCGCATGAGGACTTCCAGCATGCCGGAATTGATCGAATGGCTGTCTGACCGTACACCCGAATCCGCATCCGCTCTTTCAGACGCATCCAAAACTGACCCGCTGACTGTTTCAGCGTCACTGGCAGGGCTTCAGGCGAACAATCTTTTCCCCGAATTCCGCAGTCTGGGCGTTCCAAGTTTGCTCGTGTATGGCGGCAATGACCCGGCCATTTCAGTGCCATCCCAGGAAAAGATCGACGCCTTCCCACGGCATATACACCAGATCAACCTTGAAAACTCGGGACATTTCCCAATGATAGACAACCCGAATCAATTCAACCGCCTGATGACAGATTTCCTCGCATTGGAGTCAGGCGCAAGCCCTCGTGACCTCCAAATGAAAGAGGAGTGGAAGCGCAGGGTACGCTGACAAACAATAGCACCGTCAAAAAAACTGGACGATCTCGGATCGCCAGTTTTTTTGTTTAAAATCTTCGCCTTGACCTTGCCTTGAATGGGGTTATAATTCAGTCACTGAATTTTGGATTGTAAATTATGGAATCAACAAACGAAGACCTCCGCGAACTATCCCTCCTCGAAAAGATCGAGAGTGACCCCGATGTGAACCAATCCGTGCTGGCCACCCAGCTTGGCGTTGCCGTTGGCACGGTCAATTGGCATTTAAAACGACTGATCGCCAAAGGCGCGGTCAAGGTTTCGCGCGCCGAGCGCAAGAAACTGCGCTATATCATCACGCCCGAAGGACTCGCCCTGCGCGCCCGCCTCGCCGTGGATTTTGTGGAACGTTCATTTTCCGTTTATCGCCATACCCGTCAGCGCGTGAAAGATCACGTTGCAAAGATCCGCAAGGCGGGCTTTGACAGCGTGCGCATTGTCGGTTCCGGCGATGTGGCCGACATCTGCAAATTAACTTGTCTTGAGCAGGGTATTTCTGTTGTCAGTGACAAGTCTGTGCCTGCGCTGGTTTTGGATGGATACAAAGTTCGATTGGAGGGATTGGCATGACAGACAAACATGTGCTGATCACCGGCGGCGCCGGCTACATCGGTTCACTTCTGACCTCGGAACTGCTCCGCGCGAATTACAGAGTCACAGTCCTCGACAGTTTACTGTTCGGCGGCGAAAGCATTGTCCCCTTTCTTCATCATCCAAACTTTCACTTTGTCAAAGCGGATGTGACCGAGCCACGCGCAGTCCGTGATGCGCTCAAAGGCGATTGGCAGAAACCGAATGCGGTTGTCCACCTTGCGGCAATTGTCGGCTTCCCGGCCTGTCAGGCTGTGGGAAAGCAGGTGGCGTGGAAGTACAATGTCGAAGCTACAAAAAATGTCTATGGTCAGTCAGCAGACCTGGGCGCGGAAAGGATCGTTTTCGCATCCACTTACAGCAACTATGGCTTATCGTCTGATGGCAAGCCGGTGACGGAAGAATCCCCATTAAATCCGCAATCCATTTATGCTGAAACAAAGATCGCCAGCGAAGAATTTTTGCTCTCGAAAAAAGATTCAGCCTGCGTGCCGATGATATTCCGTTTTGCAACTTTATATGGAATTTCACCGCGCACGCGTTTTGACTTGATCGTGAATCAATTCGTGCTGGAAGCATTCACAAGACGTTCGCTCATCATTTACCAGCGCGGATACTCGCGCTCGTTCGTTCACATCCGTGACGTGGTGCGCGGCGTGATGATGGGGCTGGAAGCTGAAAAAGAAAAAGTGCGCGGACAGATCTTCAACCTCGGCACTGACAACGGAAACTATTCAAAGAATGATATTGTCAACCTCGTCTTGAAGCGAATGCCTGAGACGGTGGTTGAATATAAAGACATGTCTTTCGGCGGTGACATGCGCGACATCACTGTTTCTTTTGAAAAGATCAAGCGCGTACTTGGCTTTGACACAACCCTCAATGTTGACGACGGCGTGCGCGAAGTTTTATTTGCGTTGAAGTCGGGCTTGATAAGAAACCCCACAGATGACCGATATCGCAATGCTCAATTCATTGTGCAATAGAAATGTAAACAGATAGATAAGTAAACACGTAGGCAAAGAAAACCTGTTTACATTTGTACTTATGTACTTGTCTACTTCCCCAGAAACCAGGAGAAAAAATGGCAGAGATTTTTTGGAAAAACAAACGTGTGATCGTCACCGGCGGAGCAGGTTTTCTTGGCTCCTTCGTGACTGCTAAATTAAAAGAACGCGGCGCGACCGATATTTTCATTCCACGCATCGAGGATTACAACCTCGTTGATCCGAACGACATTAAGCGCATGTATGTTGATTCACTCCAGGGTGTTGACCCAAAGAACGTGGTTATCATCCATTTGGCTGCGAACGTGGGTGGCATTGGCGCAAATATGGAACATCCTGCCGATTTCTTTTATGACAACCTGATGATGGGCGTTGAACTCATGCATCAGGCTTATAAGAACGGCGTTGGCAAGTTTGTAGCCATCGGAACGGTGTGTGCTTACCCCAAATTCACGCCTGTCCCTTTCAAGGAAGATGATCTGTGGATCGGCTACCCCGAAGAGACGAACGCTCCCTATGGACTCGCCAAGAAGATGATGCTGGTACAGGCACAGGCGTATCGTCAACAATATGGCTTCAATGCCATCTTCCTGCTGCCGGTGAATTTATATGGACCGCGCGACAACTTCAATCCAAAATCATCGCATGTAATTCCCGCGCTGATCCGCAAAGCCATTGAAGCAACCGAACGCGGCGACAAGGAAATGCTCGCCTGGGGCGATGGCTCGCCTACGCGTGAATTTTTGTACGTCGAAGATGCCGCGGATGGAATCGTCACCGCCGCTGAAAAATATAACGGCGACTTGCCCGTCAATCTCGGTTCCGGTAACGAAATCTCCATAAAAAATTTAACCGAAATGATTATCAAAATGACCGGCTTCCAGGGCAAACTCACCTGGCAGACCGACAGACCCAACGGTCAACCCCGCCGCGGACTTGATGTCTCGCGTGCGAAGGAATTATTTGGCTGGGGTGCGCAGGTCTCTTTTGAAGAGGGTATGCAAAGAACAATTGCGTGGTTTAAGGAAAATAGGTCAAAGGTCTAAAGTCAAAAGTCGAAGATCAAACGATCTTTGACTTTCAACTTTTGACCAGATTTTGACAAAGGTACTTATGACTGAACTTACAAAACACGAACCAACCACCATTTACATCAAGCCGTCCAAGGGCCTTGCCGCATTAAATCTGCGTGACCTGTGGATATATCGTGAATTGATCTTCTTCATGGTCTGGCGCGATGTAAAAGTGAAGTATAAGCAAACCCTTTTGGGCATGGCTTGGGCTGTCATTCAGCCTGTGATGACCATGTTGATCTTCACCTTCCTGTTTGATAGAGTAGCCAAGCTGCCAACAGAAGGAATCCCATACCCTGTTTTCTCGTTCACAGCATTGCTGCCATGGGGATTATTCGTTGTAGCGCTCAATCAGGGCAGCCGCTCGCTCGTGGCGCATAACAATATGGTGACGAAGATATATTTCCCGCGCCTTATCCTGCCCATATCCTCAGTCTTTTCGGGACTGGTGGATTTTGCGATTGCCTTCGTTATCCTGGTCATTTTGATGCTTTATTATCACGTGTCCCCCGCCTGGAGTTTGTTGTGGACGCTTCCGCTCTTCCTCCTGCTTGCCATTGTGACAGCGCTTGGCGTGGCTCTTTGGCTTTCGGCGATCAACGTGCAATATCGTGACGTAAATCAGGCCCTCCCGTTTCTGACTCAGTTTTGGCTGTTCGCTACACCCGTTGCTTATTCCGCCACGGTAATTTCGGAAAAATGGCAGATACTATATTTCCTGAATCCAATGGCGGGTGTGGTCAACGGATTTCGGTGGTCACTTCTCGGCATTGGCAACGGACCCGATATTACCCTTTGGGTTTCAACCGGTATTTCAATTTTGATTTTTGTCTCCGGGCTTTTCTACTTTAGAAGCATGGAAAAGACCTTTGCGGACACAATATAGTTGAAAGTTACAGGTTGAAGGTTACAGATTTAACCTTCAACATTTAACCTTCAACCTTCGACGGTACTTATGACAACAGCAATCAGTGTAAACAACATCGGCAAGCAATATAAGATCGGAGCGGCGGAATCGAAGTTCCGCTACAACATGCTCCGTGACGTGATCGTGGATACTGTCTCTGCGCCCATTCGTCTGGCGAAGGCCATGATCGGTAAATCTGATCGCAGACAGAACCAGAATTATGTTTGGGCGTTGAAGGATGTCTCCTTCGATCTGGAGGAAGGCAAAGTCCTCGGCATTGTGGGACGCAATGGCGCGGGCAAAAGCACTCTGCTCAAAATCCTCTCGCGCGTTACCGAACCAACTATCGGCACGGTCTCTGTGCGCGGACGTGTCGGCTCGCTTCTCGAAGTTGGCACGGGTTTTCATCCCGAACTCACCGGCCGCGAAAACATCTACATGAACGGCGCGATCCTTGGCATGAAGCGCGCCGAGATCGATTCTAAATTTGATGAGATCGTGGATTTCTCTGAAGTTACCCAATACATCGATACGCCTGTCAAGCGCTATTCTTCAGGCATGTATCTTCGCCTTGCGTTTGCAGTTGCTGCGCATCTTGAGCCTGAAATTCTCGTTGTAGATGAAGTGCTTGCCGTAGGTGATGCGGAATTCCAAAAGAAATGTCTTGGCAAAATGGGCGACGTGGCCCAGCAAGGACGCACGGTTTTGTTTGTCAGCCACAACATGTCTGCAATTTTGCGTTTGACTCAGGAAGCCATTGTTTTGAATAAAGGTCAAATGCTGATGCGCGCTCCTACACAGGAGGCGGTTGACTTTTATCTTTCGTCGGGACAGGCACAAGCCGGCCAGCGGGTTTGGGATGTGGGAGACGTTCCGGGTTCGAGCGCTCCATTTAGACCGATCAGTTTGAGGATTAAGAATCGAAGCGGCAAGGCCGTCGATACAGTCCGTTCCATCGAGCCAATCACTGTCGAGTTTGAATATCAACTGGATGCGCCTGTCACAGGTCTGCGTGTTGGTTTTTATCTCAGCACCATGCGTGGCGAATATGTGCTTGCTTCTTTCGATACCGATGAACCGAACCTCTTTGAAAAATTTGACTCGCGCAAGTCGGGTCGTTACGTCAGCCGCGCCGAAATCCCCGCCGATATTTTCAATGAAGGCCGTTATAGCATTGGCGTGAACGCGAGTTCGTTTGGTGTGCGCCGCTATTTTATGGATGAAAATGCGATCGCCTTCAACGTGGATATTTCCGGCGCGCCAGGTATGCATTGGTCTGAGCCGCGAGTGGGTCCCGTGCGACCCAGGCTTGCGTGGAAAATCGAGAAGATTGGATAAAGAGTAATTAGTAATTGGTAAGTAGTAATTACCAATTACCATTTACCAATTACAGCATGGCAAAAACAAACACTCTCCGGGAACTCTTGGGCGACATGCCCTTCACTGCCGAAATTGATTGGGCGCTTCGGCAGAGGAATCGTCCGCGCAAAGACCATTTCAACTTGTCTCGTTTGCAAAAATCTTTGCCTGCGGCGCGCGCGGTCGTCGAGCCGTTTGCGAAGAATGCGAAGCGCGGCAGGAATGTTTTATTTTTCTCCACACTTCACTACTGGATCGAACAATCCACTTATCTCGGATTGACCCTCGCCGGGCTTGGGCACAAAGTCACTTTGTTGACTCTGCCTTATTCCGAGTGGCACAAGGAAATGGATAAGTTCACCCAAAGACAGCGCGTGCTTCATACACGCGACGCCCTTTCGGCATTATCCCCATTAATTGAACACGCTTCTTTTCTTGACCTCAGGCCTGCTTCTGTTCTCCCCGAGAGAATCCAAGCTGATGTAAAAGAGATCTCGCTGTGGGATTGTCAATATACCTTGATGCGTGAAGAAGTGGACATGGATGATCCCAAGGACCGCGCCTTGTATGACTTGCGCATCCAACGCAATACCTTCGCCGCCAAAGCCGCGTTTGAATATTTACAATCCCATAAACCTGATGTCGTTTTGATCCCGAATGGATTGATCCTTGAAATGGGAATTGTCTTCCGCGTGGCGCGTTACTTGAACATTGACGCTGTCACATACGAATTCAACGACCAGCGCGAACAGATCTGGCTCGCCCAGAATTCGTCCATCATGCAGCAGGATACGGATTATCTTGTTAACGCACGCTGTCACTTGCCGATCACCGATGAAATGTTCGAACGCCTGGCCGATCTGGAAAATGCCCGCCGCGGCGCACGCGTATGGGGCAAATCCAAGCGGTTGTGGCAATATGTTTCGTCGCAAGGCGCACAGGAGACTCGCAAACAACTCGGCCTGGACGAGCGTCCCGTAGTCATGTTAGCCGCGAATGTTCTGGGAGACAGTCTCACTTTGGGTCGTGACATCTTCGCCGCTTCCATGACCGAATGGATCACGAAGACTGTCCAATATTTTGCAAAGCGAACGGATGTGCAATTGGTGATCCGTGTTCACCCGGGTGAAAAACTTGTCCCGCAGGCCAAATCCATGGGAGCGGTGGTGCGTGAGGCGTTGCCAGAACTCCCCAGCCATATTCATGTCATTGGTGCGCTGGATAAGATCAACACCTATGACCTGATAGAATTTGCAAATGTCGGGCTGGCATACACTACGACGGTTGGACTTGAAACCGCCATGAATGGCTGTCCCGTCATTTCCTGCGGCAAAACTCATTATCGCGGACGCGGCTTTACGCTTGACCCGAATTCATGGGATGAATATTATGCCACTCTCGAAAAAGTCCTGGCAAATATTCCCGCCCATCGCTTGAACGAAAAACAGACCGAGCTGGCTTGGAATTACGCCTATCGTTTCTTCTTTGAATATCCGCGTCCTTTCCCATGGCGCTTGATGAATTTCTGGGATGACCTTGAGGTCTGGCCTTTGGAGAAAGTATTAAGCGAAGAAGGCTTGCATCAATTTAAAGATACATTTGATTTTTTGGTGAACGAACCATTTATATGGAAATAATATGACCAACGACACAAAACAAAAAGTACGCGAATTCTACGATCAAGTCGGCTGGATGCAGGAGGAGGACGGGTTGTATCAAAACGCCCGTTATGAAGACTTGCGTCCGGTGACGGCTGAATACATTCATAAATGCCACCTGCGCGTGAAGAGGCACATCGCACCTTCAGGCGGCTTGCTTTTGGATGCAGGTTCTGGACCTGTCCAATATCCCGAATATGTGACTTACTCTGAGAACTACAAGCATCGTGTTTGCGCCGACATTTCAATTACGGCCCTGCGCGAAGCCCGTCAACGCCTCGGTGAACGCGGATTGTACGTTGTTGCGGATATTGCCAACCTGCCCTTTAGATCAGATGCTTTCGATGCCATTGTGTCCCTGCATACCATTCATCATTTGCCGCTGCCCGATCACAAGCGTGCTTATGCGGGATTATTCCGTGTCCTTAAGCCGTCCCGTTCGGCTGTGGTTGTCAATGGCTGGGATTATCCGTCCCTGATGAAGATCGCGAGCTTTTTTATCCGACCAGTGCGCGTGGTCAAATCCCTGCTCACAAGAGGGCAACTTCCCAGTTTTTCCAAAAAGGAAAGGGAGAATTCCATCGAAGAGAACACGGGCACATATATCGAGAAAATAGATGTGAATTGGTTGAGGCGCGAACTCTCCGGTATCACCCCTATTCAGATCTATGTCTGGCGTAGTCTGAGCACGCGCTTCACGCGCACCTTAATTTATAAATGGCTTGGCGGATTCTATTTACTTCGCTTTGTATATTGGCTTGAGGAAAAATTCCCGCGCTTCTTTGGCGAGAATGGACAATATCCCATGATCGTTTTTCGCAAGGAGAACTGATGCGTTACGCCGATGACAATACAAGCTGGGCAGCGTTCCGCAATAATCCGCGACTGGTCATCTGGTGGCTCTTCCATCGGCTGACCACTTCCTTTCGCGCCTCTCCGGACTTTTTGGTGGTTGGCACACAAAAAGGTGGAACCACCTCGCTGTTCAAGTATTTGATCCAGCATTCGCAGGTATTATCGTCGTTTCGCAAAGAAGTGAAATTCTTTGACAGCAATTTCTTTCGCGGATATTCATGGTATCAGGCACACTTCCCTTTGAAGAGTAAGCTGCGCGCCGCACATGCGATCACCGGCGAAGCCAGCCCATACTATATGTATCATCCCACAGCACCTGAGCGGATCAAGGCTGCCTTGCCTTCGGTGAAGATCATTGTTATTTTGCGCAATCCTGTTGATCGCGCTTACTCCCATTACCAGCATATGGTGCGGGTGGAACGTGAAAACCTGTCGTTTGAGCAAGCCATCGCAAAGGAGCCTGAACGTATCGCGGGGGAGGCTGAAAAGATTGCTGCTGACCCCACTTATCCGCAGTATCGTCATATCCAGTATAGTTATTTGGAACGTGGACGGTATGTGGAGCAAGTCCAAAAATTATATAGTTTGTTCCCCAAGGAAAACATTCTCATCCTGAAAAGCGAAGACCTTTACAGTCAGCCGGCAGATGTCATGAAGACTGCTTTTGGTTTTTTGGGATTGCCGCGCAACGAAAATGGAAATTATAAAGTCTTCAAACAGGGAGATTATAAAGACGACATGGACCCGGCCACCCGTCGGAAACTTGTGGATTATTTCCGCCCTTATAATCAACGTTTATATGATTTCCTGGATATGAAGTTTGATTGGGATAGATAAGTCATTCAATAAGCGAGATCGCTGTGTTTTATTAATAAGGACATCCTTCTAAACAATATGGTTGCAGGAAATTAACCGTGTCAAAACTTACCGACCAGAGCTATTTAACCACCAACCAATATAAGGATGCTGGCAACCTAAACGCGCGTCTCGATATCCACCGCCGCTTCAGCACGAATCCGTACGGATGGTTCAATTGGGTATTTGATACACTTTCCAAATTGTCGAAGGAAGCAAATGTTTTGGAGTTGGGCACGGGGTCGGGAGCTTTGTGGTCGAATATTGCGGATAAAGTTCCAGCCCAGTGGAACATTACATTGAGCGACTTGTCTCAAGGAATGTTGGATGCAGCCTGGCGTAATTTGGTTGTGACCGGCAGGAATTATAAGTTTGAGCAAATTGATGCCCAGTCCATCCCGTACAAGGATGAGACATTTGACATCGTCATTGCCAACCATATGCTGTATCATGTTCCTGACTTGAATAAAGCGCTGGCTGAAATAAAAAGAGTGTTGAAAAAAGACGGATGTTTGATCGCAACCACTGGCGGTGAATCTCATATGAAGGAGATTACCGATTGGCTGCGGCGCCTCGATAAAGATCATGATTTTTCGCCTTTTACCCTGTCCTTTACCCTTGAAAACGGCGCAGAACAATTAGAGAAGTTTTTCTCAAAAGTTACCATGTCGCGTTATGAAGATAGTTTGCTTGTAACAGAAGTTGGACCATTGATGGACTACCTTCGGTCCGCCATTCGTTCATCGGAAGTTTCAGAAGACGGATTTATTAAGATCAAAGCTGATCTGGAAAATGAATTAAAGAAAGATCGTGGAATTTTTATCTCAAAAGACTCCGGCTTGTTTCAAGCTGTGAAATAGGAGAACTTATCATGGATTGGAAAGATCAAGTTGTACTCATCACCGGCGGCACAGGCTCGTTCGGTAAAAAATTCACCAAAATCCTGCTCGAGGAAAAACAGCCGAAGAAGATCATCATCTTCAGCCGCGATGAATTGAAACAGCACGAAATGCAAGTAGGCGGATATAACGACCCGCGTCTGCGTTATTTCATCGGCGACATCCGTGACCGTGAGCGCCTTCTGCGCGCCTTGCATGGCGTGGATATTGTCGTCCATGCGGCGGCGTTGAAGCAGGTGCCGGCCTGTGAATACAATCCCATGGAAGCCATCAAGACCAATATCATGGGCACGGCGAATGTGGTCGAAGCTGCTCTCGATGCCGGTGTTAAAAAAGTGATGAGCATCAGCACCGATAAGGCCGTCAGCCCGGCGAATCTTTACGGGGCTACCAAACTGGCCGCCGAGAAGTTGACCATTCAAAGCAACGCCTATGCCGCAGGAACAGCAACCAGATACTCGTGCGTCCGATACGGGAATGTCGTCGGCTCGCGCGGCTCTGTCGTCCCGTTGTTCCTCAAACAACGCAGCGGCGGCAAAATCACCATCACCGATGACCGCATGACCCGCTTCTGGCTTTCGCTTGAACAGGGTGTCCGTTTTGTGATCACCTGCATCGAACAAATGGAGGGCGGCGAAGTTTTCGTCCCCAAGATCCCCAGCACTAAAGTCGTTGACCTTGCGCACGCCATTGCGCCAAAAGCCGAGATCAATATGATCGGTATCCGCCCCGGCGAAAAATTACATGAAGTGTTGATCTCCGAAGATGAAGCGCGCCACACCGTTGAAGTGGATAATATGTTCGTCGTTCAACCTGCCGAAGCTTCGTGGTTTGGTTATTCATGGCAGGGCAAAGGCAAACAACTCAACGAAGGTTTTGTTTATTCGAGCGATAACAATTCCGAGTGGCTCGATATTGATGGCATCAAAAAATATATTGCACCTTTCGAAGAACTATTTGCACAGGGCAAGCTCGAAGGATGAAACTCCTCATCGCAGGCGTCAGTGGTTTGCTCGGCATCAATCTCGCACAGGAAGCGCAGATCGAGCATAAAGTCACTGGTGTGGACCGGGGCAAATTAAAAAGTGCGCCGTTTAATATTTTGAAATTGGAGTTGTTGGAGTCTGGGGCAGTAGACTCAGCCTTGGACTCTGCACGCCCTGACTGGATGGTCAACTGTGCGGCTCTTGCCGACCTGGATGCCTGCGAGAACAATCCGGAGCTTGCCCGCGCCCTCAACATTGATCTGCCCGCGCGAATGGCCAAGGCTTGCAAAGCGCGCGGAATTCCCTTTGTCCACATTTCTACTGATGCGGTTTTCGATGGTGAAAAAGACGGCTTCTATACTGAAGAAGATACTCCCAATCCGCTGGGCGTTTATTCACAAACAAAACTTGCGGGCGAATGTGCGGTCTTGAGCGAGAATCCAGAGGCCATTGTGACCCGTGTTAATTTCTACGGCTGGAGCCTGGGCGGAAGGCGCAGTCTGGCAGAGTTCTTTTTTCATAACCTTACCCATAACAAAAGTATGAGCGGGTTTACCGATGTGGTCTTTTGCCCGATGCTGGTCAATGACACGGCGAGGATACTCTTGAAAATGCTGAAGAAGAACATGTCGGGGCTGTACCATCTTGTGGGTCCGCAGGCGATGAGCAAGTTTCAGTTCGGCGTGGAGATCGCCCGCAAATTCAGCTTGAAGGAAAGTGACATTTCCCCGAAATCCATCCTTTCATCCACATTGACCGCACCTCGTTCCCACAATTTATGGCTTTCTGTCCACAAGTTATCCACAGATCTGGGTGAGTCCCTCCCTGAGTTCTCCACTGGTTTAGCCGAGTTTTATACACAGTACCAGCAGGGTTATCCACAGAAAATACGTGGTTATCAACAGTTTTAAGTTAGATTGGCAACTTGTTCTCCTTTAGTTACCCACTTAAAAACGGAGTTATCCACATGCCCATCTCAATTGATAAATTTTCTCCAATAAAACAATGGATAATCGTTGGGATATTCCTGTTATTTTTTGTCGGGCTGGGCATATTGAGCGTAAAAGGAAAAAGCGCCACTTATGATGAACCCAGGCACCTTCGCTATGGCCAGAACATCCTAAACGGCAATTCCGATCGTTTCGATGATAGCAAGATGCCGTTTTCAGCTCTTAACGCGCTTCCCGAAAAATTGGGAGACATCCTTCCCGTCAGCGATTCGATAAAAAGCCTACTGTCCAGCCTGTTTGCGGCAAGGCTGGTAACCCTGCTCGTTTCTACATCGGTTGCTTTCCTGGTCTTTTTCTGGTCACGTTCTCTATATGGTTTTATACCCGGATTAATTTCATTATTGCTTTACATATTTGACCCCAATATTATTGCCCACTCACAGCTTGTTACAACAGACCTGTATGCACTGGGGACCTTCTTCCTGTCCATGTATACGTTGTGGTCCTTCGCCAGAAAAAGAACGATACTAAATGGCTTGGGGTGTGCCTTTGCTCTGGGACTAAGTTGTTTGGCAAAATATTCCTCCCTGCCTTTGCTTGGAATATCCCTACTTGCGCTTTTTTTGTATGATCTGCGATCAATGAAAGCTGAATGGGATTTGAACCACTGGAAAACGGTCAGGTTATTTGCGGCGAAATATATTGCCTATATTGCAGCAGGCGCTGCAATATCCATTCTCGTGATCAATATTGGTTTCCTGTTCAATAAGACGTTCACCCGTTTTGGCGATTATCAATTTCGATCTAAATTATTCCAATCCATTCAGGATGAGATTCCTGTCTTGAACGGATTGCCTGTTCCCGTACCCTATCCATATCTTGAAGGATTGGATTGGGTGATCTATCGCGAGCGGACTGGGGATGGGTATGGAAAGATCTACCTGCTTGGACAGTTGAGAGATGGTCAGGGCTTTATGGGATATTATTTGGTCGCTTCACTTTTGAAGGTCCCGATTGCGGCGCAGATACTGGTGATCGCATCTCTTGGTGTTTATTTTTTTGACAAAGACCGGAGACGATCCATCTTATCGAATGAGATATTCCTTCTTCTTCCGGTTGTTTTCTACGGGATATATTTCAATTTTTTTAATGAAGCTCAAATAGGGATTCGATATTATTTGATCGTTTTTCCGTTTTTGTACGTGCTCGCCGGTGGACTATTTACCAGATGGATGCAATTTTTCAAATGGCAAATTGTTACCAGCCTTGGGCTTTTGCTTTATCTGGTCGTTTCAGTTCTGTCTTATTATCCTTATTACCTTACCTATTTTAATGAATTGGTCTGGAACAAGACCCAAACCTATAAATACCTGGCAGACTCGAACCTCGACTGGGGACAAAGTAAAGCTGAGTTGGATGAGTACTTTGCTGAACATCAAAATGCAAAAGATCCTCAGAGAACTCCCGAACCCGGCCTTTTTGTGGTCTCTGCCAATCGGCTGGTAGGTATTGTTGCGAACCCGGAAAGATTTCGGTGGTTGAGGGAAAGCTTTGAGCCAGTGGATACGATTGCTAATTACTATTTCGTTTATCAGATCTCTCCCGAACAGGTTGATAAGCTATGCCAGACCACGGATTACTGCCACCAACCCTGATCATTCGCTATTAAAAAATACTTGGAGCAACTATGGATATAAAATTCGGCAAACATATTATCGGACCCAGCCATCCCACATACTTCATCGCAGACATCGCGGCCAACCATGACGGGGATATGGAGCGCGCCAAACAATTGATCCGCCTCGCAAAAGAAGCCGGCGCAGATGCGGCTAAGTTCCAGAATTTTGACGCGCCAAAGATCGTCTCTGATTATGGATTCAAGTCCATGAACGGCGGACAGGTCAGCCATCAGGCGACATGGAAGAAATCTGTGTTCGAGGTTTATAAAGGCGCATCCATTCCATTTGACTGGTCAATGACCTTGGTTGAAGAATGCAACGAAGTCGGCATTGACTACTTCTCTTCGCCTTATGATTTTGAAGCGATTGATTTCCTCGATCAATATGTGGAAGTTTATAAAGCCGGTTCTGGTGAAATTGACTGGATCGAAGCTTTGGAAAGAATGGCAAGTAAAGGCAAACCATTCTTTATCGCCACAGGCGCATCCACCATCGGCGAAGTGCAGAAGGCTGTCCATGCTATTTTGAAGATCAATAAGCAGCTTGTATTAATGCAATGCAATACCAATTACACAGCCAGCCCGAATAATTACGATCATTTGCATGTGAACGTCTTGAAGACTTATGCCACCATGTTCCCTGATGTGATCCTTGGACTCTCCGATCATACACACTCTGTCGCTCCCGTCCTCGGTGCGGTGACTTTGGGTGCGCGCGTGATCGAGCGTCACTTTACAGACAGCAATGACCGCGAAGGCCCCGACCATAAATTTGCGATGAACCCGGAAAATTGGGCGAAGATGGTTGAAGAGACCCGGCTGTTGGAGCGCTCGCTTGGAAGTCCCGATAAATTTATTGCGGAGAATGAACAGGAGACGCAAATCGTCCAGCGCCGCTGTCTGCGTGCGGCTCGTGAGATTAAAGCCGGCGAGACTTTCACCCGCGGCATGATCGATGTGCTGCGCCCCGCCACACCTGGTGCGATCAAACCTGACCAGATCCAAAACGTCATCGGCACAAAGGCTTTAAAGGATATGCCGCTCGGCAAGGAACTTCGCTGGACGGATTTAGGCGCATAAGACCTTTTCACCACAAAGGGCACGAAGTGTCACAAAGGAAAACCTTTGTGTACCTTTGTGACACTTCGTGGTAAATCCTCTATGAAAATTATTTATTTCTCTCTCGGCTACTGCACACATGATTATCGCTTTCTGAAAACCATTTCAGAAAATGGGCATGAAGTTTTCTTTGTGCAATTGGAAGGTAATAAACGACAGGTCGAAGACCGCCCTGTCCCTGAAAATGTCCATCAGGTCATTTGGAAAGGCGGGCATGAGCCATTCAAATGGAGGAACCTGATCCAACTAACTTTGGATTTTAAACATGTGGTGAAAGAAATTAAACCTGACCTGATCCATGCGGGGCCGATTCAGACGTGTGCGTTCATTGCCGTACTAAGCGGATTCCGTCCCATCCTCACCATGTCGTGGGGATTTGATCTGATGGATGATGTGCATAAAAATAAGTGGTGGGAATGGGTGACGCGTTACACATTGGCAAGCTCCACTTTCTTTACCAGCGATGCAAATGTCACGCGTGATATGGCCGTCAAGTACGAAATAGATGCGGACAAAACAGTCGTTTTTCCATGGGGCGTTGACCTTGAACATTTCAAACCGTCCACCGTCCACCGTCCACCGTCAACTTTCACCCTCTTCTGCAATCGTTCCTGGGAATCCCGCTATGGCGTGGATGTGCTTGCGCGTGCCTTTGTAAAAGTCGCACAGCAAAACGAAAATATTGATCTAATTCTTTTGGGCGGCGGATTTCTGGGTGCACAGCTTCGTCAGATATTGCAAAGCGGCGGCGTGCTGGACCGAGTCACATTTGGCGGACATGTTTCACAGTCTGATCTGCCACGCTGGTATAACATGGCGGATATTTATATTTCGCCTTCACACGTGGATGGTTCCTCTGTTTCGTTGATGGAAGCGCTGGCGTGCGGGCTGCCTTGTCTTGTCTCGGACATTCCGGCGAACAAGGAATGGGTTCATGAGAATGAGAACGGCTGGCTGTTCCGCGATGGTGACCCAGATCATCTCGCGGAAAAGATTTTGGCGGCGATCTCTCAAAGGGAGAGACTGCCTGAGATCGGCAGAGCAAGCCACAGGTCCGCAGAGATGCGCGCGGACTGGAAAAAGAATGCCGAAGTGTTGATGAATATTTATCGAAGTCTCAATAAAAGGAGTCAGGATGTTAACTCATAAAGAACTGTTGGATGGCTTTCGTCAGACCAGTGTAAAGCCGGGTGAAACGATCATCGTACATACCTCCTATAAATCGCTGGGCGGTGTGGAAGGCGGCGCCGATACTGTCATTGATGTGATGCGCGAATTGGTTGGCGCGAATGGTACAGTGTTGTTCCCTGCGTTCAATTTTCAATCATGGACTGAGATGCATTATTTCGATGTGATGGAGACACCTTCAAAGATGGGCATGATTACAGAGCTGGCGCGCCTCAGACCAGACGCGAAGCGGACTCCGCATCCGATCTACAGTTTCTCCGTTTTAGGCCCGCGCGCAGACGAGTTCTCGAAGACCGAGGATGTGGAAGCCTACGGTCCGAATTCTGCGTTCGCGTTGTTCCACAAGACGAACGGCACCATTGTGAGCATTGGACTGGATTTCAACAGCACATTCTCGATGCATCATTACATTGAGTACAACGTGGGCTGTGATTACCGCCGCATCAAGGAATTCTCCGGCATTTATGTTGGTTATGACCGCAAACCCAAGGTCAAAATGTATTCAATGTTCGTGCGCAATGACGATACGGTTAAGACCTATATCAACCCCGGCATGAATGAATTATTGGCTGCTGGTGTGATCAAGGAGGTGCAGGTGGGCGCGGCCAAGATCCATTTTGCGACGGCAAATGATTTCTACGATAATATGTCTGTCATCGTGCGCGAACATCCCGAGAAGCTGCACATCATCGAAGAGCCGAAGTATCGGAAGTTTTAGCTGTATTACATCAAGAAAGATTGAAAGAATGTAACCTCAGCGGTTTAAAAATAATTACTCCACGATAATCTGTGGCAAAAAAACTTTATGAAACCTTACACCTCCCTCAAATCCATCCTCGCAGAATTTTTTCCCCTGCACCGCACACTCGCCTCTGACGATCATGACAAGACTCTGGAGATCGTTGGCTCGTACATGCCGGACGCATCCAACTACACCGTCGAGACCTATGCCCCCCTCGAAAAAGCATGGACATGGCAGGTGCCGGAGCGATATGTAGTCCATGAGGCATATTTGGAAGTTGAAGGCGGCGAAAGGATAGTGGATTTCAAGAACAATCCGCTGCATATTGTTTCGTATTCCCTGCCGGTTGATAAAATACTTTCGTTCGAGGAACTGCGTCCGCATCTTTACTTCAACGAGAAACGTCCGCACACCATTCCGTGGGTTTTCAAATATTATGACCGCAATTGGGGCTTCTGTCTCTCGAAGAATGATTTCGATAAACTTCCTCAGGATAAAAAATATCACGCGGTCATCAAGTCTGAATTCGTCACCGACCCGAAACAGGGATTCAAAGTTGCAACTGCTGTGGTTCATCCGCTGGGAGGAGGGAATCCCGAAGCAGGGGAGATCATCGTGCAAGCGCATACCTGTCATCCCATGCAAGCCAATGACGATGGCGCGGGCGTGGTCAGTGCCATTGAGTTGGCGCGCAGGCTTGCCGAGAATCCACTTCCGGCTGGCTCGATGAGCGTCCGATTCTGGTTTGGACCGGAAACCATCGGCACCATTGTCTATCTTTCGCACAACGAACATCTGATCCAAAACCTGCGCGGCGGAATCTTCATGGAAATGACAGGCAATAAAAATAAAATCGCCTGGCATCATACAAGGCAACACAGTCATCTCCTCGACAGAATTACAAATCACCAATTGCAAAACATCGAACACGATGAACGTGACTTTGCCGCCGCTCCTGCCAATGACGAGCGCGTCATCAACGGGCTGGGAGTCAATGTGCCGTGCATCTCGCTTAATCGCTATCCTTATGATGAGTATCACACCACCGACGATAATCTCGACATCATGCACGAGGATATGCTCGTCGGCGCTGCGGAGATCGCTGAAAGAATCATCCGCATCTATGCCAGCAATTACATCCCGAAGCGCACATTTCGCGGACCCGTTTTTCTGAGCGGCAACGGTCTCTGGGTGGATTGGCGCGAGAATTGGGAACTCAACCGCGCCATCGAAAAGATCATGATGCGCTTTGAAGGTGATCTTTCAGTTTTCGAAATTGCCGAACAAGTCGGGCTTGATTATTGGATGGTGCGTGACTATATCGAAAAATTCCGCGCAAAGGGATTTGTGATTCCCTTGCCAATCCCGTCCGAGGCGCAAAACGCGTAGGGGCGGAGCATTGCTCCGCCCCTACAATAAAAAATTATGAAACAAAAAATAGTAGCCATCATTCAAGGACGCATGTCCTCCTCGCGATTGCCGGGCAAGATCCTCGCAGACATCGCCGGTCAGCCGATGTTGACTCGTGTTTATACCCGGACTTCGCGGGCGCAGACTCTGGACGAAGTGGTTTTCGCCACGACCACAGACGCATCAGACGACCCGGTAGCTGAGTACTGTGACTTTAGCGGCATTCCCTTCACGCGTGGCAGTCTGTTCGATGTCCTTGACCGTTATTATCAAACCGCATTACAAACAAAGGCGGACGTCGTTGTCCGCATCACAGCGGATTGTCCGGTCATAGACCCTGCTTTGATAGATGATGTAGTGAATACGTTACTTGGGGAATCGGGAATTGGAGATGGGGAGTCGGGATTCGATTTTGTGTGCAACCGTTTGCCTCCACCCTGGAGCAGAACATACCCTATTGGACTGGATGTTGAAGCCTGCACATTCAAAGTGTTGAAGAAAGCTTGGAAGGATGCCAAAGAGCCGCAGCACCGTGAGCATGTGATGCCATACTTTTATGAAGGCGTAAAACTGGTCACTGAAAACCGCTCACTGCAAACCGGACTTTCCCCGCGTGGATTCAATATTGCCCTTCTGCATCACACCACTGATTTCGGTGATTACCGCTGGACGGTGGATACTCCCGAAGATCTGGAATTCGTGCGCCAGGTCTATTCCCGCTTCAACGGCCGCGATGATTTCACGTGGAAGGAAGTTTTGGATCTGGTCCATGATGAACCTGAGTTGATGAAGATAAATTCAGGTGTGCAACATAAAACTTTGAAGGATATTGATAAGAGGGCGTTCTCTTGACCATGGACGATAGACCGTAGACCGTTTGTGCCGCTCACTGATTACTATTAACTGATGACTTTACTTACTCTTTTTTCCGCCCCCAAACCTTTTACGAACCCGCACATTGCGATGATCCAACGCAATGCGATTCGATCATGGACCCTGCTTCCCGACGTTGAAGTCATTTTGCTTGGCGAAGAGGAAGGCCTCGCTGAAGCCGCGGCAGAGCTTGGCGTTAGACATTTTTCCAACGTAAAGCGCAATGATAGTGGCACGCCGCTGATATCATCCATGTTTCAACTGGCAAGAGAAAATAGTCAGAGTGAATTCCTTTGTATCATCAACGCGGATATTTTGCTCATGCCTGATTTTGTCGAAGCAGCGAAACAGGCCGGTAAACTAAAAGATAAATTTGTTTTGTTGAGTCAACGTTGGGACTATGACATTGCCAGTCCGCTGGAGTTTGGGCAGGGATGGCAGTCACGGCTGGGGGAATCTGTCAGAAAACAGAACCAGCTTCACCGTCCGATGGGAAGCGATTTTTTTCTTTTTCCCAAAAAATGTTATCAGGATATTCCCGATTTTATTATCGGCAGGGCAGGCTGGGATAATTGGATGATCTGCAAAGCCCGCCAGGAAAATTGGCCTGTGATCGACTGCACGCCGTCGGTGATGATCGTGCATCAGAACCATGATTACAGCCACCTGCCCGGCGGCAGACCGCATTACGATCATCCCGATACCAACGAAAATATCCGCCTTGCTGGCGGGCGTGCGGCGACGCGCTACACCATTTTGGATTCTACACATTGCCTTGCTGATGGTAAACTTGCGCGCCCGAAGACGACTCTTCCGCGCTTCGAACGCCGGCTGGAATTGTTCCTGCGAAAATATTTTTCCTTCATCCCTGAGAGGAAGATCGAGAATATGTCAAAACTTGAGAATTGGCAAAAGAGATTTCAAAAGATATTCGGGAATAAAAAATAACGGATAACAATATGAGAAAAGGTCAAAACCCTGCCAAGTTCGTCAAAGACGTGGCCCACCCCGAGCGGATCACGGTTGCGCTGCTTAACTACATTCCCTTCTTAAGCGGGTTCTATGCCGAAGCCCTGGATGTGCTCAAGGTAAGTTTGGAATCCATGCATGTGGATGCGGGACTGCCCTTTGACCTGATGGTCTTCGATAATGGTTCTTGCGCTGAAGTGCGCGATTATCTTGTAAAAGAAAAGGAAGAGGGGCGAGTCCAATATTTGATCCTCTCCGAGAAGAACATGGGTAAGGGCGGCGCGTGGAATGTGATGCTGACCGGCGCGCCGGGCGAGATCATTTCTTATACAGACGCTGACGTTTTATTTTCCCCAAAGTGGCTTTCACGTTCGGTGGAAATTCTTGAAACCTTCCCGAAGGTTGGAATGGTGACCGCGCGCCCCTTCCGCACGCCGCCCGAGTTTTACGAAGGTACGTTGAAATGGGCAAAAGAGAACGCAGTGCTTGATGAGGGTCAATTTATTCCGTGGAAAACCTTCCTTGAATTCAATCTCTCGCTCGGACAGACCGAAGAAGAGAATGTGAAAGTGTATGCCGAGACGAAAGACTGGCGCGTCCAATACAAAGGCGTGAGCGCGCTGGCCGGCGCGTCGCACTGGCAGTTCACGGCGTACAAATCCACGCTTGCGCAGTTCCTGCCCTTTGACATGGACAAGCCCATGGGGCAGGTCCGCCAGTTGGATAGGCGTATGAACGATGCAGGCTTGCTGCGTCTGATGGTCTCTGACCCGCTCGCGATGAATATGTCTAATACGCTGGGATATTTGAGAGGGGAGTTGGGGGGGGGCAATGTAAAAAGTAAAAAGGGAAAAGGCTTTGCGCGCCGTGTGCTGGAAATTGGATTTGTGAAGAAGGTCTTGTTGGCGGTGTATAACAAGATATTTAACTGGTATTACTCGTAAACTAGGCCGGATGGAGTGTCTGGTGAAAGCAAAAGGGGCTGTCTAAAAAGGTAAGTGTAGGCAGTCAAAACAGAAAAAAGGTAAAAAATGAGCAATGGCAAGAATGCCCCATTCGGTCTCC
>JACRMH010000064.1 GCA_016219545.1 Chloroflexota bacterium | reverse complement strand
TTCACGTTGTCCGTATGCTTTATCCTGCGCTGTTCGTTTATTTGTCTATTACTTCAATCAGCGCCAATTGAAAAAACACCAATTCCCTAAATATCCCTTTCACATTACCGACTTCGTTCACTCACCATCTTAGCCACTCCCTCAGCGGATGGATATGTGTTACAACTCCACGCTTTCATGCAAGGCGGGATAGTGAATATTGCTTATTCGTTTTTCTTTCAACAAGCCCATCAAGATCGAGGCTTGTTTTTCTTCACCGTGGACAAGGAAGAGCTGCTTCATTGAGTCTTTCACACCCAGGGCATACTTCATGAGCAAGTCCTGCCCGGCGTGACCGGAAAGCCCGCCAATGGTAGCTATGTCACATTTGCGCTTATACACATCACCAAAGATATTCACCTGCGGTTCGCGGTCGGCCAGTCTGCGCCCCATGGTATTGGGCGCCTGCCATGAGACAATGCAGATCGTATTCTTTGGATTCTCAATATTATTTTTTATATGATGAACAATGCGTCCTGTTTCAGCCATGCCCGAAGCGGAGAGGATGATCATTGGGTCTGTGCGTTCGTTCAATGCCTTGGATTCATCCACACTTTTGATATATGTGAGCATCTTGAAATCCAATGCGGGGTGACGCGCCTCCGCCACAAATTGACGGGTCTCATCATCGAAACATTCGGGATGATTCCTGAACACCTGAGTGGCATTCACCGCCAGCGGACTATCCACATAGACCGGCACACGCGGCACGCCATGTTCTTCCATCATCTCGTTCAAGTTATAAACCAGTTCCTGAGTACGTCCCACTGAAAAAGCCGGTACGATCACCTTGCCGCCACGATTAATGGTCCGATTGACAACATCACGGAATTCAATGAAAGCCTGCTCCGGGTCGCTATGTGACTTGTCGCCGTACGTGGATTCCATGATCATATAATCCACCGCATCCGGCAGAATCGGGTCGCGCAGTAATGGCATTCTATATCTGCCAATATCGCCTGAGAACCATAAGCGTATCTTTTTGCCCTTCTCTTCTATTTCAAGCGAAACACTCGCGGAGCCGAGAATATGTCCCGCATCAAAGAGACGCACAATCACTCCAGGGATCGGTTCAAAAGACTCGCCATAATTAACGCCTTTGAACATCCCTGCAACTTGCTCTGCATCTTCAGTTGTATATAACGGTTCAACCGGCGCTTCGCCGCGCTGTTTATGCTTCTTATTAACGAACTCGGCATCCGCCTCCTGAATGTGTGCCGAGTCGAGGATCATCAAACTTGCCAACTCTACTGTTGCATATGTGGCGAAGATATTTCCTTCATAACCCTGCTTCACCAGATTGGGCAAATTCCCCGCATGGTCAATGTGCGCATGAGACAGGATCACCGCATCCACACTTTTTACATCATAAGCAAAATTCAAATTCCGTTCGTAAGTCTCCGAGCGCCTGCCCTGATACAACCCGCAATCCAAAAGTAACTTCCTGCCGTTGATCTCCAACAAATGCTGGCTGCCCGTCACCGTATGCGCCGCACCGTGAAAATTAATTCGCATTCTTAACCCCGAGCAGTTTCAAAATTTGCGGCCCGTATTTTTCCACGCGCGAGGGGGAACTTTTCATAAGGAGCGCCAGTTCATCCGCATCTTTCGGCGGGTTTTCCGCCAGCGCCGATAAATAAGGTTTGGGCAAAATGATGTCTGACTCGACGCCCATTTCCAACCCGAGATTTTTCCGCCACACTTTTAATTTTTCCAGCCGGCGGAGATACGCATCATTCTTCGTCTCGACCTGTCTCCGTTCAACCAGAGGAGCATCCATCCCATGGCGGACTGCGGCCAAGATCCCGTCGCCCCACAGTCCGATCTGCCTTTCGCTTAACCCGGCCGCAGAAAGGTCCACTTTCTGCTCGGGCGGATTCTTGGACAAAGCCACAAAGACATCATCCATAACCACTTTATAAGGCGGGCGGTTTAACTTCTCAGCTTCTTTATCGCGCCATTTGCATAAAAATGCCAGGATGGTCAACTCACGCAGGGAGAGGTCTTTGCGCGCCGAGAACCGTCCCCATGATTCGCTGTTCAATTTGGGTTTGTGTTCCTCAAAAAGACAGGCTCGCGCAAAATCTTCCTTTGCAAACACGAGGCGGCCTCTTTCGATCAACTCTTTTTCCAGCACATCGCGCAGATTAAAAAGATAGTGCGTATCCAGCCGCGCATAATGGATCTGCTCTTTCGTCAGAGGGCGCGCAGCCCAATTCGCTTTTTGATGACGCTTATCCGTATGGATCTTGAATTTGTCGCCCAGCAGCTTATCCAACCCAACGGCAGGGTAACCCAGGATGCGCGCGGCTTGCATCGTGTCGAATAGATTCGTGAACGAGAAATGAAAATCGCGCCGCAAGCAGATCAGATCATACTCTGCGGCATGGAATATCTTCTCGATATTTGGATTTGAAAAAATGGGGGCCAGCAAACTAAGGTCCTTCAACACCAGCGGATCTACCAAATAGTCGGTGGTTGCTGAAGAGAACTGCACGAGACAAACCTGCTCTCGAAAAGCATGCAGGCTGTTGGATTCGGTATCCACTGCCACACGGCTTTGTGTGACCAGATCATCCATCATTTGTTGCAATAATTGCTTTGTGTTAACCCAAACCGGAGGCGGCAAAATTTCGGACATATTGGTTGATTATAAACCTTTCAAGTATAAGTAGGATTGTAAACCCAACTTGTTAATTTTCAAGTACTTTTTCCATCACCATTCCATCTTCACCGTCATTGTAATAAGCATTCCAGATGTCGGTCATTTTATAGCCGTCTTTTTCATACATGCTGATCGCGCCTTGATTTGATATCCGCACGGTCAAACGGGATTTTATGACGCCAAGTTTTTCTTCACAGGCATGGAGCAGGGCCCGCCCGATGCCGCGCCGCCTAAAGCGCTGATCCACTGCAATGGTGGCGATCCAGCCCCACCCGTCGCGCGGATGCGGATCTCCGGCTACGAATCCAACCATCTGGTCATCTTCCACTGCTTTAAGGCGGATCACTTCGCCAAACGTCAAAACAGCGAGCAGGTCTAGTAAGGGCCAGGCATCTTTTCCAAAACTTTCCTTTTCAAGCTTGCGAAGTGCGTTGAGGTCAAGGATGGATGCAGGGACGATTTTCATAGGCGGTGATTGTATCAACAAAAAAGTAGAAAGCGAAAAATTCCGCTTTCTACTTTTTACATTTTACTTTTTACGTCTTTTACTTCTTTCCATCTTTGCCGAGGAAATTATCCAACATGCTGGTGAATTCCATCGGGAAGATGAATTTGGTGGATGGGCTTGAGCCAACAGATTTAAGCGTTTCGAAATACTGCAAGGTCATGGTCTTTTGATCCACATTCTTTGCAGCGTTGAAGATGGCATCCAAAGCAACCGCGAAACCTTCTGCGCGAAGAGCCTGCGCCTGCTTTTCACCTTCTGCACGCAAGATGTTGGATTGTTTCTCACCGTCTGCTGTCAGAATGGCGGCCTGCTTGGTACCTTCTGCGCGGTTCTTGGCTGCTTCCTGATCACCCATGGATTCGGTTACGAGCGCACGGCGGACACGCTCAGCCGTCATCTGGCGGTTCATGGCTTCCTGCACTTCACGCGGCGGGATGATCTCGCGGATCTCAACGTTGGTGACTTTCACACCCCAGCGTTCGGTGACTTCATCCAAACGGGTGCGGAGCATGTTATTGATATGCTCGCGTTCTGAAAGAACATCATCCAGCGGAATACCACCGATGACCGCGCGTAATGTTGTAGCCGCAATGCCTGCCGCAGACAATTCAAAATTGCCGACTTGCAGAACAGACATGGCCGGGTCTAAAATCTTGTAGTACCACAGGAAGTCAATGGAGATGGGCGCGTTATCCTTGGTGATGGATACCTGATGCGGTACTTCGCGGATCTGCTCGCGCAGGTCAACCCATTTGACAGTGTCAATTCCGGGGAAGATAAAAACAATGCCGGGTCCCTTCGGCTGCTGCAATACACGTCCCAGACGGAAGACGACGAGGCGTTGATATTCCGGTACGATCTTGATCGCGCTCCAGGCAATGAGCAAGCCAATGATCAGCGCGCCGCCAATAATACAAAAAACTGTGCCACCAGTTGCAAGAACATTCATACTGTTTCTCCTTCTTGGTATCTTAGTTTTACTTATTAATCTTCTCAACAACGAGGATAAACCCCTCGCGGCGAACCACACGAATGGGACTGCCTTTATGAATGAGCGTATCACTTCTGGCAGACCACATCTCCCCTGCAATCAGCACACTTCCTTCTTCGTGGATGTTTGTTCTGGCTTCCCCATTCAAACCCACCAATACTCCCAGATCATGCGTCGGGCGTGCCCCAGCGGCCTGCATGGTCTTTTGAACGGCAAACCATAAAAAGACAGCCATAAACCCGGAAGCGATGATCGCAACGACTGGATTAACGGCCGGTCTCCAGCCATCCACGGCAAAGAGGAACACGGAACCTGTCATAAGCAACAAAATGGAAAGCCCGAGATAGAGTTCACGCTTCGGTTTTTGAATGGAGTAGATGAAAGGTACGATACTTAATCCTAGTATGACAATTGCCCACCAATTAAAGGATAAGTTGTAAACTGCGTACCCAGCCAGAGCGAGGCAGAAGAATGCGCCTATTTCGAGCACCCCTGTACCCGGAACAACAACCGCCATCAAGCCAAGCAAAATACCGCCTAGCAGGATCAGATATGCAATATTCGGTTCCAATAGAAAGTCCATTGTGCCTCCGTTTCATTATACAACAGATGAGTGAATTCGATTCTATGTACGGAAGCTGATGGCTCAAGGTTGTGAAAAAGTTCAGCGCAAGCGGCTGTATAATTGACCATTGAAAATAAATCCTCTCTCATAGGAGCAACAGTGAACTTTCAAAAAATATGTGTCATCGGGCTTGGCTACATCGGTCTCCCAACTGCATCTACTTTTGCCGCGCACGGAATCAAAGTTCTCGGCGTGGACATTAATTCACAGATCATCGAAACCATTAATCAAGGCAAAATCCACATCCACGAACCCGGCTTGCTGGAGGAAGTACAAAAAGCCGTTCAATCTGGCAATTTCAAGGCCGCGACCAAACCCGAAGAAGCAGACGCCTTCATCATTGCTGTGCCAACCCCGTTTCAGGCAAATCAATTCGGCGAATATAACGGCCTGACCTACAAACTGGCAGACATGCGCGCCGTGACTTCTGCGGCGGAATCAATTGTCCCATTTTTGAAAAAGGGGAATCTCGTTGTCCTTGAATCGACTTCTCCTCCGCGCACCACAGTGGACCTGGTAGCTCCCATCCTCGCTCGTTCTGGACTTGTGGCCGGGCGCGACTTCCATTTGGCTTATTCACCCGAAAGAGTCCTGCCCGGACAGATCATGCGCGAGTTGATCGAGAACGCGCGCGTCATCGGCGGCGTGACACCAGAGTCTGCGCAGGCAGGAAGCGACCTCTACGCCACCTTCGTCAAAGGACAGATCATCCAAACCGACGCCACCACCGCCGAGATGGTCAAGTTGATGGAGAATACCTACCGCGATGTGAATATCGCCATCGCAAATGAATTCTCACGCCTCGCAGATAAATTCGGCGTGGATGTGTGGGAGGCGATCTCGCTTGCAAACCTGCACCCGCGTGTGAAGATCCTTAATCCCGGTCCCGGCGTGGGCGGACATTGCATCAGCGTAGACCCATGGTTCTTCGTTGAGTCCGCGCCGGAATTAACTCCGCTCATTTATCATGCGAGAAAAGTCAACGATGCCCAGCCGCATTTTGTTGTGAAGCTCGTCCAGCGTGCATTGGGCTCCCTCAATGGAAAAAGGATCGCGGCATTGGGTTTGGCCTACAAACCCGACGTAGATGACCTGCGTGAAAGCCCCGCGAATGAAGTGGTGGAAATCCTCGGGCACGAAGGCGCGCAAGTAAAAGCATGGGAGCCGTTCAAACCGGATGCAAACATGCCAGGCATTGACATGGCATCCTCTCTTGAAGATGCACTCAAAGACGCAGATGCAATCGTTCTATTGGTGAAGCATACTGAATTCTCGAAATTGAATCCAGTTGAAATCGCGAAGAAAACTAAAGCACGCATTGTCATTGATACCGTCAATGGCTGGAACAAAGAAGCGTGGAAAAATGCAGGTTTTACACTATTTCATCTAGGTGATGGCAAATCCTTCATAATTCATCCTTCACACTTGCCCAGAACTGCAAGTGCTGGGTAATTCATCCTTGCCATGAAAATCCTTTCTGTTTTTGGCACAAGACCCGAAGCCGTGAAGATGGCTCCCATCGTTCGCTTGTTGAAGCAAACGGCAGGAATCGAATCACGTGTCTGCGTCACTGCACAACATCGCCAGATGCTCGACCAGGTCTTGAAGCTGTTCGAGATCACGCCTGATTACGACTTGAACTTGATGCGCGACGATCAAGGACTTGCTCAATTAAGCGCGGCTATTTTCACCAGCCTTGACCCGGTCTTCACAGATTTCAAACCAGATTGGGTGCTGGCTCAAGGCGATACGACCACGGTCGCGATCACATCAATGCTGGCTTATTACCACCGCATTAAATTCGGTCACGTGGAAGCGGGGCTTCGCACACACGATAAGTGGCAGCCCTTCCCCGAAGAGATCAACCGCCGCATCGCCGGTGTGACAGCGGACATGCACTTTGCGCCCACAGATTGGTCAAAGCAAAATTTGCTGCGCGAAGGAATTGGAGAGGAACTCATTCGAGTTACAGGAAACACAGTTATTGACGCACTTCAATTTGTTTCCAAACAAGATGAGCCTGCGGAGATTACGCAACTTGTGACTAGCAAACTAGCGAATAGGCGACTAATCCTCGTCACCGCACACAGGCGCGAAAATTTTGGACAACCGCTTGAAGATGTTTGCCGTGCATTGGCCGAATTGGCAAAGCGTGGAGATGTCGAGATCGTTTATCCCGTCCATTTGAACCCGAATGTGCAGGAACCCGTCAACCGATTGTTGAAAGGTGTGGAACGCATCACCTTGCTTCCGCCACTGGATTATCTACCGCTTGTTCATCTAATGAAACACGCCTCGCTCATCCTGACGGACTCAGGGGGCATACAGGAAGAAGCGCCCGCATTCGGCATCCCGACCCTTGTTCTGCGCGATGTGACCGAACGCCCGGAGGGAGTCTCTGCGGGGACGCTGAAACTGGTTGGAACAGAGACCAGCCATATTGTTAAAGAAGCGAAGCGGCTTTTGGATGATCCGTCTGCTTATGCTGAAATGGCGCAGGCAGCCAATCCGTATGGGGATGGTCATGCGGCGGAGAAAATAATACAGGCCTTGTTGTAGGGCGGGGTCATCCCGCCCCTACAATTTAATACAAGGCGAAATATTCTGGTTATAATAGAACAAATAAGCATGTTACGAAAACTGTTTGCTCTCGTTCTCATGGTTTGTTTACTCGGCGCAAGCTGGGGTTCTGTCCATGCACAGCAGACTCAGGAAATTAGATTTTTCAGCGAGACCGGGCATAATATCAAAGGGGATTTTCTAAAGTTCTATAACAACAACGCGGACGCAACATTTATTTATGGATACCCCATCACTGAAGAATTCATCAGCAAAGACCGGCGCACAGTGCAATATTTTCAGCGCGCACGCTTTGAATATCACGCTGAATTTATAGAAGGACAGCGCGTACTCCTTACAGCGCTTGGACGCGAAACATACACCACCACTGGCGCGCTAAACGCCAGCAACTCCTTTGCATGCCGCACATTTTCAGAGACAGGCTTTGCCGTCTGTTTCTCCTTCCTTGAATTCTTTGATCAATACGGCGGCGCGACCCAATTCGGCTTCCCGATTTCAGGGTTTGAATACCACGAAGATAAGCTCGTCCAGTATTTTGAAAAGGCGCGCCTTGAATGGCAGCCGTGGAAAATGGAAGGACAGCGCGTTGTGGTCTCTGACCTTGGACGCATTTACTTCGACAAACTTCACGAAGACCCTGCGTTTCTGTCCCCCGTCAAACCGCTTGATAACACCATTCAATCCCTCACCAATTTGCAGGCGCGCGCCTTCGTATGGAAGGCCGTCACTTCATCCACTGACGCGCAATTGGTTTATATCGTCGTGCAAGATCAGGCGCTTCGACCGGTAGTCGGCGCGAATTGCACAGCAACCGTTCATTGGGTGGATGGACGCACAGATACCAATAGCACATCCACGAATGCGAACGGCATCGGCATGATCCCGCTTTCATTTGCAAATCAGCCACAGGGCGGTCTCATCAACATTAATGTGACTTGCGGTTCAAGCAATCAAACTGCAAAAACAAAAACTTCTTTTAGAATTTGGTATTAATTTTTACAACTCCCCCATCGCAAAAACCGGACCGTCTTTACAGATCATCTTCCAGTCATGGTGATTCGTCAACGCGCAGACTCCGCATTCTGCGAGCGCTCCACACGGCATGGGCGCGCGGACCAAGACCTGCGCTTCACGCGGACCTTTAGCCTGCCTCATCCCTCCAAACATTTCTTTCAGCTGACTCAGATTCTCGCGCCCCACATCGAAGGCGGCGTAATCTGCCCAGTGATAAATATCCATCATTGCCTGTAGCGGCTGGACTTCCACAGCTTCAGGGACATCCGCCATTACCGAACTGCTGACTAAAACAATTTCCGCACCTTGTTTCAATGCGATGGAAATCAATCCGCGCAACCTGGCCGGAGATTCATCGAATGCGATAAGTGCCACTTTGCGGGCATAAGCCGGAATTGAAAAACCATGTCCCAGCGGGCCGCGCAGATCGAGGAGTGTGCCGGGCATCCATGATGACTCTGTCAACGGCGCGGAGCGGAATCCATTCGGCGCTGAGTCGCTGAAGAAAATAGGAACAGCCAAAGGTGAATCTGATCCGTGAGCGTGAGCAAGCAGATACTGTCCGGGCGACGGAATCAATTCATGCGGACATAAAATCCGCGCTGAAATGTTACCAGCGTCATCATAAAGTTCAAGGAGTTGTCCCTCACCGGTGTGCATAGGCGGATGCTATCACGCTTCGGGGAACGAGACAAGCAGGTATAATGAAGGACACTAAAAGCATTTTCAAACCGGAGGAAGAAATGTCAAATCAGACTTTTATAAATCGTGGGCGATTTAGCAACCGCCTTATGGTCATCATTGCCGTAGTAATTGTAGTAGGCGTGCTTTTGTCCTCAACCTTTATATTCCTACAGGCCGATGAGTACGCCGTAGTGAAGTCCTATATTCAGCCGAAAGGTTATCGTACCGAGGCAATTGGCCCCGGGCTGCACCTGATCATCCCGTTCATCGAGAGCGTGCAGAAATATTCCGTTGCACGGCAAACCTACACCATGTCATCCACTGCCAGCGAAGGCGCAGTGCAGGGCGATGATTCCATCCAGGCGCGCACAAAAGACGGTCAGCAGATCTTCATTGATGCCTCGGTTATTTATGCCGTAGACCCAACCCAACTGATCCGGTTGCACACCAACTGGCAGAACCGCTATGAAGACAATGTCGTGCGCCCTGTGGCGCGCGCGGCCATCCGCGATGCCGTCTCACAGTTCGGCGTGGAAGAACTGGTCAGCACCAAACGCGCGGAACTTGAACAGACCATCCGCGATGAAATTCAATCAGGATTGGGCGAAAACAACATCATCATGTCTGATTTCCTGCTCCGCAATATCCGCTTTAGCGATGAATACGCCGTGGCAGTGGAACAAAAACAGATCGCAGAACAACAAGCTCAGCAAGCCAAATTCGTGGTTGAGCAGAAGAAGCAGGAAGCCGAGCAGGCCCGTCAGGTTGCGGCAGGCGCGGCGGATGCAGCGGTGATCGCGGCCAAAGGCGCAGCGGAAGCGCGCCTGATCAATGCCGAAGCCGAGGCGAAAGCCAATCAACTGCTTTCAGAATCGCTCACAGAAATTTTGCTTCAATATCAATACATTCTGAAACTTGCGCCCGGCGTTCAAACCATCTTTATTCCAACCGGCAACCAATTTATTTTGCCTTTGCCGAACACTGGCGTGCAGATACCTCAATAGTGAGAGCAGTAACCAGTAAAAAGTAGTCAGTAAAAAGTGACCAGTGGCCAGAATGACTGGTTGCTGGTCACTTTGTTTTTTGGAGACGAAATGCCGATTCCACAAACTGGACGCGAAATCCGCTTAACGACTCTTTCCGCCTGCGCGGGTTGAGCGTCCAAATTAAGCGCTGATGCGCTGACGCAGGTTCTGCGTCCCATACAGGATATTTTCGATCCCGCTTCATACCCCGACCTGTTGGTTGGTCTGGCGACACCAGATGATGCGGCTGTTTGGCGTTTAAGCGAAGATAAGGCTATCGTGGTCACGACAGATTTTTTCACCCCAGTAGTGGATACCCCTTATGAATATGGAGCCATAGCCGCGGCAAATAGTCTTTCAGATATTTACGCCATGGGCGGACAGCCCTTCCTGGCGTTGAATATCGCCGCATTGCCAGATAACCTGCCCGTCGAAATTTCCACTGAGATATTGCGCGGCGGCGCGGAGAAAGCGCGCGAGGCCGGCGTCGTCATTGCGGGCGGACATACTGTCAAAGACAAGGAACCAAAATACGGTCTGGTAGTGATCGGCTTTGTGGACCCGCGCAAAATGCTCAGCAAAGGCGGACTGCAGATCGGTGACGCCCTCGTGTTGACCAAACCTCTCGGCGGCGGCGTGACAACGACTGCGATCAAACAGGAAAAGGCGGCAGAGAGTCACATCAAGGAAGCCATCGAATGGATGTCGCGCTTGAACAAAACAGCGGGTCAGCTTGCTGTTGAATTTGACCTGCGCGGCGGGACGGATATTACAGGCTTCGGCTTGCTCGGTCACGGCCTGGAAATGGCGGATGATTCCAGGGTGTTGTTACATATTGAGAATTCACAACTTCCATTCTTAAGTGGCGCACGCAGTTATGCAGAACAGGGAATTTTCCCCAGCGGCGCATTTGATAATAAAAAACATGTCGGCGATAGAGTCCGCTTTGATGAGAAGATCAATGAACCCGCTCAAATGCTTTTGTTCGACCCGCAGACCAGCGGAGGATTATTGCTCGGCGTGCCGCAATTCAAACTGGAGTCGTTCAAGAAACGCGCCGAAGAGTTAAACCAACCTGTCTGGGTTATCGGTGAGGTCCGCACAGGGAATGGGATCGAGGTTCGGTCATAATGTTTCATATCAGTGTGGTGGAACTGGCTTTCACCTGTGGCGTTATCCTGCTCCTTCTCATTGTCCCGGTGATGTTGAGAAGGTTCTACAAGCAAATGGATAGGCGTTTGAAAAATATCGAAAAAAAGGTTGATAAAAAGAAGGAATGAATATGTGGGAAAACCTTTCTCTTCCATGGCAGGCTGCCCTCGAAATGGCATGGGAAGCGTATTGCGCAGGCACAGTCCCCATTGGCGCAGTGATCGCGGATGCGGACGGAAACATTTACGCGCGCGGACGCAACCGCATTATGGACACATCTGCGCCTGCCAATCAGGTTTGCAGTAATGAATTGGCTCATGCAGAAATAAACGCACTGTTATCGTTGACTTTAAACCGCGAAGAATGCATGCGTGTCGCGCTGTACACCACCATGGAACCTTGTCCGTTGTGCATGGGGGCGCTGTATATGTCCGACGTGAAGACAGTCCATTTTGCGGCACGCGACCCCTGGGCAGGAAGCACCAATCTTTTAGGTACAACGCCTTATTTGAGTATCAAACCCTTTCGGGCATTCCCACCTTTTGACCCCGCGCTTGAAGTTGCAATCGTCACAATTTGTGCAACATCCGATATCACCAGGCTGGGCGAAGACATCATCAAGAGCCGGTACTTTGACAGACTGCGGGAGGTATTTCCCCGGGCGCTGGAGACCGGCCTCGCACTGCACCATTCAGGTCAGCTTACCAAGTTTAAAGAGCAAAGAGCCAATAGCAAAGAAGTGTTCGAATATCTTGCGTATCAGGTACAATAAGAAAAAGAGAAATCAATTACAAACATCATGTCAGAAATCCCCATACAAACCAATTTTAGCGGCGGTCTGATCGCCATAGCAGTTTTACTGTTGTTGAACGGCGTGCTCGCCATGGCAGAGACCGCACTCCTGTCGGTAAGAAAAACCCGCCTGCAAAACCAATTCAACAAAGGGGACGCGCGAGCGGGGCTTGTCCTCAAGTTGACCGAGAACCCGAATCAATTCCTTTCCGTAATCCAGATCGGCATCACATCCATTGACCTGTTGATCGGTGCGTTGACCGGGGCCACTCTTGGCGTTTGGATCAATATGGAATTGGATAAATTCCCAATTCTGGCTCCTTACAGCGGAGTCGTCGGTATTGTGATCGGTGTTTTGCCAGTCACTTATCTTTCATTGGTGCTCGGAGAACTTGTCCCCAAGCGGCTGGCATTGCGCGACCCGGAAGGCGTTTCGGAAGCAGTTGCTGGTTCGATGTCGTTTTTCTCCGTTGTATTTTCGCCTTTCGTAAAACTGCTTAGTTTCTCCACCGAAGCGATCCTGAAATTGATGGGAGTCAAAGCCAGCGAGGAACCGCCCGTCACTGAAGAAGAGATTCACCTGTTGATAGATCAGGGCAAACAAGCCGGGGTCTTCGAGGAATCGGAACAGGATATGGTGGAGGGAATTTTCAGCCTCGGCGATTCGCGCGTCTATTCATTGATGACGCCGCGCACGGATCTTGTCTGGCTGGATGTTAAAGACTCGATCGAAGAGATCCGCCAGAAAATCGCGGAATGTGCATTTTCGCGTTTCCCCGTCCGACAGGATTCCCTTGAAACCATTGTCGGCATTGTAAAATCTCGCGACCTCTTGGTGGAAAGTTTATCCGGCAAAAATATTGACCTTAAGACTCTGCTCAAGCCTGCCTACTTCATTCCCGAAACCATGTTCGCTTCGCGCGCCTTGGAACTCTTCAAGGAAAAAAATACTGAGTTGCTTTTGGTCATTGACGAGTTCGGCGGGCTGCAAGGTCTGCTGACCATCAACGATATTTTGGAAGAGATCGTCGGCGCAATGGAATTCGAGGAACCGCAAGCCACTCAAAGGCAGGATGGTTCGTGGCTTTTGGACGGCATGTTGGAAGTGGACGAGTTCAAGGAGTTATTTGAATTTACCGTACTCCCCCACGAAGATGAATACGAAACCCTAAGCGGATTCGTCATGACCCTGCTCGGGCGCGTCCCACAGCCTTCTGATAATTTTGACTGGAACAGTTATCGCTTTGAAGTCATGGACATGGACGGCCGCCGCGTGGATAAGGTGCTGGTGACAACATTGCCGAAGGCGCCATCCAAAACGTAGGTCACGCTTCCAGCGTGACGATCACAATTACATCACCTGAAAAACGTCACGTCATAGACGTGACCTACTTGCATAATCCCCTACTCGCCCCAATCAACATTTTTCGGTTCATCCCAGCCAAAAGCAGGTGGGTACAATCCCCGCTTTTCCCATTCAATGTAACTGCTGTTCTGCCAGTCACGCGGGTCTTTTGTATATCCATGTTTGACCGGGTTATAGTGCATGTAATGTAGGTGATTCTCAAGGTCCCTGTCATCTCGAATGACATGATCCCAAAATCGTTTCTGCCAGAATTTCATGGACTGGGATCGTTCAAGCCCAAGTGTCTTCTTGTATTCTCTTGTAAAGTTCATTTTTAGGGAATGCATAATATCGCTAAAATTCTCCTCCCCCGTTGGTTGAAATAACACATGGAGATGTTCAGGCAAAAAGACATATCCCAACATTGAAAATGGATGGAGTTCCTTTACATTATGCAAGGTTTCGCGCAACAAGATCACGTTCTCTGGTTTGTGAAAGACAGGTTCACGACCTTCGACCACTTGCGTAATAAATACCGCCGACCCGGGGATATAATAACGGCGAAAGTTCATGTACGGATTATACATGCAGAGCATGTAGGTCACGCTTCAGCGTGACAATCACAATTACATCCAAACCCGTCACGTCACAGACGTGACCTACAAAACCAAAAATGACAAATACCCAATTCCCCTCACGCCGTTCGCCCGTCATGGGACGAAACGGCACAGTCGCAAGTTCACAGCCATTAGCCACAGCGGCGGGACTATCCATTCTCGCGGCGGGCGGAAACGCGGCCGATGCGGCCGTTGCAACAGCCGCCGCACTCAATGTGACCGAACCCACATCCACCGGCATCGGCGGGGACATGTTCGCGCTGTATTATGACTCGCGCACAAAACAGGTCAGCGCGTTGAATAGCTCGGGTCGCGCGCCCGCGGCACTTTCGCTCGAACGTTTGCAAAAAGAAAATATCAAGGAACTCCCACCCTTTCATCCATACACCGTCACCGTCCCCGGCGCGTGCGCGGGCTGGTTCGACCTCATCGAAAAGCATGGCACGCTGCCGATGACTCAAATTCTCGCGCCCGCCATCGCTCTCGCCGAAAATGGATTCCCCGTTGCGCCGATTACCGCGCATTTTTGGGAACGCAGCGCGGGACGTCAACTTGCATCCGCGCTGAATGGGCATGAACTCACCATTGATGGTCGCGCACCGAAAGCCGGAGAAATTTTCAGCAACAAAGGACTCGCCCGCACCTTTCGCAAAATTGCCGAGGAAGGCAAACGCGCCTATTACGAAGGCGAGATCGCCGAGTCCATCGCGCAGGTGATTCAACAGTCGGGTGGATGCCTCAGCACGGCCGACCTCGCCGCGCATCATTCCACGTGGGACGCGCCCATCTCGGTCAATTATCGCGGCTATCGCATATGGGAATGTCCACCCAATGGGCAGGGACTCGCTGCGCTGTTAGCTTTGAACCTGCTCGAAGGCTTTGACCTCGCCTCGCTCGCGCCTCTTTCCACCCGACGACTGCATCTGCAAATCGAAGCAATGCGTCTCGCCTTTGCAGATGCGCGCTGGTACGTTTCCGACCCCGCGTTCTCATCCATCCCATTGACCGAACTGCTGTCCAAAGCGTATTCCGATGAGCGCAGAAAATTGATCAACTTGAAGAAAGCGACTCTGGATCAACAACACGGCACGCCGATCAAATCTCACGGCACGGTGTATTTCTCCGTCGTGGACAAGGACGGCAACGCCTGTTCGTTCATCATCAGCAATTACATGGGGTTCGGCACAGGTATCGTCCCCAAGGGCTGGGGCTTCACCCTGCAAAATCGTGGACATAATTTCAACCTTGAGGCAAATCATCCCAACTCGTTACAGCCAAATAAGCGACCCTATCACACCATCATCCCCGCCATGGCCACCCGCGAAGACGATGGAAGTTTATACGCATCCTTCGGCGTGATGGGCGGATTCATGCAGCCGCAGGGACACATGCAAGTCGCCTGCGCATTGATTGATGATGGCATGGACCCGCAAACCGCATTGGACATGCCGCGCTTCTGCATCGAGCCCACTGAAGATGGCGGCTCTGCCAGCCTTGAAGAAGGGATTCCCAACAATGTCATCTCCGCGCTGACTCAACGTGGACATCCCACCAAAAAAGTGACCGGCTGGGAGCGCGCCCTCTTCGGGCGTGGACAAATTATTATTCGTGAAAGAAATGGGGTTCTGGTTGCTGGTTCTGATTCCCGCGCCGATGGCTGCGCGATGACGTTGTAAAAACATTTCGCTACTACATTTTTAAAAGTGTGTCGTTGGCTCAAAATAATATCTTTGAATGACCTATAGATAGTTGCATTGCATAGTATTGAAAAACCCGAGGCTACAAAATAGCCTCGGGTTTTTTATTACCCACTCACAGGTCAAGGAAGAGGCGAAATAACGGGTTCGGCGGGAATCAGACTAAAGTCGGAAAAAGATCGGGACTAAGGATAAGCCCGAAGTCCAGACCTTTGCCCGTTTTGTATGTGAGTAGTGACTGCTATCATAGCAGCATCGAACAGGAACAATAAATCCTAAATCAAGTAATTCACACAAGGAGAATCACAATGAATAAGAAATGGTTTGTAATCACGTTTTTGAGCATGTTCATCGCATCGCTCGTATTGTCGTCATTCGCATTTGCGCCGGCAGCCATGGCAAAGGGCAAGACCGCCACCAAGATCAGACTCGCAGGCAGTGAATTCTTCCCCCAGGGAAAGGGCTCAGCCAAGATCAAGGTGGTCAAGGCCAAAAGCGAGTTTCAGGTTGAAGTGGAACACGTGAAAAGCCTGGCAGGACAAACCCTGAACGTATTCGTGGACGGCAATCAGATCGGCACGATCGTGGTGAACGGACTGGGCAAGGGCAAATTGACCCTCAAGAGCCAACGCGGAGATACCGTCCCCACCATTCAGGCAGGCACAACCGTAGAGATCAAGACAGATGCCGGGGTACTCGTGACATCTGGGCAATACTAAAAACCTATAGAAAACCTCCAGTTTCAAATGAGCCACCCTCTTGGTCTAGGGTGGCTCATTTGGTTTACACAAAGGCTATTTTTATACCCTATTTCTTTCTAAATTTTACAAACATCAAGACGGCAACAATGAGCAGTATTCCACCGCCAACATAGACTGGTGTACTGGATGCATTAGGCATCTCAATAGGAGTAGTCGTTAAAGTAGCGACTGTTGTCTCTGCTAATGTAGCGGTCATTGCAGGCTCAGTGGTTGATGATGGAATGGCTGTTGCAGGCACGGCATTTTGAGTGGATGTCCCAACCGGTGCGGGGTTGGTCGGTTTCGGCGTCAGAATGATGTAATCAGGCTTGGGTCCACTAAAGTCGATCATCCCATCAAACTGACCATAGTCCTCAAGCAATTTTTTCATTTTTTCATGATTAGGATTGATATTTAATACTTGTTGAACCTGTTCAACACAAGCGCGCCAGGCATCCTCGTTGGAATCGACAAGAAAATTATCCCATTCAGCATTCCAGCAAAGCAATTCAGCATAACCATAATGCCAATCTGCATCGTTGGGCAACAAGGTAACTGCTTGCTGGTACGCATCTCTACTGAGCCGATACATTTCCTGCCCAACCTCATCATACCTAAATCCCCTCCTTGCCATAATTGACCCTTTATATGCTTTTCCTAAACGCCCCCATGCCTCTCCATCTTTGGGATTTTGATCAATGTTCTTTCTTTCCACAAGGATACTTTGCCATAGAGGTGGGGGCAACAAAGATACATTAACATTGTCTGAAGGATTAAAATCTTCATAATGCCACTGTATTTTATTCTCACTAACCTTGCAATCATGTGGAGAACATGAAATAAAATTTGAATCATTTAACTCGTAGGGTACTTGAAACATGATATCTACTGTGCCGATTGTGCCCTTCCATCCATCTCCTGTTATCAAAACATAGGAATAACCATATGCTGCATTCGGACTAATGTATGGTTCAGCAGTATAGGTGACTTGGATGATCACATCCTTACCAACGGGAAAAGAAACCGGAAAATAAGCCCAACAAGGAAGCATGGTTGTCGGGGGAGGCTCTGTCTCAAATGATAAGGGGACAGCTTGATATGTATTCTGTGTTGCTACATCATGCCCATTCACTCTGGCTTTCAAATCGCTTATAGATGGATATATAAAAAACGGTGCACCACAAAGATTGCCCAAGTCAAATGTTTGGTCTAATGGAAATCTCACATCCATTTGCTCGTCTACATCCCCAAGGTTGCGCATTGTAAAGGTAGCTGTAACTTTGCCGAGGCCTTTGTCAAGAGGACTGTCGGCGTCTATTTCGATCAAAACTGTTTCTGATACCATCCGAACGTTGGTTGGTTCACTATCAGGTATTGGATTTGTGCCAGCTGGCGGCCCAGGCGGTGCAATATCGCCACGAACAACATCCGCTTTCACCATAGATGTTAAAATGATTAGCAATAGAAAGCATAATTTAGCAGTTTTATGAATGAAACGAGGGTTCAAAATTATCATTGGGTTCAAGACCTCCCTTAAAGAGTAGAAGTACTGATGCTTATAACACCTTATATTCCAAATTATACGCCTGCCATCGAGAATATGGATGCTTTACATCTCCCCATTCCACTCAATATCAAAAGTGGATGCCTCCAGCGGACTAATCCCCTTTTCGCGCGCAAGATTCAAATAAGAGAAGATACTTCTGAGTTGAAGCAAAAACGGCAGGGGGTCTTTGAAATTAAAGATCACATCTTTGCTATTCAAAAATGTTTTGAGCCATTCTAAAAATTTATTTTTCCGTATTGCCATCGGCAAGCCATACACAAGCATGGCGGATGCGAGCATATAATTCCGCGACTCTAAGGGCGTGATGCAGTCCATTGCGGGATTCAAGAACGCATCCACGAACTGCGGATGTGACGCCAACAGATGCACGCCGCTTGTGGCGCGCGGGTTACATTCCAGCACATAAACCCGTCCTTCAGATGTTTGAATGAAATCAAAAGCGATCTGCCCCGTGAAGTGATTCTTCTCCACAAAACACTTCACCCAATTGAAAATGGCGGGGTGCTCCACATGTTCAAAGACAATCGTCGCGCCCTGCCCCGCCGTGAAATGTGACGGATACGTGGTGTGCGCGGTGACATGTCCATGATGGCAAACGCTGTATGTGCAATACGCCTGTCCCTCAATATATTTCTGCGCCACCCACTGCTGGCACGAGTCGAAGGTCAGCGTGGACGATGCTTTTTGAAACGAGGGCAGGATCAAGGTCCGTGCAGCGAAGCGCGAGTAAACAGGCTTGATCACCAGTTTGTCGAATCGCTCAAATGCACTGGCCAATTCATCCTGACTCCGAATCAACATCGTCTCAGGCATGTTTTCATTCGCGGCAAATTTCCATTTGTTGTGAACTAAATCTAATTTGTGGATCGGCTCGGTAAAGACCTTGCACGGAAATTCATCGCGTCCCATCGCCACATAGAAGACCTCCTCGCAGGTTGGGATGAGCAGGTCAATTTGATTCTCTGCGACGATCTTTTTCAGCGCGCCGATGAACGCATCTTTTTCCTGACGCGGAGCTGGCACGGCGAAATTGGCCTTGATCGCCGCCGACGGCTGACTCAGATGTCCGCGCAGAGACTCGGCCGCGAAAACCGTGTGCCCCGCGCGATGAAACACGCGCGCCAAATCCAGTGTGGCAGGCGCCCGCCCGCCGGTGAGGAGAATGTTCATAATATTATGTAGGGGCGACCCAATGGGTCGCCCCTACAATTAGAATGTCATCACCAACCCGCCAATGTTCAACCCCGCGCCCGTGCCAACCAGCAGAAGTTTTTGTCCACGCTGAATGTTTCCATCACGCACGGCCTGATACAACGTGGCAGGGATCGAAGCCGAGACACAATTGCCAAGCGTTTCCAGTGTGCTCATGATTTTTGCTTGAGGCCATCCAAATCTTTCGAGCATCATCAAACCGACCTTGCTGGCCTGATGCGGTACGACCACATCAATGTCCACCAGACTCTTTGATAAGCCGGGGTAAAGTTCTTCCAAGAATTCATGTCCGATGCCACGCACCATCCGCAACACAGCGGGACCGTCCATATGGAACAGGTCATCTTCGGGGTTGTGGTTCGGGAAGCGCGGATGGAAGCGCGAGCCGCCGCCCATGATGGTGGTCAGGTATGCGCCTTCGCCATAAGTCTTGAAATGCGCGTTGTGGATTTTGGATGCATCGCCGTCATTTGCGCGGGTGACCACCGCCGCCGCGGCCGCATCCCCTACCAAGGTAGCAGACTCTGGTTCCTTGGGGTTGATGCCGCACGAAGACACGTCCGCGCTGGCGATGAGGATATTTTTATATCGTCCGCTGTTGATGAAATTAGATGCTACGTCCATGCCAGCCACAAAACTCAAACAAGTCGTATGGACTGTCATAGCCGGGATGCCCGACTTGCCCAACCCAAGCTGACGCTGGATCAGCGAGCCGGTATCGGGTATGGCTTGTTCGCTCGTGCCGGATGCGTTGATGATGAGGTCAAGTTGTTCGGGTTTGAGTTTTGCCTCATCCAACGCTTCACGCGCCGCCTCCGCAGACATGAACGAGGATGTTTCATCCGTTACCCAACGGCGTTCTTTCACGCCATTGCGCCTCTCCACCCAGCCCGCGGAAAGCCCGCACAGCGATTCAACTTCCGCATTCGTCACAATGCGTTTCGGCAAATACCGTCCAAGTCCTATAATTTTGAGGGGAATGTCCACTTGCATGAGGCTCCTAGTTGTATGTCGTTGCGAGGAGCGATAGCGACGAAGCAACCTCCAACGCAACATGAGATTGCTTCGTCGCAAAGAGCAAGAGCGCTCCTCGCAACGACATGATTATTTGAACTAAAAATCCATCTTCTTAAAATACGGTACTGCGTATTCTGATATCTTTCGGATAAACTTCCACGGCCTTTGCCTGCTCCGCGAAAGATGTTTCGTGAACACCGCATTGTACTCAATAACCGACTTGCCGCCGCGTTTCTTTTTGAACTTCCCAACGCCCGCGCTGTCGTGCAAAATTAAATTCTGTTCCTTCGCCTCGCGCATCGTCATCACGGTCAGGTGACGGTACAGGGCATACTCGGCGGGCAGGCTTGTGTCATATCCAAACAAGGGCGGGGTCATCACACCGTTGCGCGAAAAGTATCCCATGATGGCATTGAGCTTCCCGTCCTTGCGGATGGTTTTTATTTTCAGCCATTGTTCATCGCGCGCAAGACGTAAAAAATCCTCGGTGAATTGCGGGTTGAAATACGAATACTTTTCGAGATACAGCTTTCTGTAAAGTTCAACTCCGCGCGCGATCTCATCGTCACGCAACTCATCGCTTTCCACGTGACCATTCTTCCGCACCGCGCGCATATCCTCGCGATGCACTTTGAGCTTTAATCCATAAGACGGGTCAACATACCAGACCTGACGGCTCAGCATCATTTCATAACCACGAGACTCAAGTGTTTGATAAATGTGCTGATTGCGGAACTGGTCAACGGAGCGGAAGACGATGGCACGGTCTGGAAACCATTTCGCCAGCGCATCACACAAAGCCGACAACTGGTCGCTGTTTACTGAGGGATATAGATTCGTCGAGAAGAGCCAGTTGTTGACATACACGACCTTGTTCAATTCAGCGCGGCGCAAATACCACGCCAGCGGAATCAGAATCATTTTGATCAGCACTTCAATGGGTGGATTCTTCAACCGTTTCACTTCTTCAAATCCGCCATAAGACACATAATGGCTGTACGGCGAAACGATATAACTATTTTTAGGATGAAAGCCTGAAACCGTAATGGAAATGATGACATCGTCCACTTTGGCGAGCATCAATTGTGTGTCGTGGACATTTTTGATATACCGTTGCACATCTGCCATCATCGGCAAAAGATAGCGGCGGGCATAATCGCCATCATCCGTTTGCGGGAATTCAAGGGTGTTGATGTTTTCGCGGGTGAATAATTCAGGTTTCATAAAAATCCCAAAGGGATGAAATGATTCTAGACATAAATTTCTATTGGCATCATAATCCCGAAGGGATGTCATGGATTTGAAATAACATACCACCCCTTCGGGGTTCAACAAACCATTTCATTGTTTCTATAATCGTGTCACCCCTTGCGGGGTTTCTAATGCACGTATCGTTTCTTCGCAATGAGATGGAATGACATGCGTCTCAGGATGAGTGTTGTAATATTTGTGCAAATGTCCAAGCGTCTCACGGTAGGCTTGGGGATCGGGGAAAAGCAAATTCGTAATTTTATGGGGCGGTTTATTTTCAACAATGGAGCGTTTCAACCAGGCTGCATCCGCCACAAAGAAAAATAATTGGCCGTCATCTTCGCGGGCAAAGAGTCCCATTTGACCATGAGCGTGTCCGGGCAACTCCACGCCAATAATGGAATCGTCACCGAGCAGGTCATACCCAGTTTTGAATGGCGCGTATGCTTCAGATAACAAAACAGGTTTGGACATATCCACTTCATGCGAGCGGGAATCAAAATCCGCAGGGATAAGTCCGCGCAGGAAGGCGTGCTTGACATCTTCGGATGGATGCAGGTGGCGAAGTCCGCTAAAAGCGTGGGGCATGTACACGAAACGGGTCCAGTTCAGGTCGGGGAGTGAAGCGATGTGGTCTCCGTGGAAGTGGGAAATGAAAACGTGAGAAATATCCTTGGGACGAAGGTCAAATTTCAAGAGTTGATTCACGACCAAATCTTCTTCGCTCAAAGTGACCGGAGTCATCCAGCGGTAAAAACGGTTGGGGAATTTTTTCGTCTCGTCAAAGAAGCGGTAGGAATAGCCCGTGTCAAAAAGCATCGCGCCGAATCGCGGATGCCGCAGCAGTGCGAACATGGCTGGAAAATGAATCTTGCGCCAGCGTCCGCCGTGAATGGCGATGTGCTCAGGCGCGGTGCAGTAACCGGCGTGAAGGATGTTGATTTTCATATTTTTTTCTACCACAAAGGGTCACAAAGTGTCACGAAGGTCTTAAGGTTTTTCCTTTGTGACCCTTTGTGGTTAATGATCTTCCTTCCACCATTGCATAAATCTCTCCACGCCTTCATCCACGGAAACGCGCGGTTTATAACCAAGCTCATTTCTTGCCGCCGAAATATCGAGGGTGGTGCTGTGCGCCAACATGCTGACGGACATACGCGTCAGCGGCGGTTCAGGCTGGGTGGGGATCAGCCTGTAAATAAATTCGATCACACTGGCGGCGGCGTTTGCAGTTTGATAAGATATTTTTCGTTTGGGCCGTTGTAAATTTAATTCCGCGCAGATGCGCTCAACCAGTTTCCAGATTTTGACAGGCTCGCCGTTCGAGATGTTATATTTTTTACCCAAAGTTTTTGCTGGTGACTCTGCGCACAGCAAAAGCGCATCCACAACATTGTCAATATAAGTCAGGTCAACCACATTTTCGCCGTCACCCAAGATCGGCAGGCGACCTGATTGCAGGCGCGGGATCAAGCGTGGAAAGATGACCGTGTCACCGGGCCCAAAAAGCGCGCGCGGGCGAATCGCAATGGTGGCGAGTCCGCGCGCAGAAGCCTCATCCAGTTCCTGTTCAGCGAGAATTTTTGTCGCCGCATAATTGCTGACCGGTTCGGGTAATGTGTCGGTCTCTTTTACATTGATGCGTGATGCATATCCAAAATAAAGACTCGGCGTGGAAACATGCACAAGCCTTTTCTCTTTATGTTCCTCGCATCCGCGAATGACATTGCGCGTGCCAATAACATTGGCTTGATAGAACGTTTCAAAATTCCCCCACGGAGAAGGAAGCGCAGCGCAGTGGAAAACAATTTCCTGATCTTTGCAGGCATCGGACATGGCTTTTTTATCTTTAAGGTCGTGTTGAAGTGTATGCATCCCTTCGCTTTCAAGCTGACCCAATTTCGCCGCATTACGCCCAAGCGCGGTCACAGCCCAGCCCATACTATACAGCCGCCGCGCCAACGCTCCGCCGAGAAAACCAGTTGCTCCAGTAACCAATGCTTTCATAAAAATCTCTTTTCTGCCAGCAAAGTCAATTGCTCGCGGATGATCTTTGAGTTATGTCTTACATCTGTTGGAAATTTCTTCATGAACAAAAATGTTTTTATCTTTGAAGCCTGTGGGTGATTCTTTCCTAACTCAATCAGTTCCGCCTTGATTTTATCTTTATCTGCCTTCTGTGCGAGTTCGATCCACAAGACAGGTTCGCCATTCACACCGACCAAAGCCGTGCGATATATAAGCGGATGCATGTTGAAAATTCCTTCGATCTGCTCCGTGAACAACACATCATCTTTCGTGACCACACGATGAGCTTTGCGTCCGCAATACCAGAGGCGTCCCTGCTCATCGAAGTATCCAACATCTCCCATGCGATGGATGATCTCGATTCCATTTTTGATCTTGGATAAACGATTCGCTTCTCCTCTTGCGATATAGGACTCGGTCACTGCCGCGCCTTGAACTGTGATCTCCCCAACGACATTCGGACTCACCTCAAGGGATTCCTGCCACTGTGCAATGACAGAATCACTGATACCGATGACTCTCACTTTCATTCCATCAACAGGCTTGCCCAAGCACACTCCCGCTCCCTGCGCGGACCTCTCCTTAACTTCAAATATCTCCCGGCTTTCTATCTTTGCGATGGGTAATGCTTCTGTCGCGCCGTAGATACCGAACAAGTCGGTTTTATCATCCAATAATTTTCTGAATTTTTCCTGCAATTGAATCGTCGCCGGCGCGCCTGCAGTTATGACTCGTTTGAGAGAATGTAATTTTTCGTCACACCTGCACTGGCGTACGGCGCAAGTGTTGCGAGCCGCCGTTTTTGTATTTGGGCGGCGAAGCAATCTCTTCACCCATAGCGAGATTGCTTCGGGCAAAAACCAGGAACGCCCTCGCAATGACGGGAAACTCTGACGTGCAAATACATAATCAACAAGAATACCCAAAACCACAGGCGATGCAAACATGTTGGTCACATTGAACTTCTGTATGGCATTGATCACTTTCTCTGGATTCGTTTTCCCCGGCACCGGAAATGTAATATCAGGAATTACAGAAGTGACTCCGAGCAAAACATCTATCAGGGCATAAAGCGGAAAGGCGGGCAGGTCAATTTCATCGGGAGAGATATGGAAGGTTTCCGCAAGCATGTCCATTTGCGCGGACAAATTCGCCTCGGTATATACCGCACCTTTGGGAATCCCAGTGCTTCCGCTGGTGTAGATGATGGCGGCGGGGGCAGTGATCAGTGATGAGTGATCAGTAGTCAGTGGTAAGTGGTAAGTAGTAAGTAGTTGCGAAAGAGTTAGGTTATGTTTGATCGAGTCTTTTCCCCAGCCGAAGATGATTCTCAAGGTATGCGCAAGTGTGTTGCCGATGAAAATTTCGGGTTTGGATTCGGCGAAACATTCACTTAAGTTACCAAGCCCAATGGCCGGGTCAATGACAATGGGGACAATGCCTAGTTTCAGCATGGCAAATGCCAAGGCAAAAAACTCCACCGAGGGCGGAGTCATCAAGGCGGCGCGCATGTTTGGGGTGACGTGAGCAGCTAAAAGTCCGGAGATGAAGCGGTTTGATAAATCCAATAATTGGGCGTAGGTAATAGTTGTCCAATCCCCGTTTTGAAAATAGATAAAAGCGGCTTTGTCAGGGTGACGCGCCGCGTTGGCTTCAAGCCGTTGAAACAATGTCATCATTCGCTGGGATGGCGCTGCATGTACTTGTCAACGAACCAGCATAGTGAATCAACTTTCAAGTTGTTCTCCCGCGCAAATTTCAGCCCTGCACTGACCAGCAAACTGCCGATGCCGCGACCTTCCAGAGGCATGGGGACGCCTGTGTGAGTGAAGATTATCGTATCGCCGCTTAGATGGTAGGTCAGTTCAGCAATGTGCGGAGCGAGATGAACTTCAAATCTTTTGCGCTCTGCGTTATGGACAACAGACAGGTTGGTATGCATCTTAACTTCCCTTTTGCTTCTCGCGTGCAATGACAGCGATATATTCCATGATGATCTTCAACCCCGCAAAAACCGTTGACTCAGATGGGTCAAGCGGCGGCGCGATTTCAACCACATCAAGCCCAACCAAAGGCAGTCCTTGCATGGATTTGAGCAGGGTCAAAACATCGCGTGAGGAAAGCCCGCCAAATTCAGGTATGCCCGTACCGGGTGCAATGGCCGGGTCGAGGCAGTCAATATCCAGCGAGATATGGATTGCGTCGCAGTCATTGAGGATGTTGCGGACGCTGTCGGCTGTATTTCTCATGCCGCGCTCGGCCACATCCGCGGCGGTGTAAACATGCACGCCGCCGTTTTCGATCATGTCAATTTCCTGGTCTTCCCATGAGCGCAAGCCGACCATGCAAATATCCTGCGGGTCAATGCCGAATTCAATGCCGCGCCGCAGCACGCAGGCATGGGAAAGTTTCGAGCCGTCGAAGTCATCGCACAAGTCGGGATGCGCGTCGAGCCATAGAACGCCGAGGCGTTGATCTTTGTACCGTTCACGCTGTCCCTGAAAAATAGGAATTGTCACGGAATGGTCGCCGCCGAGCAGGATCGGCATATTGGGCAGAGTCGCTACTTTTTGGCGAACCAGCTCAAAGTCACGGACCGGATCGGTGATTGGGATGTCACCCAGGTCGCAGACAGTCAAATCCCGCAGACGAGTTCGATCTTCACTAAAAGGAGTCAAATGATGCGACCAATACCGCAGGCGCTCAGGCGCAAGAGCTGCGCCTTTGCGGGCGCTGGCGAGACCGTCATAAGGGATGCCAATGATCGAGAAGTCGGATTTTTCGGGAGTAAGTTCAGCGTGATGCAGGTCACCCCACATGCCGTGATTGCCTTCAATTGCCATGTTTATGCTCCTTTTCCCCCAATTGTACTCTTGAAAAATAATGACATTGACCCGCGTTCTGTTTGAATTTACAATGAAAGTGATGTTACTTAAGTTTGCTGGTTTTTTTCGACCCGATCATGACCCTCCATTTACGCGCTGATCACGCATTGTCAACTTTTAATCATATAAATTTCGGAGGAAAAATGCCCACCCCTATAGTTTCAAAACGCGCGCCAATTTACGCCGATGTTCCCGCTGAAAAGTGGAACGATTGGCGCTGGCAATTAAGTCACCGCCTGAACACGGTTGATGAGATCGAAAAGGTTTTGCATCTCACCGACAGTGAACGCAAGGCTTTGCAAACCCAGGGTCTCTTCCGCGTGGATGTGACCCCCTACTTTATTTCTTTGATCGACCCCGAAGATCCGAACGACCCCGTCCGCAAGCAGATCATCCCCGTGTCAGAAGAATTGAACGCCTTCACCGCCATGATGGAGGACTCCCTTGCGGAAGACCGCCACTCTCCCGTGCCGGGGCTGGTTCACCGATATCCTGACAGAGTTCTGATGCTGGTAACGACCCAGTGCGCGTCGTACTGCCGTTACTGCACACGTTCGCGCATCGTCGGTGACCCGGGACAAACCTTCAACCGTCAGGATTTTGAGGCGCAGATCGACTATCTCAAACGCACCCCACAAGTCCGTGACGTGCTGCTCTCCGGCGGCGATCCGCTCGTGCTGGCACCAAAAATTTTGGAAGAACTGCTCACCCGCCTGCGCGAAATTTCGCACATTGAAATTGTCCGCATTGGTTCGCGTGTGCCGGTCTTTATGCCCATGCGCATCACGCAGGAACTATGCGACATGCTCGCCAGATTCCATCCGTTGTGGCTGAATATTCATGTCAACCATCCCAATGAAATCTCATTGGAACTTGCCGAAGCGTGTGACCGCATGAGTCGCGCCGGCATTCCTTTGGGCAATCAGTCCGTGCTTCTCGCGGGCGTAAATGATTGCGTCCACATGCAGCGCGAACTGGTGCAGAAGTTGACCCGCATCCGCGTGCGCCCGTATTATCTCTATCAATGTGACCTGGTCGAAGGCGCGGGACATTTCCGCACACCCGTTGCAAAAGGCATCGAGATCATGGAAGGCCTGCGTGGACATACTTCCGGCTATGCCGTCCCACAATTCATCGTGGATGCGCCCGGCGGCGGTGGTAAGATTCCCATCATGCCCAATTACCTGATGAGCATGTCTGACCACAAGGTCATTGTCCGTAACTACGAAGGCTATGTTACAACTTACGAGGAGCCGCTCGAGTACAAGTCACATGACCCGAAGACTTGTAAATTCTGTCAGAGCAAGCGCCTCGAACCCGGTCAGACCGGATTGACCGGACTGCTCGACGGCGATCACTTGTTCATTAAGCCCGAACATTTTGACGAATTACACAATCGCGGCGGCGGACAACATCGTTTGCGCGATGAAAACAAGTGGAAACCGCTCGGCATCGGTTCGGGCGAAGCGGAATAAAATAATAAAAAAAGACCCTGAAGCTTTTTGGAGACATTACGGGAAACCTCCAGGGTCTCTATAAAAAGTTAAACATTAGTTAACCTTGGAGGAACTATGACTCAGCGGAACTACAGGATATTTTCAATTTTGATCGTAACGGCGGTGATCCTTGCCTGCGTGCCGACCCTTGCACCCGTATCCAACCCTCCTGCTGCATTTGACCCAAACGCAGCCAACACATCCATCGTGTTGACTGCGAACGCAGCAGCTACTCAAACTGCGCTGGTCGCGGGTCCTTCATTAACCCCCAGCTTCACTCCCCTTCCGACCAACACAGCGCTGCCATCGGAAACTCCCTCCCCTACATTTATTTTCGCACTGTTCACGCCGACAGTACCCACTGCAACATCAACAGCAAAACCTGGATCCACGCAAATTGGAGGCGGCACTTCAACCACAAAATATGCATGCACTCTCATTTCACAAAGCCCGGCGGATTATTCCACCGTTTCACCCCGCTCGGATTTTGACGGAAAGTGGGATATTAAGAATGTAGGCACAGAGGTGTGGGAAGCCTCCAGTTCTGACTATCGCTGGGTTGGCGGCGACAAGTTCCAAAAGCAGGATGTATATGATTTCACCAAATCCATAAACCCCGGCGGGAGCATGAGTGTCGTTGTAGATATGGTAGCTCCCAAAAATTATGGCACCTACTCCTCAACCTGGAAAATTTTCGTTGGAAAAACAGGTTTCTGTATTCTCACCATGACCATTGTTGTTCAAAATTAATAAGCTGACGTTTTACTCATGACAGGGTCATCGTATGATGACTCTGCCATTATTTTTCCCTGATAATCCTGCGCATCCAACCCGACCTGCCGCCTGCTCCTGTTCCATAAGAGATCCGGCATCTGATTGTTGACAGTCCTCCCTTCCTAACATAGAATCCAAATATCAGTTGTTCAACAAAGGAGAAAACCATGATCAAGGAATTTAAAAATTTTATTGTGCGAGGAAATGTGTTGGATCTCGCAGTGGCCGTCATCATTGGCGGCGCTTTCGGCAAGATCATTACCTCCCTTGTCAATGACATCATCATGCCCGTGATCGGGCTTTTGATGGGCGGAGTGAATTTCAGCGAATTGGCGATCACAGTCGGCGCTGCGGTGATCAAATGGGGCTCATTCGTGCAAACCATCCTTGACTTTCTCCTGGTTGCCTTCGTTATCTTCCTAATTGTAAAAGCCGCAAACAGTTTCAAAAAACCAGCGCCTGCGGCGGAAGCGACTGCGAAGGATTGTCCCTATTGTTTCAGCTCCATCCCCATCAAAGCCACACGCTGCCCGAACTGCACCTCTGAACTCAAGTAGTCTGTTGGTTTCATAGTGTGATAGTCTTGTGGTCGTTGAACGTTTTCACGTTAAACGTTCAACGACTTTTCCATCCTTTATCCTTCAAAATTCATCATTCAAAATCCCCCTCATGGACTTTCTCGCAAAACTTAACCCTCAACAACGCAAAGCTGTCACAGCGCCAGATGGACCTGTTTTAGTAGTAGCAGGCCCGGGCTCTGGCAAGACGCGTGTACTCACCCAGCGCATCGCCTATTTGATCGCAAACGAAGGCGTCCGCCCTTGGCAGATTCTGGCGGTCACATTCACCAACAAAGCCGCCAAGGAAATGGATTCGCGCGTCAAGTCCATGCTGAACGAGCAGGCCACAGACGGCATCATGCTCGGCACGTTTCACTCTATTTGTGCGCGCATCCTGCGGCGTGAGACCGAACACCTTCCACTTGAATCCAATTTCGTGATCTTCGATTCCGACGATCAGGAAAGGATCGTCAAGAGCATTATCAAAGAATTCAATTTGAACGACAAGTTATATCGCGCGGTCAGCATCCACGCATCCATCTCCCGCGCAAAGAATGAACTCATCGGCTCCGAAGATTATCCGATCAACACCTATCGCGACGAAGTTGTCAAACGTGTTTATGCTGAATATCAAAAAAGACTGATCGCCAGCAATGCCGTGGACTTTGACGACCTGCTGGTTTATACCGCGCGCCTGCTGGAAGATGTACCGGCAGTTCGTGAAAAGTACGCGCAAAGATTCCGTCATGTCCTCGTGGATGAGTTTCAGGATACAAACCTCGCGCAATATGCGCTGGTCAAGCATCTTGCTTCATATCACAAGAATATCTTTTGCGTGGGTGACCCCGATCAATGTTTCCCCGCCGGGACAAAAATACAAACCCAAGACGGGCAAAGAAAAATTGAAACGCTTAAAAAAGGCGATAAGGTTCTAGCTGCGAGCGGACGCGGCTCAACCATGGTCTCAAATGTCTCTCGTATTGGAAAAAGAAGTTTCAAAGGAGAGTTGATCAAAGCAAAGACTCGCAATGGACATATTATCAAAACCACACCTAATCACATTGTCTTTGCAAGATTGGGGATGAATCCCGGTTTACATTATGTCTATTTGATGTATCGCAAGGATAAAGGCTATCGCGTCGGAATTGCCTCTCACGCACGCAGTGATGGGAGTGCGTTAAAAGTTGGCTTGCAAGTGCGAAGCAATCAAGAAAATGCAAATAGAATGTGGGTTTTGAAAGTTTGCGAGAACAGGAACGAAGCCCATTATTGGGAAGCCTATTATTCAACCGCCTACGGAATTCCAACCACGGTATTCCATGTGCGCGGACGAAGAATGCGCATGTCACAGGAATATATTGATAAGTTATTCAGTCAGATTGATACAGACAGTAATGCGAATCAATTGTTAACTGATCTCGGAATGGACATCAGCTATCCACACTATATCCCGCAAGGAACATTCCGTAACATTGTCAACATTCGATATTTTGGAGATGGGCGCATCACCAAAGAATCCCCCTGGCACGCACATCGCGTGGACTTGTGGAGCAGTGACCCGAAACTGTCGAAGCAACTGAAAGAGCTTGGATACAATCCACGCATTCGAAGCCGGGGTAATTGGCGCATTGGCATTAATCGCCTGCAATATGATGATATTCAGGAAGTCGCGCAAAAATTAAGTGAAGCTGCCGATGGCGCTGAAATTGTTACAGGGACATTCCTTGTAGACAAAGGCGATTCACCTCTCGCATCGCGTTTCAACCTTATGCCTGCAAGTCATTTACATCCTTCCATGATCGTAGCAATTGAAAAGGATGGAGAAATTGTTGAAGATGAAATTGTAGAAGTTTCCCGAGAGGCTTATCAGGGAACGGTATACGATTTTGAAGTCGAGAATCTTCATAATTACATCGCCAATGGCATGGTAGTTCACAACTCCATTTACGCCTGGCGCGGCGCGGACTATCGCAATGTACAGCGCTTTGAGCAGGACTTCCCCGATGCACAGGTTGTACTATTGGAAGAGAATTATCGCTCCCACCAAAACATTCTGGATGCCGCCATGGGAGTCATTGACCGCGCCAGTAACCGCCGCAAGAAAAAGCTATTCAGCGACCGCGGTGCGGGCGAGAAAATATTATTCCACGAAGCCTACAATGATTACGACGAAGCCTCTTTTGTTGTAGATACCATTGCACAGCTTGTCGCCTCCAAACAATTTGAACCGGGCGAATGTGCTGTCATGTACCGCACCAATGCCATGTCACGTTTAATTGAAGAAGCATTCTTGCAGGCGCGGCTTCCCTATCGCTTGGTCGGCGCGCAAAGGTTTTATGGACGCCGCGAAGTCAAGGATATGATCGCCTTTATTCGCCTCGTACATAACCCCGCCGATGAGGCCGCGCTTGGGCGTATCATCAACGTCCCGCCGCGCGGCATCGGTGAAAAAACATTGACCACCCTTCACCTCGTGGCGAATCAGGAAAATACATCCCCCGGCGCAATTTTGCTTGACCTTGCACGCGGCGCTGATTCACCATATTACAAATCGTTTACCGGACGTGCCGCGCTGCCTCTTGCGGATTTTGGCGGGATGCTTGCGAACTGGTTTGCGCTTGCGCCCGCGTTTACAACCGTCGAACTCTTTGACCGAATCATGAAAGACATCAATTACAAGGATTTTATTCTTGAAGATGATTCCGACGAAAGTAAAGACCGTTGGGAAAACGTGCTTGAATTGAAACGCCTCGCGCTTGAATATTCCACGCGCACCCTGGATGAGTTCCTCGAAAACATTGCCCTCGTCGCCGATCAGGATACCATCACTGACGCGAACGCCCCCACCCTGCTCACTCTCCATGCCGCCAAGGGACTTGAGTTCGGCGCTGTCTTCATCGTCGGCCTCGATGATGGCATCATGCCGCACAGTCGTTCCTTCGATGAGCCCGCTCAAATGGAAGAGGAGCGCCGCCTGTTTTACGTTGGCATCACGCGCGCCAAAGACCGCCTTTATTTATTGCGCGCCATTCAACGCGGCGGGCGCGGCATGTCGGAAGAGACTTATCCATCGCGATTCCTTGAAGACGTCCCTGCGAATCTGCTTGTTGGCAAAACCCGCACGGGACGTCCCACGACTTCATTTTCCTCCTCACGAAGTTCTTATGGCAGTCCAAGCACATCCGAATCAAGGTGGACGGTTCCTCCTCCGCCTAGGTCTGCTCCCGTTGCAATGAGCAGATTCAAATCTGGAGACCGCGTCAAGCACGCCTCATTTGGCGAGGGGATCGTGCAGGAAAGCAGAATACAAGATAATGATGAGATTGTGGTAATTGAATTTAAATCTGTTGGACTCAAACGTCTTGCCGCAAGTTTGGCAAAACTGGAAATTATTTAGGCAGGAACAATAATGAAAAAACATCTGCTACTATATTTAAAGGCGTTTATATATTTGTCTCTGTTTGTTGGTATTGGAATGAATATTGTTCCGCCAATTTTGACAGGTTTTATACTTGGTTATAGCTGGCATGAAATTATTTCAGAAATAATTCGGTCCGCTTCTTGGATTTGGTCAGCAAGCATTGCCGGTGGTATTTTGTTCTCTTTAACAGCGGTTACTTATCACATAATGCGTGTTCATAGTTTACCCACACATGATTCAGAAAACATATTATCTACTCTTCAAACACGGTCAATCAGATTACCGATGGGGCACGAGGCAGCATTCAAGGCTTGTATCTCATCATTAATGATCGTGAACGCAAAAATTTTAGAGCAAGAAAATCTATTACGAATAAAGGCGCAAACTCCCTTTGGCTGGAAAAGTATAGAAGAAGTGGAATTTGTAATAGCTCGAATTACAGATTCTGAAACCTATGTTAGATTTACAAGTCGTCCAAAATTAAAAACAGGATTAATCGATTTTGGGGAAAGCATTGAAGTTGTTGAAAAAATTTATTGGTATCTTGAAGAAAAATCAAATAAATAGGAGAATCATTATGCAATACGTTAATCTTGGCAAAACTGGTTTAAAAGTTTCTCGTTTATGTTTGGGGATGATGACCTATGGCTCGAAAAAATGGCGAGCCTGGATTTTGGAAGAAAAGGAAGCCAAGCCTTTTGTCCAGCGCGCGCTGGAGGCGGGCATCAACTTCTTCGACACGGCAGATGTTTATTCGCTGGGGGAAAGCGAGCGCGTGACCGGTAATTTGCTCAAAGATGTAAAACGCGAAAACATTGTCGTCGCCACCAAGGTTTATCAGCAAATGAGCGACGACCCCAATGACCGCGGACTCTCGCGCAAGCACATCATGGATTCGATTGACAAGTCACTCAAACGCCTGCAAATGGATTATGTAGACTTGTATCAGATCCACCGCTGGGACTACAACACACCCATCGAGGAAACGATGGAAGCGTTGAACGATGTCGTCCGCGCGGGCAAGGCTCGATACATTGGGGCATCGTCCATGTTCGCATGGCAGTTTATGAAAGCATTGCACGTTTCCGAAATGAACGGCTGGGCAAAATTTGTCTCGATGCAGAACCACTACAACCTTGTGTATCGTGAAGAGGAGCGTGAGATGATCCCGCTCTGCAAAGATCAGGGCATTGGACTCATCCCGTGGAGCCCCATGGCGCGCGGATTCTTCGCAGGCGACCGCAAGCGCGGGGGCGGCGGGGAAAGTGTCCGCGCGAATAGCGACCCGTTTGCAGACGAACTATATTTCCGCGATGAAGATTTCACGGTGGCGGAACGGGCGCAGGAAATTGCAAAGGCACATAACGTAACCGGGTCGCAGGTCGCTTTGGCTTGGGTGTTGAGTAAACCCCATATCGCCGCACCCATTATCGGGTCCAGCAAGATCGAGCATTTGGATCAGGCCATTGCCGCGATGGAAATTAAACTGTCAGACGAAGAGATCAAGCAGCTCGAAGAGCCCTATCGCCCGCATCCCATTTTAGGGCATCAATAATTTTGACGGTGGACGGTAGACCGTTGACCATGGTCTACCGTCCACCGTCTATGGTCAAGCTCATGCTCATTCGCCTCTTGTATCTTGGTTTCAAAATTTATTGCTTCATCTTTCGCCCTGTCCGCATGGGGGTACGGGTTATGACGATTCGAGATGATAAAGTTTGGTTGGTACGCCACACATACATCAATGGATGGTTCCTGCCCGGCGGCGGAGTAAAGCGCGGCGAGACCCTTGAAGAGGCTGTGCGGCGCGAAGCGTTGGAAGAGACGGGCGCGCACTTGGGCGAAGTGACCTTGATGGGCGTATACACAAATTTCGTACAATGGAAGACAGATCATTCGATTGTGTTCATTTGTAAGGATTTCAAAATAACGGGCAAGCCGGATGGCGAGATCGCGGAGATGCGTGCATTCTCTTTGGACGACCTGCCCGCTGACGTTTTCTCCTCGCACCGCTTGAGGTTGGACGAATACCGTGCCGGGAAACCCATCCCACAATTCGGCGAATGGTGACATTTGACACCCCAGACGCTAATCATCTCTTCAGCATTTCATTGGTAAAATACCAGTGAAATCTTTCACTGGAGAACTTCCTTGACCGAATCCCTTAAAGTCGTTATCCCCATGGCCGGATGGGGAACCAGAATGCGCCCGCACACGTGGAGCAAGCCCAAGCCGCTCGTCAGCGTGGCGGGAAAAACATCGCTTGAACATTTGCTGGATATGTTCAAGACTTTGCCGGACCCGGAAAACACCGAATATGTTTTCATCCTCGGCCCCTATTTGGGCGAGATGCAAATTCCCCCTTTTATAAAAGAACATTATCCAAACCTCAAAGCCCATTTCGTTGTTCAACAAGAAATGAAGGGACAATCCCATGCGCTGGCATTAGCGCGCGAACATTTGCGCGGACCGATGATCATGTGTTTCTCAGACACGCTCATGGAAACGGACTTCTCCTTCCTTGCAAAAGAGGAAGCGGATGGCGTGGCCTGGGTAATGCCCGTGGAAGATCCGCGCCGCTTTGGGGTGGCGGAAGTCGGTGCGGACGGCTGGGTGAAGCATTTCATTGAAAAGCCGCAAAGCATGGAGAATAACCTTGTGGTCGTTGGGTGTTATTACTTCAAGAGTTCGGAACAATTGCTTTCCGCGATTGACGATCAAATGGAACGCGGCGTAATGCTCAAGAACGAATACTTCCTGACCGATGCCATTTCCATCATGATCGAAGGCGGAGCGAAAGTCCGCACGAACAAGATCAGCACATGGCTGGATACGGGAACGATAGAAGCGACACTGGATACAAATAAAAAAATGTTGGGAGGTTTGAAAGTTGAAAGGTCGGAAAGTTCAACCCTGCAAACTTTTAAACTTGCAAACGTGAAGATCGTTGAACCGGTATCCATTCATCCCACGGCAGAGATCAGCAACTCAACCATCGGACCTTACGCATCCATCGGTGCAAACTGCAAGATAGACAACAGCCAGATCGCTGAGAGTATCGTCGAGGCGGATTGTGAGATCAAGGATGCGGCGCTGAGTCGCTCGTTGATCGGCAGGCAGGCCAAGGTCAAGGCCCGAGGCGATGGTCATGTCATGGAATTAAATATCAGCGATACAAGTTCGGTTATTCTGTAATATCGTAGGGGCGACCCAATGGGTCGCCCCTACCCAACAAATAATTGGAGGTTCAATGCAGGAAATCAGTGAAGTTCAAAGACTGGCAAAACGTGTGGCTGGATTAAAGCCAAGCGGTATTCGTAAGTTTTTTGATATTGTTGCAACGATGAAGGATGTGATCTCGCTCGGCATCGGCGAACCGGATTTCACCACGCCCAAGCCGATCCTTGATGCAGGCATTCGCTCTTTGCAGAACGGCGAGACGCATTACACATCCAATCACGGGAAAGTGGAACTGCGCCGAGGCATCGCGGAAAATCTACAGAGACTCTACAACATCAAATATGACCCGATGACCGAAATCGTGGCAACGGTCGGCGTTTCGGAAGCGTTGTATCTCACCTTCACAGCCATCCTTGAACCGGGCGATGAGGTCATCATCCCCACACCCTGCTTTGTTTCGTATCAGGCAGAGGTGATCCTAGCGGGCGGCGTACCAGTTGAAATTCCTGCGCGCCTTGAAAACAACTTTACCATTGACCCCGATGACATTCGCAAAGCTATCACTCCGCGCACAAAAGTTATTTTTATCGGCTACCCATCGAACCCCACCGGCGCTGTCGCCCCGCGCGAGGTGATGATCGAGATCGGGAAGATCGCGGAGCAATATGACCTGATCGTTGTCTCGGATGAGATCTACGACCGCCTCGTTTATGATTTCGATCACGTCTGCTTCCCCGCATTGGATGAAGGACTCAAGCGCCGCACTATTCTGCTTGGCGGATTTTCAAAAGCCTATGCCATGACGGGCTGGCGCATCGGTTATGCCTGCGGACCTGCGGACATTATTCAAGGCATGGTGCGCATCCACCAATATACGATCATGTCCGCGCCGACAATGGCTCAGGATGCCGCAATCGAAGCCTTGAAGACGGGTGAACCGCATGTAAAGGAAATGGTCGCCGAATATGATCGCCGCCGCAGACTTCTGGTTGGCGGACTCAACAAACTCGGTCTCTCGACCTTTGAGCCGCGCGGCGCTTTCTATACATTCCCCAGCATCCGTGCCACCGGCATGGACGATGAGACTTTCGCCGAGACATTATTGCGCGAAGAAAAAGTCGCTGTTGTCCCAGGCAATGCCTTTGGCCCCGGCGGCGAAGGATTTGTCCGTGCTTGTTATGCGACCGAATACAGTCAGATCGAAGAAGCCCTGCGCCGCATGGAAAGATTCATGAGCAGGCATGGGTAAAAGCAGGGAATAGGTATTAGGAATCAGGGAATTGGAAGAGCGGTAATCTCAAGAATGCCCGCTCTTTTTTTTATCCTTGCCATGTAAATTAGTTTGTCCTACAATACCATTAGATAATGCAGATAAATCTAAATCATATTGAGAGTTGCCATCAAAGGAGAGGTCATGAATCCAGTGGAATTACTGCAAAAGCTCATTCAATTCGATACCACCAATCCACCGGGCAATGAGGTGGAGTGTATCGCCTTCATTCGCGGACTTCTCACCGAAGCGGGGATCGAGTCAACGATACTGGCGCGGACACCGAATCGTCCCAACTTGATCGTGCGGCTGACGGGCGAGGGTAAGTCCGCGCCCATCCTGCTTTATGGGCATGTTGATGTTGTCACAACCGAAAATCAAAAATGGCAGCATCCGCCATTTGAAGGAAAGCTTGCCGATGGGTATGTGTGGGGGCGCGGCGCTCTGGATATGAAGGGCGGCGTGGCAATGATGCTGTCCGCTTTTCTGCGCGCAAAGACAGAGGGTGTGAAATTACCCGGCGATGTGGTCCTTGCCATTGTGAGTGATGAAGAAGCCGGCGGGGAGTACGGCGCTCAATTTTTGGTTGAACACCATCCGGAACTATTTAGGGGAATTCATTACGCGATCGGTGAATTCGGCGGTTTTTCATTGCACATTGGGAAGAAGCGTTTTTACCCTATTATGATCGCCGAGAAACAAATTTGTTGGATGAAAGCGACAGTTCGAGGCCGGGGCGGGCACGCTTCGATGCCAATCCGCGGCGGTGCAATGGCAAAGCTATCCCGCTTCCTACAAAAGCTGGATGAGAATCCCCTGCCCATTCATATTACCCCACCCGCGCGTCTTATGTTCGAATCCATGGCATCGGCATTGGGTGGGCCCACTGGAACGCTCTTAAAGCAATTGAGCAATCCCATGTTGACGAACGGTGTGCTAAATTTGCTTGGCGAACGCGGCAGTTTATTTATTCCATTGGTGCGAAACACAGTCAGCCCGACGATCCTGCACGGAAGTAATAAAGTGAACGTCATCCCAAGCGAAGTATCTGTTGAGTTGGACGGCCGTCTACTGCCGGGTTTTGGCCCCGAAGACATGCTTATGGAATTAAAAAAGATCGTTGGCGACGAGGTGGAGATCGAAGTAATTAGATTTGACCCTGGACCATCCGAGCCGAACATGGGTCTGTTTGATGTGTTTACGCGGATCTTATGTGAAGCCGATCCTGATGGGATTCCGATCCCGCTCCTTTTGAGCGGTGTCACCGATGGACGATTTTTCTCCCGCCTCGGCATTCAGACTTACGGCTTCCTGCCTATGAATCTGCCGGCAGATTTCAACTTCACGCAGACCATACACGCCGCGAATGAACGTATCCCTGCTGCGGCTGTCGAATTTGGCACGGATGCGATCTATAAAGCGCTGCAGCGGTTTGAGTAAAATTGCAAACGCTGACTCCCGTCCAGAGTCAAACTCAAAGTTAAGTTTAGCGTGGGTCGGAGACCCACGCTATTTTTAATCATGGTGCAACAATTCATGAAATGCCTTATGACTATTTTTCCTGCACTCGCAATCCTTTCACTTTTATCAAATGCCTTGATTATGTTACATAGTATAATTTCGCCATCATCCCCTCGGAGGAAACATGACCGAAAAGAAGATTCGTGTATTGGTGGCCAAGCCCGGCTTGGATGGACATGACCGCGGCGCAAAAGTTGTCGCGCGTGCCTTGCGTGATGCAGGCATGGAAGTGATCTACACTGGCTTGCGCCAGACCCCTGAAATGATCGCCGAAGCCGCGCTTCAGGAAGATGTGGATGTCGTTGGGCTTTCCATTCTTTCCGGCGCGCACATGGCGTTGACTCCGCGTGTGATGGAATTGCTCAAAACCAATGGGCAGGAGCATGTCAAAGTCTTTATCGGCGGCATCGTTCCAGATGAAGATGTGCAGAGTTTGAAAGCAATGGGAGTGGCCGGCGTCTTTGGACCCGGTGCATCCACCGAAGATATTATCCGTGACGTGCGAACGGCAGTGACAGGATAGTTGCCGATAAAACACAGAGATCAAATGCTCTGTGTTTTTGTTGTAAAGTAATCGCAGGGCGGGCTTTCAACCCGCCACCCTTTATTGCAAAAAACTGTCAGGCTAAAAGCCTGACCTACTTTTGTTGAAGATTAAATTTTATGACCTACTCCCAAGCAGTTCTCTCCGGCGACCGCCTTGCCCTCACCCGCTTGCTCACGCAAGTGGAGAATAACGTACCCGAAGGCCGCGAAGCGCTGATCGAATTATTTCCGTATACAGGCAAGGCGCACTTGATCGGCGTGACCGGTTCTCCAGGCACAGGCAAATCATCGCTGGTGAATCAACTCGCGCTGTATTATCGCAAGTCACACGAAAAACGGGTTGCCATCATCGCCGTTGACCCATCAAGCCCTTTCACAGGCGGAGCAGTGCTGGGCGACCGCGTGCGGATGCGCGATCTTTCCGGCGATACCGGCGTCTTCATCCGTTCGATGGCCACACGCGGATCACTTGGCGGGCTGGCTCAATCCACAGCGAACATGGCACAGGTCTTCGATGCCGCCGGCTATGATGTCATCATCATTGAAACAGTCGGCGCGGGTCAAAGCGAAGTGGATGTGGCGCGTCTCGCGCACACAACTCTCGTCGTCGAAGCGCCCGGTCTTGGCGATGACATTCAAGCCATCAAAGCCGGCATTTTGGAAATTGCAGATATTCTGGTCATCAACAAAGCTGACCGCGCCGGTGTGGAAAATACGGAACGAGCATTGAAATCCATGCTGGACTTGGCGCACCCAACCGAACATGTCTTTCAACATCACGGTCAATCCATGCGGACAGTTGCTCCCGTTCAAGATTCATTTTCTGCGCCGATGTGGATTCCACCCATCCAAAAGACAGTCGCTACTGAAGGCAAGGGCATCGCTGAATTGGCCGAGTCCATTGGGCGGCATGTGGCACACTTAACTCACAGCGGAGATTGGTCTCTTCGGGAGAAGAACAGGCTCGAGGTCGAGTTGGATGCGCTGATCCGCGAGACGCTGGTCAATCAATTTATGGAAGAAGTCTCTCAACAGCAGTATGATGATGCGGTGCAGAGGATCATCCAAAGAAAAATTTCACCGTGGGAAGCGGCGAAGTCGCTAATGAATGGAAGGTTGAAATGAGTATTATTTATGGAAAGCGCATCCGCCTGCGCGCAGCGGAACGTGAAGATGTAAAGAAATTTCATGAATGGGTGAATGACCCCGAAGTAACCCGCGGACTTGCACTCTTTTTGCCGATGTCTTTTACAGACGAAGAGAATTGGTTCATTTCACTGGCGAAGCGCGACCAAAAGGAAAAACCGCTTGTGATCGAAGTCCGCAAAGGCAAAGCGTGGAAGATGATCGGCAATTGCGGCGTCTTCGATCTTGACCCTGTCAACAGTTCGTCCGAAGTTGGAATTATGATCGGCGAAAAATCGGAATGGAACAAGGGTTATGGTTCCGAGACCATGAGTCTGCTGGCGCGTCATTGTTTCGAAACCTTGAATTTGAACCGGGTGTCTTTAAAAGTTTATACCGATAACATCCGTGCAGTGCGTGCCTATGAAAAAGCCGGCTTCGTGCTGGAAGGGCGCTTGCGCGAGGCAGTTTATAAATTTGGAAAATATGACGATGTCCTGATCATGAGCATTCTGCGCTCCGAGTGGACATCGCAAAAGAAGGATAATTAAATGCGTCATGTTCATCACGATATGAAAGTATACGGCGGTATCAAACTTTTTGCCGGGACAGGCTCGCCCGAACTTGCGAAAAAGATCTCTGAATATCTCGGCCAACCGGTCAGCGAATGCGAGGTGATCGAGTTCCCCAACGAGAACCTGTTTGTGAAATTGCAGGGCAGCGTACGTGGACAGGATGTCTATGTGATCCAGAGTACGGCATCACCCGTCCACCGCAATTTGATGGAGTTGCTTATCACCATCCAAACCCTGCGCCTGGATTCTGCGGCGCGTATCACGGCGGTTGTGCCTTATTTATGTTACGGCCGCTCCGATAAAAAGGACCAGCCGCGCGTACCGATCACTGCCCGTCTCATTGCGGATATGCTCGAAGTGGCCGGCGCCGACCGCTATATGACCCTCGACCCGCACGCCGGACAGGTTCAGGGATTCTTCTCGATCCCCGGTGATGTGTTGACCGCGTCCCATTTGCTGGTTGAACATATCAACAAGAACCTGCGCTGCCAAATGCACGAGCCGGTTGTGGTTTCGGTGGATCTGGGTTTTGCCAAGAAAGGCCGCAACTATGCCGCCGACATGGACATGCCCATCGCCTTCATCGAGAAACGCCGCATTGGAAATGATGCCAACGCCGAAGCACTGACTTTGATCGGCGATGTGAAAGACCGCGATGTGATCATTGTGGATGATGAAGTGGACACAGGCGGTTCCATCGCGCAGGCAGTCAACGTCGTCAAACAAAATGGCGCGCAGGATGTGTATCTCGCTTTCGTGCATCCCATTTTGTCACGCAATGGCGCGGAGCGCCTGGCTTCGTTGCCGATCAAACAAATTATTACCACTGATTCAGTCCCGCTCTCGCCAGACAAAAAGAAAATCCTAGGTGACCGGATCACAGTGCTTTCCGTAGCCTCTTTACTGGGCGAAGTCATCAGGCGCGCCCATGAAGGACGTTCGGTTGGCGAGATGTTCAACGAATAGACTTGGGTTGAAAGGTTTGCAGGTTGAAGGTTGTTTGAGAAAGCCAGCCAGTCTTCAAGCAACTTTACGCAGGCCATAGCCGTTTTGCATCTCCGAACGACATAATCTTAGATGGTGAGGCAACTTACTACAACTTTCCAGTTTTCAATTCGCCCCATGCCCGAACTCCCTGAAGTAGAAACCTTCGCCCGCGCGCTCAAACCGGAATTGGTCGGTAAAACCGTCCTCTCCGCTGACTTGCGCTGGGCGCGCACGTTGGCAATCCCAAGCCCTATCCAATTCAAAAAGCAGATCGTGGGGCAAAGAATCGTGGATGTTTCGCGGCGTGCAAAGTATCTGGTCATCCGTCTCGAAGATTATAGTTTCCTCATTCATTTACGCATGAGCGGAGATTTGATAATAAGACAGGGTAAAATTAAGCCGGAAAAGCATGACCGTCTTTTATTGCATCTTTCAAACCAAAATTATCTAGCCTTCAATGACACCCGCAAATTCGGCCGTGTGTGGTTAACCGATCAACCCGATGAAATTCTTGGTAAACTTGGGCCGGAACCGCTTGAAGAACAGTTCACCGCAAAATGGCTTTTTGAGAACCTGCACACCCGTCAACGACAGCTAAAGCCGCTGCTCCTTGACCAGACCTTTCTCGCTGGTCTTGGCAACATTTATACAGATGAATGTTTGCACATGGCGAAACTGCATCCTCAAAGGGCATCGAATACGGTTTCGCAAAAACAGGCCGAGGCTTTGCGCGAAGCGATCCGCACCGTCTTGGCAGAAGGCATCCGCCGCAACGGGGCCAGCATAGACTGGGTTTATCGCGGCGGTGATTTTCAAAATTATTTTCGCGTTTATGGCCGCGATGGAGAGCCGTGTCCTGTTTGTGGCAGGACGATACAAAAACTCACAGTTGGGCAACGCGGCACACACATCTGCCCGAATTGTCAGCACTTGAGGTAACCATGACTGGAATAAGTTTCAACCCCACCCCCATTTTTTACGTAATTGTCGGCCTTCTGATCGGCATGGTCATCGGTTGGCTGATTGGATTCTTCGACTCGAACGGCCGCTCTGCAAAGAAAATACAAGCCTCCGAGGCACAAGCCGAAGCGGCCATCGCAGAGGCAAACTCAAAAATATCCCTGGCCGAACAGCGCATTGCCTCTGCAAATCGGTCTTCGCAAAACACGCAGGATGACCCCGGACTTCTGCGCCTAAAAACCGGCAGCGGCGGCCGCATCACGGTTGAAATGGACGGCGCTTTCATCGTCCCGCCCTTGCAGTATGACAAAAGAAGGCGCTTGATCGAACTCGTCTCAGTGTTTCGTTCCTACCTGGAAACTGGACAGCTCTCACAGGCATCCATCCAACCCTCCGCATCGACTCAGACCCCGCCCGGGCTTGCCGCTACTCAATCAGTGGCATCTCAACCCCTGCCATCCGCCGCCCCAAAAACCGAACCCGAAAAGATCACCTCAACCCTCAGCATTGTCGGGCAAATTGATACAGTCCTGCAAAAGCGCCTGATGAATAGTCCCTTGTTCAAGAGGGGCATTCGCCTGCAAGATTCCGTCAGGGGCGGGGTTGATGTTTACATCGGCTCGCAAAAATACGGTACCATTGATGATGTCCCCGATGAAGACGTCAAATCGGAGATCCGCGCCGCCATCGCAGAATGGGAAAACCGGTTTACGCCGAGATAGAGCATTCGAGTAAAAAGCATCGTGGGGCTGTCCAAAAAGAGGGCAGCCCTTTTCGATTTAAAAAGAATTTAATACAATAGAGGGATGAACAACGGAAAAGTCATCTTCAAAGAATACACAATGAAACAAGCGCAACTGTTGCCGCCGAGTTTAGAGGAATTGA
>JACRMH010000066.1 GCA_016219545.1 Chloroflexota bacterium | reverse complement strand
ATCACCTGTCACCGCTGGGGAGGGGTTTGAAGTAACAACAATATTCACAGCCTTGGAGGAAGTGGTCTCCTGCATCGGGGCAGAACCTCCACAAGCAGTGAGCAGAACAACCAACCCCACAAGCAAACCAACAAGAATCATTTTACGCATTTCATATCTCCTATAACTTGATTTGACCTCTTGCATAAGTAGCCACAGAGCGCTCAGAGAGCTTTGAGAAAAGACTCTTAAACCTCTTTTTTTCTCTGCGGTCTCTGTGGCATAAGAGACTTTTGCAAGGGGTTTATTTTATTCAACGACATTGATCATCAGCATCAAGCCGCCCGGCTCGACGTTGTCATTGGTGGTGTGGTGCAGGATGTGACAGTGCAGCATCCACTGTCCTGTTTCTGTAGCGGCAAACTCAATATCATAGCGTTCGCCGGGCGCAACGCTGACAGTATCCTTTGTCAACTGCGCGGCCTCGGGAACGGGATGCCCATCCGTGGCGACGATCTTGAAGGACATACCGTGCAGGTGGATGGGGTGAATGAATTGACCGATACCGATCAGGCGTAATCGCACAAGGACGCCTTTCTTAACGGTGATCGTCTCAGTCGCAGGGAAGGCCTTTCCGTTTATTGTGAAGTAATTAGGCTCCATTCCGCTGACGGGCATGGCTGCATAGGTATTCCCATCCTTCAGGCGCCATTCGGAGATCATCAGGGTTTTATCCACAACAGGTGGATTCGCATCAGGCTCTTTCGGGTCAATGATAAAAGGAGCATACAATCCTGCGCTTACCTGTATATCACCTTCATAGTGTGAGTGATACATAAAGGTTCCAGCAGGTTTGGCGGTGAATTCATAGGTAAATGTTTCGCCCGGCTGTATGGGATCCTGCGTGACTCCGGGCACGCCATCCATTGCATTTGGGACTTCGACTCCGTGCCAGTGAATGGTTGTAGGAAAAGGCAATTCGTTCTTAACGATGACCTTGACCTGGTCGCCTTCTGTGACGCGGATCATAGGCCCGGGCACGGTCCCGTTGTATGTATAAGCCGTAACAGTGACTCCATCCAGGATCGGCCATTGCACTGCTTTAGCAGTCAACTCAAAAACTTTGACGCCATTTTCTTCGCGATATGAAAACGGCTGTCCACCTTCAGTTTCGGAAGCAGGCTGAACGTTCGGAGCAGTGATCGGTTCCATCATGTGCGCGGCCTCAGGATCAGTCACCATCATGCTTCCCGGGGTTGGCGTCCCATTCATCCTATTGGAGTTGTCATTCGTGCCAGACTTGTCAGCAGGCACACAGGCTGATAGGATCAATACCAAAATAACCGATAAAAATGTCATTACCTTCTTCATTTCATTTCCTCTATGTGACTTGGATTAGCGGTCTACTATAAAGATTTCCCCTCATTACAACCAGAGCAATATGACGCGGTAAGGTATAAGCAATATTGCCTATTAACTTTTTAAAACAGGAATGGACTCTCCAATTTCAAGCGCTTGCTGAATTGCATTGATCAATTTCGCATCCGCGTTTTGAAGGGAAATATCCGCAATGGAAAACCAGGTCCGCCCTTCTTTCCCTTGCAGGATCAATGTGACCGGTTCTGCCGTTTTTCCAAACACCAGCAGGATCACCAGCTGACAGCCACAATCATGCGGACCCATCCGCGCCGAATGTAAATCAAAAGTTTGGACACATCGCAGGTTCTCTTGCGACAATTGTTTTTTTGTCCATTGCAAGGCTTTATCACAGGGTTGACTTACTGATAAGAAAGAGGAAATATTCATAAGCGGCTCGGATAATTCCATTGTAAGGAATTATCCGAGCCGCTTAAAGAGCCACGTGGCGCATTCACAAATAGGCAGAATGGACTGCTTCGCTCGTCTATTGTGGAAATGTCACAGGACTTTCAAACGATACCCCACACCGGGTTCTGTCAATAAGTAATGAGGGCGGGACGGGTCCGGTTCGATCTTGCGGCGCAGGTTGCTGATGTTAACACGCAGGATGTGCATTTCACTTTCATAGGCTGTGCCCCAAACCTGCCTGAGCAAATGATGGTGAGTGATCACCTTGCCCGCATTTTGCATAAGGAGTCTCAAAATATCATATTCAGTTGGGGTGAGTGAGATTTCTTCATCTCGTATCGTGACCACCCGTCGGGACAGATCCATTTTCAACTCATCGACTTGCAGGATGGGTTCATCAGGCTTGCTGGTCTGCCGGCGCATCACGACCCGCATACGAGCCATGAGTTCGCCTGTGCCAAAAGGTTTGGTCAGGTAATCGTCAGCGCCTGCATCGAGGGCTGCGATCTTATCCTGTTCGGACTCACGCACAGACAGGACAATGATGGGAGTCTGCGACCATTCACGCAATTGGCGTGTGACTTCGATGCCGTCAATATCGGGCAGACCAAGGTCAAGGATGATGATGTCGGGACGGTTGGCAATCACAGCATTTAGCGCTTCCTGCCCATTGGCGGATTCGAAAATGGTAAAGCCCTGGGCATTCAAGGCAGCACGAAGATAACGCCTGATGGGCGCTTCATCATCCACGACAAGAACGCGTTGTCCCGCTTCACTCATTGACTATATTCCTCGTCTAATGGCAGTTCGATTGTAATGACTGTCCCGCCGCCTGTGCGGGCACTTGCATAAATAATCCCATGATGCACATCCACGATCCCTTTGCTGATGGAAAGCCCAAGCCCTGTGCCGCTGACATTCTCAGGGCGTTGGACTCGGTAGAATTTGTCAAAGATGCGAGGCAGATCCTCGGCCGGGATGCCAACTCCCCGGTCAAAGATTTGGAGGCGGGCCTTTTTATCCATAAGTTGGGCAGAGATCTCGATCAAGGAATTTTCAGGAGAGTACTTGACCGCATTCTCCAGCACGTTCACGATCACCTGGACCATCAATGTGAAATCCATTGGCACCAGTGGAAAATCCACAGGAATGTTCACTTGAATGCCGTGGCGGCCAAGGCGTTTGCCAAGTTGTTCGAGAGCAGTACCGATCGCATCCTGAATATCGTCAGGCTCGCTGTGAATTTTGATCGCCCCGCTTTCGATACGCGTCATGGAAAGCAGATTGCCAACGAGTCGGTTCAAGCGGTCGGCTTCTTCGCGCGCAGTGACGATCAGGCTGCGGCGATTTTCATCATCAAGCGATTCAGATTGTTCATCGAGGCTTGTCAGCGCGCCAGTGATCGAGACCAGCGGCGTGCGCAGATCATGAGAGATCGAATTGAGCAGGGCGCTTTGAAGTTTTTCTGTGGCCTGCAATAGTTCGGTTTGATGTGCTTGTTCAGCGAGGCTGGCGCGCTCAACCGCCAGCGCGGCCTGATTTGTAAAGGCATCCAACGTTTGCCGCTGTTCGGGTGTGAGGAGACTGCCGGATTCTTTTGGATGGACTCCCAGCACGCCGACCATTCCATTTGAGGTTCTCAATGGAACACAGCGGATACTGGCGGCAGGCAGCGTATCGGTCCCCCGACCTGCGGGCTGGTCATGATCGAAGGTCCATGCGGCCACTGCGAGTTCGTTCTCATCCGGCTGATAGTTGGGTGAGCTGGCGAACGGATGGATGCGTCCATTTTCCGGCAGGAAGATGACCACTTCGCGGCCGAAGGCCTGCCCAATATGTGAGATGACGATATCTGCGACATTATTAAGATCGGTTGCGGAGGTTAGATCACGGCCAAGGTTGTAAAGGGCATTGGTTTGCGATTCACGCCGGATGGCGGCTTCGGCTTGTTCACGTCCCTGCGCCGTAAGCGAACTGATCACAAGGCTTACGATAAAAAGCATACCGAAAGTTACAATGTATTGAGTATCACTGACAGCCAACGTCAAATAAGGCGGTACCAGGAAAAAGTCAAAAGCCAAAACACCTGCAACTGCAGCGAGCAGAGATGGACCACGGCCGAGGAAAATTGCCGAAATGACCACAGATGCCAAATACAGCATGACCAGATTGGCAGGTTCGAGATCACCGCGCACAAGAATACCAAGCAAAGTTGAAAGCGCAACAAGGCCGAGACTAAGCAGGTAACGCCCAATGGGTTGATGAGGCTGCCAGTCAGAGGGAATGATGGGTTTGTTTAACTCTGTGCGTGCACTGATGACATAGACATCAATGTCGCCGCTGGCGTAAATAAGTTGGTCAACTACGGAACCTGTAACGATCTCCTGCCAGCGCGGTTTGAGCGGTTTGCCAATTACAACTTTCGTGATGTTATTCTTGCGTGCGTAATCCAGCACGGCCTCTTGAATGGAACGCTCTGACAGGGTGATGGATTTTGCCCCCAGTTCTTCGGCCAGCTGCAGGGTCCGACCGATGCGCTCCCGATTGGCGGGATTATTCTCAGGCTTGGATGCAACCTCAACATACACGGCAATCCATTCGGCGTTGAGTTCATCCGCCAATCTGCGCGTAGTGCGGATCAATTTTTCTGCAAGCGGGCTGGGGCTGATGCAAACCAGCAGGCGTTCACTCGCACCCCACGGACCGGAGATGGCGCGGGTCTGCATATAGGAACGCATCTGATCATCCACGCGTTCGGCGGCGCGGCGCAGAGACATTTCGCGCAGGGCGGTGAGATTGCCTTTGCGAAAGAACTTATCAATGGCGCGGCTGGCTTGTTCGGGGATATAAACTTTGCCTTCCTGTAATCGAGTGAGCAGTTCATCAGGAGGCAGGTCAATGACTTCGATCTCTGAGGCTTCATCTATGACACGGTCTGGGATTGTCTCACGCACGATGATGCCTGTCACTTGTGCGACAACATCATTCAAGCTTTCAAGATGTTGAATGTTAAGGGTGGTGTAAACATCGATCCCCGCATCGAGAATTTCCGCCACATCCTGAAAACGTTTGGGGTGACGCGAGCCGGGCGCATTGGTGTGGGCGAACTCATCCACGAGCACCAATTTGGGGCGGCGTTTGAGAACCGCATCCACATCCATTTCAGGCAGGGTGACGTTGTGATATTCAATTTGTTTGCGCGGTAATACTTCCAGCCCTGTAACAAGTTCTTCGGTTTCGGCGCGCTTATGGGTTTCAATATAGCCGACAACAACATCAAGTCCCTGTTCTTTGCGTTGATGCGCGGCTTCGAGCATGGCATAGGTCTTGCCTACGCCTGCAACATAGCCGAGGAATATCTTTAATTTTCCACGGCCTGTCTCTTCAGACTCGACATGTTTAAGCAGTTCATCGGGATCGGGACGGTTTTGCATATTGTTCTCTGTCTATTGTATTCCAATTAACAACTGATGTTACACACTCAGGCATGATCCCCTGAGTGTTAGCGACACTGCGTAACATCAGTTAACAATACAACTGATTGATGATTATCAAAACAAGAAGGCTGTGCGAAACTTGTTCGCACAGCCTTTTATCTATTCTATGTCGTGCGGGACAGGTTCCGTTTCTTTCGGTCCGCCGCCAAGTTTCGGCTGAGGCTTATCAAGATACTGTTCAAGCAAAGACGGCGCTTCTGGGTGATCCACATGCAGGGCGTGGTCATAGTCACCTGCAACGGCAGGCTGCTCATAACGTGTGGGACGGTGAACGCCGAACAATTCAAAGAAGCGGGCAATGCCAACCAATAAGTCGTAACGATATTCCTGCATTCTGAGGGACTGCCACTCAACAATGGATGCCATCGCACCTTGAACACGCGCCTTGTCGCGGACGATACGATGAATTTGTTTAGGTTCACGAAAACCCAGCGGAGAAAGCAACATCATGTGCGCGGCAATCGCCAGCAGCGCAAATGAAACCAACACCGCCCAACCCCCCTCGCTCCATTTACCAACCAGTTGACCAATGAATACCACGAACGCCATCGCAGCCGCAAATGACGCACCCAATGCACCCCAGGTGCGCGTTCGGCCCGTAAAAGTTTCAAGGATATTCTTGCGGACAGCAAGTCCCATGATCATGATCGGCATAAATACGCCCACGCCATAGAACGGGACTGCAATGGTAGTCTTTCCGCGTACGAAGAACATAATTAATACGGAAAGCGCAAAGGTGATCGTCACAGAGCGTGTAAACGTCCCGCGCGGATCGCGGTACACAATGGCCTCGGGGATCTCGCCAATGGCCACGTCACGCCATTCGGTGGCTTGCGCATCTTGAAACGCGGTCATGGAGGCTGCCGCCAACATCAGAACAGCGAGTATTTGATACGCCCAGAACAGGATCACACCGCCAGGAATTTGCGAAAAACCAATAAAAGCCAGATTGCCAATTAACGTGCGTCCAAGTGTTCCATCAAAAACGTTGAACCGCAGTGAAAAGTAAGTCAGGAAAAGAGTGGTCAACCCGCCGTAGAACAGGAAGGATGTTTGCACAAAACGACCCACCCCAGACTTACCGCTATAAAATTCCCATAGTTTTTCCCAACGCGGCATGTGTTTTTTGCCCCACTTTACAAGGGACACATCTTCATTGATAAAGAATTGAACACCATTTGAAACCGCTTCCAATCCTGTTAAGGCAACCATGCCTTTCATGGATGCCGTCAACATGTGCAGGAGTGCCTGCCCGAGCGAGACGGCGACAGTGGTTGTTTCAGCAGGTTCAGCAGTCACGCCTTTTAGATGCGCGATCACCAGTCCAATTCCCATGGTGAGGGTCAACATCAGGAATACCCCGAGCATGGTAAACACAACGCGGGACGATTCGCCGCGTCCGCGGATGGTCAGGAACCAGGTGATCGCCGCAAGCGCCGCGCCAATCGCGAAATGCCATATCCAGTGGGCATCATAGGCATTGATAATTGACAGGAGTTGATCGCCGCCCGAAAGCGCCGACACCACGATCGTGAGCACATAATCCTGGATCAATGTGACGGCCACGATCAGACTTAACGTTGGCTTGAGATAGCGCATCGAGGCAGTGTACGACCCGCCGCCTTCGTTGAAAGGCCCGAGCGAATACATGTAAAGCATTCCAAAGACAAAGTTGGCAAAGGCAATGACCGTAACCGCAATGTAGCCATACTTTTGCAGACCATAAGGATGCAGTGCGCTCATCATTTCGCCGGTGGCATAGTAATAAGATGTGAAATAGTCCACGCCAAACAAGGCAATCGCCGCGAGTACGCCGATCTGCCCAGCACCATGGATGTGGGCGTCCTCCTGACTTTCCTTTGGTGAGGCGCGCAGGGAGATAACTACAACAATAATTAATAGAGCAATGGAGAAGAACATTTAGATACCTTTTTCTTTGAAATGTTATGACTGGAATGCGGTTTCAAGGGACTTTAATTGCGCGAGTAAGTGCTTGCGAGTGGATGCATTCAACCTTGTGTCCTGAGCAACTTTAGCCTGCTCACCTTGCGAAGCGCGGACCACAAAAGCAGGAACGAACATGATCCGCCCGGCGGGGATGATCTCCATGTTGGAGATCTCCATTGCAAGGTTCTGGTCATCGAAATAGGGCAGCGTAACGGTCAAGCCGCGGTTCAAGGTGTGCTTCTCGGCACGCACTTTTATTCCATGAATGATCTCTGCTGTCTTGAAGTTTGCCAGCGCACGCGCCTGATTCACAAGTTGTCCCAAAATACCATAACGTTTGACTTGATATTCCTCGCTTGCCGAAATATAAGGCGCAAGCGATAAGGCGCGGTGCAAGATCATCACATAATGCCGCATGGACTGGACATGAGCTTCGGCTTCCTGTACAGAGCCAACCAGCAATTTACCCGCATCATCGAAGGCCACCCACTGCGGCAGAAAAAATTTCCGCGCGGCCGGGACGAATGGAGTTTGCAGATCGCCGCGGTCATTTGTGTTTCCTTCTTCAGTGATCGCGTCGCTTGCTTGTGTAATGGCAGACTCGAGCGCACCATCTTCCACTGGAATACTTGGAATATTTTCATCGTCAATGGGACGATACTTTACACTGCGACCTGAAGGCAGGATGTCATGCACCAGATGAAGTACAGCGGCATAACGCAGCAATCCCGCGCCTACAGCAATTGCCTGATCTGCCGACCTTTCCAGTTCACTTAAACGCCGTATCAATGCCTCGCGCACATCGCGTTGAAGAAAACCACCGGCCACATTTTTTCTTTGCGCTTCAGGGATGGTGATCGTTCCTTCCCGGCTAACCTGCGCGATTTGTGTCACCACACGGTCAGGCAGGCTAAAGCGCACCTGTGAAGTTTTCGAGATCAACGCGTCTGCAATGACTTGCGCCTGACTCTCAACATACCTTTGAACAATAACCGGCTGGTTTTCGAACAGTGCTTTTTGATGTTCATATTCCTTAGTTAGATCTGAAACCATATTGTTTATCATAATTTTGCTTCGATTTCCTTGAGCCGATAACCAATGCCCGGCTCGGTAATGATGTGTCGCGGCCTGTTGGGATCGCTCTCGATCTTGCGCCGCAAATTGCTGACGTTGACCCGCAGGAGATGAGAATCCGCCTGGTAATTTCCGCCCCAGACTTCCTTGATCAACTGCTGGTGTGTAAGAACTTTGCCTACATGCTTGACAAGCGTCCGTAAGATGCTGAATTCGGTTGGCGTCAGCGTGACTGGTGAGTCATTGACACACACTTCGCGTTTGACAAAATCAACCATCAAGTCATCGCTTTGGAAGATCGCATACTCTGCTTCCAGTTCATTTGTACGGCGCAAAGCAACTCGAATGCGGGCAAGTAATTCGCTGATGCCAAAAGGCTTGGTGAGGTAATCATCCGCACCCGCGTCCAGGGCGGAGACCTTATCCTCCTCGCTGTTGCGGACAGAGATAACGATCACCGGCACATCGGTCCATTCACGGATACGGCGGATGACGTCCGTGCCATCCATGTCTGGCAGCCCCAGATCGAGGATGATCAAGTCAGGGTGACTGACCGCTGCGGACTGGATCGCTTCTTCGCCGTTCGCCACTTCCAAAATTGTGTAGCGGCTTCCCAGCGACGCGTTTAGAAAGCGCCGGATGGGGCGCTCGTCATCTACGATGAGGATTTTCAAAAGAGAATTGGAAACAATGGACATCAAGGCACCATCAAGGAAATATCAAGACGCCCAACATTCTAAAGTTGGGCGTGTCAATTTAGGCGCAAGAACTGCCCCTTAAGCGTCAAGAAAGTGTCAAGATGTTGATTACTGGGTTATCCAGGATTTATAGAGAAAGAACACATTCACCCAAATGAGCAGAAAAAGCATCAATAGTTGGCGCTGAAAACTGGTCACATTCAACAATGAAGCGCCGATGATTCCCACCAGTGGCGAGTACGTTATAACCTGCTTGATCCAATGATTTGTTTTTTTCTTCATACTCATCACCTTTTTGACAAATACAGTTTATGCATTTGGTTGTCAAAAAGGTGACAAGAAAAAGGTCAATCACGTCAAGAAACTGTCAAGAGCAGAGCATTATCCCTTACTTTATGCCTGCCTTTGGCAAAACGCCATTAAGTTTTTGTTCCATTTCCATGGATTGTGTACGTTCGAATGCTCTGGCCGCCTGCAACGTAAAGTTTTGCAGCAAAAGACTTTCCTCAGCCGGCAGTTCCCCGAATTCGCCGCGCCAAATACGGATCTCACCGACCAGACCCCAGGCATTTAGAATGGGCAGGATGCGATCTGGCTTACCTTCTCCGGTGCCATCAAAAGGCTCGCTCACGGCAATTCGTGGAGATTGTTTGGACTGCTGGAATGTCACATTGACAAGTGAAGCCTGAAATAGCTGCCTGATGTATCTTGCAACAATATGAGCAACGGCGTCCTGTGTGCGGACGTTGGAAAGTGCGGAACTTAACTCGTACATAAAAGTCGCTTCACGCGCCTTGGATAGACTGTCCTGAATACGTCCAATAACCACGATGGCGATAGCAAAAAATATGACCAGCACCAGCCAACCTTCCAGACCACCCACAACAAAAGTATAGAAAGGCGGAATGAACAGGAAATCAAAACATAAGGCTGCCGTGAACGCAGCGCTAACTCCAGATACCTGTCCCCACTTGCTAGCACTCCAGGCAATCGGCGCGAGATACAGCAGCGCTATCACTGCTTCGCCGAGTACACTCCTGCCGATCAACCACATCGGAATTGTGATGGCTGCGACAGCCAACATCCCGCGCAGACCATTAATAAACATGTTTGGGGCAAAGTTAATTTTCTTCATGGCAATGTTCCTTTTCATATTCTTGATTATTATTTCAATGCATCCAACGCAAGATTGAGTTTCAAGACATTGACTCTAGGCTCGCCAAGGAAACCAAATTGACGACCTTCTGTATATTTCTCCACAAGGGATGTGACTTCCGCTTCACTCAACCCGCGGGCTGATGCTACACGATGGACCTGATACAACGCCGCGGCGATGCTGATGTGCGGGTCGAGTCCGCTCCCAGAGGCAGTCACCAGGTCAACGGGAATCGGAAGCGTGTTGTCGGGATCGGCAGATTTCAAAGCGTCGATCCGTGTTTGGACAGAATCCAATAAAGCAGGATTCATCGGTCCGTAGTTTGAACCTGAAGAAGCAGTGCTGTTATATCCGACCGCAGATGGACGTCCCCAAAAATATTTTGGGTCATCGAATTGTTGACCGATGAGTTCCGAGCCAACAGCCTTTCCATCCACGATGATGAGACTTCCATTGGACTGGCTTGGGAACAAGACCTGCGCAATGCCTGTCACTGCCAATGGGTAGATCACACCAGTAATAACAGTAAAGATCAAAAGCATAAAAAAAGCGGGGCGTAATTGTGATGTCATTTTTATTCCTTTAGACTAAATGAAGCACGACCAACAGCATGTCTATCAATTTGATTCCGATGAACGGGGCAATGATGCCGCCGTCGCCGTAGATCAACAGGTTATCGCGTAGTAACTGCGCCGCACCGACCGCGCGATATGGCACGCCGCGCAAGGCCAGCGGGATCAATGCAATGATGATGAGCGCATTGAAGATCACCGCAGAGAGAATTGCGCTTTCCGGTGTGGCAAGGTGCATGAAGTTCAGCGTGGTCAGCACCGGATACGTGGATGCGAAAACGGCTGGGATGATGGCAAAGTATTTCGCCACATCGTTGGCAATGCTGAACGTAGTTAGCGCGCCGCGTGTCATCAGCAGTTGCTTGCCAATCTCCACGATCTCTAGCAATTTGGTTGGATTGCTGTCGAGGTCTACCATATTGGCAGCTTCGCGCGCGGGTTGTGTGCCCGTGTTCATGGCAACGGCTACATCGGCTTGCGCAAGCGCAGGCGCATCGTTCGTGCCATCACCAGTCATGGCAACAAGACGACCACCGGTCTGATATTCACGGATGAGTGCCAATTTGTTTTCAGGTGTGGCCTGTGCGAGGAAATCATCCACACCGGCCTCGGCGGCAATCGCTGCCGCTGTGAGCGGGTTATCGCCGGTGATCATCACGGTCTTGATTCCCATCTTGCGGAGTTGTGCGAAGCGTTCCTTGATCCCGCCTTTGACAATGTCCTTCAAATGGATCACACCCAACGCCTGATTATTTTTCGCCACGACAAGCGGCGTCCCCCCCATGCGGGCGATGCTATCGACTGCGGGTCTCAGGTCGGCTGGAACTTTATTGCCGTTCAATAGGATCATTTCGATCATCGTATCGGGAGCGCCTTTGCGGATGGTTGTGTCATCGAAGTTGACTCCACTCATGCGGGTCTGTGCGGTGAATGGGACAAAGTGCATTCCCTCCGGCGCTTCGTCACTGGCTCCCATCGCACGTCCACGTAAACCAAATTTTTCCTTGGCAAGCACAACAATGGAACGCCCTTCGGGAGTTTCATCGGCCAGAGATGCGAGTTGCGCGGCTTCGGCCAAATCTTTTACATCAACTCCGTTCACCGGAATGAATTCCACAGCCTGACGGTTGCCCAGCGTGATCGTGCCGGTCTTATCGAGCAACAATACATCCACATCACCGGCAGCTTCCACCGCACGCCCCGACATGGCGATGACATTGCGCTGGATCATGCGATCCATGCCCGCAATGCCAATCGCGGAGAGCAAGCCGCCAATGGTGGTCGGGATCAAACACACCAACAAAGCAACCAACACGGTGATCGTAATTGCAGTCCCCTTGCCAGCAGCGCCCACACTATAAAGTGAATAAGGCAGAAGAGTGGCACACACTACCAAAAAAATGATCGTGAAACCGGCCAGCAAAATATTAAGCGCGATCTCGTTCGGTGTCTTTTGTCTTTTCGCGCCTTCCACCATGCTGATCATGCGGTCAAGGAATCCCTGCCCCGGGTCAGCACTGACGCGGATGATGAGCCAGTCGGAAAGGAGTCGCGTGCCGCCTGTGACAGCGGAACGGTCACCGCCCGCCTCACGCACGACGGGAGCTGATTCGCCGGTCACGGCACTTTCATCCACTGACGCAATCCCCGTTACGATCTCGCCATCTGCCGGGAGAATGTCTCCAGCTTCAACGAGATATAGATCATCCTTGCGCAGCGCTGTGGATGAAACTACTTCAACTTTTGATAAGGCGCTTTGCACGTCCGTTGCTGCGTTGTGTAGTTTTTTGGCGGGGGTATCCTGCCTCGCTTTGCGGAGTGATTCGGCCTGCGCCTTTCCGCGTCCTTCTGCGACGGCTTCGGAGAAATTCGCAAATAAAACTGTGAACCATAACCAGAGCGCCACAGTTCCAATAAACCAGGCGGGTGCTTCACCCTTTCCAGCGAGAGCCTGGATCCACAATACAGTGGTCAACACGCTCCCAACTTCCACGACGAACATAACGGGATTCTTCACCATCAAGCGTGGATTGAGTTTGATAAATGATTCCACAACGGCGCGCTGATAAATTTCACGGCGATATGGACTCTGTTTTTTCGTTTGAATATTCATTGTTTTTCTCTTTTCAACCACAAAGGGTCACAACACTTGCACCGCACGCAAGTGCAGGTGAGGTTCACGAAGGGATAATGCTTTTGTCTTTTCCTTTGTGGTTAATATATTTATTTGAACACCATGAGGTGCTCGACGATGGGTCCCAATGCAAGCGCAGGGATGAAACTTAATGCACCGACGATCATGATGACACCGATCAGCCATGCGATGAACAGCGGCGTATGTGTCGGCAGTGTCCCGCTTCCGGCAGGAACTTTCTTCTTTTGGACAAGAGAGCCGGCAATCGCAAGCGCAGGGACGATCAGCAAGTAACGGGCAAAGAACATACAGATGCCAAGCGCGGTGTTGTAGAACGGGTTGTTCGCGCCAAGACCTGCAAATGCCGAACCATTGTTGTTGGCGGCTGAAGAAAAGGCATAAAGCACTTCGCTGAATCCGTGTGGACCGCCTGTATTCCAAATTGTGGCGAGTCCTGCAGGCGCAATGACAGCAATCGCTGTCCCAACCTTTGCCAGTAGGATCGGGATCAGGAGCATGAGTGAAGCCATCTTCATTTCATACGCTTCTATCTTCTTGCCGAGATATTCCGGTGTGCGTCCAACCATCAAGCCGGAGATAAAGACCGCTACGATGACGAAGGCCAACATTCCGTATAAGCCGGAACCCACACCACCGAAGATAATCTCTCCCAGTTGCATCATGAAAAGCGGGACCAACCCACCGAGCGGCATGAACGAATCATGCATCGAGTTGACCGAGCCATTAGAGGCAGAAGTGGTAACAGTTGCCCAAAGCGCAGAGTTTGCAATACCGAAACGTGTCTCTTTGCCTTCCATGTTTCCGCCAGGATTGATATTGGTCTGTACTTGATCAACACCCATTGCAGTGAAGGCTGGGTTACCACCTTGCTCCGCCCAAACAGCGAGCGAAAGGAATGCCACCATGATGATGGTCATCGTGATCAAAATAGCCCAGCCTTGGCGTGTATCGCCCACCATCACCCCAAAGGTGTAACATAAAGCACCCGAGATCACGAGAATGGACAACATCTCGATGAAGTTGGAAAACGGCGTTGGGTTTTCAAACGGATGAGCCGAGTTAACGTTAAAGAAACCACCACCGTTCGTGCCCAGTTGTTTGATGGCAATTTGCGAGGCTGCCGGTCCCACTGCTAATACCTGCTCTGTTACCACGTTTCCATTCGCGTCAGTGGTGGGCTGGAGCAACGCCACAGTTTTGTATGGGCTAAATGTTTGCACAACGCCTTGTGAAACAAGCGCGAGAGCCACAACGATTGAAAGCGGTAGAAGGATGTAAAGTGTGGAACGGGTGAGGTCAACCCAAAAGTTGCCGATACCTTTGGCAGTGTGACGTACAATACCGCGGATCAACGCGATCATAACTGCCATGCCTGTCGCCGCAGATACGAAGTTCTGCACTGTTAAACCGAGCATTTGCGAGAAATAGCTCATCGTCACTTCGCCGCCATAGCCCTGCCAGTTTGTATTCGTGGCAAAACTAACTGCTGTATTCCACGAGGAATCAGGCGTGACCGCGCCGAGTCCTTGTGGATTTAGCGGCAGGACAGCCTGAAGCCGTTGTAACGCATATACTAAGAGTAGACCGAATACGTTAAACAACATTACGGCTACGGCATACGTCTTCCAGTTCATATCTTCATCCGGTTTGACGCCGGAGAGGCGATAAATGAACCGCTCAACGGGAACCAGTACACGGTCAAGAAAGGTGCGCTCGCCCTGATAAACTTTTGCCATAAACGAACCAAGTGGTTTTGCCAGCAAAAGCAAAACCACTATATAGAAAATAAGCTGAAACCAACTATACAGATTCATCCGAACCACTCCGGTTTAAGTAAAGCCAATACAAGATAAACGAACAGGATCAGTGTGATAATGCCCGTTATTACGTACAATGCGTTCATGATTTATCCTCCATGAGCCGCTCACAGACCATAATCAGTCCGTAACTAAGGGCAAAGAAAAGTACAGTCAGTCCGATGTAAATCAAATCATTCATTTGTTCCTCCATTTCGGATTTAGTGTATGCAGTTGTGGGTCAAAAAGGGGGCAAGGAAAGGGGGCAAGGTATCAAGAAAGGGTCAATAAAATTAATCGCTGCCAGAGGATATTTAAAAAACCAACGCACTTGGATGAGATATACATTCAAGTGCGTTGGTTAAAAATATTATTCTGTGCGATCTCGATGGAGCCGCTAGTTAAAAACTTTAATCTAATGGGAACGAATCATATATAAAGTCTTGAAGAAATTTCATGATCAACATTATTTGCATCCAGCCGATTCCCACTCAGGGTGCATGGATTTCCACTCACTCACCGCCTGCTTCATTTCATTTACAGCCTTCTGCCATGCTTGTTCGGGATCATTTCCATTTGCCACATCTTGCAGCATGGTATCCACGATGCCGGGGGTGCCGAAGACTTCCCAAGCCCAGGGTGGAGCAATATCGGAGCGGGTGAATTGTCCGTTGCTGACTGAGCCCATGTTCATGGCGGGGTGATTGGTGAAGGCAGACCAATCGTAAAAGGATTGAATCCAGTCCGCATGGGTTTGTGTGTATGCCGAAGGATTGATCAGCGTTTCTTCGCGGACTGAATTCAACGGGGGAATCATATGCCCAGGCAAAACATTATCGTAGCGCAACAATCTATCGCCGCTGACCAGCCACTGGAGGAAGGCTTTGGCTTCAGCTTGATTCTTCGTGCCAGATGCAATCGCAAAGCGACTCCACACACCGAGAGTCACTTTTTGTTCCCCCCACGGCGGAAAGATGACCGTAACTTTATCCGCCAGTTCGGGATGTGACTCTTCGAGTTGCACGCCGAGGCGACCCGCATACATTGCCATCGCAACACGCCCGTTGACAAAGGCATCTATTTGTTCAGGAAAGCCCCAGGTGGTAAATCCAGGCGGAGCGTATTGAGTCAGCGCCTGCCAGCGGCGGACTGCCTCAAGAGCTTGCGGTTCGCCAAACGCGACTCCCCCATCGCAGGTGAAATAGTCGCCGCCGTTTTGCCAGAGGAAGGTGGAGAAGTAATTGACGGTGGCAATGTTCTGTCCTGCAGGCAAGGCGATGCCATAGGTTTGATTGTTGGTGAGAATTTTTGCGGCTCTTAAAACTTCTTCATACGTTGCGGGGAGAGGAAGCCCTGCCTGCTCAAATAGATCTTTACGCACCCACAATCCGTACACACTGACCGCATATGGCACCGCATAGGTTGTGCCATTTTGACGGAAGAGACTGCCTTCTACGAAATCGTCTGCGCCGATGTTGGTGACCACATCATCAAGCGGGAGGAGATAGCCCGCATCCGCCCATTGGGACATGAGGGCAGGTTCGATTTCAAAGATGCCGAGGTCTGCGCCTGAGGCAAGGGAAGTGAGAAGCCGCGTTCCGCGCGAGGCTGGCGAGGCGATGACAATGTCCACTTCAATGCCGGGGTTGAGATTCTGATATTCGGCTATGAGTGATTGCAACACTGCCAGTTGGTCAGGGTCACTTTCGGTGGTGAAGAACGGGATAATTTTCGGGGAGGATGAATCCGTCGAAACGGGATCAGGCACGGGCGGAGTCTGAGACGGTTGTGTCGCGGGGGAGGAACATCCGATCAAGAGAGTCAGAATCAGAACGGGGAAAAATGTCTGGAGTCGCGAAATCCCAAAAAGTTTTTTCATGTTCCTATTTTACGACAAAGAGATTCATGAACTCGTGCGCGGGGGTGTCTTCGAGCTTTTGCGGATTGGAAAAGAGATCGAGAATTGGAGCGGCGCGTTCTTCGGGCAGGCGCGTGGCAAGATTGGTTTTGAATTTTTCGATGAGCAGGGGAATGCCTTCGGCGCGTCGGCGGCGATGACCGAGGGGATATTCGATGGCGATGTTTTCGGTGGACGTGCCATCGTTGAAAAAGATTTGCACGGCGTTGGCGATGGAACGTTTTTCGGGGTCGAGATAATCGGCGCTGTAATTTTTGTTTTCGATGACTTGCATTTTTGTGCGGAGCGAATCAATGCGCGGATCGGATGCAACATTATCTTCATAGTCATCGGCGGTGAGGCGACCGAAGATGAGCGGGACGGCGGTCATGTATTGGATGCAGTGGTCGCGGTCGGCGGGGTTATGAAGCGCGCCTTTTTTGTCGATGATGCGAATGGCGGACTCATGCGTGGTGATGACGACGCGCTCGATTTCGTCGAGACGGTCTTTGACTTGCGGATGCAAAATCAGCGCACACTCGGCGGCGGTTTGCGCGTGGAATTCAGCAGGGAAGGAAATTTTGAAAAGGACGTTTTCCATTACATAAGATTCATACGGACGTTGGAATTTGAACGGTTGTCCTTTGAATGAAACATCATAGAAGCCCCATGTGGGAGCGGTCAATGCAGTGGGATAACCCATCTCGCCTTTCATTGCCATGAGTGCGAGTTGAACTGCGCGGCTGGTTGCATCACCTGCCGCCCATGATTTGCGCGAACCTGTGTCGGGTGCGTGACGATAGGTGCGTAACGATTGCCCGTCGATCCACGCATTGGAGAGAGCGTTGATGATTTTCTCTTTGTCGCCGCCGAGCATGTGAGTCACGACGGCGGTGGAGGCAACTTTGACGAGGAGGACATGGTCGAGTCCCACACGGTTGAAGCTGTTTTCAAGTGCGAGGATGCCTTGAATTTCGTGGGCTTTGATGGCGGCGGTCAATATATCCCGCATTCGTAGGGGCGGGGTCTCCCCGCCCACGTTAATGGGGCGGGAAACCCGCCCCCTACAAATAAAATCTGCAACAGACAGAATCGCGCCGAGATTATCGGAGGGATGTCCCCATTCGGCGGCGAGCCAGGTATCGTTGTAATCGAGCCAGCGGATCATCGAGCCGAGGTTGAATGCGGCGGTAACAGGATCTAGGATAAAGTCAGTGCCAGGGACACGGCTCCCGTTGGGGACGACCGTGCCAGGGACAATCGGTCCGAGTAATTTTGTACATTCATCGAAGTTCAGCGCGAGCATGGCGCAGCCAAGCGCGTCCATGAGGCAGTAACGCGCGGTCTCGTAGGCAAGGTCGCTGGTGACTTGGTAATTGGTCACGTACTCGGCGATGTGGACGAGTTCTTTGTCTGGTGCGGGGCGGAGGTTTGGGGTGTGAGGCATGTTTGTAATTGTGTAGGGGCGAAGCAATGCTTCGCCCCTACAGTAACAGGAATAATTATCCTGCCAGCAAGATAATCGAATCAGGCGGCAAATACATGAACACACTATCGCCTTGAATCGCGTCAGTTGATTCGAGTCGCAATGAACCGCCAGCGGTCTCGACGGTATATTGCCATTTCGAACCAAGGTATGTGCGGCTGGTAATATTTGCCCTGACAGTGTTTTCGCGCGTTGAGTCTTCGGTCAACACTTCCACACGCTCCGAGCGGATGGCGACTGCGGCAGTTTCGCCTTCCTTCCAGGCATGGTCGGATTTGCTTTCCTTGCGAATGGTCAGTAATTCACCTGAAGCAAGTTTCAGTGTGCCGCGTTTGCCTTCAACTTTTTGGATCGTGCCCGTGATGAATGAAGTCACGCCGATGAACTCCGCCACGAAACGATTGGCAGGACGTTCATAAATTTCCTCAGGAGGTGCGTATTGTTGCAGCTTGCCCATCGACATGACCGCGATCATGTCAGACATGGCGAACGCTTCCGATTGATCGTGCGTGACGTACACGGTGGTAATCCCAAGCTGCTTCTGCAATCCGCGCAGCCAGATGCGTGCGCTTTCACGGATCTTCGCATCGAGGTTGGAAAGCGGCTCATCGAGCAGCAAAACTTTGGGACGACTGACCACGGCACGAGCGAGGGCGACGCGTTGCTGTTGTCCGCCTGAAAGCTGGAAAGGATACCGATCCGCCAGTTCTTCCAATCCAACCAACGCGAGGCTTTCCTGTACCCTCTGCTTGATCTCGTCCGAGGGGCGTTTCTGCAGTTTGAGAGCGAAAGCCACGTTATCGAACACCTTCATGTGCGGCCAGAGTGCGTAGGACTGAAACACCATCCCGAGATGACGCTGCTCAGGCGGAAGGATCAGATCGCGCGCGGTGTCGGTCATCACGAAATCGCCAACGCGGATCGAGCCAACAGTCGGTTGTTCGAGTCCAGCTACGCAGTTCAGAGTTGTGCTTTTGCCGCAGCCCGAGGGACCAAGCAATGTAGTGAACTGTCCTTCTTTGACAGTGATGTTCACATCCGCGATGGCAACCGAGTTGGAGGTGACAAATTTTTTGGTCAAGCCTTGAATGATGAGATCGTTATTCATGAAGTTTCACTCCCATTAATTTTCTTGCGCCAATAATGAGAACGGCGGTGATCGCCATTTGAATGGTGGAAAGAGCCGCCACTGGCTCCGCTCCGCCCTGTTTCCACAACTCGAGCATGGTCGTGCCGATGACGCGCGATCCTTCCGCGACAAGGAAGAGTGCGGTTGAGTATTCTTTCAGGAAAGAGATCGCAAGCAGGATGTATCCCGAAACCAGTGCAGGTTTTAGTATTGGAAGCAAAATGTGGCGGATCGTCCCCAGCCAGGTTGCGCCCGCGACTCGTCCCGCCCTGTCGAGTTCATCCGAGACTTGCAGCACCGCCGGGCTGACCGCGCTAAACCCCAGCGGCAGATAACGCATAATAAATGCGATTGAAATCGCGATGATGGTGTTGCGTAAAGAGCCGAGTCCGGGCACGAGCAGGAAGGCCCATAAAAACCCAATGCCCACGATGATGCCGGGAAAAGCGCGTGGATAAAGCGCCATGTATTTGACAGCGTTACGATATTTGAATGTCGAGCGATAGGCGATCAACGCCGCAACCGCCATAAATACAATGCCAATCCCGGCGGCAAAGATAGAAATGTTGATGCTGTTGACCACCGATTGACGATACGCAGGGCTGCCGAAAATGCCCTGATAATTTTCGAGTGTAAGCATCTTGAGCGGATTCATAAATGGGCTGAGGAAGGGTACAAAAGATGTCAGCACGATACAGCCCAAAGGCAGAATGATTCCGAGTAAAACATAAAGCCCAACAAAAAATGAAACGACGCCCTTCCATATTCCAAGATCGAGGGCTTTGGGGCGCGTCGCTTTTCCGCCTACGGTCACGAAGCGTCGTTCCAAAGAGACAAGTTTGCCTTGCAGGTAAACCAATCCCGTAACGAGCAGGACGATCAATACGGCAACTGCGGCGACCGCGCCCTGGTCTTTATTTACGCCGACAACGCCAATGGTGTAAAGATAGGTTGCCATTGTGTCAATGCCGACGGAATTTCCCAACACCAAGGGGATGGACAACAACTCAAACGATGAAACCAGTGTCAATAATGCGCTGTAGGTAATAGCGGGACGTAACAGCGGAATGGTAACGCTCAGGATGGTTCGGAATGGAGATGCGCCGCCGATCCGCGCAGCCGATTCAAGCTGCGGGTCTGCAAGCGCGAGGGATGATGACGCATATAAAAATGTGTAGGGAATGTAGTACATCGCCGAGACGATGACGATCCCCCAGAAACTATATAGTTGCCAGGTCGGGATTTTCAAAAGGCGGACGAGAATCGTACCGAATCCCTGCGGACCGTACATCTGCATCCATGAAAACGCCAAAACGAGCGGCGAAACGTAATATGGGATCGTGACGAGGTTGGAGTATAAATTCCGCAAGGGGATGTTGGTGCGGTTGATAATAACTGCAAGTACGATTCCGATCATTACAGCAATGATCGTGGTTGCCAATGCGAAAGCGGCAGTGTATCCAAGCACATCCCAGAAGCGGGCATTGCCTAATAAATTGGAATAATTAGCGAATGTAAAGACACGCTCTTTATCATACAAAGGTTTCGACATGAAACTTTGCAGGACGATGGGCCATGCGGGAAACGCCACCAGCACAGCAGTGACGATCACAACGAGCCATTGAATGCTGGTATCCCACGAGAATTTGAAGCGGGAGTTTGTAACGGGACGAAGGTCTTGTTCCGCAGTTGTCATCGGAGGGGTTCTCCACAAATCATTTCATGTCGTTGCGAGCGTTCTTCGCGACACTTGCACCGCACTGCGTTCCCTGGCGCCGCCCGCCAGGGCAGGTGTGTTGCAGTGCAGGTGAGCAGCCTCCATGTTTATCGGGGTTGCTTCCCGTAGGCTCGCAACGACATGATCTTTTTGAAAATCGGCAATTGAACATATTTCAATTGCCGATTTTCAATGTTTAGCTACGGGCGACCAAAGGCGGTCTTCCACTTGGCGAGGAAGGCGGCGCGGTTGTCGGCAGAGGCGATGTTCGGGTCGAAGAAGAAGGGGATGATATTCTCTTCGCCGACAGCATCGATGACTTTCTGCAGATGGTACTTGGCTCTGTCAGCAACGTCAGGGCGGTAGGGAGTGAGACCACCTTCACCCCAGGCAATTTGACCTTCCGCAGACAGGATGAATTCCATCAACAGCTTGGCAGATGCGGGAGATGCAGCGGCTTTGGTGATTCCCATGCCGCGCACGAGCACTACCTGACCGTCTTTCTGATACGAATAACCGAGAATGGGTTCAGCATCGGGGAATTTCGGGAAGACCGAAATGCCAGAGACGAAGTAGCCAACAGATGCTTCGCCAGACAGCACAGCATTGACCATGTTGCCCGCAGATGTCTGCATGTTGACATTGGACTTGCCAATGGTTTCGAGGGTAGCCCAGCCAGCGTCACCTTTGTTTGCAGCCCAGAACCAGTTGATGCCATAGCCTGTGCCGTTCTTTTCGGCATCGTAGGTGGTGATCTTGCCAGCATTGGCAGGGTCGGAGGCAAAAGCGGCTACCGCTTCCATCGTTTCTGGAGGAGTGGTGACCAATTGCTTGTTGTAGATGATGATCATCGGGTCGGTGGAAACGGCGTACACACCATCGGCCAGTGTGGCAAAGTCGGGCATGCCTTCCATATTGACCGGGTTGTAAACCTGCAACTCACCTTTGGCAATGAAATCCTGCCAGCCATCGGGCGAGGAGGTGATGATCATGTCGGCAGTGCGAGCGCCACCAGCGGCTTCGGTGTAATATTTCTCGAAAGTTTCGGTGGTGCCCAGATCGAGCGCTGTGACTGTGATCCACGGATATTTCGCATTGAATGCAGCGATGACGGGAGCCCAGTTGTTTTCGCCCATGATGGAGTGGACGAGCAAGCCTTCAGTTTCGTTCTTGGATTCTTCGGCGAGCACAGCTAGCGGATCCACTGGGGCTTCAGTAGGAGCGGCGGTCGGGGCCTCTGTCGGGGCTTCTGTGGCCGGGGGTTCAGTAGCAGGCGCTTCGGTCGGGGTGGAAGCGGGGGCACAGGCGGCGAGTACGAACGCCAAAGCCAGGGCCAATGAAAGAAATACGTTCAGTTTGCGATTCATTATTCTTCTCCTTTAGTGAATTTTGATTATCTTGAATCCGCTATTTCGAAGCGGCTCAATTCCTGGTCAAGCGTCTCCCATTCGGGCAACCGGACGAGACGCTGGCGCTCGTTCCACTCCAGCATGGAAGGAACAAGCAGTTCACTGCTGCGGGCTTTTTGTAAAACGGCAAGCGCGCTTTGAACGGCACGCGCCGCCACACGCATGGCGAGGTTGGGATGGATCACAATGCGATAGCCCATCTCATAAAGTTCATCGTGGGAAATAATCGGCGTCTTTGCGCCTTCGGTCATGTTGAAAAGTAATGGAGCATTGATTCGTTTGGGGAGTTCAGCGATCTGTTCTTTTTGCGTGGGCGCTTCCACGAAGATGATGTCAGCGCCGGCGCGGGCATATAAATTTGCGCGGCGGATGGCTTCTTCCATTCCATGGGTGGCGAGGCTGTCGGTGCGGGCAATGATGAGCATCTCTTTGCGCGCCTTGACCGCCGCGTGAATTTTTTGCACCATCTCTTCTGCGGAGATGACTTCCTTGCCGCTGAAATGTCCGCACTTTTTAGGCGTGACTTGATCCTCGAGTTGAATAGCTGCAACCCCCGCATCTTCATAGACCTGAATGGCGCGTGTGACATTGACAGCATTTCCGTACCCCGTATCTGCATCTGCGATCACGGGAATATCCACTGCATCTACAATGCGGCGGATCGGTTCGATCATCTCGGTCATGGTCAGAAGACCAATATCGGGCAGGGCGAATTGCACATTGGCGATTCCCGCCCCGCTGGCATAGATAACGCTGAAGCCGGAATCTTCGATCAGACGGGCGGTCATTGCGTCTGCTGCGCCCGGGGCGACGAGAATTTCAGTCCGTGAAATTAATTTTCTTAACGCTTTTGCACTCATTGGATATAGGATACTTTCCCCCGCTTAAATGCAATACTCCCGAACGGCTGGATTTTGTCCCTCCGTTCGGGAGTACATCTTATGATGTATATTTGGGTTATTCCCATAAGTAACTCACCTTACGCAGTGTCGTTCTGAGCGGAGCGAAGAACCTCGAATTCCAGTGCGAAGACCCTTCGCTGTCGCTCAGGGAATCACGGTTATGTGCGTAACGTCAGTGAGTAAATCCGCGAAATTCGCGGCTAAAGGTTTTGAATTCTCCTTGTTTTAAGCAATGAAGATCATGCAGGTTTGGTGAAGGCAATAAGAGGTTAAATATGAACAAACCGAAATTACTGGTCATGGACGATTATGAAGAGGAATTGGCGCAGTCTCCCGCAATGGAGCATTTGCGTCAACTTGCGGACGTTACGATCCTTAACCACCCTATTGATAACTACAACATCTTGAAGGATTTTCAATTCGTTCTTGCCCTGCGCGAGAGAACCAAACTGGATGTGCGTTTCTTTGAATCCTGCTCCTCTCTCGAACTTGTCCTCCAGACCGGTGGTCACGCCTATCATGTGGATCAGGCCGCTGCGACTCAAAAAGGAATCATCGTTGCTCTTGGCAGGCGAGTTTCAAAGCCGGCAGTGGTCGTCCCGGAACTCGCATTGGGTTTCATGCTTGGTTTGGTCCGGCAAATATATCCGCACACAACGGCGATGAGCAACGGTGAATGGCGCGGGATGATCGGTGGTTCGCTGGCGGGACGCATGTTGGGGATTCTCGGATATGGACGGCATGGACGTCCGGTTGCGCGGTTGGCGGAAGCCTTTGGGATGAAAGTGGTTGCATGGGATAGGACCGGTTCACACCCTGCACCCGATGAATTTGGAGTCCGGAGACTCCCGCTCGACGACCTGCTGGCGGAATCTGACGTGGTATCCATTCATCTCCGCCTCTCGGATGAATCGCGCGGTCTTATGGGTCGGGAAAAATTGTGGAGGATGAAACCCGGCGCGATATTGGTCAACACGTCGCGTGGCGCGATCATTGACGAATCTGCTCTGATAGACGCATTACGCGAGAAAAGAATCGCAGGCGCAGGGCTGGATGTGTTCGCTGTCGAACCGCTCCCGGAGTCGAGTCCATTGCGGAGGATGCCGAACGTATTACTGACTCCACATGTCGGCTGGCAGGTGCGGGATGTCTTTCATGAATTCGTTGAGATCGCCGCTGACCAATTAGATGCATGGCTAAAAAACGAGCTTCCAAAAAGCGATATGTTGAATCCCGATGCAATGAAGGTTAATCGTCCGCGTAGTGGTGGGTTGGGGCAATGATTTGTTTGCGTTAGTGGGTTTTGGGCTGGCGTAGATTATTCATATAACCACAGCAACCCTTCTTCTTCCTTTGATTTTAGATAGTCTCGGATAGATCCATAATCAATATTAGGTTCGATGTTAAGCATATAGCGCCCGACACCTGCCTTTTCGTAAGAAACCTGTTTTTCTCGCAAGTCCCATAAAGCGTTTACAGCAATTTCTGCTGGAGTTTCTTTTCTAAATTCAAGCCGCAAAGTTCGATTACCACTTTGGTGAACAATCTCAACAATGGTTGGTAACTCGTCAGGATTTTCTTGACATCGTACTACATCGTGCAAGTTCAGTTCTTCAATAAACTCAGGGATATTCTCTATTCGATATAGGTTATCTCCTTAAGGTCTTGACCAAACGGTTTCGGAATCAAAAAAATCTTCTTGTTCATCTTTCAAAAACTTGTAACGGATTTTGACATATCCGTTTAGATAATACTTAAAACGAATCCACCGAAGACGAAAACTTCTTAACCAGAATTTCAATAATGCCATTGATTGTGATGACTCCTTTACACTATGTAGAACATTTGCGAAACCGCTAACTTTTATTTCACCAACCCCAACCGTATCGCCTTCACCGCCGCCTGCGTGCGGTCGTTGGTCCCAAGTTTGTGCATGACCGTTTGAGCATAACCTTTTACAGTTCCCCCACTGAGTCCCAGCACATCGCCAATGGCCTGGTTGGTCAGCCCCTCCACCATCAAACGCAAAATATCCATTTCGCGCGCAGTGAGCGGTTCGATCAAATCTTCCGGCGACTCATTTGTTTTTTCCGCGCTTTCCAAGCTTCGCAGAACGTCCTGCAAGAACAGGCTGTCCACCAGCGATGTTCCCTGCGCCACCGAATAAACCGCCGCAAGCAATTCCTCACGCGAAATATCCTTCAATACAAACCCCGCCGCGCCCGCAGAGAGTGACTTCAGCAAATACGCAGTACTGCGATAAGTCGTCACCATGATGACGCGCGTATCCAGCTTCTGCGCCTTGATCGCTTCAAGCGCTTGTATGCCATCCATCTCCGGCATACGGATGTCCATCAGGATCACCTTTGGTTTCAAACTCGAAACCATCTCAAAGGCCTCGCGTCCATTGTTGGCTTCCCCCACAATGCGGATGCGCGAATCGCTCAACATGCTTTTCAACCCCGCGCGCACCATGGGATGATCGTCGGCAATTACCAAAGTGATCTCATTTTCCATCTTCGCTCCTTTGTGCAAGCGATGCCAGCGGGATCAACACTTCAACGCTTGTCCCTTCTCCCTGCCGGCTTTTGATCTTGCAGACTCCATTTATCATTTGCGCCCTCTCCTGCAAACTGACTAATCCCAAATGTTCGGCTTCATCTTTTTGAATTAACAACGCGTCAAACCCCTGACCCCAGTCCTGCACGCGCAGCACCAGGCTTTGATCCTCCGCTGACAGTTCGACTCGCACTCGTTGAGTCTGCGCGTGCTTGCGGACATTGGTCAACGCCTCCTGTGCAATGCGGAAGATGGAGGCTTCCACCGAATGTTCAATTTGCAGTCCGTGTGTATCGGTAATAATTTCGGACTTCCAATTTTGTTCTTCGCAAACTTCGGTCACATATTGACGAAGCCCCAATTCCAACCCCAGGTCTTCCACCATCGTCGGGCGCAGTTCCGAGATCACTCTGCGGGCCTCGTCAATGGACTGTTTGATCAGAGTCCTGCTGACGTCCAGTGATTGAAGCGTCTGTGCGTTCAACCGGGAACCGATCTGTGAGTTGAGCGTGTTCAAATGCATGTTGGCAGAAATGATCAATTGAGTCAGACCATCATGCAGGTCCAGACCAATGAGGCGGCGCTCTTCATCCTGGATCTGTGCCATCCTGCCGACCATCGCGCGCAGGCGGTCTTCGCGGTTGGCAAGTTCGAGCATCATTTTGTTGAAAGATTCCGCCAGTCTCCCGAATTCGTCATCGCCGGTGATCGTGACCGGTTCTTCGAGGTTCCCATGGGTCACGCGCCCAGCGCCGTCCAACAGGGCAGCCGCGCGGGTATTGATCTGACGGGAAAGTTGAAACATGAACAAAACGGCAAAGACTGAAATGACCACGGCAGCGGCAATGCTTGCGACACTGGCAACACCGACCGCATTCAAAAGCGCCTGTTGCTCACGCGTGAATTTTTCGGTCTCATGCGGTTCGATCTTTCCAACAATGGTCTGCTGGCCCGCGTTGAAAATAATGGAGATAAAGTTGGCGTAGAGAGATTGCTGCAGGTCGCGCCCGCTGATCAACTGGGAGCCAAGCGCTTTCAAGTGATTGAAGGTGACGAGGATCTCATCCGCCGAACGTTTTTCATCTTCTGTCTGCGTGATTTCGCCGAAGGCATTCATCGCCTGTTGGAATGCAACAACAGCATCTGTGAATTGCACGCGCTTGGTTTCCTCGGGAGACGCCAAATATCCCGTCACAGCCGATAGCATGGCACGCGATGAATCCTGCATATTTGAAACAATGGACTGATATTCAGGGTCGTCCAACCGGTTTGGCATGACCTCGTTCGATAGAAAAATGGATAGCCGGGATTGCGCGTTCAAAAAATCGCCAAGACGGCCGGTCTGGTCATCGCGTAGTTTGATCAAGGCATTCCCCGTTGACAATGCCTGTTGATATGCCGCCTCCAGGGTGGAAGCCCACTGGAGTTCATTTTCTTCGCCTGCCAGCAGGCGGTATTGCCCAAGGTCATGCGAGAAATTCTGCATTTGCTCGATGAACTGGGATTTAAAGCCAACCTCGCCGTTGATCTGATAGCGGTACAGCGCAGCTTCAGAGTCACGCAAATGTGCGTTCATCTGCACAGCCACCAATTGCCGCTGACGGATATCCTCAATGGCATTGAGTGAGCTGGAGATCGAACGCGCCAAATATATCAACGCAAAGATATTCGTTAACACCGCCGAACCAAAGAGCAGAACAAAAACGATCAGCCTTTTCCGCAGGGACATGGATTAACTATAATCGAAATTATGGATGGCTAAGTAAATCTGGCGGTTCGCCGTAGGTCGGATTGGCAACACCGCACTGGCGTCGCGGCGCAAGTGTCCGACCTACATATGGCGATGCTTCACGGCAATTCTCAGAGAATCTGAAAGCATTTACATAGTATCGCATAATTTGGTAAACAAAAGTTGCATTTTTTACTCGCAATTTTCAACAAAAAGTTTGCTTACGCATGGATAACATGCGTGAGACAAGCGATAGGAATGCGTGAAAATGCCACACCTGATCTTTTGCAAAACAATTGAAATGCAGGCTTGCGTGGAAAGGCTTTCTACGGCAAAATGAAAGCGCCATGAAAATCCTTGCGGTCAGCGACCAGGTACAGGAACGCGTCTACATGCTTTCCTCCAACGGACAATTCCAGGATGTGGAATTAATTCTCGGATGCGGAGACCTGCCCTACCCCTACCTTGAATATCTGGTGACGATGCTGAACATGCCGATGTTCTACGTTCCGGGTAATCATGACCCCCAATTTGACCTGCGTTATAAAGAGTCCCGCGCCGAAGGCGGTTCCAACCTGGACCTGAAAACTGCCCGCCACCATAAATTTTTGATCGGCGGACTGGGCGGATGCATCCGCTACCGCCCCGATGGCATCAACCAGTACACGCAGGCAGAAGCATATCTACGAGCCTTTAGGTTAATTCCAGGTCTATTGCTCAACCGTCTTCAATACGGACGCGCACTGGACATCCTCATCAGTCATTCGCCTCCGTTTGGCATCCACGATGACACAGACCCTGCACATCATGGCTTGAAAGCATTGAACTGGCTGATCCGCATTGCAAAACCGCGTTATCATTTTCACGGACACACCCACTTCGTGAAGACCAACCTTGAAAATTCAGAGACCACCGTCGGCATCACCAAGGTCATTAACGTATATCCTTATAAAACAATAACTGTGAGCCACTAAAAATGTCAGAAGTACTTAATTCCCGAGTGCGCGCAGATTTCAGCAAGGCGCGCTTAAAATCTTTTTTCAATCAAGTTGTATCTGTCCTCTCAGGTCAACCAACCACTTTGCTTTCCTATGATGAGGTCAAGGAAAATCTGCATATCGGCGGTCCCATTTATCGGGGAGTGAAAACCATTCGCGTGGACCAGATCGCGGGGAGTCTGAACCGCTATCATGAATTCGACCGCGCCTTCCTTCCGAAGGATGATCAACTCGCGAACCGCTGGCAAAAAGTTGACCGTGCCTTTTATCAGGAGATTAATCTTCCACCAGTGGTGCTCTATAAAGTAGGCGATGTCTATTTTGTCGTGGACGGTCATCACCGTGTTTCAGTGGCGCGTGAACAGGGGCAGATGTTCATCGAAGCCGAAGTCCGCGAATGTGCAACACGCGTCAACATCACGCCGGATATCAAACCAGAAGACCTGAAAATTCTCGGCGCGAAAGTTCACTTCCTCGAACGCAGTGCCCTCGATCACCTCCGCCCGGACGCAAAAATTAAGATCACCATCCCGGATGGTTTTGAACGCATGTTGGAGCACATCGCCGTGCATCGTTACTTCATGGGGCTCGACCTCAAGCGCGATATTTCCGAAGAAGAAGCCGTTGCGCATTGGTATGACACTGTCTACATGCCCATCGTCAAGATCATCCGTGAAAGCAAGGTCCTAAAAGATTTTCGTGGCAAGACCGAAGGCGACTTGTATTTATGGACGCTCGACCATCAGCATTATCTCGTGCAAGAAGAAGGGCAGGCGCTTCAACCTCCCGAAGATGCCGCGCGAAAATTTATTGAAAAAGAGTGAAGCTCATGACTGACAACCACCCGCTTGCAGGAGTCTACGCTGCGGCAGTGACTCCCCTAAGAGACGATTCAACATTTGACCTGGAAGCTGTTCCCGCGCTTTTACATTTTCTCGCCTCAAGAGGATGCCACGGCGCGCTGTTCTTCGGCACCACCGGTGAGGGACCGTCCTTCTCGCCGAAAGAACGCGAAGTTCTCATGCGCTCGGTGCGAGTCTATCGCCAGCAATTGCCGGGATTCAAACTACTGGCAGGGACAGGCACGCCGAGTCTCAGCGAAAGCATTGACCTGACCAAACTATCCTTTGACCTCGGCTATGATGGCGTGGTGGTATTACCGCCCTATTATTTCCGCAAAGCAACGGACGAAGGGCTATTCAACTGGTTCAGCGAATTAATAAAAAAAGCTGTGCCATCCAAAGGATATTTGCTTGGCTATCACATCCCCGGCACATCGGGGGTCGGCTTTTCATTTGATCTATTAGCACGATTGAAAGATGCCTTCCCCACTCAGTTTGCAGGCATCAAAGACTCATCGCACGATGAATCATTTGCAACTGCATTAGGCGAACGCTTCGGAAAAGACTTGCTCGTCTTGAACGGGACTGATTCCTATTTTCATCATGCACTAAAAAACCATGCACAAGGAGCCATCACCGCCCCCGCAAATTTGATCGCCCAAGACCTGCGCGAAATATGGGACTTGTACCAGGCAGGCAAAGACCCAAGCGAAGCACAGGCGCGCGTTACCAAACAAAGACACCTCCTCGAAAAATACATGCCCTTCCCGCCTATCTTGAAGTCCTTGCTTCATAAGTTACATGGCTTCCCCAAGTGGACAGTCCGCCCGCCGTTGGAAGAAATGGATGAGAAGAAGTTGGTAGTGGCGTTACAAGAATTTTCCAAAATCACCGAATAAAAAAAATGCTCCGAGTTTAGTGTAACTCGGAGCATTTTTTCCAACATCAGACAATTTCATGAGGCTCACTTGATTCTTCAGACAAAAATAACAGGTCGAAGCCTTCTTTGCGGATTCGCAGATCGTAATAGATCAACACATAGACGCCAACCGTGAGTGGAGTAGTGAGTATGATGGTTAATTGCCCCAGCACCATGGTTATGATCGTACTCAGTCTTATAGGGGCGTGAATGACTTGTTCAAAGAGATAAGTTATAAAAAGAGCGGGAAGAGTTGAAAGCAACATTGATAACAGTCCAGCCGCAAAAGAGGTGCCGAATACCCGCCAGAAATGCTGTTCTGTTAATGTCCAACTCCTTCTCATGCTGGTTGCAGCGCCTGTATCTTCCAAAACAGCCACTGTCGTGGCCAATGACCATCGGGTGGTTAATAACGAAATTATTGGGAATAATAAGAGAAGAAAAACAATGACCGCACCACGGCCAGCCAGTGAAATAGGGATAAACAAAAAAATGATCGGGGATATCGCCAATCCGATCGGAAAATGATGTCCCTATCCATGCCCAATACCGTTTAATGCCCTTTGAGAAAGATTCTCTAACTGTCAAATCCCCGCCCAGATAAAAACCAGATATGGCTGTCACCATTGCGACCCCTATTAATGGAGACAGGAAAAAATTAAGGGCTTGTTCCATAAGGCGCGTACTACCTTGGGATATTAGAACTATAGAGCGTACGGCTGCAGAAGGAAGGAATACTACTGCGCCGATCATGAGCAACAAAAGCACATTCCTTCGATAGATCTGTAAAACTTTATCCAACATTTCAGGAATACTTAATGGCTTCAGAATGGGCCTTTCCATGAATGTCCTCCTCATATTGTTCAATTTATGAATTTCGCTAATTATAATGCTATGAATACTGATTTCCGAGTTCTTGCCTACAATGGCTTCGCAAAGAACTCAGGGGCCTTGGTAACAACGAGAATTTATTCCTTACTTTTCAGGAAGTCGGGAAGTTGCAGGTCAAAAAAATTAACGACCCAGGTGGTTATGAAGACGATGAAAGTGGCGTAAAAAATACATATTGAAAGTGTCACCGGCCATGAAAGGCGAAGGTACAGGTCTGCGAGCAGCAAAATAAGGACCAGGACCACTGTGGTCACGAACACTTCCACGAATGTTGCATTCTCGTCGCTAATATCATATTTTTGTATCCCATTTGAAACATCAACATTACACTCATCAGGATATTCCAGATAACTAATACCATCATAACTGATGATCGTGATGTGATCATTTCAGCCCCGACAAGAAAACTTGCTACACTGCTTAAACCCAAAACAGACCATCCCATGATGGCTTTTTCGAGTGCCAACTTTTTCCGTTGTATAAAAACATGGGCTAAGGATAAAAATAATCCTCCTGTGACAACCAATCCTGGGGCTATGAACAATGGGGACATGGATTCAAAACCACTAAAGATCATGAAATACCCATGGCGGAGTTCGGGGTGAAAAAGAAATAACCAACAAAAGGAAAGCGCGATCAAATACATTGATACTTCATGAAACCTTGGCTTCATTTGTTGGGAAAGGGCATACCAAAATTCTTTCATATTGAACCTATATTTGCAGGAGGGTGTGGACTCTGCTTGAGAGCGGGAGAAACTCGAAGCCAGAAAAAGCTTGACGTGAAGCGTGCCACAGAATCCTCTTTCATCTGTGCACACGCTATATTCGGTGGCTCTTTGCCGTAAGATTCACTTGTGGAAAAAAGAAACGCAAACATTGAAAAGGTTATTCCTTCTTACGAGTATTTCGTTTTGCAACGGGTTTTGTCTTCTCCACTTTGCGAGCAACTTTTTTAACCGTTGAGCGTTTAACCGTAGAAGTTTTCGTCTTCTGTTTATCTTTCAAATACTCCTCAATAGTTGGGGCCTTTTTTGCATTTCTCGCAATTGCAATTTCTTTCCTTTTTGCTAATCTACGATGATAAACAAAATCAATATTGAGAAATAACACTGTGCTTACAACGCCAAAAATACTGGCAATATACAAAGTGATTGCGTTAGGGACAATTGCAAAATATGGATTTGCTGAAACCTTGCTTAGCAGAAAAGTAATCAGGCCATTAAAAATGCTGAAAATAATGCCAATGCCCATTGAAATCCAAAAAATACGCCACCATTGTCCTTCTATAAGAGTCTTGCTGTATTTTAATGCTTCCCTTCCATCTTTATCTCGTAAAGCAACTGCGTCGAGCATGAAAAGGTAATAAATTGAATAAATTACGCCAGGAATAAATAGCAATAATGTTAAGCCGAGAATAATTAAAGATGTAAACAATTGAGTAACAAAAGCCCTACCCCATTTTGACAATGCTAAGTTGATTGCCTTTGCTAAGGAAATAGGCTTGTTTTTCACAATGCTCTCGACAATTAGTTTACTGCTCATCGAAGCAATTAAACCTACCACTACTTCAAGAGCCAATATTAAGCAAAGCAGGATAATCTTGATAACATTTGTTTTAGTGTTTTGGGATGTAAAACCATTTGCAGTAATGACAAGCAGAAGACTTGTTGGGATAATTAAACCTAAAGCAAGTAGTGAAAAATCACCAACCCTAGTGAAGAAAATCTTGAAGCCTTCACTAATAAAATCGAAAAAATCCATTGTTCGTTCATTTACAATTGTTTTCACATTTCCTCACTAATTATGATGTTGAGCGAAGCCGCCGAACTATGTATTACATGGAATGATTATTTCCCGCACTTACGCCAACTATACAACCAATCCAATCCTTTGACAACGCTTCTTTCTTCTTTCCAGAAATTATCAATATGTCGTTGCGAGGAGGGCTCTTGTTCTTCCCGACGAAGCAATCTCCTGTTAATGGGAGGCTGCTCACCGCACTGGCGTACGGCGCAAGTGTCGGCAAAACCAATAGCACCTCGCAGCGACATGTTTATATTGGAAGTATTACTTCTTTCTTCTTTCATATAATCGTCGCCCTTTCCATAGGATAAAATACATCCATGAACACTTGGCGACTGCTTACTACTCCCCCATCCAGCGGCGCGTGGAATATGGCTGTGGACGAATCTATTCTTGAGCATATTTATCGCGGCGAGGCTTTGCCCACTTTGCGCTTGTATACCTGGGACCCGCCCTGCCTTTCGCTGGGACACGCCCAATCATTTGCAGATGTGGATATGGAAAGGGTCAAAGCTCACAGCTGGGAAGTTGTCCGCAGGCTGACGGGGGGACGGGCGATCCTGCATACCGATGAATTGACTTATTCTGTTACAGGCAGCGCGGAAGAATCTATTTTAGCTGGAGGCGTGCTGGAATCCTACAACCGTCTCGCGCAGGCATTGATGTTTGCGATGCGCGAGTTGGGATTGCCGGTTGAGATTAAGGAAGCTGTAGGTCACGTCTCTGACGTGACAGCTCAAAATCAATCCAGTCACGCTGGAAGCGTGACCTACGTGAACCCCGTCTGTTTTGAAGTGCCGTCCACGTATGAGATCACGGTCATCGAGAAGAAATTGATTGGCTCGGCGCAAGCGCGCAAGAAGGAAGGCGTGTTGCAGCACGGCTCGCTTCCATTGACCGGTGACCTGACTCGGATTTGCGATGCGCTGATCTTTAAAGATGAAGCGTCACGCAAGAATGCGGCGGAAAGATTACTGGCGCGGGCAACGACTGTCGAGTCAATTCTCGGCGTGGAAACTTCATGGGAAAAAGCAGCCCAGGCCTTCGTCCAAGGATTTGAAGCGCAGTTGGGAATCCACTTTCAGCGCGGAGAATTGTCCCGATCCGAATCTGAAAGAGCTGAAGAACTCGTCAAAGAAAAATATGCAAATCCAACATGGACGGAGCGGTCATGAAAAATTTTATGGTGTATGGTTCTTATGGGTATACGGGGCAGTTGATCGTGGAGCAGGCGGTGAAGGAAGGTTTCAAGCCTTTGCTCGCCGGGCGCGATGAAAAATTATTGCGCGCGCAAGCTGAAAAATTCGGCTTGGAGTATCGCGCCTTTTCAATAGAAGACAGCACTGCGCTCGATGCGGCCTTGATCGAAGTGGATGCGGTGCTGCATTGCGCGGGTCCGTTCGTGCTGACCTTTCGTCAGATGGCGGAGGCGTGCATTAGAACGAAGCGGCATTATGTGGACATCAGCGGCGAGATCGAAGGCTTTGAAGCGCTGGCGCTGATGGATGAAGATGCGAAACGCGCGGGCATTATGCTCCTGCCCGGCGCGGGCTTTGATGTTGTACCATCGGATTGTTTGATCGCGCATGTTGCGAAAAAACTTCCAGGCGCAACCCACCTTGAACTTTTTATCAAACAAGTCGGCGGCGGGATCTCACGCGGCACGGCCCGTTCTGGCATCGAGAACATGCAGCGCGAAGGGCGCATCCGCCGTGACGGAAAAATTGTCAGCGTGCCGAATGTGTGGGACAGCAAAGAAATTGATTTCGGTCGCGGAAAGACGCGTCTCATCTCGATGGGCTGGGGCGACGTCAGCACGGCCTATCACAGCACCGGCATCCCAAACGTGACCGTTTACATGGGCTTCCCCAAAGCCATGGTCAACATGATGCGTATGACGCGCTATTTTGGATTCATCCTTTACACGCGTATCGCCAGAAATTTCATCAAATGGCTGATCGGAAAATCCCTTGCACCGGGACCAACCCGCCAGCAAAATGAAAGCGGATTTAGTTTGCTGATCGCCGAAGCAAGTGATGTCAAACAGACTGTCCGCGCGAAATTGAAAACGCCGGAAGCATATTACCTAACCTCGCTAACTTCTGTGGAAGTAATCAAGCGCATCTTAAATTCCGACCTGAAAATTGGTTTCCAAACCCCAAGCAGAGTCTACGGGGCGGATTTTATTACGCAATTCAAGGGTGTCGAAAGAACGGAGCTATAAACCATGTCAGGACAAAACCCCATCATCGAAGGTAATAAAGCGACCTTTTATTGGCACGGCAAGTCCGCGCCACAATTCATTGATGACATCCACATGTGGGAACATGCCCCACAGAAGATGAAGCGTGCCGGCAAAGACCTTTGGGAATATTCCATCGAATTACCAAGCACAGCTTACCTTGAATATTCATTTTATGAACCACGTACAAAAACGCGCGTTGTAGACCCATTGAACAACAACACTGTTTTTAACGGCATCGAGCATTACAACCACTTCTTTTACATGCCGAAGTTGTCCCCCACCCCGCTTGCAAAACGCGGAAAAAATGTCCCGCGCGGAAAGGTGACTTATCACAGCGTGGATACATGGATGTTGGCCGATGAAGGGAAACGTGATGTTTATCTTTATAATCCGCCTGTAAATCAAGCTGTGCCTTTGCTCGTAGTTTACGACGGCACAGATTATCTCAAGCGCGCGATGTTAAATGTGATCGTGGATAACCTTATCCACGAAAAGCGCATCCAACCGATTGCGATGGCCTTCCTGCAAAATGGCGACGATCATCGCGGCGTGGAATACGCCTGCTCGGACGCCACCATCATGTGGCTCGATAATGTCATCCTGCCGCTGGCGCGCAAGAAGTTGAACCTGCTGGATGTAACCAAACAGCGCGGCGCGTACGGCGTGCTTGGCGCATCTTTTGGCGGTTTGATGTCCATGTACACGGGACTGCGAATGCCGGAGATCTTTGGGAAAATCATCAGCCAATCGGGCGTGTTTGAAGCGGAAGGACGGGATTTCGCCGCCGTGGATCTGATCAAACATCAGCAGGCGCACAGCATCAGGATCTGGATGGATATCGGTCACTTTGACTGGCTGTTGGAAGACAACCGCCGAATGCAGCCCATCCTGCATGAGAATGGATATGATGTCACGTATCACGAGTTCAGCGGCGGACATAACTACACTTGCTGGCGTGATGAAGTCTCGATTGCGCTGGAAAGTCTCTTTGGGGATTAATGACCATGAATCATGCAATCAATTGACCAAATCATTGAGAATACTGTCGCCTTGACGCTTTAAAGTTGATGTGCTACCATCCATTTTAATTACATCGTATCGCATAATAGGGTAAGCAAAAGTTGAATTTTTTATTCGCAATTTTCAACAAAAGTTTACTTGTTTATGGGACAAGCGATAGTGAAAGAGGAGAAAATATGAGCAACAAACAACGCATCTCGTTAGTCATTTCAATTTTTGTAATAACAACATTGCTGATCTCTGGCTGTACACAGTCATTATCAGGCGCACCAAAGGCCACGCCGACATTGATCGCAACGGGGTTGTTTGTTTCACCCTTCCCTTCTGTTGAAAACCCCATGGCCATGATCGAGGAATTCGCCAAGCAGACTGCCGCAGCGCAAACCATGGTAGCCAATGGCGGAACCCCTGTCACCATAGAAGCGATCTCAACCAGCGCACCCACCACTCCACTGGCCGCCATAACCTCCGCACCCGGTACACCCGGCACCCCGACAAATACAGTCCTGACCTCGACCACCGCTATCAACACACCCAGCGGACCCACCACCACCCCGGTCCCTGCCGGTGTGCGCCCCGCGACATATACTTTGCAGGAAGGTGAATTCCCTTATTGCATTGCCCGCCGCTTTAACGTGGACCCGACTGCCCTGCTGACCGCCAGCGGATTGACCAGCCCCGATGTGTATTATGCAGGCTTGAGATTAACCATCCCGCAAAGCGGTTCCTTCCCCGGAACTCGCGCGCTTCTATCTCACCCAGCTACATATTCAGCTCTTTCAGGTCAGACCCTTTATGAAATCGCCTGCAAGTACGGCGATGTTGACCCGGCAGCCATCGCCTCCCTGAACGGAATTTCACTCTCAGCAACGACCACTTCCGGGCAGCAGATCAAGATACCGTAGAACGAAAACCAAAAGCCCAAGCAAATGCTTGGGCTTTTTTGTTATTAAGGAAACCACCATGCCATTTGAATTACTTCGTTCAGAGACAATCCTGAAAGGACGCGCTTTTCTAATTCGGCGAGACACACTCAAGACACCGGATGGACGTGAAACCAAATTTGACATTATCGAACACGGCGGGTCGGTCATCATTGTCCCAATGGATAGTGACGGCAATTTAATTTTTGTGCGGCAGTATCGTCACGCCGCCGGCATGGACTTGCTCGAACTGCCGGCCGGCACATTGGAAGAAGGTGAAGACCCGGCCGTCTGTGCAGCGCGCGAGATCCGCGAAGAGACAGGCTTCGCCGCAGACAAGATCGAAAAGATCGGTGACTTTTATCTCGCACCCGGTTATTCAACTGAATTCATGCACGTCTATCTGGCACAGGATCTGAGATACGATCCGCTTGAAGCAGATGCGGATGAATTTCTCAGTGTGGAAAAAATTCCTTTTGCAGAAGCAATTCAAATGGCCGAAAGAGGCGAGATGCCCGATGCCAAGTCGCTGGCGGCTTTGTTATTGGTCAAGTCACATTTGAAATAATAAAACCATTTATCACAAAGGTCACGACACTTGCACCGCGCTGCGTTTGGTGCAGTGCAGGTGAGGAACACTAAGGAAAACCTTTTCAACCTTCGTGCTCTTCGTGTACTTCGTGGTTAAGCATTTGTCTTTGTTATTTCTACAATTTTTGTCCAGAATGTGACAACTCTCAGGTATATTGGGGTCATTCATAACTAACTAACGCCCCCAGTGAGGGATAAACTTGTAATTTGAAGAAATTTTCAGGTGAAAACCTGCTTTCAAAGGAGCATTAAGAATGAAACAACCTATCATTATGACCGATGGTAATGAAGCAACCGCGAGTGTTGCCCACCGATCCAACGAAGTTATCGCCATCTACCCGATCACCCCTTCCTCTGGAATGGGCGAATTTTCTGACGAATGGTCTGCCAAAGGGAAAAAGAATCTTTGGGGAACCACTCCGCTTGTGATCGAAATGCAATCTGAAGGCGGGGCGGCGGGAGCAGTGCATGGTGCGTTGCAAACTGGAGCACTGACCACCACCTTTACCGCATCGCAGGGCTTATTGTTAATGATCCCGAACATGTACAAGATTTCGGGTGAACTCACCAGCACCGTCTTCCATGTCGCCGCGCGCGCCATTGCCGCACATGCTCTATCCATTTACGGCGATCATCAGGATGTGATGGCCGTCCGCCAAACCGGCTGGGCGCTGCTCTCCTCCGGTTCCGTTCAGGAAGCCCAGGACTTCGCCGCCATATCACAGGCCGCCACTCTCAAATCTCGTGTCCCCTTCATTCATTTCTTTGACGGATTTAGGACCTCCCACGAAGTAACCAAGATCTTCCAATTGACTGATGAAGAGCTGCGCCTCATGCTGGACGATGATCTGGTGCGTGCCCATCGAGCAAGAGGACTCACCCCTGAGCATCCCGTCCTGCGCGGCACGGCTCAGAACCCTGATGTCTACTTCCAAATGCGCGAAGCCGCCAATAATTATTACACCGCCACTCCCGCCATCGTGCAGGAGATGATGGACAAATTCGCCAATGTCACCGGGCGTCATTACAACCTCTTCGATTACAGCGGACATCCCGAAGCCGAACGTGTCATCATCGTTATGGGTTCAGGCGGCGAAGTTGTGGATGAAACCGTTGCTTATCTTGCCAAGAAGGGTGAAAAGGTTGGCTGCATGAGGGTGCGTTTATACCGCCCGTTCTCCATCGAACATTTCATCAAGGCATTACCCAAGAGCGTGAAGTCTATTGCAGTGCTCGATAGAACAAAAGAACCCGGTGCAAACGGCGAGCCGATGTATTTGGATATCGTTAATGCACTGGTTGAAGGTCGCAGGTCGAATGTCAATGTGATCGGCGGACGCTACGGCCTTTCATCTAAAGAGTTCACTCCTGCCATGTCCAAAGCCGTGCTGGATGAAATGTCCAAGCCTGAGCCGAAAGTCCATTTCACCGTTGGCATCAATGACGATGTCTCGCACACCAGCCTCGAAGTTGACTCAAGCTTCTCGCTCGAATCTGAAGGCATGGTCAGCTGCGTGTTCTTCGGTCTCGGCTCCGATGGAACCGTGGGCGCGAACAAGAACTCGATCAAGATCATCGGCGAAGAGACGACCAATTTCGCGCAAGGTTACTTCTATTACGACTCGAAGAAATCCGGCACAGTGACCGTCTCTCACTTGCGCTTTGGTCCACAACCGATCCGTGCGCCGTATCTCATTGAAGCAAAACAGGCCAACTTCGTAGCCTGTCATCAGTATGCCTTCCTCGAACGTGTGGACATGCTCAAGTATGCCAAGGAAGGTGCGATCTTCCTGCTGAACAGCTTGTATGGTCCCGAAGAAATTTGGGATAACCTGCCGCAGGAAGTTCAGAAAGACATCATCACAAAGAAACTTAAATTCTATGTCATCAACGGCTACGATGTGGCCGAGAAGACAGGCATGGGCGGGCGCATGAACACCATCATGCAGACGGCCTTCTTTGCCATCAGTGGAATCCTGCCGCGCGATGCGGCCATTGCCGAGATCAAACACGCCATTGAAAAGAGTTATGGCAAACGCGGTGAAGCCGTTGTGAAGCAGAACTTTGAAGCTGTGGATGCGACCATCGCGAATCTTTATGAGGTCAAAGTCCCGGCGCTGGTCAACTCCAAGACCACACGCAGGCTCCCGGTCCCGGTAGGTGCGCCTGATTTCGTGAAGAATGTTCTCGGGCAGATCATTGACTCAGACGGCGACAATATCCCAGTCTCAGCCTTCCCAATAGACGGCACGTTCCCAACCGGAACAACGCAATGGGAAAAGCGCAACCTCGCACTCGAAATTCCTGTGTGGGATGCAGACCTGTGTATTCAATGCGGTAAGTGCATCATGGTTTGTCCGCACGCGGTCATCCGCCATAAAGTTTATGATGAAAAATTACTGGCTGGCGCTCCCGAGGCTTTCAAACACACGCCTTCGAAGTTCAAGGAATTTTCAGCGGGATATGCCTATACCGTGCAAGTCGCGCCCGAGGATTGCACCGGCTGTACCGTATGCGTAGAAGTTTGCCCCGTGAAAGATAAGACTGCGGTGGGACGCAAGGCCATCAACATGATGCCTCAGCCTGCTTTGCGTGAAGCCGAAGCGAAGAACTGGGATTTCTTTATGAAGATTCCAGATATGGACAAAAAATTATTCAACCCGTCCACGATCAAAAATTCGCAATTACTGCGTCCGTTGTTTGAATTCAGTGGAGCTTGCGCGGGATGCGGCGAGACACCTTATGTGAAGTTAGTCTCTCAACTTTTTGGTGACCGCTCCGTGATCGCGAACGCAACCGGTTGTTCATCCATTTATGGCGGCAACCTCCCCACTACTCCGTGGGCTGTGGATACATCCACAGGACGCGGACCGGCCTGGGCGAATTCGCTCTTTGAAGATAATGCCGAATTCGGTTTGGGCATGCGCCTGACAATTGACAAGCAAAAAGAATATGCGCTTGAATTGGTGAAGGTCTTTGAAAAAGAATTAAGTTTGGAATTGGTCAATGCTCTCGTCAACGCGAAGCAGGATGACGAGGCCGGTATCAATGCACAGCGCGAACGCGTTGTTGAGTTGAAGAACAAACTCTCGAAATCCAGTGACAGCCGCGCAAAGGATCTGGTCAGCCTTGCGGATAACCTCGTCAAGAAAGCGGTCTGGATCATCGGCGGCGATGGTTGGGCTTACGATATTGGTTACGGCGGCTTGGATCATGTCATGGCTTCCGGTCGCAACGTGAACATCCTTGTGCTCGACACCGAAGTGTATTCAAACACCGGCGGGCAATCCAGCAAGTCCACGCCGCGCGCGGCAGTTGCCAAATTTGCCATGAGCGGTAAGAGTCTGCCAAAGAAAGACCTCGGTCTGATCGCCATGTCCTATGGATATGTATATGTAGCCCGGGTTGCCATGGGCGCGAACGATCAACAAACTTTGCGCGCACTGATCGAGGCTGAGTCTTACGACGGACCATCCCTCGTCATCGCATACAGTCCCTGCATTGCGCATGGCTACGATCTTGCCAAGAGTCTCGAACAATCCAAACTGGCGGTGCAGTCCGGTCACTGGCCAATGTATCGCTACGATCCGCGTTTGGCGGAACAGGGTCAGAACCCGCTCATCATTGAATCCAAAGAGCCGAGCATTCCGATGTCACAATACGCATACAACGAGACTCGTTACAAGATGCTCATTCAAATGAATGAAGACCGCGCCGAAGATCTGATGAAGGAAGCCCAGCACGACGCAAAATCCCGCTGGACCTTGTATCAGCAAATGGCCTCGATGCATTACGATAAGAACACCGAGGAGAAAAATCAATGACCGATCTCTCTACGACCTATCTTGGTCTGAACTTAAAGAATCCGCTCGTTGCTTCGGCCTCTCCCCTCTCAAAAAAGATGGACACGGCCCGCAAACTGGAAGATGCCGGAGTCGCGGCCATCGTGATGTATTCCCTCTTCGAAGAACAAATCATCCACGAGAGCCTTGAACTCGATCACTTTCTGACCCGTGATACTGATTCCTATGCTGAGGCCATGTCCTACCTGCCAGATGGCGGCACATACTCCATGGGTGCTGAAAAATATTTAACCCAGGTGACCGCGCTCAAGAAGTCTTTAAGCATTCCAGTCATCGGAAGTTTGAACGGCGTCTCCAAAGGCGGCTGGACAAAATATGCAAAGCAAATTCAAGATGCCGGCGCAGATGCGCTGGAATTGAATCTGTATTTCATCCCCACCGACCCCGACCTGACCGCACAAGAACTCGAGAATGCACAGGTCGAATTGGTGGCAGAAGTGAAGTCCGCGATCACCATTCCACTGGCTGTGAAGCTGAGTCCCTTCGTTACAGCATTACCAAACTTTGTCCGCAGAATTGTTAAGGCCGGAGCAAATGGATTGGTGTTATTCAACCGTTTCTATCAACCTGATTTTGATCTGGAAGAATTGGAAATTGTCCACAGCCTTGACCTGAGCACCTCCGCTGACATGAGATTGCCCCTGCGCTGGATCTCCATCCTGCATGGCAATGTCAACGCTGACTTTGCATTGACCAGCGGCGTTCACACTTCCAATGATGTTCTCAAAGCCATGATGGCAGGTGCGAATGTGGCTATGATGGCATCCAACCTCCTGCACAACGGAGAAGGAGTCATCCCGACGATGTTGAACGAGATCGGCTGGTGGATGGAATCACACGAATACGAATCCATCAAACAAATGCAGGGCAGTATGAGTCAGAAATCTGTGAAAGAGCCTGCGGCATTTGAACGCGCAAATTATATGAAGGTGCTCAATTCGTTTAGAAGTAATTTCTAAGGCAAAGACAATCAATAAAACAAAAAGAGTCCGTTCAGAAACGGACTCTTTTTGTTGCTTTGACCATAAAAGTAGGGGCGGGGTGACTCCGCCCCTACCCATGAATTATTTCATGCATCCAAATGATAGGTGTGATATGCATTCTCGCAGGGATTGCCCCAGGCGATGTGCATCTCGCGCATGGTCAGATCGATCACCATGGCGTTGATGGTCTTCTCGCGGTCAAGCGGGTCAAGCCCTGCTATGTTGTGATTGCAGATCGAGTTCGGGATATTGACATGGTCCTTCTGGATATTCTGCAGGCTCTTAATGGTATGTTGCTGGTTCTGGCGTAACAAACGCGAAGCCCTAAAATAGCGTACACGGGAGGATAACAATTCTTCGGGGTCTTTCTCGATCTGCCGCATTTGCGGGTCAATGTAGTGGTTGGTATGCACCATGTAACCATCATGCGCGTAAAGGATCTCAAATTTGCGGGCAGAGGCCTCGATGGAATATATCTCTCCGCTCTCGTGAACAAGCAAATGGTTGTAACCGGCGGCGCGATGCTGGACAAGTGTCCGCCCGATTGCGCCGGAGATGCGCTTGGACGAGAGCACGGCGCGGGCTACGACAAGGCGCGGAATGCCCACACGCGAGTCGGCTGGATAGACGGAGTCAATGAGCTGGCAAATGCCATAGGCGTTGAATCCCACATTGGGCAGGAGCCCGCCATAGGTCATGGCAAGGAACGGGGGTTCAGTATCAGGTCTGGCAGAGATGACGAAAGTATCGTTTTCATCTTCGGGAATCCAATCCTCATTATGCGCGGCGAGGATATGCCCATCAGCCGTGCGCTCTTCATTGACCGCCATGCTGGTACAGCGCGTGAGATGCAAGGCGTCGGTAGTGACCGCTTCCATAACATTGAGCACAACAATATCGTCAAAGGCGGCATTCGCACCTTCAGCGACTCCGCGCATTTCATCCACGTATTGCGGATAACGCTCCTCGGCGAAGGGCAGGTATTTGCGTGACTGGATCTGTGCGCCTTCCCAGGTTAATTCGACATCGTTGTAGGCAGCATCAATAAGAACGTGGGCATTGGCGATGCTGTTTTGGACCTGGGGACGCATGGCTTCGCCGATCTGGCGTCCCATTTCGCGGTGAGTGCCTGAAACCTCGATCAAGGGCGGCGGGGTATTATGGATGGGGGTATTTGGGATTTCGTGTTTGAACATGTTTTTCTCCGAATGAAAACCGCCCCGAGGTTATCCTCGAGGCGGCAAAATTATATCACGCAGAGTTTGTTCGGATTTCTAAGAGGCCGGCGGAACTTCCACGATTTGAGGTTGGGTGATCGGTTTACCGGGAGCAGAGCGAGAGCCGAACATGGTCATGGCCACACTGCCAATCGCGATGAGCGAAATCAGGAAGGCAGCCAGCCAGCCAATACACGGGATCATTTTAACAAATCCGAAGAGCAGCAGGAAAAGAAATGTGCCAAACCCTGTCGTAAGCACAGGAGCCCATGTCTGGTTGATGGCTTTCGTGAATCTTTCTCCAACTTCCTGTCCGAGTGCGATCATTCCGAACAGCCATGTCATAGGGAGAAGAAAAGCCGTAATCAACGCCACCGGGATAAGGATGATTGTGATGGACATAATGACAATGGCTATCGGAGCAACCAGGGATGTCAGCAAGCCAAAACTTCCCGCTATAAAAGGCTGATGGGTAATCGCATCTGCAACGCGTTCCATTTGCGGCTGTAGGAAGAGCGATAACACCATCGCAATGAGCGCCATCAGAACGGCGAAGCCAATCACGCCTGTCGCCTGCCAGAATGGATTGGTGTATGTGTCCGTTGAAGGAGAATTGGGTACGTTAGGTACAACCGGAACGTTAGGGATATTGGGAACATCAGGTATATTGATCGGCGGCGCATTGTTGACGATATTACCGCCCACTTCTGCACCGGGCGCTTTGTTAACCTGACCACCCACTGACGTGATGTCGCCGGTTACTACGGCGGTCTTGGCCAAATCAACTTGACCACCAACAACAACAATACCGCCATCCACTTTGCTGGTGACCGTCAGACTCCCTCCCACAATAACTATTTCTCCATTCGCTTTTCCATCCATAGCGATGTTCCCCCCGACGAGGACAGTATCACCGTTCACGATGGCGCCTTTTTCAATCGTAATATTGCCTCCGATCACGGCCAGGCTGCCATCGAGGGTTTCACCACTTTTCAGTGTGTAATTTTGCCCCATGAGAAACACGTCTCCTGAGGGGCTTTGTGCATAAGCATTACTGGTCGGCAGAAGTAATAGCGCCAATAAAAGAATAAGACTGATTATTTTTGTTTTCATGCTGAAACTCCTTGCGGGGCACGATGGCTAAACCGCCAAATTGAAATGATCCATAAAAGCCCAAAGCCGGCCAGTGCGGATACAAGTACCATCCACATATACGGTGGGATGAAATCAGGCGCGATGCGTAATAACACAGACGCCACCTCTGTCATGGCTTGCACGGATGTAACAATAAATAGAAAATAGCCAATGACCACAGTGATCCATTCTGCCGGGGATGCGAGGAATGTATAAATAATCGGAGTGGCGAACCATCCGAGCAGACCAATCCCGCCCAATACCAACACGACCATGCCCCAAAGTTTGCGGCGGCGTTCAGCGATCTTTTGCGCGGCAAGCCGCTGCTGGAATCGCATTGAGAACCCTGCCGCAGGGGCGGTCACATTTGCAGAGCGCAAAGCAAGCCCGGTGGCGGAAAGAGCGGTGCAGTGTGTGCACATCCGCAAGTGAAGATCAAGTTCACGTTTCTCGGTGGATGTTAGATTTTTATCGTTCAATAGCCATTCTTCAAAAGGCTGGTGATTCATAGGGCCTCCTTTCGTTCTCGGTACGGGTTTCTTCTTCCTGCCATAATCCGGCCAGTTCCTTGCGGGCGCGATGCAATCGGCTCTTTACAGCGCTGACTGTCAATCTTAATGACTCGGCAATTTCTGCTTCGGAATAGTCGTACCAATATCTCATAATGATCGCGGCGCGATCGGTGTCATCCAGGTCTTTTAGCATGGACTGGATTCGATCCCGAGTCTGCCCCTGAACCATTTCAGCTTCGGGGTCGGGAGAATCGGGGTCGGGTAATTCATAGGTGTTGCCTTCATCATCCTCCGCATCCATCGAAAACATGGAGAATTTGCGGCGGCGAAGTCTGTCAATACAATAATGCGCCGCGATGGACAGGAGCCACGTGGCGAAGGACCTTTTCTGGTCATAGCGGTGAAGGTGCTGGTAGGCGCGCAAAAATGTTTCCTGCGCGGCATCCTCTGCCAGTTCAGGCTCACCCAACATGCGATAGCACAGGTTGTAGACTGGGGTCTGATAGGTTTCAACGAGTTTGGTAAACGCCTCGTCACTGCCTTGTTGAGCCTGAATTACCCAGGCTGTTTCTTCGTTCACGCATGGCTCCTTATAGACTTTCTACCTATCTTACGCAGAAAACTAGGTCTGGTTGCAACTGATTTAACATATCCATGCCCGATCTGCTCATTGGAAAAATGATAATTTAGCCGCAATGTATGGTCAAGGAACTAGCATTATAATCGTGACTTATGAGCGCATTTACAAGCCTGATTTATACAACCCTGACCGTCCCCCCAGGTAACCTGATTTACTTTGTTGTAGTGTCCTTTGTGACTGCCGGTGCGCTTTTTTTGGCGCTTATACATTGGCAGGCAACTGAATTTCCACAAGGACGACGTGCTTTCATTGGTCTCGGAATTTTGCTACTCGTGCAGATCGCCATGTTTATATTAAGCGGACTTGGCTGGCAAAACATTGTGGATCCAAAAGCGATCCTGCCGCCTATGGACCGCGCATTTATTTTGTTCGGAATTATCTGGATCACATGGCTTTATGCATTCCCCGAACCCAACCGTGCGGCAGATGCAGGAGCGACTTTGCTCAGCCTGCTTGTGATCACCGCACTGGGATTAAGTCTACTGACATGGCAGCCGCAGATCGCGACGATCAGTTACAACCTGACCCTTGACGATTGGTATTGGCAGATCGCTTCACTACTGACCGTTGTGCTGGGCATTGTCACCTTGTTCATTCGCAAACCTGACGGAATGTGGAACGGGATCGTTCTTCTATCAATCGGGCTTCTAGGTCATGTGGGGCAATTGCTTTTTCCAGTGGATGGAAATTATTCCGGCATCGTGCGGCTTGCATATATGGCGTCGTACCCGATCTTGCTTACTTTGCCGCGGCGCTTCAATGTTGTTAATATTCCGCACGATGATCAAATACGAACACCCGTCAATGTACAACCGGAAACCAACAATCAGGACCGCAAACGATATACCACCGACCCTAAAACTTTTCACGCCATGCTCGCGCTCGCGGCCGAATCCAACCCCACTAAAGTTAGTCAGGCCATCACCCGCGCCATTGCGCAGACCATGCTATCAGACCTGTGCTTCATGATCTATCTCACCGACAACAACAACCAGATCGTGATCGCTGGCGGATATGACCTGATCCGCGAAGATACTCTGGCAGGCGGGTCACTCAAAAAGACAGCCATCCCCATGCTGGCAAATGCACTGCAACGCGGACGTCCCCTTCGAATGCCTTCCAGCAGCACTTCAGCCGACATCAAAGGACTGGGTGATATTCTCGGCCTCGCCAACCCCGGTCACTTATTGAGCGTGCCTATCCTGACACCCGATAGGGAATCACTGGGCGGACTACTTTTGCTTTCCCCCTATTCCGACCGCACATGGACAGCAGAAGACCAGGCCTATCTTGCCAACATCGCCACCGCCCTGGTGCCGATCATCCGGCGCAGTCAGAAGTCAAGCAGTTTGGAAGTGAAAAGCGATAAAGCCGAGTCTCATATCCTTGAACTGGAACAGCGCGCCCAGGAACTTACAAAGCAATTGGAAACAGCTCACGCCGAATTGAAATCAAAAACAGGCGGGACTGCAGAAATGGAATCCCTGCGTTCGGCACAGGATGAATCACAGCGGATCATCGAGCAGTTACAACAAGAGAACGCCGAATTGCGAACCGGCAAGGATCAACAAACTGCCGCAAGCACGGCTGAGTACGAATTGAAAAAATCCCTGCAGGAAGTGGCACGCCTGCAAAACCAGCTTATGGAAGCCAACATTAGAAGCCATGAACTCGAAAAGGGGCACGCAGTTCTACAGGGCGCAGACCAGAGCAAGAACGCGGAACAAAATGAAGTCATGGTATCCATTGCGCAGGAACTTCGTCAGCCATTATCCGCCATCATCGGGTATACCGACCTGCTGTTGGGTGAATCGGTGGGTATTATCGGCGCATTGCAACGCAAATTCATGGAGCGCATCAAAGCCTCCACAGAGCGCATCCGCAGTTTAATGGATGACATGATCCAGGTCACCGCCCTTGAAACGGAATTGAACGAGATCAAACTTGAAATGGTGGATCTGAATTCAATCATTGACAAGGCCATGTCGTATACCAGCACGCAGGTGCGCGAGAAGAATATTTCCATGCACCTTGAATTACCGAAAGTCCTCGCGCCTATTCACGCGGACCAGGAAGCGCTTCAACAGATTTTGATCCACTTGCTGCAAAATGCAGGGGCGGCAACTCCCTTCGAAGGCACGATCAGGCTCAAAGTCGAAATGCGAACCGAGGAAGACAAGGAGTTCATCCTCATCCAGGTGGCAGACTCTGGCAGCGGGATCGCATCAGAAGATTTATCGCGTGTCTTCACCCGTCTCTATCGCGCAGACAACGTTCTCATTCAAGGCATCGGCGATACCGGCGTGGGACTCTCAATTGCAAAGAAATTAACCGAAGCGCAGCATGGGCGGATATGGGTGGAAAGCGAACAAGGCACCGGCTCGTCATTCAGTGTGTTATTGCCAATTGCAGGCGCAACTAAAGAAAAGGGAAATAAATAATGCGTAGTGTGCGCGAACTGGCCAACGCGCTCATGGCGGCCTTGATCTCGATCGGTTTGATGCTCGGAGCATTGTCCATTTCACTGGTGGAATTCGTCCCCAACTCGGTCCCTACCGTGACCGATTTCCAGATCTCTTCTCCAGAGCCTTTGACCGTCACTGCCACATTGCCGCCCACCATAAGCCTTGATCTCGCGACATCCGCTTTTACTACAATATTTACCGATACGCCCCTGCCGCCACTTGCCTGCCAGCCTCCATTCGGCTGGACAAACCAGATCTCGATCCAATTTGGAGATTCTCTCGCCAGCATTGCGGACCGCTACCGCATCAGCATGGATGCATTACGAAGCGCCAATTGTTTGTTGAGTGACAGCCTTATTCCGGGGTCCATGCTATATGTGCCGCCTGCCCCAACCAGCACCATGGCAGCCTGCGTACCCGGCGCGGTTGGATGGATCAATAACTATGTTGTCCAACCCGGAGACACGCTCTATCGCATCGGCTACAATCATTACACTACACTGGATTTAATGCGCCTCGTGAATTGCCGCAGGAGCGACACCATCTACCCAGGCGAAAGACTTTGGGTCCCGAATGTTTCCACGCGCACACCCAGCCCAACCCCATTGCCCGGTGTGACAATTACCGTCTATCCGACAGAGCTACTCACAGCAACAACCGCGCCAACCAACACTCCTGTGCCACCTACACTCACACCCACACCTACAACGCCTCCCAGCGTCACACCCACCCCCACACCTACCGCTACGCCGACAGATCCCCCACCAGCGGTCCCCTAACAGCTACTGGGAAACATCATTTCTTCCATGTACTAATTTAATATTCAGCTAAGAACCATGAAATCATTCCGCCATCATTCCCTCTTTATAGTTCTGGCTATCTTCTTATCCTCATGCGGAGCGCAGACTCCGGTTGCTCAAGCGCCTCTGCCTTTTATATTGGTCACGTCTGCGCCAAACGCATCGCCCACGCCTACCCCATTTCAACCCTCGCTTTATACGCCGACTCAAATCTCGGCGTTGTTGTTTTCAACTGAAACACCTTCACCCTCACCAGCGCCGGATATAAATTCAACGGCCACCATAGATATCAATCAACTCTTCCCAACTTCAGCCGCCCCCCCGCCCGCGGACTTGATCGCGGCCAACCCCACCGCATTGCCACCGCTGACAGATAATGAAACCATCAACTTTCTGCTCATCGGTTCAGATGTGCGCTCCGGCACATCCTTCCGCACGGATTCGATCATGATCGCAGTGGTTTGGCCGAAGGATGGACAAGTCTCACTCATTTCCATTCCGCGTGACTTGTGGATCTATATTCCAAGCGTGGGAATGCAGCGCATCAACACGGCCTATGAAAACGGCGAGATCAATGGCTATGCCGGCGGCGGAGCAGGGTTATTAAAAGATACCATCTCCTATAATCTCGGCATCCGCATTGACCATACAGCGCTGGTGGACTTCAACGGTTTCAGCCGTATCGTAGATACCCTCGGCGGGGTGCAGGTTCCTATTGCCTGCGCCTACACTGACTGGCGTTTGATTGACCCATCTTATGACCCATACAACGAAGATAATTGGTGGCTGTATACGGTTGGTCCGGGAAACGTTTATATGGATGGCGACCTCGCTTTATGGTATGCCCGCGCGCGTTCCAAATCCAATGACTTTGATCGCGGACGCCGTCAGCAGGAAGTGATCCGTTCCATTATTGGACAAACCTTGCAGACCAGCACCCTCGGAAAAATTCCGCAACTTTATGATGACCTCTCCAGCACCGTCGTCACCGACCTTGGTCTTGCGGACATTATCCGCATGGCTCCCTATGCGTTCAACTTCACCAACGCAAACATTCGCGGATACTACATCCGCCCGCCCTATGTGGCTTCATGGACAACACCCGGCGGCGCGGCTGTCCTTTTGCCGAACGAAGATCAACTGCATCAAATGCTCACCGAAGCCACCACCCTTTCACCGTTTGCAGTTGAACGTCAATCCATTAAAGTGGAAATGCAGAACGGCACATCCTTCGATGCCTGGGATGCTCTCGCAGCTTCGCGTCTTAACTACGCGGGTTACCAAACCGTGATTGCGGATGCCGACCGCCGCGACTATTCCAACTCGATCATCATAGACTTCACACCCGGGCAGGATCCTAATCAACGGCAGACGATCATTACAACCCTCAACCTGTTCTCCGCAAATATAATTTCCCAACCCGACGCAAACAGCCCCGTGCAATATCGCGTCATCCTCGGACATGATTATCAGCCCTGCTTCCAACCCCAAGATCTTTCGCATTAAGAACTTCATTATGCATGGAGGCATTGTGAGTAGTCCCGAACTTCCTTTTCCATTCTCAATCATATTTAAACATGGCTGGGTGTTATTCATAGGATTCACGTTGATAAATGCCTTTACTTTAAAATTCCGATCCAAAAAATATATAGAACAAAATCCGGCTCTCGAAGAAGGATATGAAAAACTTTTTCGAGGTTATGTAATCTTTATGAATTTACCCTGGGTGGTATTAGGAATAGGTATGATATTCGGCAGATTTAATTCCCTCTTTGATGTAATGTTTGGTTTCCGTTCTGGAAATATCTTCACCTTATTATTTTTGGGAACAGTAATCGCTCTTTGGATATTAAGTGTCATTTGGATCTACTTTCTTAATGGAGCAGAGTTTCTTGTTGAGTATCCTGGCGTATTTAACTCAAACATCAAATCGCCACTTATGATAAAGATATGGTTTGCACTGTCGTTGATGGGCGGCATTTTGGGATTGATCTTTATGTTGAATATGGCTTGGTAATTCCACAAACAGCATTCACTGCGAATAAAACTTCAAACCTGCAACTTGAAATAATTAACATGGTCACTTTCCCCCACTTTCCCCCAGTTGACAATTGCCCCCACATTCGCTAAACTATACGAAAAGGCTACACGCTAAATGAAAGGATGAACCATGGCAAAGACAACTGATTCCGCACACCTTACAACGAAGACTCTGCTCCCCACCGCCATCAACGGCTGGGAAATGTTCATGCAAGACCAGGGACGTTCGCATCACACCCTGAAAGCATTCCTCTCGGATGTCCGCCTGCTCACAAAATTCCTCGCGCCCGATAAATCCATCGGCGCCATCACCACTGACGATCTCAACCGCTTCTTCGCATGGATGGAAAAAGAGCGCGGCATCCCGTGCAGTCCCAAGACATTATCGCGGCGCATCACATCCGTAAAATCGTTCTTCCGCTGGCTGCATCAATATGGCACACTGACCATTGACCCGGCAGAAAAAGTTTTACAGCGCTCCGCCATCAGTCCGCTCCCGCAAGTACTTACGGAATCGGAGTACGAGGATGTCCTCCTGGCCGCAGACCGTCACCGCCGCAAGGAAAAACCGGACGCTCGTTATTACACCCTCGTTTATCTCCTGCTCACAACGGGTATCAAGAAAAGCGAATGTCTCGGCATCCATCTCAATCACATTGACCTGAATGCCAAGAATGGCCCGTACGTTTTCATCCGCTACGCCAGCCCCGCCAACCGCTACAAGGAACGCAAGATCGAACTACAGGAAGATTGGATCGTTGCATACAAGGAATATCTCGCACAGTATCAACCTACAGACCAGGCCTTCAACTGGTCACCGCGCAGATTGGAATACCTGCTCGAAGACGTTGGCGCTGAAGCCGGGCTGACCAAGCATCTGTCCTTCGATATGTGCCGCTGGACTTGCGCCCTGCGTGATTATCGCTCCGGTGTCGAGTCTGATCTGGTGCGCCAGAAACTCGGTGTTTCGAAAATTCAATGGCGCGAGTTGTTCATCAAGATCAAGAAATTGAACGGCGAAATTAAATAACAAAAATCCCCGTCACATTGGCGGGGATTTTATTTCGTCACTACGCAATGAATGATCCTTTTCGTTTTCTCTTTTACACGGCATGAATGCGCCGAGCGAAGCCCCAGGACCCAGATAATATTTTCCCCCGAACATAACAACGCCCAGTTTTCCCGCGCACGCTGCGGGATCTTTTCATTCACGAACAAGTCGGATAATTTCTGCGAATGACCGTCCATGCCCAGCGGGATGATCCGATCTCCAGGATGGCATTTTCTTAGATGGAGCGACTCTGTCAATGTGTCCGCATCAAACCATACCTCGAGCTGATTCTCGTTGGCAGAGATTTCTTCAGCCCGAACATTTTCCACGCGCGCGATGGTGAATTTCCAGCCGTTTGCCAATTCAATAGTGGATGGAATTGAAACGAGAATATCTTCTCCCCACTGTGGAAAAAGATTCAAAGGCAATTCAGCATCTTTTGTACAAATGTAAATTTGATTCCCCTCGCGGAACATGTACAGGCTTGATTTCAAATCCACACGCTTGCCCATGTTTTCCACGGCGCGATTCAAGGTCGCGAAGTCCACATCAATGTCCGGGACGAGAGTCTGCATGGCGCGCAGGACCAACCGTCGTTGAAGCGCTGGCGCGTTTTTTGTGAGCAAGGAAAAATCCAAAGTGACGAATCCACTTTGCGGGATCGCACATTCCGTCCACAGGGAATCCACAAGAGAATCCAATAGATCAGAATCATCTTTGAGAGTTTGCGACATGCGCAAGAGCGCCTCGCGGATTTTCGGATTGTACGTTTCGAGCGTGGGAATGAGCTGATGACGGATTTTGTTGCGCTGATATTCGAGCGAGTCATTGCTGATGTCGTAATGCGGACGCAGATCGTGCGCCTTGCAGTATTCGACAGTTTCGGCGCGGCTCATCTCCAACAGCGGGCGCACGATGGGAATTTGCGCGTCAAAAGTTTGGATGACGGCGCGATACGACATGCCTTTCAAACCGTTGAGCGAACTGCCGCGCAAAATGTGCATGAGCACGGTCTCCACTTGATCGTCTGCTGTGTGACCGACTGCCACAGCCTGGGCATGTCGCTCGCGCGCGAGTTTGAAAAGAAAACGATAGCGCAAATTCCGCGCGGCTTCTTCAATGGAAAGTTTTTTATCCTCCGCATAAGCGCGGACGTTTTCTGTGCCAACAACACATTCAATTGATAAATGCGCACAAGTTTCTTTCACCATCTGCGCATCTTGGTGAGACTCGCCCCGCAGTTGATGATCGAAATGGGCTACGATGATCGAATATCCCGCCTCGTGCAAAATACCCATTAAACACAAACTATCCGCGCCGCCAGAAACGCCCACAATAAGCGGGCGATCTTTTTGCAGTGCGCATTGATTCGTGAGAATGGATTCGGTGTTTGACATGATAAATGTAGCGCGAGATAAATCTCGCGCATACGCGACATCGCGAAGCGTGTCGCGCTACACTACAATTGATACAACTCCACCAATACTCCGCCCGTTGACTCGGGATGGATGAAGGCATATTTCTTTCCATCCGCGGATGTGCGCGGCTCCTCATTGATGAGGCGGATATTCTTCGCTTTCAGTTGTGACATCATGCCTTCGATGTCATCCACTTCGAGGCAGAAGTGGTGCATCCCTTGTCCGCGTTTGGCGAGATATTTGGCAATGCCTGAGTCATCGCTGGTCGGCCTCACCAATTCCACTTCGCCATTTCCAACAGGCAAGAAGGCGATCTGTGATTTTTCGGCGGGGACATCACGCAGTTCATGCAGTTCGAGTCCCAGTGCGTCGCGCCAGAAAGCGAGCGGCTTTGCCATATCCTCGACGACTATGGCAACATGGTTGATGGCTTTGATTTGCGGCATGAAGTTTCTCCTTGGTAGCGCGACATTAATGTCGCGTTACTCAAAATTATAACGGTATAATTCTTTTCCCCGAAAGGAATCTGCCATGTCTTTCACAAACAGAATTGATGAATGGATGAAAGAAGTTGAAGAACGCCCTGGATCAGCCATCACCATCGTGAAACTGGTGCTCAAGCGTTTGCGTGAACTTACCCAGAGCAACGAGGAATTGCTTGCGGAAAATATCGCTCTTGAAAATGGTTCGCGTGTGGAGGAATATCAGAAGCGTATTGCCCATTTGGAATATCAACTCGATATGCTCAAGCAGCGCTTCGGGATGGATGTGTCTGCGATGGCTGATCTGCCCCAAAGTGAAGCATCCCTGCTCAACCTGCTGATCTACAACACACAGGGACGAATCTTCCGCGTTGAACTTGATTCCAACGCAAAACAAGTTGGAAACATTTCAGGTGAAATGATCACAGACAAGGAACCACCTCGTCTATTGGCTGTATCGTCAAACGAAAAACTGCTTTTGCTTTTCACATCGGGGCGGGTGGAGACTTACTCAGTAAACGATATTCCCACAGTAGAGCTCGGCAGCACATGGACATGGGATCAGGCCGCGCTACTCAACGAACCACACGCCGGGGAACTTCTGGCTTGTGTGGTACCCTTCTCACATCTGCCGCTTTCTGATTTTGTGTTGCAGGTCAGCCGCCGCGGATTTGCAAAGAAGACTCTCACATCCATTTCAGAATCAATTATCAATAACCATTTCATCGGCAAAGGCGCAACGGACAAATCCGACCAGCCATTTGAATTGACTCTTTCGCGCAAAAATGACCGCGCTGTAGTGGTCACATATGAAGGAAAGGTCACAGCCTTCGATGTGGAGAAATTATCCTACGCCACCGAAGAGCGCATCAAACTCTCGGCAATGGATTATGTGATCGGGTCTTTCATTCAGCCGGCGGAAACGTCATTGCTGTGCGTGACTCAAAACGGCAAAGTGATCCACCGAGAATTTGACAATATTGAAACAGCAAAAACGTCCGCGACCAAAGGACAGGCGCTGATCCCGCCTTCGCGGATTGATCAGGGAGTCCGCTTTATGGGAGCGGCGGCGGTCAGAGATAAAGACCGGGTCGCGATCCTCGATGCGTCGGGCAGAATCAACATCCACGATGTCGAAACGATGACGGGCAATGGCGTGGTGAATGCTGAAGGGTTGATCCTCTCCATTGGGCTGATCCCCTCTGAGAGCGGAAAGAAGCGCGCGTCATGAGTCTCAAAGTAGGCATTGACTTCGGCACATCCAATTCCGGCGTCGCTGTGTATGACGGTCAGCATGTCCGTCTGCTGCCTGTTGACCCGAAAAATGTCCTGCCTGAAGTCATCAAGACCGTGTTGTATATCACGCGCGAGTATCGCTGTTATTTGGGGCAGGAAGCGGTGGAAGCGTATTACCGCGACAACGTGAATCGTCAGCGGCGATTTGTGAAGCAGTGGGCGGGCGAGATAGATTATCGCGGCGCGGACATGCATTATGTGCGCGATATTTTTGTATACGTGGATGAACTCAAGCCTGGGCGTTTACTGCAATATCTCAAGACTGCGCTGCGCAAGGAAAGTTATCTTGGAACAAAGATCTTTGAAAAATTCTACACTCCCGGCGATCTCGCAAAGACCTATTTGACTTTACTCAAACAACGCGCAGAAAATGTTCTTGGCGAAAAAATTGACGCGGCGACCTTGGGACGTCCTGTGAAATTTTCAGAGTCGCCTGAACAGGATAAGAAGGCGGAAGAGACGTTGCGTCAGGCTGCGCACGAAGCAGGATTCAAAGAAGTCGATTTTGAATTTGAGCCGATTGCGGCGGCTTTATTCTATGAACAGAAAATTTCCCACCCTGAAAATGTTCTCATCTTTGACTTTGGCGGCGGCACATTGGATATTGCAATAATGAGACTTGGCGATAACACGCGCGAGGTCTATGCCAGCGGCGGCGTGGATATTGCCGGTAGTGACTTTGACCGCACGATCATCGAAAAACGGATGCTGCCGCATTTTGGGTATGGACAGGTCAAACATCATCCTGAAATTATGGAAATGATCCACGCCGTCCCCGATTGGATGGCTCTGCCCGAACTCGGCACACCCATCAATCGCAACATCCTCGAAAAAGCGATTCAGGCAAAGATCGCGCCTGTCCGCTTAAAAGCGTTGGAGGGATTGATCTACAACGACCTCGCGTTCACTTTCTACAACCGCGTGGAGGCGGGAAAGATCGCGCTCTCAAAAGAAGGCGCGACCGTCATCAGCCTCGAAGATAAGAACATCGCGCTGTGGGATATGTACACACGCCATCAATTTGAATCTGATATTCGTCATTATCTGGTGGATGTGGAAAAAGTTTTGTTGGATACACTTGCCAAGTCGAGACTCGAACCCGGTCAAATTGACGCGGTGGTCAAGACCGGCGGCTCATCAAATATTCCCCTGTTCACAGAAATGCTCGCCCGCATTTTCGGCGCGGACAAGGTGAAAGCGTCGAGTGCGTTTAGTAGTGTAGTAGCGGGGTTGGCGATCAAGGCGTTTAATAAATAAATCGTTGGTTTCGATACGCCCTTCGCTTTCGCTCAGGGCTATTCAACCACCGAGGTATATATGCTCGAAAAACCTGACATCAAAGACGACCTCATCATTTCCCGTCTGAAAGACGAATATGATTTACAAGGCGCTGAACTGACCTTCCTCCCCATCGGCGCGGACTTGGGGACAGCCGTCTATCGTGTGGTCCCGGATGGTGGAACAGCATATTTCCTGAAATTGAGAAAAGACTTTGAAGAAATCAGCGTGACGATTCCGCTTTTTCTTAAATCGAAAGGGGTTCAAGAAATTATTGTCCCGTTTGAAACGAAATCAAATCAACGCTGGGCGGACTTTGATGAATATAAGATGATCCTCTATCCATTCATCGAAGGGAAAAATGGCTTTGACATGGAGATGACGAATCAGCACAGACAGACTCTTGGCGCAGCGCTAAAAAAGATTCACACTGTGCAAATCCCGCCAGAACTAAGGCAACTGATCCCGCAGGAGAATTTTTCCCCGCAGGGACGGAAAAGCGTTAAGTCGTTGCAGACATTCGTGGAAAACAAATCCTTTGACGACTCAACCTCCGCGAAATTGGCTGAGTATATGATATCAAAACGGGATGAAATCTCTCGCCTCGTTGAACGAGCTGAGCAACTCGCTGTAGAACTTCAATTCGAACCATTGGAGTTGGTCTTGTGTCACTCGGACATTCATGGCGGTAATATCCTCATCAGCAACAAGAGTGAGCTTTACATCGTGGATTGGGACAATCCCATCCTCGCGCCGAAAGAACGTGACCTGATGTTTATCGGCGGCGGGATTGATGAAATTTGGAAGAGTGAGTGGAAAGAAGGTCTGTTCTATGAAGGCTATGGCGAAACGGAAATAAATCTGTCCGCACTGGCGTATTACCGCTATGAGCGCGTCATTCAGGATTTGGTCGTCATCGGTGAACAGTTGTTATTGAGCCATGAAGGCGGCGCGGATCGGGAACGATCCTATGGCTGGTTTACGAGCAATTTTAAGTCGGGACAAACCATCGAGATCGCGGATAGAACTGATAATTTATATCGGACAAGGTGAAGCAGTCGAGTGCGTTCAGCAGTGGGCAATTAAGGCAAAATAGAGCGCAAGCGGACTCGAACCACTATTACACCCTCAGCTTCGCTTTGGATGCTTCCTTGCCTTTAAAAGATACGCTCCGTTTCAAAGTATATAGCATACAAAATCATCCGCAAGCCTCGGAGTCCGCTACGCGAGACCTCCAAGGCTTTGTCTTTAACAGGGGTAATATTTCCACAACCCAGGCTCTCAAAGCATGGTACAATACCTGTGCAAAATATGGACAAACAATTTCTCGAAAGTCAGGAGCCAAAATGCTCAGTACCACACCGACCTATAACATCAAAGTTGTTTTGAAGGAAACCAATCTCCCTGCCGATACCCTGCGCGCATGGGAGCGGCGTTACGGTCTGCCCGCGCCGCAGAGAACCGAGGGCGGTCACCGCCTTTATTCGCAATATGACATCGAGACCATCAAATGGTTGATCGCGCGGATGGAGGAGGGATTATCCATCTCAAGCGCAGTCGAGTTATGGAACGAGCGCATGAACGCGGGGTTGGATCCGCTGGCTGGGTCAATGCCCACTACGCAAACACTTCCTGCCATTTATGTGCCCACAGGCACCACTCTGGATTCCATCCGCGTTCACTGGCTTGAAGCAGTCTTGTCATTTAAAGAAACAGAGTCCGAACAGGCTTTGAACAAGGCTTTCACCATGTTCCCAGTTGAATCCGTTTGCATGGAAGTTTTGCAAAAGGGACTGGCCGAGATTGGACGGCTATGGTATGAGAACAAGGCCTCTGTACAGCAGGAACATTTCGCCTCCGGGCTCGTCATGCGCCGGTTGGACTCGCTGATGAGCGCAGCGCCTGTCCCAACCAGCAAACAGACCGTCATGGTGGGATGCCCGGCTGGTGAAGAGCATACCTTTGCCGCTTTGCTCCTTGCGCTCTTATTGCGCCGCCACGGGTTGAACGTGGTCTATCTTGGCGCAAATGTTCCAGTGGATCAATTCGAGGGAGCGATCAAATCCACCGATACAAATCTGGTCATCCTTGTCGCGCAGTCGCTGATCACTGCCGCATCCTTGCAGACGACAGTCGCCGCGCTTTCGGAGATGAATATCCCTATCGCGTTCGGCGGACGCATCTTCAACACTCAGCCCGGTTTGGAAAATCATGTCGCCGGGTATTATCTCGGTGATACAGTCCAGGATGCACTTAAACAAACTGAGATCATTTTGAAGAAAAAGACAAAGCCCAACATACCCGGTCCCGTTTCGCAAAAATATCAAAACACCCTGCGCGGATTTATCGCCAACCGCACGCACATTGAGAGCACATTAAAAGAATCCCTGTCGACTCTCATTGCAAACTCCGCAGGAGTCCACACCGGCATCCAATTCCTCGGCGACAACATCAGCGCGGCGCTGCAGCTCGGCGACATGGAATATGTCACGCAGGAAATGGAATGGGTGAAAGTTCTGATGCAATCACAAAAACGCTCGCCGCAGGAAATGGCAACTTTCCTGCAAAGTTATTCCTCGGCAGTGGATAAGCACATCAACGGCACTGGCGCGCCGATCAAAGCCTGGTTGAAAACACAGGCTTATTCAGCCAGTTAGAATGAACAAGTCTAAAATAAGTAATCCAAAAACCAAAAGGAGCTATACAATGTCTGAAACAAACAATAAAACTTATTCAAAACTTCGCAACTTCAACTTAATCATGGGATTTCTTCACCTGATTCAGGGAGTATTCATGTGGGTTGTCAGCAACGATACCACCTATCCCGTCTTTACAAATTTTCTAAGTTTTGATACCGCCACCTTCTCGCTTTCCCCGCAAGCCAAACTATTCTACGAACTGCCGCTCGGTCCCTCAGTTGCAATATTTCTGCTGTTATCGGCGGTTGCGCATTTTTATCTTTCAAGCATCGGCTACTCGCACTATATCGAAAACCTGACCCATAACAAGAACCCCATCCGCTTTTATGAATATGCCCTCAGTTCATCTCTGATGATTGTTCTTATTGGCATGTTGGCTGGGGTCTGGGATTTGGGCGCCATTATCCTAATGTTCGGCTTGAACGCGATGATGAATCTACTTGGACTGCTCATGGAAAGCCTGAATCAAGGCAGGGAAAAATTGGACTGGACACCGTTCTCGTTTGGTTCGATTGCCGGGATCATCCCCTGGCTGGTGATTTTCATTTACTTCTTCGGCTCCATCGCCTCTGGCGGCGAAGCCAAACCACCCGCCTTTGTTTACGCCATCATCCCCACATTGTTTGTCTTCTTCAACACCTTTGCGGTCAATATGTACCTTCAGTACAAAAAGATCGGCCCGTGGAAAAACTACCTGTATGGTGAACGCGCGTTCATTATCCTAAGCTTGGTTGCAAAAACAGTTTTAGCCTGGATGATTTTTGCCGGCACACTGGCTCCGGTATAGAGCAAAAAACAGATACCCAAGGAGAAACTCTTGAATATTGCCATTGTCACTGACAGCACTTGCGATCTGCCGTCCGAAATCGTAAGCCAATACGGGATCACCGTGATTCCCTTAAGCATCAACGTGGGCGATAAATCATATCTAGATGGCGTGGATATGACCCGCGAAGAATTTTATAACCAGTTGCCGCATTTCAATCCGCATCCCAAGACCGCGGCGCCGGGTTCGGAAATTTTCAAGCAGGCATACAGCCGGCTCGCGGATGAAGGCGCACCGGCAATTATTTCCATTCACCTCTCGGAGACTCTCAGCGCAACGGTCAACTCCGCGCGGACAGCGGCAAAAGAATTCACGCGGATCCCTGTCATTGTGGTTGATTCGACCCAACTCAGCCTTGGCATGGGTTTCCTCGTCGAGCAGGCCGCGCAACTTGCACACGCCGGAAGATCAGTAGATGAGGTCATCTCCGCGTTGAAAGAGTCCATGCCGCGTGCATATGTCTTCGCGGCTTTGAATACGCTTGAATATCTACGCCGCAGCGGACGCATGAATTTTGCGCTCGCCACATTCGGCGACCTGATCCAACTCAAACCGCTCCTGCACATGAACATGAGCAACGCCAGCGCGCATCGCACACGCACGCGCAGTAAATCCATGGCTCGTTTATTCGATTGGCTGCGTGAGTACGCTCCCTACGAAAAACTTGCCATCGTCCATGCCGGTGTGGAAGAGGAAGCGCGCGCGGTCTATCATCTGGCAAAATCATTTTTGCCTGACGGTGAAATTCCCATTGTACAGATCACGCCAGTTCTTGGAGCACATCTCGGCATTGGTGCGCTTGGGTTTGCGTGCGTGTCGGCTAAAAAATAGTCATAAATACTTTGGTGGTTGAGTAGTCCCAAACGCAGTGAGGGACGTATCGAAACCACCAGTGAATGAAAGTACCTTTGTCGCTTGTTGGTTTCGATACGCGACGGAAGAACACCATCGCTACTCAACCAACAGAATATAGTAGGAACAAAACATGAAAACCGCAAAAATCATTTCCATCCTCGGCATTCTTGCCATGACCGCTGTACTGATCTACGGCTTTACCATCGGTGATTTCGCAGGCGAAGGCAGCAAATTGATCGCCATGCCGTGGGGCATCGTTTCACTCGTTGACCTATACACCGGCTTCATCCTCTTCTCGATGTGGATCATCTACCGCGAAAAGTCCCTGCCCATTGCCATCCTATGGACAATCGCCATGATGACTCTCGGATTCTTCGCCGGCAGTTTGTATGTCTTCCTCAACCTGCAATCCAGCAATGGCGATTGGAAAAAATTCTTCCTGGGAAAACATGCTGGATAAATCACGCGAAATCTTTGAAGAGTTCCGCGTCGTTGTTTCGGGACAGAATTCAGTCCTCGACGCGATCCTTCCGCCCATTGTTTTTCTTCTGCTAAATGGATTGATGAATTTTCAAGCGGCAATGTACGGCGCGCTGATTCTTTCCATCATCATCGCGATCTTTCGCCTGCTGAGAAAACAATCCCTGTGGTACGCGCTTGCAGGTATAGGCAGTGTGTTGGTTGCGATCGCATTGGTGTGGGTACTCGGCAAGTCGGAAGGCTTCTTCCTCCCCGGACTCGTTAGTGGCAGCATGACTCTTTTGCTCGCGATCCTCAGCCTCGTTATCCGCCGCCCCATGGTGGCGTGGACAAGCTACATTGCACGCCGCTGGCCGCTGGAATGGTACTGGCATCCGGAAGTGAGACCGGCTTACAGCGAAGTTACCTTTGCATGGGTTATCTTTTTTGCCTTACGCTTATATCTGCAATTTTCGTTCTTTCAACAAGCGAACACGTCCATGCTGGCGGTAACCAATTTCATCACTGGTTGGCCGGCAACGATCTTACTCTTGGTCCTTAGTTATTTGTACGGCACATGGCGACTGGCGAATCTGCATGGTCCAAGTGTCGAAGAATTCAAAACCCACGTGCCCGCGCCGTGGCAGAGTCAGAAGCGCGGATTTTAATCATAGCGCGACACTCAAGTCGCATACAAAAAGGAGAAATTTCATGAAAGAGTCGGAACGTAAATCATTGGTTGTTTTCCCCATCCTCGTTGTGATCGGGATCCTGGTCGCATTAGCGGGCAGTCAGCATGGAAGTTCGATCGCAGGCATTCCATCGTTTGCCCTATTGGTCGGGCTTGCATTTGTGATCCAATGGCTGGTCTTCATCCCCGCCTATATCTGGCAGACCGAAAAATTCTTCGACATCACCGGCGGTATTACCTATATCACGCTCACATTGATCGCCGTGTTCTTCAGCCCGAACCTCGATGCCCGCGCCTTACTGGTGGCGGGACTGGTCATCATCTGGGCACTACGCCTAGGCACTTTCCTGTTCAGGCGCATTCACAAAGCCGGCAAGGATGACCGCTTCGATGAGATCAAGCCGATGTTCATCCGCTTCCTGAACGTGTGGACGATACAAGCGCTGTGGGTCACATTCACAGCCGCCGCAGCGCTGGTAGCCATTACCACTTCAAAGCGGGTCGAAATGGATTGTTACACAGTGATCGGCGCCCTGCTGTGGTTGTTCGGTTTCATCATGGAAGTGGCGGCGGATTCGCAAAAAAGCCGCTTCAACGCCAACCCGACCAACAAAGGCAAATTCATTCAAACGGGATTATGGTCACGCTCGCGCCATCCCAACTACTTTGGCGAGATCGTACTGTGGATTGGTATTGCCGTCATGGCTTTACCCGTTCTACAAGGCTGGCAATGGGTGGCGATGATCTCGCCCCTGTTCGTGACCCTGCTCCTGACCCGCGTCAGCGGCATTCCCCTGCTCGAAAAGAAAGCAGATAAGAAATGGGGTGGGCAGGAAGAGTACGAGAACTACAAGAAAAACACACCTGTGTTGATTCCGCGCTTGAAGTAATGTTCGTTGCACCTGCACTTGCGTGCCGGTGCAAGTGTTGCAGCCCGACAGGGTGAAGCAATCCCCTAACCAATGTGGAGATTGCTTCGGGCGAAAAAACGCCGCCCTCACAATGACATAAAACTTAGGAGATTCATGTTTATTCAAATTCTACACATCACCGCCGCAGTAGCGACCATCCTCACGGGGTTGGTGTCTCTGCTCAAACCTGAATCAGTGACCGGATTCACGGGACTCCATCCCGAAGGTGGACGCGGCATCACGGAGATTCGCGCAGTGCTCGGCGGATTCTTCATCGCGTTAGGCGCGTTCCCGCTTTTCGTTCAGTCACCCATTGCATACATGATGCTCGGCGTTGCGTATCTGGCGATCGCTCTGGTGCGCGGAGTATCCATGTTCGTGGATAAATCCGTTACTCAGTCCAATGTCATCAGCCTGGTCGTTGAGATCGTGTTCGGAATCATTTTGGTGATTCCATGAGCCGCGCCGAGATCAACAAGCCCGCACCCAATTTCACACTCACCGATTTCAAAGGCAATGAAGTCAGCCTGAAAGATTTTCAAAACAAAAAGAATATCCTGCTCGTTTTCAATCGCGGATTTTTCTGACCTTACTGCCAAAAGCACATGGCGCAGTTGCGTCAGGACTATGACAAGTTTTTAGCACTCGAAACTGAAGTGCTTGTGGTTGGACCTGAAAACGAAAAAGCATTTTTGAATTACTGGCAGAAAAACGACCTGCCATTTACAGGCCTGCCCGACCCAACGCACATGGTCTTGAAACTTTATGGACAGGAAGTCAATCTCTTCAAGTTTGGGCGCATGCCGGCTCAAGTGGCGATAGATAAAAACGGCATGGCACGTTACGCGCATTATGGTCATGACGCGACCGACATTCCGACCAACGCAGAAATTCTCGAATTATTGCGAACAATGAACGAAGGTGTACATGTCAGTTAAAGATAAGGTTGTTGTGGTTACCGGCTCCACGCGCGGATATGGCTACGCCATCGCAGAGTCCATGCTCGCGGCCGGGGCAACCGTCATTGTGACCGGCAGGAGTCAACAGGCAGTGGCTTCCGCTTTGGCTGATCTCCAGCCCAAAGGCCGCGTGAGCGGCCTCGTGCTGGATGTCCGCGAAGAGGAACAAGTTTACAAACTTGTGGATGATGTTATCCGTGAATTTGGCCGCATTGACATCTGGATCAACAATGCGGGTTATTCCAATGCAGCAGGCGTGATGCTCGATATGAATCCGCAAGATGCGCTGGACATGTTCATGTCCAATGATCTCGGTCTGCTGTACTGCTCACAGGCTGTTATGCGGCACATGCTCCTCCGCAAACAGGGCATGCTCGTCAATATTTATGGACAGGGAAGCTTCTTGAATCCTTCCTCACCCACCGGACTCTACGGCGCAAGCAAGGCATGGCTGACATCCTTCACCCGCACGCTCGCCAAGGAAGTCAATGGCAGCGGCGTGCAAATTTTGGGCTTCAGCCCCGGCATGCTGATGACCGATATGATCACCAGTCCAACCGTCATCGGCGAACGCGGCAAAGCCACGATGAAAAATTATGGCTTTGTCCTGCGCTTCCTTGTGACATCACCCAGATCTTCTGCTGATAAGTTGGTAAACGCTGTTGAAAATCAGCGCAAGGAATTTGCCGAAGTTAGAGTGATGAAACCGTGGACACCCCTGCTTGGCTTGCTACGCGTCGGCTGGGAAAATCTCACCAAGACCGGCAAGACGCCCGAATTTGAATTGCATTATCAGGAAGCGTATCAACCCATCTTTATCAAAGGCAAAAATAATAAATGAACAACAAACGTCTTTTTTCGATCTTTCTCGTGGTCTTCATTGACCTGCTGGGCTTTAGTTTAATTCTGCCCCTTCTGCCTTATTATGCAGAAACCTTCAAAGCCAGCGAAACTGTGACCGGCATCCTGATCGCGTCATATGCATTGATGCAATTGATCGGCGCGCCGCTGCTCGGCCGCCTTTCCGATCGCTTCGGCCGCCGCCCGGTTCTTTTGCTCAGCGTCTTCGGCACCTTCCTCGGCTTTTTATTGCTCGGCTTCGCCAATGCCTTGTGGATGTTATTCGCCAGCCGCATTTTAGATGGGCTGACCGGCGGCAACATAAGCGTGGCGCAGGCCTACATCTCGGATGTGACCGATGAAAAGAATCGCTCCAAAGGACTCGGCATGATCGGCGCGGCCTTCGGGCTGGGCTTCATCATCGGACCCGTCACCGGCGGCTTGTTAAGTCAATGGGGCTATGCCGTGCCGGCCTTCGTCGCCGCAGGCATTTCATTTTTCAATCTCATTTTGATCTACGCCTGGCTGCCTGAGTCCTTGACCAAAGAAAAGCGCTCTCAAATGGTGGAGAAGCGGCCCGCGATAACTTTCAACGCCTTACTGGTCGCATTCAAGCGCCCGTTCACCGGCTCGCTGCTTATTACCCGTTTCTTCTATGGTCTCGCCTTCGCGATTTTTCAAACCATCTTCTCGTTGTATATGCTGGCAAAATTTAATCTCGCCGCACGCGATACCGGATTCGTGCTGACCTATGTCGGCGTGCTATCCGTCATCGTGCAGGGTTTTCTGGTCGGCCGCCTTACGAATCGTTTCCGCGAAGATATTCTCATCACAGCCAGCGTTGTACTCATGGGAGTCTCACTGGTCGGTTGGGCGCTGGCTCCATCCGTCGTATGGCTTTACATCATCATGACTCCCACTGCCCTTTCCGGCGGATTGCTCAACACACTTCTTTCCAGCACGCTGACGAAAGCCGTCGCGCCGCAGGAGATCGGCGGCATCCTCGGATTATCCGCCGCAGTAGAAAGCTCCACGCGCATCATTGCCCCCATCCTCGGCGGAGTCTTGTTGCAGCAGGTCGGCACATGGGCACCCGGCATGTTTGGGGCGATCCTTATGGCAGGCATCAGCGTTTTCGTTTTTGTCACGATCTACAATCACCCCATCGTTTCGACTTTGAATCAGCTAAAAACTACGCCTGTTACAGTGAGCGAATAACATGTTTGCAGATGTGATGCGTTACGAACTTCCGCCCGAAGGAATCTCCCTGCTGGGCTATATTGTCCGTCGGATGCACAAGACTGAACTGCTGGCGAAAGTTCCCGCGCTGCTCAAAGATGGTCAAAACAAATCCGCGTTGGAAGCCATCGCCATATATGCAGCAACTTCCTCTACGTCGTTTGGGCACGCTTATTATCAGCCGCGTTTTAATCGGGTGGGAGAATCTGTCGAAGAGGCAGACCCGCAAACCGGTGCGAAGGTCCGCGCAACCTTGCAAAGCGACTCGCCGCATTATCACATCCTGTACACGGTCGCCATGCCTAATGGCGACGCCTTCACAGGCGAAGAAAGAATTACCGGCACTACCGTTGGCTTGCGCGGACTTGGCATGCCGGCACCATCGAAGTTCAATTTCAAGTCAGGTGATTACGAAGTAAACCTCACCGGCGTTTTGACCAGCGAACTTGCGCTCTCGTTGTTTGGCAAGACAAAAATTCGCGCCTATGGCTCGCTGACTTTCAACGATAACAAGGGCAACTCGGGTAAGTTGACCCTTGATCGTGATAACAAAACTCGAATTGAGATGACTGCATGATCTCGATCTGGTGGATTCGCCGCGACTTGCGGCTGGCAGATAACCCTGCGCTTCACGCCGCCCTGCAGGCGGGATGGGTCATCCCGGTCTTTATCCTCGACCCGGCATTTTCCAATCAATCGCCGTGCCGCAAAAGTTTTCTGTACGAGGGGCTTTCCAAACTCAACGATGATCTGCGCGCGCACAAATCGTATCTTGTGTTACGCAAAGGTAAGCCGGTTGAAGTTCTGACAAAATTATTTCAAGAGACCGGTGCAAGCAAAATCCATGCAGAGGAAGATTACACTCCCTATGCACGCAAGCGTGACGCTGAAGTCGCGCATCAACTTCATCTTGAATTGCAAGCAGGGCAAACTGTCCATCATCCTGAATTCGTTAAGAAAAAAGATGGCACACCGTACACCGTCTACACGCCTTACTCGCGGGCATGGAAATCATTGCCCGCAGATATTTCTTTAATCCCCGCGCCAAAGGCCATCAATACTCCGCCCGACATTTTCAGCGAACCCCTGCCGGAGTATCAGTCCAATCTGCTTTTTCCAGCCGGTGAAGCAGAAGCCCAACGCCGCCTAACCCAATTTACCAATGAACAAATTACGAATTACGATGAAACCCGCGACCGCGTGGATTTGGACGGCACATCATCGTTGTCGCCCTACATCCGTTTTGGCATAATCTCCCTCCGACAAGCCGTCCATGCTGCGAAACCTTCAACCTTCGACCATCAACATTCAACCGAAATCTGGCTCAACGAACTGATCTGGCGCGAATTCTATATTCAGATCCTGTATCACTTTCCGTATGTCCTCAAAGAAGCATTCAACCCCGCGTTAAGAAATATCCCGTGGCGAAACGATGTTGACGAATTCGAAAAATGGAAGCAAGGTCAGACCGGCCTGCCAATTGTGGATGCTGCAATGCGTCAACTCAAAGAGACGGGCTGGATGCACAACCGCGCGCGCATGATTGCGGCATCATTTTTGGTCAAGGATCTATTGATTGATTGGCGCTGGGGTGAAGCCTGGTTCATGGAGAATTTGCTGGATGGCGACCCGGCTGCAAATAACGGCGGCTGGCAATGGACTGCCGGCACAGGCACGGACGCCGCGCCGTACTTCCGTATTTTCAACCCCGTTTTACAAAGTGTAAAGTTCGACCCCGAAGGGAATTACATCCGCAGATGGGTTCCTGAATTAAGCGGGCTAAGCGCAAAAGAAATTCACGCACCCTGGGAAATGAACATCAAAGCGGAAGGTTATCCAAAACAGCCCATCATTGATCACAGCATTGTCAAAGAAAGAACATTGAACGCATACAAATTCTCAAAGAGCAATAACCCATGAACAAACTCAAACGCATCCTTGGCATTCTTCTCATCACGATCCTATTGATCGTTACAGTTGGTCCCTTTCTCATTCCTGTACCGCCACTCGAAAACACAGTCCCGGTTGAGCAACTGGCGGATTTGGACAGTCAATTCGTTGAACTGAACGGCATCAAAGTTCATTACAAAACATGGGGAGAGGGCAAATCAACTTTCATCCTCCTGCATGGATTCGGCGCAAGCATTTTCTCGTGGCGTGAAGTGGCTGAGCCGCTATCAGCATATGGCAGGGTCATCGCATACGACAGACCCGCTTTCGGCTTGACAGAACGTCCGCTAGAATGGGAAGGCGCCAACCCGTATGGTCCGCAATCACAAGTTGATCTCGTCATTGCTTTAATGGATGACCTCAATATCGGGAAAGCAATTCTGGTCGGCAACTCGGCTGGCGGGACGATCTCCATGCAAGTTGCGCTGCAACATCCTGAACGCGTGCAAGCCTTGATCCTTGTGGATGCGGCGGTGTATGCCGGAGGCGGTGCGCCCGCATGGGTCAGACCGATTTTGAAAACCCCACAAATGAATCATCTGGGACCACTCATTGCCCGTCAGCTTGAAGCGCAGGGGACTGAATTCTTAAAAACCGCATTTCACGACCCAGCCAAGATCACGCCTGATATTTTCGAGGGCTATCGCAAACCACTTCAAGCTGAAAACTGGGACAAGGCTTTATGGTTTCTTACGACCGCCAGTGAGGAAAGCGGACTTGTCGAACAACTTGCTGAGTTGACCCTTCCGACGCTGGTCATCACCGGCGATGACGACCGCATCGTCCCAACCGAGCAATCGCTGCGACTTGCAGACGAATTACCCAACGCGACATTGAGCGTTATTCCGCAATGCGGGCATGTACCGCATGAAGAATGTCCCGCCGAGTTCATGCAGGCAGTCATAGAATTTTTGAGCAACCTAAAATAATAACAGAGAGCATCATGGATGCATTAAAGCAATTTGAAAAGCAACAATATATGAATCTTGAAACCGTCCGCAAGAATGGACAGGTTGTCAAAACTCCTGTTTGGTTTGCGCAGAATGAAGAAACACTTCACGTCTGGACTTTTTCAAGCGCCGGCAAAATAAAGCGGATTCGCAATAACGGCAGTGTACGCATCGCGCCCTCAACAGCTTCCGGTGAACCGGTTGGGGATTGGGTCAACGCGCAGGCAACGGCCAGCACAGCCCCCGAAGCTATTCAACATATTGAACAGTTGATGAAGAAAAAGTACGGCTTTTCATTTATGATGTTCAACATGCTTGGAAAATTAAGGAAATCAAAAACTGCCGTGATAAAAATAACTGTAGGGGCGGGGTAACCCCGCCCCTACAGTTATTAGATATTCACCAGGTCGTGAATCCACTTGCGTGACCTGAATCTCCAGCCGCTGACAAAGGCTTTGGCAACTTCCTCCAGCATGACCAAGAGGTAAACATAATAGACAGGCAGGTGCAATACGAAAGCGCCAACGTACGCGGCGGGGACGCCGATCAGCCAGATGGAACCCATTTCCATGAACAATGCAAAGCGCGTATCACCGCCGGCGCGCAAGGCGCCGATGAATGTGGAGAAATTGAACATGCGAATCCACAAGGTACAAGCCATCATCAACATCAACATGCGGACGTTATGAATACCGCTCGCTGAAAGGTGATACATACCGGAGCCAATCACAACATCGCGCAACAAAACGACGATCAGCCCTACGATCCATGCCGCGGTGACGCTGAGAATGATCACACGGCGGACAGTTTCATAAGCCTCATCTTTCCTGCCTGCGCCGATACGGTTTCCCACCATGACGGCACAGGCATTGCCAAACCCCATAAAGACAACAAAGCCGAGGTCTTCAAAAGTCGCATTGACATTGATCGCCGCAATTGAGTCCGTACCGATGTGAGCGTAGATGGCATTGTAGGTTGTGATGCCTAAAGACCAGAACATCTCATTGGCAACAGCAGGCGCGACTGTTGTCAGCACGCGGATGAAGAAGGCTTTGTCGAAGGAGAAAAATGTCAACGGGTTGGCGGCCAGGGGAGTTTTCTGGGCGTAGACAAAGATAAGAAGCAGGGCCAGTTCCAGGGTCCAGCCAGCGGCGGTGCCGATTGCGGCGCCACGGACTCCCAGAGCAGGAAGTCCGCCAATGCCGAAGATCAATCCATAGCCAAGGATCGTCTTGAAGATCAAAGCAGCAACGGTCGCAACGACTGTAAGTGTCACGAATTGAATACTGCGCAAGACTGCGACGTATGAAGTTGCGATGGCAATTGGGATGTACGTGAAGCCAACGATGCGAAGATAACTGCTGCCAAGCCGGATGACTTCGGGGTCTTTGGTATAAAAGCCAAGCAGGGTTTCAGGTATAAGAAGTACGGCAAACGTAAAGATAGCCGCAACGCTGATGGACAAAAGGAGACTCATTCCCAGCACTTTGCGAATGGGTTCGATCTCACGCTTGCCCCAAAATTGCGCGGTAAAAATTGACATGCCGCTGGTGGCGCCAAAGAGGATCAGGATCAGCACGAAGAAAATTTGATTCGATAACCCCACTGCGGCGATGAAAGACTCACCCAACTGTCCCACCATCACAACGTCGATCATATTGAGGGACGCGCTGATAAACTGCTGAAATGAAATGGGAATCGCGATCAGCAATAATTCGCGCAGGAAGGAACGGTCTTTGAGGAAGGAGAGGTTCATGGAGGGAAAGGATGAAAGAGGAAAGAAAAGTCGGCGGCACATTCGGTGACCGCCGACTGATCACTAATTACTATTCACTGATCACTGCTCTTCCGGCGCGTCGCGGACAATGTATAACGGTCTGCCTTTGGCTTCATCATAGAGACGGCCAATGTACTCGCCGAGAATCCCAAGCGAGATCAACTGCACACCGCCGAGGAAAAGCACAGAGACGAGCGTTGTCGTCTGTCCTTCAAAAAAGTGGGAACCTGCCAGGCGCAAGATCGCCACTATGGGAATTGCCAAAATGGAAATACCTGCCGATACAAATCCAAAGTAAGTGGCAACTTGTAAAGGAAAATATGAAAAGCCGGTGATGGCGTTCAAGGCGAGTTTGAGCATTTTGTTGAAAGGATATTTGGTCACGCCGGCCACACGCGCGGCACGTTTGTATGTGACTCCGATCTGCTTGAAGCCCACCCAGGCCGACATGCCGCGCGGAAAGCGGTGACGTTCCTTCATTAGCTTGAGCACATCCACAACTTTGCGGTCCATCAGGCGGAAGTCACCGGTATCTACGGGGATTTTTACATCCGTGATGCTGTAAATAATTCTGTAAAACATGGCGGCTGTGAATTTTTTGAACCACGATTCACCTTCACGTTCGCTCCGCACTGCATAAACGACCTCGTAGCCTTCCTTCCATTTTTTAGCAAGTTCGAGGATCACTTCGGGCGGGTCCTGCAAGTCTGCGTCAATGATGACGATAGCGTCGCCGCGCGCATAATCCCAGCCGGCAGTGATGGCCACCTGATGACCAAAGTTGCGCGCAAAGATGACAGGACGCACGGTTTTATCGTGCTGCGCGAGTTCGCGGATCTTATCTGTCGAGCCGTCTGTGGAGCCATCGTCCACAAGGATGAGTTCCCAGGGTTCACCGGAGGAATCCATTACTTCTTTAACCCGGCGGTAGAGTTCGGGGAGATTGTCAATTTCGTTATAGATGGGTGCAATGATGGAGTATGTGATTTTCATAGCTCTTTCTTCTCTTTTGTTTTCTTATGCATGGAGACCCGGCGTAATGGTTTAATTTTATGCGGGGGTACAGCAAACTGCTGGCTACCGTCATCCTCAAAAGGTGATAGACCCAACATGCGGCGGCGTAAATATTCGAGGATCACGATCACGGAAGCCAGTACGGGAACGATCAACAAAGCGCCCATGATGCCCCCCAAAATGGTTGCGATCATAATGGAGATGAATACCAGCGCTTCATTCATGTGGACACTGCGTCCCATAATGTAAGGGCGCAGCCAGAAATTCTTCAAATTGACCAACACCAGGTAAGTGATCAAAACAATGCCTGCCACCCAATAATTCGGGAGCGGTATCCAGCTTGAACCTTCCAATAAAGCCACCGCTACCGCCAGCATCGCCGCCAAAAAAGGACCGACATCCGGTACAAGCGTAAAGAGACCGGCGATCACGCCCAACACGAGCGCACCCGGAATTCCGATGACCATCCAGGCAATCGTGAACACGACCCCGACAACCACCATCAGCACGATCTGTCCGCGCAGGTAGGCCATCCATACATTGCGGACGCGCGAGTATAGCTCCCGTATATCATCGTGATACAACGGAGGAGCCATATTTAATAACCGCACACGCATCTCAGGCCATGCGCTCATGAATAAATGAACGCTCACAAGGATCACCAAAAACCACAGCACGCCGACGGAGGTTGTCTCCAACAGCAGAAGCGCTTTTTCAGGCAAGGGAGTCAGCACGGCACCTTGAACGTTTGCCAGACTTGCCCCAAATTGTTCAAAGTGAAAAACCATTCCGCCAAATTTCACAGGATAGGAAAGTACCGAAATAATATCCTTCGAGAGATCAAGAATATCCTGAGCTACGATCTTTATTTCATCAAAAAAGATCGGCGTTAATATGGAAGGCGCTCCCACCAGCACGATCAATGAAGAAAAATATACGATGTTCACTGCGCTCGTTCGCGAAAGTTTTGATCTCATCATCAAAAAGGTGACGGCGGGGCTGATCAAATAGGCTACGAAGGCGGCTATGATCAAGGCCTTCACCGCCTCGCGCGCAAAGATCAACAACGCAACTGCTGCAACAAATAAGATCAAGCCGGTCACATAACGGAACGGCAGGCTCCACGAATTATCATTATTTTTCATAAGACCCTTTTCAACGCGGATAAAGTTGGTTCAATCACAGGCGCTTCGATGACCGCCTTCATCGCCGCGCGGACATCTTTGAGTCCGCTGCCTGTGTTCATAACAAGGACTGGATCATCGCTTCGGACTACGCCCAAGCCTGCCGCTTTGACCAGACCAGCATAGGATGCCGCTCCGGCAGGTTCGGGAAAGACTCCCATCCCGCCGAGTTCCGCAATGGACCGGATGATCTCCTCATCTGATACGGTGATATACGTGCCATTGGTCTCTTTTGCTGCACGCACAGCGCGGACTCCGTCACGCGGCAAGTCAACGGAGATACTATCGGCCATCGTTGTTGCAGAGATGGGTGTGATGGTTTCAGTGTTCGCATTGAACGCATTGGCAATTGCCGCAGAACCTTCCGCCTGCACGCCGATGATGCGCGGCATGTTGGGGATCCAGCCCAATGCGAACAGGTCTTTAAATCCCTTGTGAATGCCGGAAATAATATTGCCGTCACCCACTGAAACAAAAATAGACAAGGGGGAATGATTATCCAGCGAACTATTTTTCATGTGCCAATTGCGATGCGCTTCCATCCACCATTCCCAAATTTCAAAAGCGGCCGTCTTCTTGCCCTCAAGTGTAAATGGATTGTAGCCCGTATTGCGGCAGTACCAGCCGAATTCATTCGAGGCTTCGATGCTTAAATTGAATGCGTCATCGTAGGTACCATCCACAAGGATCACCTTCGCGCCGAAGATCAACAATTGAGCCACCTTGGCTTGCGGCGCAGACTTGGGCGCAAAGATGACAGCCTTCTGTCCCACTGCCGCAGACATGCCCGCCAAGGCCGCGCCCGCATTGCCGGTTGACGCGGTGACAACAATATCCGTATTCAATTCACGCGCGCGAGTCACAACGACGGCGCTGGCTCGATCTTTAAAGGACGCCGTGGGGTTGCGCGACTCGTCTTTGAGCCATAAATGTTTCAGCTTGAGTTTTTCTGCCAATCGCGGCAGGGCAAATACCGGCGTCCAGCCTGAGGCGTGCAAGGGAGTAGAGTCACCCTCAGGTTCGTTCACAGGCAAAAGAGGCAGGTATCTCCAAAGCGAAGGCTCAGTCCGCGATGTGATATCTTCGGGCTGAAATTTTTTCTTGATGGCTTCATAATCAAGGAGCACATCGAGATTGCCGCCATCCTTCGGGCAGGTGTATGTGATCTGACCGGGCAGGTATTCGGTTCCACAAAGCGAACAACGATAGCCAGTAAATTTATTCATAGTCACCTTTTGTTAACTTGATTTTACCCGAAGCCTGCCTCGTATGTAATTATTCGGCAATATTGTTACAACGTAAATGTAACGTCCATGAAAACCCCGAATGATATAGTAGGGGCAATCCAAAGTTATTTTAGAGAGGAACAATAAATGAAAACATTCAAGATGTTCGTTACAACAATTCTAGTGCTGATGCTGGGTATCCCAGCCATATCAGCCAATGCAGCCGGACCCCGTTCTGCATCACTTGCTTTAACCACAACCATGCCCAACCCAGTGCTGATAGGGAATGAAGTGACTTTTGACCTGGTTATCTTTGTTGCCAACATCACGCCGGGCGTAACAGGGGCTGATATTTATTTGCGATACGACCCCGCGCTGGTGGGACCTTCCGTGAACCCAAGCGTCCCCACTGCAGAAGCGCGCCCGGATTTCTTCGGCGTATCGGTCATTAGCGTCAATGAACTGTTACCGGCTGCTTCCTGCCCCGGCGGCGTCAATCCTTGCATCCACCTGGTGTTGGCCGGTCCTGCACAAATCACTCAATCCGGCGTTGCGGTACGCTTCCACTTCAATACCCTGGCTGCGGGGAATGCCTGTTTTGGAGTATCGCAATCCAACCTGAAAGATGCCGACGGATTCGACGTTACTCATACGTTAGGTTCGGATACATGTGTTCTCGTTCAAACCCGCACCGTCACCGGACTGGTGCTGCGACAGGGTGTCCCTGCCGTTCCAAACCCGGGCGGCGGCACGATTGGTTGCGCAAGAGTAACAGGAATCGGCACATGGACTTTTGGTCCGTTCGATGCAGATGCCACAGCCAGATTCAGCATTCTCAACCTGCCGACCGGCACATACACCTTTAGGGCCTTCTACCCCGGTTATCTAACTGCCGAAAAGACCGGGTTTGCTGTGACGGGTAATGCCGATGAAATTGACCTGGGATCCGTGACACTGCGCGGAGGCGACGTAAACAGCGACAATGCCATTAATATTCTGGATGTCGGAAGCATCCTCAGTCAGTTCGGCGCAACCGGCGTATCGGTCGGTTCCTCCGGCGGGTTCTGCGGGTTCGATGAAGCCGCCGACATCAATGATGATGGCAACATCAACATCAGTGACCTGGCAATTACAGCCGGAAACTGGGGACAAGTTGGACCGAAGGTTTGGCCATAATCCTGGTAGATCAATGACTGCCCCTCGCTTTGATTTGAGGCAGGGGCAGTATAATAAACCAGATCACGGTATGAAATTTCATCACAATATTTATTACGGAGTTTCCATGTCACGCAATATATTAACCATCCGAATTCTGCTGATCCTGACCATCCTGGCCACCTCCCTGATCGGAACTACCGTTTTCGCCCAAAGCGGAACAGTGGTCCGAGTAGACCCGGTCAATGTGTCGGCGCAGGTCAATGATAACTTTACAGTAGCCATTAAAGTTGATAATGTCACCAACCTCACCGCAGCCGAACTGCACCTGTCATTTAATCCAGCTGTATTGGAAGTGGTAGGGACTTCAAACGGTGGCTTTATTGCGGCCGACTTCCTCGCGCAAAACCTCTTCGACAATGTCGCCGGTACGGTTGATTATGCAGTTGCGCAGATGAACCGCCCTGCAGCGCAGGGAAGCGGCATTCTTCTCAACATTGTTTTCAAAGCCAGAGGAAATGGTATTTCGAGCATAGCCTTACGTTCTACACAGGCTGTTCCAAGCGGATTGATCCTCTCAGACCAGAATGGCGCGGCAATTCAAGCATCGTGGACGAACGGCAATGCCAATGTAGGCAATACAACGCCTCCGACAGCAACACCCGTCACCCCGACACCTGCCACCCCGACACCTGTCACCCCGACATCTGCCTCACCGACCCCTGTTACCCCCACCCCGACAACCCCCGCAGGAGGCACTTTGGGGACTCACGTGGTGCGCTGGGGAGAAACCCTATATTGTATCGGACGTGCCTATGGTGTTTCGCCCTACGCCATCGCCAGCTCGAACGGAATTTGGTGGCCCTATGTCATCTTCCCGTCTCAATCATTGACCATTCCCAATGTTGTATGGTCTCCGATCCCAACCGGACCTGTCTGCCCGAAGCAATTTACTGCGACTGCATCCGGCACAGCGACTCCCGTGCCAACCAGTGTAACCCCCACTCCGACCGGTACAGCCACCCCCGTTCCTCCCTCAGGCTGCCGCGCTACCTACACAGTTGTTGCTGGAGATAACCTTTTCCGCATTGGTCTCCGCTATGGTGTGAGTTACACCGAAATCGCGCGGGTCAACAACATTCCCAATCCACGCCTCATTTTTGTAGGACAGCAACTCTGTATTCCTTAATCATGTGGCAGGCACAGTACCTGTAATGGTTCGTAAAACATACTAAAAATTAAATGTTAGCGCGCGAAGTCCTATTATCATCCAGTGACTTGGCGCGCTAATTGATTTTTTGGGTAAAATTATTTTTACTAGCTCATCTTACGCAGTGTCGTTCTGAGCGGAGCGAAGAACCTCTACGATTGTCTCATAGACCCTTCGCTATCGCTCAGGGAATCACGGCCGGGTGCGTAAGGTGAGTTACTAAATCAAAAGATGGAGATCATCATGTTCCACAGATCATTAAATTACATTTGGCGGGTCATTGCTTTGTCGGTTTTGATCCTCGGCGCTTCATGTGCGCCATCATCATCCGGTGCCGTTGTGAAAATCGAGTCGCCAGCTTCACCAGTCCAAGTCAATGAGACGGTGACGGTACCTGTAAAGATCGAGAATATTGCTGGACTCATCGCGATGGAGATCCATTTATCCTTCGATCCAAATTTACTGGAAGTTGTATCCTTAACCGACGGCGGTTTTGTCGTGGCGGATTTTACTGTCCAAAACACTTTCGATAACACAGCCGGCACAATTGATTACGCAGTGGCGCAAATGAACCGACCTGCCGCCGAGGGAAGCGGCACGCTGTTCGAGATCGTTTTCCGCGCCAAGACCAGCGGGAATTCCGCCATCAGTTTCCACGGAACAGAAGCCGCCCCCGAAGGAATTATTTTGTCCGACGCAAACGGGAAGCCGCTACAGGTCACGTTGACAAATGGAACGTTGACTATAAAGTAATTTTCACTTCGAACAGGTAACCCAAAAGGACTCTCAGGCTTGAAACCTTGAGAGTCCTTTTTATAGCAAAGGTAAAGCATAATTTTCTTAAATTGTGATGTGCTCATATTCAATAGGCAGAGAAAATCGCTTCCGTAAAGTGCTTAGATACTTTGCTCCTTCTTTATCCAGCGGTAGTTCTCCAACAACAATCAAGCGCGTTACTTTCTGTGAGTCATTCCAAAATGCATATTCGAGTAATTGTCCCAATGCTTGACGAATACAAGCACGCGGCGAGTGAGCAGTTTTGATCTCATAAAACCAGTATGCACTTTTTCGTCGAACTACTACATCAATTCTTGTACCTATACCGCTGGAATTTTCAGCCCCTACACATTCGGCGCCATATCTCACTGACAACTTTTTGCATAATGCTTCTAGTAAAATGTTGTGGCGAAGATTGGAGTCTAGCTCCCTCTGGGCTTGGGATATTTTAGTTGACGACACTTTATCTGTTGTATATCCTGGACGAAACTGAAATGGCGACACTGAAACTTCTTGAATAGGAGGCAATGCACCTTTACTTTCGATATATTGATACAAAGGCAGCAACCTATCAAGGGTTTTGAGAAGGAGATCGTAATCTATATTGGGTAAAAGTTGTAGTTTGCCAAGAAAAACAAAAATGCCATTAGTTACAAGTTCGGGCGGAATTGGTTTTGGTTCATACTTTGGACTTTGTTCCCTTTTTGTGCTAGACCACATCAGCATATCTGCGTACTCATCTGGATACAGTTCCATAAATTCATTGAACAGCCTTACTTTCGGTTTAAGTACATCAATGCTAGGGAGTGACTGATTGACTACGAAAGAGAAAGCTACCCCAAATCTAAGTTCGTCCATTCCATCTCGATTCTCGATAGCTATATTAAATTGAAGCTCTTTGCGCCCACCATGATGAAAAGCATATCTATCAAAAGTAGTTTGCGATGTAAATATATTTTTCATCAATGAGCGTTTCCCCTTTAATTTCTTCCGAATTTCTTGAAGACTGCTTATTTGATAATCTTTTGCTCGTGAGTTTACTTCCACAACAATTGCATGAAAATCATTTATTGACATGAAATCCTCTTAGAGTAGATAACCCTGATAGTCAGAATCAATCATCGGCTTTGAAATAAGCGAGACACTTCATTCAATAACTATTTACCACTTTCTACTTCCCTTCCCTCTCCCAAATCTCCCGCGCAATCATCTCCTGATCCACAGGCGTCTTATCAATCCTTACACCGACAGCATTGTAAATCGCGTTCGTAATCGCTGGCGTGGTTGGGATACTGCATATTTCGCCGACCCCTTTTGCCCCGTAAGGACCTTCGGCAGTGGGATGTTCCACGATGATGGCAGTGATCTCAGGCGTCAGCATAATGCCCGGCACACGATAACGCGCCAAATGGTCAGTGACCACGTAGCCGTTGTCCATGATGAACTCTTCGGTGAGGGCATTGCCGAGTCCCATCATCACGCCGCCTTCGACCTGTCCGCGCAAGCCCAACGGATTGACCGCCATGCCGACATCATTGGCAGCGATGACTTTCAACACGCGCACTTCCCCCGTCTGTGTGTTGACTTCCACTTCGGCGGCTTGCACGCCAAAGGAAAATGCGAAGTGCATATCACCGCCTGTGCCAAGCGGCTGGGTTTTGGGCGCTTCATATTCGTAACGCACACATGGATTCTTTCCCATGCCTTTCATTTCTTTGTAAACATCGGCATAAGTCAGCGAAGTCCCGTTGACATGGACAATGCCATCCTTGAATTTAATCTGCTCAGGCTTCACATCATATTTTTCAGCCATCGAACCGGTGATCTCATCACGCAAGGTCTTGGCCGCATACCGTGACGCATTGCCCGTCACATAAGTTTGGCGTGAAGCAGTGGTTGGGCCGCCGTTGGGAGTCAGGTCTGTATCCATCACCAGCACGCGGACTTTATCCGGCGCGACTGACATTTCTTCGGCAACGATCATGCGCATGACGGAGACAAGTCCCTGCCCCATTTCGGCGGATGAACTGCGGACTTGGAAAGTACCGTCTTCATAAAGTTCCACATCCGCACCAGAGATGTCGGGCGCGCCGCCGCCGAGTCCGGTGTTTTTGTAGGCTGCTGCAAAACCCCACGAGCGTACCAGGTGCGGCGTGTCAAGTGTCACGCGCGGCTTGAACAGTTCCACTTTCGATAAACCTGAAACCTTCAACATTTCACCTTCAACCCGGTCAATACACTCAGTCAGTCCAACCGACTCTTTTAATTCCTGTCCAGTATTGGTGATGCTTCCAACATGCAGAGCATTCATGCGGCGAAGTTCGACAGGTTCGATATTCAATTTTTCGGCGAGCATATCCATCATGGACTCAACCGCAAAAGCAGATTGCGTAACGCCAAATCCGCGGAACGCACCAGCGGGCGGATTGTTGGTGTACATGGCATAACAATCAGCGCGGACATGTTTGATGTCATACGGTCCCGCCGAATGCGTGGTGGCGCGGGTCATCACCTTTTCGCCGAGCGACGCATACGCGCCGGTGTCGCCATAAAGCTCCGACTCACAGGCCACGATGCGTCCATTTTTCTTCGCGCCGATCTTGACTCGAATTTGCGTGGCGTGCCGCTTCGGATGCACGAGCAAACTTTCGTGGCGGTCGAATAATAATTTCACGGGGCGCCCCGTCACATTCGCCAGCATCGCGGAATGGATCTGCCCCATCACATCCTCCTTGCCGCCGAAACCGCCGCCCATCAACTGCCCAACCACACGCACCCGCGACTCGTCCCAACCCATCACGCGCGCCACCTGTGTTTTATCCTGATACGGAATTTGCGAGCCGACGTAAATTTCAAGTCTAAAACCTGACAGGTCTCCTGAAGACCTGTCAGGTTTTACTGGAACCGCAATACTACATTCAGGTTCCAGGAAAGCATGGTCAGTGATCGGCGTGTGAAAAGTATGTTCGAGGATCACATCCGCTTCGGCAAAGCCCTTGTCCATATCACCCTTGCGGACTTTGATATGTTTCAATAAATTTCCATTTGGATGGAGTTGAGGCTGTCCCGCCTGACGAGCCTGCACCGGATTCGTGATGACTGGCTGGAGATCAAACTCCGCTTCTATCAACGCCGACGCCTGCTCGGCGATCTGTTGAGACTCAGCGGCGACAATGGCCAGCGCATCCCCCACATACCTGACCCGTTCACCAATTCCGATCATGGTCGGCCAATCGAAGATGACCAGTCCATGATTGTGTTCGCCGGGAATATCGTCAGCGGTTAAAACTGCAACTACACCTTTCAATGCTTTTGCTTTTGTAATATCCAATTTTTTCAAGATCGCATGTGGAACCATCGCGCGGCGCGCCTTGGCATACAACATGCCATCAAAGACAAGGTCATCGGTATAAATTGCATCGCCGGTGACTTTTTCAATTGCGTCCGGTCTCAAATGGGTATGACCGACTACATTATGTGTGTGTATTGAATCTGGAATATTCGGCAGCTTGACAGGCTCCCCCGTCCGCAAGGATTCTGCGGCGGCGATGATGGCATTTTCGATGGTGGGATAGCCCGCACAGCGGCAGAGCGTATCTTTCAACGCAAAGCGGATCTCATCCGAATTCGGGTTCGGGTTGCGCTTGAGTAACGCATAAGCTGTCATGATCTGCCCGGGGATGCAGAATCCGCATTGGACAGCGCCATGCTCCACGAAGGCTTCCTGCAAGGGATGTAACTTCATCACCTCATGCACGCGCTGGGCGAGTCCTTCAATGGTAGTGATATTTTTTCCATCCGCGCGCTCGGCGGGATAGATGCACGACATGATCGGCTCTCCATCCACAAGGACAGTACACGCGCCGCACTCCGCTTCGCCACACCCGATCTTGGTGCCGGTTAATCGCAGACGGTTGCGGAGCAAGTCCGCGAGGGTTTCGCCGGGGATGGGGTCGAGAGAATATTGGATGTTGTTAACAGTAAGAGAGATTTTGTTTTTCATGGATTTCCTCAAAAGGATTGAACCGATTATTGTAGGTCAGGCTTATAGCCTGACGATCCCTATACAATGAAATGGCGGGTTACAAACCCGCCCTACAATTTCAGCGTTAAGACAGCTCTTTCCCACGCGGATTGAATCACATCCCTGAACAGTCCATCCACAATGTGGCGGCGATAGTCTGCGCTGGCTCTTCTTGCGCTGGAGCGGAATCCAATTTGAGCGAGGAGAATTTCCAAAGCCGCGTTGATGGTTTCATCGTTCATGGATTTACCCGCCAGGAATTTCTCGGCTTCAGCGGCACGCCAGGGGGTGGATGCACCCGGTCCAACCGCGATGCGGATTTGATTCACTTTGTCATTTTCCCGTTCAAGCCAAACGGCGCAATTGATAATGGGAAGGGCAACTCCCTGCGGGCGCATGATGCGTTTGAAACAGGATGCTTGATGGTTATTGGTAAGTGGTAAGTGGAAGCCAACCAATAATTCCTCGCCATGTTTCAGGGAGGATTTTCCGGGACCTAAGAATAATTCTTGAAAGGGGATTCTGTGCGTGCCGGTTATGCCTGCGATCTCGGCTTCGGCGTTGAGGGCCGTGAGCGCAATCGTTCCGTCCGCGGCGGGGAGGGCGTGGGCGACGTTACCGCCGAGCGTGGCTACATTGCGGACTTGCGGGCCGGCGATCAATGCGGCAGCTTCAGCTAATGCCTGGGCGTGGGTGGCAATCAGCGGGTCGAGTGAGATGCGATTGACCGGGACGGCGGCTCCGATGAAGAGTTCATTCCCTCTCACTTCGAGCAGAGTCATCTCTGCTATGGAAGTCACATCCAATAAAGTTTGGACTGGCTCATGCCGGCCTTGTTCAAGGTCGAGCATGAGGTCTGTGCCGCCGGCAATGGGAACGAGCGGACGCGCCGCACGAGCGAACGCGTCCATGGCTTCAGACAAGTTTTTAGGTCGAATGAAATTTTGCCAAAGGTTCATGGGTGGTACCTTCCTTTTGGACGGCGGTACTTTTCGATGGGTGCGAAGCAGCCCAACGCCGCTGATTTTATTCAACGACCACCGAACCGATGGGTATATTTTTTTATTTGCCGCGTTCACCGCGGATGTACGGATTGCCAAGTGCGGCAGGCGCGCCAATGCGTTTGCGCATGGCCTCACGCGAACCGATCACCAGCACAACTACCGTGAAGAGATACGGAAGCATTTGCAGGAAGAAGCCGAGATATGGGTTGTAATAAAACGGATTTGCAAAACCGAGCAGCATGGTCGGACCTTGAATATCAAGAATGAGTCGGCGAAGCGCGCCGAAGGCATACGAGCCAACCGCCGCGCGGACCGGGTCCCATTGCGCGAAGATGACCAGACCGATGGCGATCCAGCCCTGCCCACCGGTGGTCAACTCGCTGAACCAGCCGGGAGAAACCGCAAGGCTGATCGTCGCGCCAGCGAGACCGGCCAACATGCCGCCCACAAAAACATAGAAGTAGCGCATCCGAAAAACATTGATGCCCAGCGCGTCTGCGGCGGATGGATACTCACCCACTGCGCGCAAGTGCAATCCCGGGCGGGTGCGGTTGATGTAATACCATGCCAGTGGCACGAGCAAATAACCAATGTAAACAAGTACGCTTTGATCGGTGAAAAATATCTTTCCAAGGATCGGGATTAGATTAAGCAGCGGCATCGAAAAATTCGGGAGAAGTGCAACCGTACCGGCTTTACTCAAGCCATCGCCCAATACCAAACTGATGCCTGCTCCCAAAAACGTGAGAGAGAGTCCGCTGACAACTTGATCGCCCTGCAAAGTGATCACAATGAAAGCATGGATCTGGCTGATGATGCCCGCAAAGAGCATGGCCACAATAACACCCAGCCACGGATTCCCTGTTGCAATCGTCGTGCTGAATGCGCTCATTGCGCCGATCAACATCATACCTTCAACGCCAAGATTTAATACACCGGCGCGTTCGGAAAATAATTCACCAATGGTCGCAAAGAGCAGGACCGTTCCGCTGGCAATGCCTGCCTGTAAGATGATCGTAAAGTCCATGGATTATTCCTCCCCGCGTGAAATGACGATCCGGTAGCGCAGAAGGAAGTCACTGGCGATCAGGCAGACCAGAATGATTCCCTGGATCATCTTCGGCACACCGGAAGGCTGGATTTCACGACCGGCAAGGATCAATGCCCCGAATAAGATCGAAACGAAGATGATCACGATGGGATTCAGTTTCGCAAGCCATGCCACGATTATTCCAGTGAAACCGTATCCCGCCGCAATGGGAGCGGTCTGCAAACGGTGGACAACACCGGTCACTTCAGACATGCCGCCCAAACCTGCAAGTGCACCCGAAAGCATCATGACCCAGATCACATTCTGTGTGATGTTAATGCCTGCATATTTGGCCGCCTGCGGATTATCGCCGATCAAACGGATCTCATATCCCCAGCGGCTGCGGAAGATGATGAACCACAAAATGACCGCGGCCACGATGCCGATGACCAAGCCAAGATGCGTGGTCAATCCGCGAAAAGCAGGAATGGACTTGGCATATTCAAGCAGGCGAGGAAGCCATGCGGTTTGCGGGAACTTGGGTGACATCTGAAAGCCGCCTTCCGTCCATACGCCAAAGATCCAAAAGTTCATCCATGCGACGGCCACATAATTCAACATCAAGGTGCTGATGATCTCATTCACATTGAATTTTGCTTTAAGATAACCGGGGATAAATCCCCAGAGCGCGCCGGCCGCCATGCCTGCCATCATCATCACCGGAATAAAAATCCAGCGCGAGGTCTCAGCGGGGAGCACGGGCGCAAGCACGATCACGCTCGCACCGAATGCACCCATGATGAATTGTCCTTCCGCGCCGATGTTCCACAACTTCATGCGGAAGGCAACCGAACAAGCCAGCGCGGCCAAAATGATCGGCGTGGCTTTCACGATGGTATCGGACAGCACGCCGATGTCACCAAATGAAGCCTTGGCGATATGCTTGTAGGAAAGAATTGGGTCGCCACCCGCCAAAGAAATTAAGACACCGCCCAGGATCAAAGCAATGATGAGTGCGCCAAAAGAAATCGCAGCCGGATACCATGCCGGCGGTTCGCTCAAACGCGGTTCAACGCGGATGCGAAGAGGCTTTCTTTGTGTGATGGATTTGGATTCAGCCATTATGCGGGGACTCCTTCTTTTTGGATTTGATCGAGCGGAGTGCCCGTCATCATTTGACCAATCGTATCCACCAAGCCTTCATCTGATTCTCCACCTTCGACTTTGATCTCACCCATGATCTTCCCCTCGTAGATCACGTAGACGCGGTCACTCAGCGAAAGCAGTTCTTCCAACTCTTCGGAAACCAACAGGACCGCCGCGCCCGCCTCACGCTGAGTCAACAACAAACGGTGGACTCCTTCTATCGCGCCGACATCCAGCCCACGGGTAGGTTGAACCGCGACCATGAAGGAAGGCAGTCCCGAAATCTCACGCGCCAGGATCACGCGCTGCAAATTCCCGCCGGAGAGTAATCGCACAGGCGTTGTAACATTAGGAACAATGATGTCATAAGCTAGCTTAAGTTCATTGGCAAGCTTCGTGGCCGCCTTCATATCCAGCAGTCCATTCTTCAAAATGGGCGGCTTGCGGTATTTTTTCATAATGACATTATCGGTAATGCTCAAATTGGGAGCGCTGCCCACATGCGTACGGTCTTCAGGGACATAGGCCATGCCATGTTGAATTCCATATAAAGTAGTATGGTTGCTGACCGTATCTCCGCCAAGCAGGACTTGTCCCTGCTTGCATTCGCGCATCCCAGAGATCACCTGCGAGAGTTCGCTCTGACCGTTGCCGGCCACGCCAGCGACCCCTACGATCTCGCCTGCCCGAACATTGAGAGAAAGTCCGCGCAGGGCGGGTAAGCCCTTGTCATTTTCAGCGTAAATATCACGCACATCCAAAACGATCTCGCCCGGCTGACAGGGCTTTTTATCCAGGGAAAAAATAACATCACGTCCCACCATCAAACGCGCGAGTTCCTGACGTGACACACCTTTCGAAGGAACACCGGAAGCCGTGGCAACACCCTTTCGTAAAACACTAACACGGTCTGCAATGGCGCTGACTTCCTGAAGTTTATGACTAATAAAAATAACTGATTTCCCCTGAGCGATCATGGCGCGCAGGGTGACAAATAAACCTTCGATTTCCTGCGGCGCAAGAACTGCGGTCGGCTCATCCATGATCAATACGTTCACGCCGCGATAAAGCATTTTAAGAATTTCAACACGCTGTTGTTCCCCCACGGATAATTGCCAGATCTTTGCGCGCGGGTCCACTTTCAAACCATACTTTTCTCCCAACCCCGCGACTTTGGAATCATACTCGGGCAAGTTCATAATGAAGCGCGGTTCATCCAAGCCGAGCAAAATATTTTCAGTGACTGTCTGTGACGGCACCAGCATAAAATGCTGGTGGATCATACCGATCCCCGCTTTAATGGCATCGCGCGGCGAGGAAAAGACTCTGGGCACACCATTTACAAAAACCGTGCCAGATTCCTGACGATACATGCCGGCCAGCACATTCATCAAGGTGCTTTTGCCTGCGCCGTTCTCACCAAGCAGGCCATGGATCTCGCCATGCGCCAACTTGAAGTCAACATGGTCATTGGCCAGCACGCCCGGAAAGCGTTTGACGATGCCGCGCATTTCGACAATATAGTTTTGTTCTGCTGGGGAGACTTGTTGTGTCACTGAGTTACTCCTGCGATTCGTATGTCATTGCGAGGGTGTTCTCTCCGAAGCAATCTCCTTATTTTGCAAGGGGACTGCTCACCTGCACTGCACCAAACGCAGTGCGGTGCAAGTGTCGCGCAGAGCGCTCGCAGTGACGTTCTATGCCAAGTTTTACAAAAAGGGCTAGAACCCCACAGGAGTCCTAGCCCAATTTTAGATCAACTTATTAGGGGAGTTCGGCGGTAATGCCTTCGGCCCACCACTTCATGCAGACCGGGATCGTACAAGGCAGGCCATATTCCGGGAATGCATCGAGATCAACCTGCTGCAGGGATTGACCTGCGGGCAGAACAACATTGCCCTTGTTGTCGTTGATGGGACCAGTGAACACATCAAAGCGGTCAAATTCACCAGCGAGCATCTTGGCAAGAGTGTCTTTCACCATGGCGATCACTTCGGGGTCAAGATCAGCAACGCCGGGTTGCAGGGTTTGACCTTCCATGAAGCCGAAGAGTCCCAAGGCGCCGGTGTCGGCATCAAAGTAATCGTAACCGGGCTCATAGGTGCCTGCGATCACTTTTTCAGTGATGCCTGAATAGATTGGACCCCAGACCCAGTAAGGAGCGGTCAAACAGGCATCCACTTTGCAGGAGCCGTACCAGTCATAGGTCACGCCCCACTTGCCTTTTTCCTGGGCGACATCGGCCACAGCGGGAGTATCCGCGCCGGTGAAGACGACTTGTGCGCCAGCATGAAATAAGGAAGCAGCATCTTCGTTTTCGATAATGGGATCGTGCCAGGTATTGATCCAGCGGACATCCATGGTGCATTCGGGGCAGGTCTTCTTCATACCCAACGCAATGGCGTTGCCGAGGCGGATCTCTTCGGGGATCGGGAAGGTGGCCATGTAACCAAGCTTCATGTTGCCGTCGGCCTTGGCGCGTGCACCAGCCAGCATACCGGCCAGATATTTCATATCTTCCATGGCGCCCATCAGGTTGCCAAAGTTCGTGAAGTTGGATTTAATGCCGGTCAGGTGGATGAACATCGTGTCAGGGAATTCGCCTGCCACAGTTTCCATCGGGTCGCCGAAACCAAAGGATGTGCCGAAGATCAGGTTGAAGCCTTTGCGGGAAAGGCTGCGGAATACCTGTTCTGAATCAGCGCCTTCGGGGACGTTTTCAATGTAGGCAGTGTGAACGTTCGGTACATTTTGTTCGATGTAGACGAGACCTTCATAATGAGCCTGTGACCAGCCGCCGTCATCATGCGGTCCGATCAAGACCATGGCGACGTTGAATTTTCCTTCAACCACATCGGGGATCTGGAAGCCGCCATCATCAGCGGGGGCTTCAGTTGCAACGACTGGCGCTTCGGTAGCGACAGGGGCTTCAGTAACGACAGGAGCCTCGGTGGCAACAGGGGTCGCAGTTTGTTTTGGACCACAAGCAGAAAGGACGAGCATGAGTGCCAGCGCGATGAACGCGAGGCGGGAAATATTTTTACGCATCTTCTTCTCCTTATAAAAAATTATAGTCAGCAGACAGGGCGTGCAAAAAGAAACTATTTTTTTGGACCTCCTTTCTAATTTATCTGGACAAATTGCTGAAAAGAGCCAACTTTGTAGTGAATGTTTCCATTATAAACTTTTACGGTAAACACTCAAATTTATTTCGTACTAAATCCAGAGTGACATTCCGCTCTGATGTACTTTCTGTTTCACGGGCAATGCGATCCCATAGTTTACAAAGGGGGGGGCGGACAAAGTCTTTCGATATTTTATAAGAGACTTGAGATAATTCTACCGCCTTTCCCCAATCTCCGACATGGGCATAGCCTTCGATAAACACAAAACGTTCGATGGGGTCGTTCGGATAATCATCCAACGCAAAGGCACTATTGCCCAATTTAACAACCTCTTCCCAATCCCTCATTTGGCGGGCAAGATCGGCCTTCTGGAAGTAATAACACCAGCCGTGAGTGGGTTCAATCCCATATACAGCCGGCATGTGCGCAATATTCTCATTCAAGATCGGATCAGTGGAAGATAGCAGCAAGGCCTCGCGCAATAAAGTGGCGTCAGGGATGGTGAGGTTGACCGAATCGATCTCAGGGTCAAGCAATCGCAGACATTTTGGCGGCGAATAATAAAAGACAACCGACTGCGAAGTGTTGCCATGGAACTCTCCCGCAATAAAATCATAATTGACGGGCATGTTCGGCTGTAGAGATAGATCCTTGCGATTGGTCGGGTAGAACAAAACATAATCCACCACGTCGCTGTGATTATTCGGCGCATAGATCCAATTCAATGCAGCGCCTAATGAATTGTCAGCATAATATTTCAACTCTTCATTCATCAACACGGTCGTATTCTTTTTCAACGCAGGCGCACGCCAGGTCATTTGCCAAAAAAGGTCCTTCTGCTGTTTCCAATCGCGGCGAAATTCGTTCGACCATAAAAATTGACGACCAGCCATCAACGCAAAGAGCAAAGCCAAAACATATTTAAATTTATAAGGTATGAGCTCCAATAGTCCGGCAAAGATAAAGGTTGAGCCAAGCATGAAGGATAGTGTTGCGCGATTGGCAGGGAAGCCCAGTGAAACAGGAAGATTTGTCAGCCAAAATGGCGGACCCGCCAGCACAAGCATGACCAGCCCCAAAGAGATGATCCACACTGCATCCGCGCGGTCTGGCTGACCTGCAGCTTGATTCCGCAAAACGAAAATTATCAGCGCCGTGACAAGGATTACCACTAGAACATACAATGCCAGCGTGCGCATCCCATCTACAGCAGGATTTGGGAATTGGAAGATCAAAGCCCAGGCCGCACCCGTTGTCACCCAAAAACTGGAGAAGATATTTTGGGCAAGCGAGGTGATCGTTTCAAGCGGCGCACGCGCAAGTTCCGCCCGCAGACTGAATTGATAGACTTGATTGTTGAAGATGAATATGCGCGAAAGAACTGCCAGCACAAAAACAGCCAAATATGGAGTCCACAGCTTGAGGGTCCGAATGATCCGCTCTTTTAATGAGGCAGGGTCATTTCGCAGCGAAGCAAAGATCACAAATGGGCGCACCAACTCTAGGACGAAGAAATATTCCATCATCCATAAATTGAGCGCAGAGAATATCAAGGCGGGAACCGTCTTTCCGCGCAGCATCAGATAATATGAAAGGAGGAAGAAAAAGAGGACAATGAAAAAATGCGAGTACAGGTAACTCACCCACTGTTGATTGAAACCCGGGTACAACAAAAACAAAACACTTAATGTAAATGCAATCTTTTCGTTCTTTGGAAATAATTGCTTTGCGGTTGCCCACAATGTAACTGCGCCAAGCCAGCGCATGAGGAGCGCAAATATTTGCCAAAAAATTGGGACTTGCGGAAGAATACGTGTGGTGACTTGATACAACATCGCCCACACTGGACGATTGGTGGAGAAGTAGCGTGTCATGGCCTCGAAGCCGAGCTGATACCGGATCCACGACATGGGCAGGTCGTCCCAATAAAAACCGAGTTGAGGAATCAAAAGTCCGTATGCAAAAATAGCGACGAATAATAACGGAACGGAACGGTGAAGGCGTTTCATAAATTTAGTTGTGCGGTCGGGTAGTCACATAGTCGTCTGGTTGTTACCATTCGACTATGTGACTATTCAACGATCAGACTAAGCGACGATCCAGGTGCCTGTTTCGCCTTTGAGCGCGCGCCCGATATTTTCAGGGTTGGTAATGAGCGCTTCCTTGCCGCCGTTCTCAAGATACCAGATCACAGCTTGTATCTTTGGAGCCATCGAGCCTTTGGCAAAATGGATTCCCTCTGCAAGATAAGCTTTGGCTTCAGCCAGTGTGATTCGGTCCAGCCATTTTTGTTCGGGCTTGCCGAAGTTGATGGCCACCTTTTCGACTGCCGTGGATATAACGAACAGGTCAGCTTTGATCTCACGCGCCAACAGTGACGAGGCAAAGTCTTTGTCAATCACAGCGGCAATGCCTTGATAATTTCCATCGCCCGGGTCAATGACAGGAATGCCGCCGCCGCCAACAGTGATGGTGACGATCCCTTTTTCGAGCAAGGTTTCGACAGTTTCCAATTCAACGATTTCTTTTGGCAACGGAGAAGCGACCACGCGTCGAAATCCACGACCGGCATCTTCGACAACCGTCCAGCCTTGTTCGCGCTGACGGCGTTCCGCTTCATCCTGATCCATGAAACTGCCAATGGGTTTGGTCGGTTTGGCAAAGGCGGGATCGTTCTTATCCACCAATACTTGCGTGATGATGGTAACGACTTTCTTTTTGATTCCACGCTGATATAAAATATTTTGCAGATTTTGCTGGAGGGCATAACCGATCGCGCCCTGACTATCCGCGCCGCAAACATCCAGCGGAACCTCATGCATCCCGGCGGTCTTGGCTGCGATTTCGGATCGCCGCAAAATATAACCGACCTGCGGGCCGTTTCCGTGACCGATGGCCACGTCCCAACCCTGTTCGATCATATCCGCAATGTGCATACACGTTTCTTTTGCCGCTAGATACTGACTGTCAACGGTAACGTGCTTGTCATCTTTGATGAGCGAGTTTCCGCCGATGGCGATTACTGCGAGTTTATTTGTCATTAATAAATCTCCTTGTTCAAAACGTAGGGGCGGGGTAACCCCGCCCCTACCGGCAATTACGCCATTGTTAAAGCCATAACCGCCTTCTGTGCGTGCAGACGATTCTCGGCTTCATCAAATACAACAGATTGCGGGCCGTCCAACACAGAGCTGGTGACTTCAACATCACGGTCAGCAGGCAGCGGGTGCATGTAGATCGCGCCGGGCTTGGCAACTTTCAACTTCGCATCATCCATCAGCCAATTCTTGTACATGTCCTGAAGTTTCTTGCCTTCCACTTTATCGTTCGTGGTCAACAGAGGACCCCATGATTTGGCATAGATGACATCGGCATCCTTACAGGCTTCGGTCATGCCGTCTTTGGTGTCAATAATCTCGAAGTTGGTGCCGGCGATCTTTGCCTGCTCCTTGGCTTGCGCCACGATCTCAGGCATGAGTGGGAACTCGGGCGGATAGGCAAGAGTCACATCCATTCCAAAACGCGGCATTTGCAGAATCAAGGATTGGGGAACGGAGATCGGTTTGAGATAAGAGGCCGCATAAGCCCATGAGACAACAATCTTCTTCTTGCGAAGGTCCTTACCTTTTTTCTCCATAATGGTCATCAAATCGGCAAGGCATTGGAAGGGATGATAGATATCGCACTGCATGTTCAACACAGGCGCGCGGCTTGACTTGGCAACTGCATTCAAATATTTATTGCCATCCCCATAGTCACAATGACGAATGGCAATACCGTCGAAATAACGCCCGAAAATTTCGCCGATCTCAACCGGTGTATCGCCGTGTGAAATCTGGGTCGTGTTGCTGTCAATGAAAGCGCCGTGACCGCCAAGCTGGGCCATGCCCGCTTCGAACGATCCGCGCGTGCGGGTGGACGAGAAGAAGAACAACATCGCCAGCGCCTTATCGCGCAGATACGGGTGCGGTTCGCCGAGCGCGCGCTTGCGCTTCAGATCCCACGCTACTTCTAAAACAGTTTCGACTTCCTCTTTGGTGAAGTCGAGGTCGCCGATGAAATCGCGGCCTCTAAAATTGGTTTGCATAATATTAGTCTCCTAGTTTGTTAGTCTTCTAGTCGGCTAGTCTTCCAGCTGACTAGTGGGTTTTCGTTTGGTAAGGTAAGTGATTATGCCGGGATCCGGCAGACTCATGCTTTCACTCTCAAAACTTCTGCATCCACGAACCTGCCTTCATCCCAAAATAATCTCGCGCCTTCGCAGTACCCTACTGCATCGCCCCAGGTGGAGTAGTCAAGTTTGGGCAGGCAGGCAATGACGCCCATTTCGACAACGCCGCCATGGTTTATAACCAGAGCCGACCTGCCTTCAGGAACAATATCCATGATGACCGCATAATACTGCGCAAGTTTTTTTGCATAATCGCCGGCCGCGCCTTTCTTCCTGACGATCTCTGCATAGTTGAAGAAAGGCTGGGGCCACGGAGCTTCGGCTTCCACGGCGCGTCCGTAGGTACTCATTAATTCGTTTTGCTCATCTACGGCAAAGCCCATTGCGATGGCGGTTTCAAACGCGCGCGGAAGCGTGGATGTGGCAACCCGGTCAAACGGACCGATGGATTGGCCCACAAAACGAGCAAGCGCTACACCCTTTTGATTAAGGTGGTCGCCCATGGGGTTGCGGATAGAGTGACGGCGAATTTCTAAAGTTTTCATTATTACCTGTATAAAAGATATGCAACCTTACATGACTATAAAGGCAAGTCAACAATCATGGAACAACGGGTTTGTTTACTGAACTTACTCGATGCCATGCTGTTCCTGAACCCTGGATGTATCGAGGGTTAACGCATCCAAAATCTGATGCAAGTCACGCGCCGCTTCGGTCAACCAGATGACAGTGTTCTTAAACTCTTCGGCACTGACCTCCTCGGGCAGGCAATCACAAATCCGGTCACTGGATGTCTGCAACAGGTGCGCCGACGATTCGACTGTGACGATCGGTCTCAACAGTTCATGGCGAAGAATGATCAATTTCTGTTCAGCGCTGGAAGCGCCATACCGTTTGCGAAGATCATCGAAGATAGTCATTTTGTCTCCTTTGTTTATTCGAATGATCAAGTAGTCGAGCAGTCACAAAATCACGAAACTATCAAACTACGCGACTAGATGACCAATAAACCATCTATTCCATTGCGCCCAATACCAGTGCCAGCAAAGTCATTCGCATCACCACACCGTTGAAGGCTTCCTGCCAATAACGCGACCAGCGCGTGATATCGACGTCGGTGGGAATCTCATCCATGCGCGGGAGCGAGTGCAGCAGGATCGCGTCTGATTTGGCTTTCGTCTCCAACAACTCACGCGTGATTCTGTAATTCGCAGGTGTCAGATTGAGCTCGCCCGTTCGTTCATCGCGGGACTTGGTGTAATCGGGCTGTACAACTGGTTCAACCAAAATCACATCGGCTTCAGCAATGGCTTTTTCAACATGATCCACTTCCTTGAAATTCACGCTGAACTGTTTGAGTTCCTTTTTGAAGTCGTCGGTCAGCCCCATGTCTGGCGGAGCGACAAAAGTAATGGGACAATCAAATTGGCTTAAAGCATAACCGAGGGAGTGCATGGTTCGCATGCGCATGTCGCCGACTGCCAGCCACTTGAGGCCGTCAATGCGGCCCTTCTCACGCAGCACGGTGTACAAGTCGGTGAGAATTTGCGTCGGGTGCTCGCCCCAGCCGTCGCCGCCATTGATGATCGGCACACTCGCCCACTTCGCGGCTTCATGCGGCGCGCCTTGCTGAAAGTGGCGCATCACAATTACATCGCCATAAAACTCCAGCATCTTGACCGTATCCTTGATCGACTCCTGGTAGAAGTCACCGGCGCGGGTCATCTTGGCATCCGAGAATCCCGTGACGTGACCGCCGAGGCGGTGCATGGCGGATTCATGAGCCAGACGAGTGCGCGTCGAGGGCTGATAAAAAGCCGTTACCAGTGTCTTCTCCTTGAGCATGTCCACGTTCTTTCTTGCGCGTGCAATCGGCTCCATTTTCTGGGCCACATCGAACACGTGGAAGAACTCATTGCGCTCGAATTCCTTGAGCGAGAGGATATCACGACCAGCGAAACTACGCATACGAACCTCCTATTCAATTGTGGTTTGATTTTGACGGGAACAAATTCTCCTTTAATAACTCCGATTGAATCCTTCTTTGGCGGTTACTCACGTAAACAAATAAACAAGTAAACACGTGTTTACTTGTTTATCTTCTCACTCAACATACTCGGGAACAATGCGTAAAACTCCGTCGCAGCTACAACCTCATCCAGCGGAATTTGCTCATGGCTGGTGTGGGCATAAATTTCATCGCCGGGACCAAATCCGATGGACGGGATTCCTGCCTTGCCGGCCCAATATGTGCCGTTCGTGGAGAAACTCCACTTGCTTGCCACGCGCTTCTCATTCCATAACTGCTGAATGGTTTCCTGTCCCGCCTGCACAATGGGATGTGACTCTTCCAACGCCCACGCGGGATAATATTTATCAACGGGGAAGACAAAGCCTGTATAGGATGGCTCATCGTAAAACATTTCCTCAACCGTGATCTGGTCACGCAGAAATCCGGGGATCAGATCCTTCACCTGCTGCACAGCCTGCTCCTTCGACTCGCCAAAGGTCAAACGGCGGTCAATGAAAACGGTGAAGCCATCCGGTACGGCGTTGATGGAGGCGGTGCTGATGCGTGTGTCTGTGACCATGATGGTGCCCTTGCCAAGGAACGGGTCCGTGTGCAAGTGCGCGTCAAGATCGCGGATGCCTGAAATAACAGAAAGCATTTTATAAAGCGCGCTGTCACCGAGATGATGAGAAGCCGCGTGAGCAGACTTACCAACAGACATGACCTTTAATTCGACACGTCCCTTGTGCCCGCGATAAACCTGCATTTTGGTCGGTTCACCGATAACAACGAAATCAGGTTTGATCTTTGGGTCCACTTCCACGAACGTATTCGGGGCGATGCCGTCACACCATTCTTCCATGTTGCCAAAATACCATGCGGTGGTATCTTTGAGCAGACCCAATTCTTTTGCAAACGACAAGCCATAGATCATGCCGGGCGTTGACCCTTTTTCATCACAAGCGCCACGCGCATAGAGAATACCATTATCAACCTTACCCTTAAAAGGATCCCAGCCCCAACTGGCGGGATCGCCGATACCAACGGTATCAATATGCGAGTCGTAGACAATGACCCGCTTGCCGGACCCGATGCGCCCCATGATATTACCCATCTTGTCAAAGCGGACTTCTTCGAATCCGAGCTTTGTCATTTCAGCGCCGATGCGTTCACCCACTTCTTTAAGTTGACCATCCATGCTGGGGATGGCAACAATATCACGCAGGAATTGAATAATATTCTCTCTATTCTCTTCGACCTTTTTCTTTATTTCGTTCACTTTATTCATTAATACACCTCAAGAATTATATTTTTTTATTGCCACAGAGTTCACAGAGAAACTCTGAGATTTTTTTGAGTCTCAAAGAACAAATCGCTTTATGCCGTCTTTAACCATTTTCGAATTAAAGTTGATAAGCAGTCCCACTTTCTTCTCCGTCAACTTCATATAAGATAAAATTTGCGCTTCAAAAACAGGATCATGGCGTTCTACACTTTTAAGCTCCAAAATCACTTTGTCTTCAACCAGTAAGTCAATATAATAATCTCCAATTGACCTGCCTCTATATTCAACTGGAATTTTTACATTTTTCTCAACTTTCAGGTTTCCAAGTTGCATTTCAATAACCATTGCTTCTTTATATAGTTTTTCAAGCAAGCCAGGTCCTAATTTTTTGTGAACTTCAATGGCACAGGCAATGATTCTGCGAGTTAATGGATCGTCATTCTCAGGCATAACCTTTGTTGGAAAGTTTTTCATCATCATATAATAAAATCCAAAAAATAATTTCCTCAACTGCCACTCAACAAATCTCATTAACTCTGTGCTCTCTGTGGCAAATCAGCCACCCACGCGCCTTACAATATGAAAATTGAAATAGCCCGGGATAAAGTAAGTCAATGAGTAATCCACAACCTTGCCGTTGACATCGAACAACTGCGAATAGAAATGCAACAGCACATCGCCGCGCTGGATCTCTAGCGCCTTGGCTACTTCTGCGGTTGCGCCGATGGCACTGACATTCGCGCGAGAAGTCTTCAAAGGATCGCCGCGCCCAAGCAAAAAGTCCAGGACCGAGCCGTGGAAATCGTTGGGCAGATCGTTAATACGCAGGATGTCCTCTGGCAATATATCCACAAGATAAGCGACCGGTCGTCCATCGGCGCGGATGACTCGGCGCACGCGGGAAAGTTGTGCGCCTATGGCAACATTCAATCCCGCAGAGAGGGTTTCATCCGCTGAGGTTTGCTCCACCTGCAAATCGCTGACTGTGATCTCAAGATCGAGCCGCTTGGCCATGGTCTCAAGGCTTTCGAGCACTTCGAGTCCGCTTTCCAAGGCCTGCACCTTGCCGACCACAAAAGTACCCGAGCCCTGCCTGCGGCGGATGAGTCCCTGCGTTTCGAACATGCGCATCGCCTCACGCAATGTGGCGCGCGAGACGCCAAGCTGTTTTGCAAGTTCAGGTTCAGACACCAGGCGCTGACCGGCCGGCGTGCGCGCGATCAAGGCGGCGAGGTCTGCTTGTAAACGTTGAAATGGAAAATTTGACATGATTAACTCGCTTCTTCTTTTTTAGCCACAGAGACCACAGAGTTCTCTGAGGTTTTTCTCATAAGTCTCTGTGAACTCTGTGGCTGGGTCTTTTACTCATCCAGCACCGATATAAAATCAAAATTAGTCACGTCCACAAGTCCCTTGTCTGAAATTCTTAACTCAGGGATGACCACCAGCCCGAGCAAACTCAATTGCATATTCGGGTTATTCAACTTGCATCCACATTCCATAAAACCATTCAACACGGTGGAAGCTTTCTTTGCCACCACATCTGCGCGCTCGGTGGACATCAGCCCCGCAAGCTGCAACTCCACCTGCCCGATCACTTTCCCATCTTTCACAACGATCTGTCCGCCGCCGCACTTCGCCAATTCATTCACGGCAAGAGCCATGCAATCCTCATCCGTGCCGGCTACGATCATGTGATGGCAGTCATGCGCCACCGTTGAAGCGATTGCGCATTTTTGATTCAAGCCAAAACCGCTTACTAGACCAACCGTCACGCCACCCGTAGCGCGATGACGTTCCACCAAGGCGATCTTCGCAAGATCACTCTTCATGTCTGTTTTGACTTCCCCGTTTTCGGCATTGACTTTCACTTTGAGATGTTTCGTGGGCGCCTGGTTTTCGATCACGCCGATAACATGCGCTTCAATACTTGACCCGTGATCTGCTCTCGTCCGAAGGGCAAAATCTTCTGCTTTGAGAGCCCGCTTCAAATGGACAGACCTGGTCGCCCATTTCGGATGCTTCACCACAGGCAATGTGATTTGCAGCTTGCCATTCTCCGCAATGACCTGTCCCCTGGCGATAACGACATCAGCCTTGAAATTCATCAAGTCATCCACGAGCAACACATCCGCCCAGCGACCGGGGGCGATCATGCCCATTTCCTTGGTGAGCCCAAAATGTTCAGCCGTATTGATCGTCATCATTTGCAGGGCGGTCATCGGGTTGAGTCCCTCTGAAATGGCATGGTGTAGGACTCGATCCATGTGACCTTCATTCGTAAGAGTCGCGGCGTGTGAGTCATCGGTGCAGAGAATGAAGCGGCGCGAATCCAATTTCTTTTCGGTAATGGCTTTGACCCCGATCGCAACATCGTGCCAGGCAGAGCCGTATCTCAACATGACCTTCATGCCCTGACGCGCCCGGGCAACTGCATCTTCGAGGCGCGTGCCTTCGTGATCGTCTTCCGCGCCACCGGCAATGTATCCATGAAACGGCAGACCCAAATCAGGTGAGGCGTAATGCCCGCCGATGGTCTTGCCGGCCGCATGGGTCGCGGACATTTCATCGAGCAATTTTTTATCGCTTTTGGCAACAGCCGGAAAATTCATCATCTCGCCGAGCCCAATGATGCCCTTCCATTCCATTGCTTCGGCCACATCCCTTGGACCAATGGTCGCGCCCGTCCTCTCAAACCCCGGTGACGATGGCACGCACGAAGGCATCTGCACCCAAACATGGATCGGCTGTTTTTGCGCCTCATTCAACATCAACTTGACGCCTTTTAGCCCAAAGACATTCGCAATCTCATGCGGGTCAATGAACATGCCGGTCATGCCGCGCACTGCCACCGCGCGGACAAATTCCGTCACCGTGACCATGCCCGACTCAACATGCATGTGTGCGTCGAGCAAACCCGGCACAAGATAATGCCCGTTGGCTTCGATCACTTTTGTCTTTTTGCCAATGGTATGACTCGCATCCGCGCCAACATAGGCAATATGACCATTGACAATGGCAATGTCAGTTTTGGGAACGATCTCGCCCGTTTGCACGCTGACCCATTTTCCGCCGCGAATGACAAGGTCGGCGTGAGAGCGTCCCATGGCAACATCAATGAGGGAAGTTGTAAGTTTGGTAGATGAAGTCAATTTTTCTCCGTTTCAAGTTGGAAAGTTTACAAGTTTGAAGGTTAGAACGTTCAAACCTTCAAACTTTCTAACCTGCTAACAATTTTTTTGCAGCCTTATTATGTCTCTCAACCAACTTGCGCTCATCCACCGTAACGAGTTGACCTTCCTTCACAATGAACTTCCCATTGACCACGGTGTAATCCACATTTGCGGGTTGACCAAAGACAACGGCCGCGACAGGATCGTGCATCCCTGCAAAGCCGATGCGATTAAGATTCACGGCGAAGAAGTCGGCGCATTTGCCAACCTCGAGGCTGCCAATGTCGTTACGTCCCAAGACCGCCGCGCCGCCGCGTGTGCCCAAATGCAGGGCTTCGCGGGCCGTCATCAATTTGCGCGAAGGATCATTGGATAACGAGAAACCTGTCATGCCATCGTTGACGCGCGAGACCAGCATGGCATTGCGGACTTCGGATAAAAGATTCGAGCCATCGTTGGAGGCGGAGCCGTCTACGCCCAAGCCAACATTCACGCCCGCCTTGAGATAATTTTTGATAGGGGCAATGCCCGAAGCCAGCCGCATGTTGGAGGTGGGACAATGCGCCACTCCGCAATTATGCTTGGCAAAGACTCTGACTTCCTCGTAATTTACCCAGACTGCATGCGCGAACCAAACATCGCTGCCGACCCAATCCACGGATTGCATATACCCAACGGGGCGGTATCCAAATTTAGCCACACAAAAATGTTCTTCATCTTCAGTTTCGGCAAGATGCGTATGCAAATGCACGCCGTATTGACGCGCCATTTTCGCGGACTGTTTAATCAATTCGCCGGAAACGCTGAAAGGCGAACATGGCGCAAGTACGATCTGGGTCATCGCGCCTGTTTTGGCGTCGTGATATTTTTCGATAAGACGCTGCGAGTCTTTGAGGATGTTGTCTTCGGTGTCCACCACTGAATCGGGCGGGAGTCCGCCCTGGGATTCGCCGAGGCTCATCGAGCCGCGCGATGCTTGCAGGCGTAATCCTATTTCGGAGGCCGCAGCAATTTCATCGTCCAGTTTTGAACCGTTCGGAAACAGGTAGAGATGATCGGCTGCGGTGGTACATCCCGAAAGGGCGAGTTCTGCCAGCGCGGTCTGAGTCGAAACAAAAATATCTTCGGGAGTGAGGCGCGCCCAAATGGGATATAAAGTTTTGAGCCAGTTGAAAAGGTTGGCATCCTGCGCGGCAGGGACGGCGCGCGTGAGGGTTTGATAAAAATGATGGTGGGTGTTGACGAGACCGGGGAAAACGATGTGACCTTTGAGGTCGAGGACTTCATCGGCGGTTTCGGGAAGTTCGCGCATCGGGCCGACCTCTTGAATGAGTCCGCGCCGAATAAAAAGACCACCCTCGGGAATCTCCCGTTGATGGTCGTCCATGGTGACAATGTGTGCGTTCTTTACGAGGAGGGTTGTCATGGGGTATCCTGTAATCAGAGATCAGTAATTAGTCTAGTTGTCTGACAACTTCTAGTGTAGCAAAAAAGGGAGGGGATGTCAAATATGAGATAAGCATGTCGTTGCGAGAAGCCGCGTAGCGGCGACGAAGCAATCTCCTCGTAACAAAAGTATGTTTGTTATAGGAGATTGCTTCGGGCAAAAAACAGGAGCGCTCTCGCAACGACATTTGCTATTTTAATTTTTCAAGAAAACGTTCCGCCTCTTCATACGCAACCTTGTAATAATACGGCGGACCATCATCGCAATGTGCGAGTCTCAATGCAGTCTCAGCAAATTGCTTTGCCTTGGCTTTATCTTTCTCCTGCTCCAACGCGTATTGAGCAAGGAAGAGATTCACATCCGCCCCCTGCAACACATACCCGCTACGCTCCGTGATCATCAGTGCCTCGGACGCTTTTTCCTGCGTGTCCCTAAAATCGCCTTGGGTGTAACGCAACCGCGCCAAGTCGAGCAGAATGTCGGCTTCTGCGTCAACGGAATTGATTTGCCGACACAGATTGAGCGCTTTGGACAGGTTTTCTTCTGCCAAAGTCAATTCGTTATTCGCACGATAGGCTGAACCAAGAAGCCAGTAAGCACGGACATAATCTCTGGGATATGGGTGTTGTATTTTTGCCGTTTTATCTGCCAGTTCAAGGGCGTGTTGGGCACATTCGATTGACGATTTCAGATTTTCGATTTGCAATTTATTACTGCCAGCCGCCTCCCTCGCCATGAGCAGGAAACGCAGGGCGCGGTATGACCATAAAACGGATTGACCTTGAATATCGTGCTTTTTTTCAAACAACTTTTGACTTGTTTGAAATTCGTCTTCTGCTTCTTTCCATAAGCCACGATACAACAATAATCTTCCTACCTCATTCCAAGCGTCCGCATTTTCTGCTTCAATTCCCAATTCGATATTGAGTTCAATATAGCGGCGCAGATTGCGCTCAGCGGAACTCAGCACGCCGATGACCAGTTGCTGTGTCGCCACATTTCCCAGCCCAATGGCAAGATGTTTCTTGTATTTCGTTTTATTCTCGTAAATGTCATTGGTCATTTCCGTTAGTGGAATGACGCTGCGCGGTTGTCCACTGACGGAATAGGAGCCAGCGAGTTCATTGAGAGTCCATGCTTGTGCGTCTTCTCTTTTCAAGCGCGGCGGTTTGTCTTCGCCGTCAAGAAATAAAGCGCGTAAAAGTTCAATCTCTAATTGATATGCGCCGAATTGAAAATAAATGGCTTCTTGAAGTCGGTCATAATATAACTTCCATGCGTCATCCAAATTCCCCGCCCTAACCATGTGATGATACAGTTCGATGACGGGCGTGAGGTCTTCCAGCGTTTTCACATTCTTGTTCGTCACGGGCATGACGTCAATAAAGTGCATGATAAGTCCGATGTGCGCCTCTTTGCGCCGCTTCTCGTCCGTGAAATGGTTGTAGGCATAATGCCGCACAATCGGGTGCATATCGTAGCGTTGGGTCTCGCCCGCGTATTGCAGCAGTCCGCGCTTGCGCAGGTCGAGCAGGGCTTTGTCCAGGTCGGGACTGGGGAACACCTTTTTGAGCACGGCGTATTCCATCGAGCCGCGAAAGCAGGAAATCTTGCTCAGCAAATCCCTGCGCTCGGGGGCTAAACTGCCGTAGGCGCGCTCCAAAACGTGATGTCGTCTGGCTTTGACGTCCTCGAAGATTTCCAGATTCTTTACCGCCTCAATATCGCCGCGATGCGCGTGGTCTTCGTTGATCAAACCGACCAGCAGGCTCAAACTCAACGGGTGATAGCCATACGCGGAACACACTTCGATGATCTCGACCCGCGTGGCTTTGATTCCCTCGTTGTGGAAGTACGTCACCGCGTCCTCGGGCGAGAAGGCGGCGAGCGGCTCCTCGCGACAGCCTTTGAGCAGTTTGCCGTCGGCGCTCTCCAGCACACGCGGACACAGGCGCGTGGTCATCAAGACTTTGGACTTCATCCCCGCGCCGCTCAAGCCGCGCAGGAAGGTTTCTGTCAGCGGGGAGGAGCAATCGCGCTGGGATGGGTCAATGTCAGCGTCCTCGTCATCGCTTTGCAGGGCTGCATCCATCCTGCCGTATTGACGCAGCAAGCGCTCGAAGCCGTCCAGCACGATCAGGATGTTCGTCCCGCGCAGCGCTTCCAGCAAATCATTGACCTGCTGCCGCGCGGACTCTTTGACCTCCACCCCGAGATGTTTCAGCGTCTCCGCGAGAAAACTCTCAAAGCCCGATTCCTTTTCATAGAACGACCACCAAACCGCCGTCTGCCATTTTGTTTTATCAACATTGTTGTTGAACCATTGCCATGACAAAATTGACTTACCAAATCCCCCAAGTGCGCGAAGGATTAGCAAATTATCCTTGTCATTATCCAGCCAATCGCTGAGCATTTTGAGTTCTGCGGTTCTGCCAGTAAAGTTTTCGATGTCGCCATAGCGATGACCAAAGAACCAGCCGGTGTGGAAAGAGGTGTCAGGTGTTCGAGTGTCATGTGTCAAGGCTTTCGAATTATTCGCAAGTTTCAACAGTTGTTGAACCATCTCTTCCGTCCGCAAGACCGAGCGACCAATGACCATCAAAGTCTGTTCTTTGATAGGGAGTATTGCACTCCGCAATGAAGACAAAAATGCATTAACTGCGTTATCCACTTGCGCGGGAGAAAGTCTCTTCCAATTCAGCGCAATGGATTCGCGCAAGGCATTTTCAAGTTTGGTTTCGTCAGGGGATTTTGGTAATTCTTCGATGGCAGAAAGTACAGCGGGCAGATCATGGATGGGCAACATCACCATCCATTGTTCCACTTCATCATCATTCACTTTGCCGTGAAATAATTCGCGTGCGGTGGTTGCGGCTTTTTCGATTTCCGCAATCGTGGATTTATCGCCCAGCCATGCATCGAGTTTATCCCCGCCAATATCCGCGAGTTCCGCGCCGATGGCACCCATAGCCTCCTCGCCCACCAGTTTCTTGACTTGGTGTTTGAGAAGCGCCGTTCCAATTTTGACGAAAGCGTTATCTGCCATAACTGCCTACCCTTTGTGTAATGACGATGTCCTACTTTAGCACAAAACTTCCCTTACGCAAAACCAAAAATGCGTTCAATCTGCGTCATCTGCGGATAAGTCTTTTCATTCTCGCCCGTCCACAGACCGAATGTGTGCTACACTGAAAGAGTAATAAGTAATTGGACCACCGTCGTACCACCTTGACCGCTGACCCTATTATAGGGTTGCGGTCATTCTTTTTTAATTCCAGCCGAGCTGGAAAAGGATGTAATAAAATGGATGTAAGAATTTACGTAGGAAATTTGGCCAAGAGCACCACACAAGCCGAGATCAACACTTTGTTCGCAACTGCCGGAGCAGTCTCTTCGGTGGAACTTGTCATGGACAAAGCCACCGGACAGTCCAAGGGCTTCGCGTTCGTGTCCATGCCCGCACAAGCCGATGCCGACAAAGCGATCAGCATGTTCAACGCCTACTCCCTGGCGGATAGCACACTCAAAGTCAACGTTGCCAAACCGCGCGTTGGATAAATAAGTCACATCGAACATAAAAGAGCCAAGGGCGAAATCCTTTGGCTCTTTTTCTTTAATTTTTTCATTTGACCACTTGCATAAGCAGCCACACACCTGCCCTGGCGGGCGGTGCCAGGGGAGTACACAGAGACTTTTGAGGAAAACCTTTTAAGATCCTTTTTTGTCTGCGACCTCAGTGGCGAAAAGGACTTTTGCAAGAGGTTATTCCTATATTACAATCCTGCCATGATCGAAATTAATCCCTCCCTTTATGAATTGATCGGCGGCGAAACGGGACTGCGCTCCCTGATCGACCGCTTTTATGACATTATGGATTCCTTCCCCGAAGCGGCGGGCATCCGCGCTTTGCACCCGAAAAGTCTAAATCAATCCCGTGACAAACTTTTCATGTTCCTCTCCGGCTGGTCCGGCGGACCGGCGCTTTATCAACAAAAATATGGGCCGCCCAAATTACGTCAGCGTCACATGCCGTTTTCCATTGGCGTGATCGAGCGCGATCAATGGTTGTGGTGCATGAACAAGGCGCTGGACGAAAGTCAGGTCCACCCGGTTGTGATCGAACAGCTTAAGTCCCGTTTCGCTGAGATCGCAGATTTCATGCGAAATAAGGAATAAAAAATCTACCCCCCAACTAATAATGTCGTTGCGAGCCGCCGTTTTTGTTCTTTGGCGGCGAAGCAATCTCCCCCTAACTTGGAGATTGCTTCGTCGGGAAGAGCACCCTCCTCGCAACGACATGAATAGTAAGAGGATAGAAATTAAAGTCAAAGAGCCAAAGGTAAAACCTCTGGCTCTTTTTACTTCTAACTTCTCACTTACTTACTTCTTTTTTTCCCCACATACACCTTCACAGCCTCACGCATAAACTCGGCCAGCTTTGGGTGCATTTTGTCGAAGTTGGCTTTGAAGCGCGGATCGTCATTGTAACCATTGGCAAGGTCAAGCAATTGACCGAGGTTCGGCGTCCAGAAATAATCCATGTGCTTGCGCCAATGTTCCACAACCGCCTGAGCCTCGGCGCTGTCCGCGCCTTTCGGCATGACCGCGATCATGTCCTGATAAACCTGTTTGCCCTCAGCCATAATGGCTTCCTTCTTCGCGGCGGAATATGCCTTCCACTTGCGGTTGGATTCGCGCACGGTTTCGGGGTCATATAACTGCTCCGCTTCCAGTGCATACTTTTCCTGCTCTTCTTCGCTAAAGCCTTCGAATAAGCCTTTTTCGCTCATGGTATTTTCTCCTTTGATATATTGAATGGTATTGTCCACTGTGACAAGTAAGCGCTTCGTTCTTTCCATTTGCCTGCTCAGCGATTCTTTGTGAGTCTCCAGCGCTTTGAGCACATCGAAGTCACGGCGTCCCATGAGTTTCTTGATCTCATCCAGCGGAAAATCCAGCTCGCGATAGAACATGATCTGTTGAAGTTTCAACAGGGCTTCCTCCCCATAGTAGCGATAGCCATTATCGCCAACCTGGGATGGCTTGAGGAGACCGATATCGTCGTAGTGATGCAAAGTCCGCGGGGTGACACCGGCCATTTGCGAGAGCTGTTTTACAGTGAACATGGCGTTACTATAAACCCTGACGTAACGTTAATGTCAAGGGTTTTATGATTTCCGGTATTAAAAGCATTATCCGCAGATGATGCAGATTGAACAGATTTTAAAATAATTTTCTGCATAATCCGCGGCATCTGCGGATGGATTTAAAACAAAAGGCGCGCCTTAGTGACGCACCTTTCCATTTATTACTTATTTTCATTATGCCTTTTGCAAGACAAAGTACCAGTATCTTCGATTATCCAGGTGAGGCGCATCATTAAGAGAAGAGGTGAGGCCGGCGAAGTGATAAAAGGCTTTTCGTAAAATTGCCGGCACATACCTATCCACCAATTGGATGCGGCGTTCCCTGTCCATCTCGATGGCCTTCAAAACATTGTCCGTGATCTCTTCTTCTTTGACGAGTTTCAGTCCCATTGCCTTTAATTGCGCGCGCCATATCTCAACTTTTTCTTCGTAGCGCAGGTCAGTGTAGAGGAAGTAACCTTCCGGTTTCAACACGCGCGTGACATGCTCAAAGAATTTCGTGATATTGGGATAGTAAAGCGAAGCCTCCACATTCATGACCACGTCAAAGGAATTATCGGGGAAGGTCAGCGCTTCGGCATTGCCATGATGGAATTTGAGTCCATCCATTTTGTAGTGGCTTCGGCAGAATTCAATGGCACGGGAGGAAAAGTCCACCCCAGTATAGGATTTGGGTTTGAAATGGTGCATGATGAAATTTGCGCCGCCTCCCCGCCCGGAACTGACCTCCAGCACATCCCGCCCCGACCAGTCAATGGATTCGGCGACATGGTGATAGAGCTGAAGCGGATAGCGGTGGATCTCATCCTCGGCTTTAAGTGGAAGAGGCTGGCCGCCCTTGTGATGAGAGGTGTAACCAAAGTTCATAAAAATGGCGTTCCTATCCTTATCCAGCATGGAGATCAACTCATACTGCAAGCGGGTCAGCAAGCTTTTAACGTTTGGGAAATGGTGAAATAACAGCTTATTGAACATGGTTTTCCTCTTCAAGCATTTATTTTTTAATTCCGCAGATTATAACCCTGCAGAGTGGATGAAGATAGCCAAACCCTGAGGTCAATTGTTTTTGGATGTGACTTAATGCACTTGTTTTTTAAGATTGGGCTTCATAAGATTAAGAGGGTCGAATAAACATCTGTCCGCTCCAGCTATTTGATCCGTTTGCTCTTTTTCTACTATTTGTTCTTATCCAAAGGAGGCATCACAATGAAAAGACCGTCATGGCTCTCGGCAGTTCTAATCCTAATTCTTGCAGCTATCGCATGTTCAATGCCCGGTGTGTCTACTAATGGTTCCGATCCCAGCGTTGCAGAGACTCAGGTGGCTATGGCCGTCCAGCAGACCAGCATTGCCATCCAACAGATGACCCTGTCTGCAAATAGTGCCGTTTCAACTCTCCCACCATCAACATTGCCGCCAGAACAACCGACCTATACCCCCTACCCGACATACACCGTCGCAGCCCCTGCGGATACGGCTGTTATTCCAGATACTCCGGCCCCTGTGGATATGCAGGCTCGGATAAAAGCTTCCAATATCCTGATCTTCGAAGATATTGCCGGGTATCCAACTTTATTGCCAATCGTGGACAGAACCATCAACTCGATGAATTTTTCCGGTGGAAAGATCGTGAATACTGGCGACGCTTTGGGCGATTTCAAGAAGCAAGCCAATTCATCCACCAAATGGGATCTGGTCATCGTGGCCGCAGAGGTACGCTCAGGTTTCAGCGGCGAGATGTTCGAGGTATTGTATGACCACATCAACAATGGCGGGGCGGTCATCTTCGAGGTCTGGTATCTGGATAAGATTGCGAACGGAAAAATAGCACCGATATTAAGTAAATGCGGCGTAGATTTTTTCCGGGATTGGCAGCGGGACTATACCTATGATCCCTTTAAATTTTCCATTTATTGGCTGGATAAATCCCATCCGTTGTTATCTACACCGAACACGGTGTTGGCGCCTTCGTATCCATACCCGCAATGGTTCACCGATGCAGGCGACCTGATAGAGTTGGGCGCCGGCGGAGATGCCGTGCTCGTCGGCGGTTTGCAGCCAAACCGTAAATCAGATTACGGTGTATTGGCATCGTGTCTGGGCGGACGCATGGTCCTTCAGACCTTTTCCACTCACGACTATGAAATGAAAATCATTCAGCCCCTTTGGGAAAATTACATCACATATACTCTGACCAAGCATTATGAATACGTCCCATAAGAATGTCAGATAAATAAAGACATAACTTAAATCAAACGACCTCCAACAAAACTGTTAGAGGTCGTCTTTTTTATGTCAATATGGATTATTAAGTTAGAGTCTCGTAATTCTCAGGCAGCCAGCAGCAGAGCACCAACTCGCGTGCCGCCTTGACCTCATCCATTCTTCCAAATGGAGTGGTGAGCGGCGCATTGTGGAGCAACTCGGGCTGAGTCTTCGCCTCTTCCGCGATCTTGATCAGCGCATCGGCGAAACGATCCAAGGTGTCTTTGTTCTCGGTTTCGGTGGGTTCGATCATCAACGCTTCGTGGACGATGAGCGGGAAGTAGTTCGTAGGCGGATGGAATTTGTAATCCATCAGTCGTTTGGCAATATCGAGCGCGCGCACGTCACTGCCCGCGAACTGACCTTCGGCTACGAATTCATGCATACAGATGCGGTCATACGGAATAGTGTAGGTGCTGCGCAATTTCGCCTGTAGATAATTCGCGTTGAGAACTGCATATTGCGAAATATCCTTCAAGCCATCGGGACCGTGCATGGAGATATAAGTGTAAGCACGGACAAGTCCGCCGCCGAAGTGACCGTGGAAAGCCTTCATGCGTCCGATGGATTTCTTCGGGGTGACAAAGCCATAAAGCGGCTCCATCTCATCGTCGCCATCTTCGATGATGTCCACCAATGGAGATGGGAGGAAATCAAGCAGGCGTTCGCTGACGCCCACCGGGCCGGAGCCAGGTCCACCGCCGCCGTGCGGGACGGAGAAGGTCTTGTGCAAGTTGATATGCATTACATCAAAGCCCAAGTCGCCGGGACGGACGATGCCGAGTAGTGCATTCAAATTTGCGCCGTCACCGTACATCAAGCCACCGCATTTATGTACCAATGCGATCACTTCTTCAATGTGTTCATCGAACATGCCGAGTGTGTTCGGATTGGTCAGCATCATGCCGACAACGGTATCATCACAGGCGGCCTCGAGGGCTTTGAGGTCAACGTTGCCGCGTGCATCCGAAGGGATGGTGACAACGCTGAATCCCAACATGCCGGCCGATGCGGGGTTTGTCCCATGCGCGGCGTCGGGGATGAGCATCTTGGTGCGTTTGGCATCGCCACGTGATTTGTGATACGCGGCCATCATCAACACGCCGGTAAATTCTCCGTGCGCGCCTGCGGCAGGTTGAAGAGTCATACCCTCAAAGCCGGTAATTTCTTTCAGCCATTCCTGCAATTCATACATCAGGACCAGGTTGCCTTGCACGGTTTCAATCGGCTGTAATGGATGAGTGTAAAGGAAGCCCGGCAAGCGGCAGGTATCTTCATTGATCTTTGGGTTGTATTTCATGGTGCATGAACCCAAAGGATAGAAGCCGTCATCCACGCCGTAATTGAATTTGCTGAGTTTGGTGTAGTGACGCACAACGTCCACTTCGGCGAGCTCGGGCAGAGGCAGCTCAGAGCGCAGCAAATTCTTGGGAGGCAGAGCAGTTGTCGGCACGTCTGAGGCGGGCATGGTCACGCCGAGTCGTCCGGGGGAGGAAAGTTCAAAGATGGTAGGTTCAACTATGGTAGCCATTATTCCATCTCCTTTAACACTTCCACGAGCGTGTCAATTTCCTGCTTGCTGTTCATTTCGGTGAAGGCCATCAGGATGTGATTCTCGAGCGAAGGATAATCCTTGCCGAGATCGTAACCACCAAGGATGCCGTGATCGAGCAAATATTCATTGACCTCGCTGCCAGATTTTGGACAACACAAAACAAATTCGTGGAAGAAGGGATCACTAAAGCACAAACCGAAGCCGTCGATCTTGCTGAGTTCGGTGGCGGCGTAGTGCGCTTTTTGATAACAAAGATTCGCGACCTGCTGTAAACCGGTCTTGCCAAGCGTGGACATGTACACCGCAGCGGCAAGCGCGAGCAATCCTTGATTCGAGCAGATGTTGGAAGTGGCGCGTTCGCGTTTGATGTGCTGTTCGCGCGCGGTCAGAGTCAACACGTAAGAGCGCTGTCCGCGATTATCCACGGTTTCGCCGATGAGGCGACCCGCCATTTTGTGAACGTAGGATTTTTTGGTGGTGAAGAAACCAAGATAGGGTCCGCCATACCAAAGTGGAATGCCAAAGGGTTGAGCCTCGCCGACAACTACGTCCGCGCCCATTTCGGCGGGAGTCTTGAGCATCACCATCGCAGTGGGATTCGCAACGATGCAAACGAGCGAGCCTTTTGCGTGCGCATCTTCGACGAGTTTTGTGTAATCGTAAATGCGTCCGAAGAAATCGGGATATTGAACAACGACGAGCATGGTGTTCTCATCCACGAGAGACATCATTGCATCGGGTTCGACTTCGGGGTCAATGGACACATCGTCGCCGACTTCTTCCAACCCCATGCCTTGAGTATACGTGCGGACCACTTCACGGTATTGCGGATGGACCGCGGGAGACATGACAACTTTCTTGCGTTTGCCGCGGAACTGTGCGAACGCAAGGCTGACGGCTTCGGCTGTGGCAGTCGCGCCGTCATAATGAGACGCGTTGGATACTTCCATGCCGGTCAGGTTGGTCATCAGGGACTGATATTCGAAGATGGCCTGCAGGGTGCCTTGCGAGATCTCCGGCTGATACGGGGTGTAGGCGGTATAGAATTCGCCGCGGCGCAGGATATGGTCAACGACTGACGGGATGTAATGGTTGTACGCGCCCGCGCCGAGGAAGGAGATGAGATGCTCACGCACGTTCTCATTGGTATTGGCCATTTCACTTAAGAGTGAAGCAGCTTCCATTTCGGTCAATGCAGGGGGAAGGTCAAGTTCGGGAAAGCGATGTTTTTGCGGGACGGCATCGAAAAGGGCATCGAGTGATTTTACGCCGACCGTTTTGAGCATCGCATCCCGTTCGTTGGGGGAAATTGGGATGTAGGTCATGTTGCCTCTATTTGTCATTGTAGGGGCGGGGTGACCCCGCCCCTACACGATATTTAATTAATGCGCGCGTCCCGCGCAATCTTTTTCGTAAGCAGCGGCATCCATCACGTCACCGGCAACGCCGCCCGCGACCTTGATCATCCAGCCTTCGCCGAAGGGATCGGAGTTGAGGGTTTCGGGTTTGTCGGCAAGTCCCTTATTGACCGCGCTGACCTTTCCGGCGGCGGACGCATAAATTTCTGCGGAGGCTTTCACTGATTCAACGGAAGCGATGGCCTTGCCTGCGGTCACTTCATCACCTTCTTCGACGAGCAATTCTATGAAGACAATGTCGGAGAGTTGGCTTTGGGCAAAATCGGTGATTCCCATTGCCCCGCTGGAGGGGTCAAACCATTCGTCGGACTTGGTGTACTTGAGATTGGAAGGTACGTTCATTGTTTTGTTTCTCCTGTTGTTGGATATTGGCGAATCAAAAGAGGACGTGCGGTTATATAATCGCGCGTCCTCTGTAATGGAACCTGAGAGATTAGTTGGGTAGTTGGCTAGTCGCTTAGTTATATAGTTACATAGTTGACGAGCCAACTACCTAAACTACCAAACTAACAAACTATCCAACTAACAAGCTTTACACCGTCGGTGTCTCAATCAATATTGAGACTTTCCAGAGTTTTAGGCGGAAGCAGGGTCCTTTTGCCTGAGAGATTCGTCTGGTTTCGCCTGTTGCCAGATTTGCACCTTCGGCGCTCGTATAGGGACTACGAGTCTCTTCCCTGACTTCCGTTGAGTTATAGTTCCATTTTATGGGCGAGGGGAACGATAGTCAAGGGGTAGAAAATCATCTCTTTGGTATGGATTATTGTGAAGCGATCAGCGAGTGCGGTGGGACAGGCTTTGCCGTCCACTTATCTGCCAATTCAAGCGCTTCCCCAGCGACCGAATACATTCTGTCTTGAAACTCCTGTGTGTATTGATACTTTATTGCGGCCTCAGCAAATTCGTCTTCATCTATAAGTCTGGCAGGGTTGGGCAAAACTCTCGAAACATCCAGTTCATGGTCCTTGAAACTCAACCCATCACCAGCAAGTTCAGGCGGCGAGGCGATATTGATGTAGATCTCTATCAAGTTTCCCTGCGTATCAAAGACTTCGATGAGATTATAGAATTTATCGAACCAGTAATAACTTCTCAGGATATGTTCGGTCTGATAAGTGACCCGCTTGCGGTCTTCCACCATGCCGCCCGCCGGAGATATGGTGATAATTAAATCGTCATCCATCGCTTCAACGACAGTATGCCAGCTTCGATATACACTTCCATCCGCCTTGCACGCGCGGACTTGGATTTTGTCTCCGATTTTCATTATGACAATTTTACTCCACCCAATCCCCTATTCCCGATTCCCCAATCCCTTTCTCTTCGCCACTCTTGCCTTCCGCCCTTTCACCATCAGCTTTTCGATCCATGCCACGAAAGGTTCGGCGGGCAGATACTCGATCAGTTTCCATTTTGGCAGTCCGCGTTTTTCGAGGACAGCATTCGCAGCTTCGATACCGGTCGCGCAGGCGCGTTCCAAAAAGAAGGATGGTATGGGATGCCGCACCCAATCACCTGCGCAAAATAAATTCTTCCAAGGGGTTACCGTGCTCAAATATTTTTCCTTCGCGCCCACTGCGGGTAAAGTATGTACTTCCGCATTCCTTTGAAGATGTTGCTTTATCAAATGTCCGCGCAGTTCGGGGAAGGTCTGCTGTACATCCGCGATGGATTTTGCAAGCAGGGCGGCATCCGGTTGGGCAAGCGTTTCTGGCGGGCCGTAAATATGCGCTTCGATGGCGCTTCCGCCCGTCTCGCGCGACCAACGGCGGTACGGGTTATACAAACGGTCAAGCCAGAAATAATTATGCAGGGTGAAGTCGCCTGTAAAAATTCCCGCTTCGGAAACATTGTTCGGCTTCACGTCAAACCACAAACGCACAATTGCATTCGATAGCGCGCGCGGAAAAAATAAAGAGTCAACTTCTTCACCGAAACTTGCTCGCAGAATTTTCTTCGCATTATTCGGGTCAGTTGCCAGGATGATCTCTTTCGCGCGGAGAGTTTCCTCGCCCGAATTTGATTCCCGCGTAACAAGCCATGACTCTCCATCCCAAGCAATGCGCATCACTCTTGACCCAAGCTGGATTCTGCCTCCGAGTTGTTTTATCTTCTCTGCCAGAGGTTCACAAAGACTCGTACCGCCGTCATCGGGCAGGTAGGAAAACATCCACGCATCGCGGCGCAGTAATGTATAAAATCTTAAGAAACTGATGAACCCTGAAATAGGAACTTCATCTGGATGAGATGAAAGCCCGTTGCGCGCCAACCCGAGGAAAAATGCCTTTAGTGCCGGTGACCATTTTCGGGTTAAGAGACCGAGCGTCATTCCTTCCATCGGCTGATTCTCAGCGATGGGATCGATCCCCACCCCCATAATTAATCCCGACCAGACGTTGAAGATCGCAAGCCAGTCGCGCAGGTCAAGCATCCGCAAAAAACTCCAGCGCAAAAATAATTGCAGATAATGAAAAGGCGGCGGGATGATGGTGCGGCGCAAAGCGGATCCGACCGGAGCCATGCCCGTAAAATTGCCGACGCGATAGATCCACGTTTCCTCCTGTGCAGGGACAAAGACAGGGCGCAAACTGTGACGCGCGAGCATGGCTTGCAAGTTGCGGTACTGCGACCAAATGCCATGCACGCCATGTTCGAGCCGAAAACTGTAATTACCGATTTGAAGAGTCTCGCCGCCCGCCAAACGCCCGCCCAAATATTTTTCATCCGCTTCGAGAATTAGCGGATGCAGTCTGCGCTCGGCTAAATGCAGCGCCGCACTTAATCCCGCAACTCCTCCGCCGATGATAATCACATCAAAGTTAAGACCTGACAGGTTTTGAAAACCTGTCAGGTCTGTCATATTATCCCGGAGCATAACCACTCAGATCCACGCCGCGTAATTTTTCGCGGACATACTCAATCGGACGCGCTTGCATTAATGACGGCTCGGCATAGCACTGTTGAAAACATGACACACACAAGGTCGGCGCGGAACCGTATTTTTCCTGCGCGACACGCCATGCTTCATCCCAAGTTTTTACATCCAATAAATTGACCGCGAGTCCGCCCTGCTCTCCGCCTGCCTTTTCCATTGGCCGGCAGGGATATGCCAGCCAGCCATCCGGCATGATGCGCGGAGCAAGGGTTGGATAACATTCGTAAGGCGTTTGGTCAATGAGCATTTTCAAATAAGGGAAACTTCCAAGAATCGGTGCGCCACGTTTTTTGAGCGCAATAATCCTTTCAATGAAGGCGCGATACTCCTCCGATGTGACCAGTTCATAGCGTGGCAAATTATTGACCGATTGCGGCGACAGCGAAAGCCAGATGTTATTTTCTATGCAGAAGTTCAGCAAGTCATCCATGCTGTGCAAGGTCTCAGGGGTAATGACGGCATTAAGCGACAACTTGAATCCATGAGTCTTTTGGAGCTTTGCAGCTTCACGCGCATTGTTAATAACATTCTCCGCATGGAGTTGCGGCAGGCTGACCAGACTCAGCGCGTGTGGGTCAATGGAATCGAGGCTGATGATGAGTCTGTCAAGATTCTCAACCACGGAGATCACTGAGTCCACAGAGTTTTTTAAAAGGTCCTTCTCCGTGCTCTCTGTGTGCTCTGTGGTTAAATTTTTCCTCGCTTTACTTGATAGCAGAGTCCCGTTGGTGATCAAACTAATTTCGCGGAATTTCAACTCATGCCGCGCATAAGCCAACAACTCCAAAATTTGCGGGTGCATCAACGGCTCGCCGCCTGTGATCCATATACGCGAAAACCCCGAGCGAATAACGCGCAGGATTTTCTTTGCATCCTCCAGTGACGGATTCTGAGTCACCTGATGATTACGCCGCGAACCGAAATCCTCGCAATAGGCGCAGTTCAAGTTGCATTGCATGGTGACGTAATAAACAGCAACTCGCGGCGCAAGGGTCAGGTCGCCGCGAGTTAACTTGAATAGATTTTTTATGTAGGTAAACATTTGAAAATAGCGTTTACTTGAAATATCCCAACGCGAGCCTGAGACGTTCGCCGGTGTCGTCGGGAGCATCTTTCGGGATGGATTGCAACGCGGCTTGCGCTTCGACCACCGAGTAGCCCAGCGCTGTCAATGCAGCCAGGACCTCACTATCGGCATCGGATATCATGGCGAGTTTGGAGAGCCCGTCTCCGGGTTTGAGTTTATCCTTGAGATGAAGCGCCATTTTTTGCGCGGTCTTTTTTCCAACGCCGGGCACACGGCTTAACACATCGGGCTCATCGCCGAAAACCGCACGTTGGATTGCGTCAAGGGTCATGGTGGAAAGGACTGACATTGCCACTTTTGGACCGACTCCGTCCACGCCAAGCAGGATGTTAAAGAGTTCACGGTCACTTTGGGATTCAAATCCATAAAGCAGGAACGCATCTTCCCGGACCACAAGATGGGTGAACAAAAAGATCATTTCCCCCGCCTTGGCCTCGCTCCGTAAAGGAGCAGGGACAAAGACTCTCAGTCCCACGCCGCCGACTTCAACGATGAGGGCGTTCTCTTCAATTTGGGAGATCTCTCCGCGAATAGTTGCTATCATGGGTGCAATTATATGTCACTGCGAGCGTTTTTTGCGAAGCAGTCTCAATGTTAATTGGAGATTGCTTCGGGCAAAGAACAAGATCGCCCTCGCAACGACATCAATTCATTCATATCGTTTTGTATTCAAATGTGTGATGGCGATGGCCAGCGCATCGGCGGCATCATCGGGTTTTGGGATCTTTTCCAGTTGAAGCAGGGCACGCACCATATCCTGTACCTGACGTTTATCCGCGCCGCCATAACCAGCGACGGCCTGCTTGACTTCATTGGGAGTGTATTCAAAGGGTTCGATGCCGGCTTTTTGCAAACAGAGCATGATCACGCCGCGGGCCTGTCCCACTGCCAGCGCGGTTTTGACGTTGGATTGGAAAAATAATTTTTCAACTGCGGCTGTATCGGGTTTTTGTTCTTTGATCAGTGCATTGAGCTGGTCAAATAACATTTCTAGGCGGGCGGCCGGGGTTGCGTCTTTTGGAGTGGAGATAATGCCATAGGAAACAGCGACCAGTTCCCCGTCACGCAGGAGGCGCACAAGTCCGTAGCCAGTGGTGGCGGTGCCGGGGTCAATTCCTAAGGCAAGTGTCATGTTAAATATTGTAGGGGCGACGCAGTGCGTCGCCCCTACAAAAATAATTTATTCTGCTTCGAGAGCGGCGAGCGCTTCGTCTGAGACTTTGACGTTGTGGAAGACATCCTGCACGTCGTCGAGTTCTTCGATGGCGTCCACCATCTTCAGGAATTTCAAGGTTGATTCAACATCGAGTTCGATTTCCTGCTTGGGGATCATACGCAGACCGGCCTCGCTGGGATGAACATGGACCTGGTGAAGCGCGTCCGCGATGGTCTTGAAAGATTCGACCGGGGCATAAATTTCAATGGTGTCATCGCCATCCACTACATCATCTGCGCCGACAGTGATGCCGAGTTCAAACGCTTTGTCAAAATTGAGTTGACTCGACGGAAAAGCAAAATAAGATTTGTGATCAAACTGCCACCCAACGGCGCCCACGTCGGCCATGTTGCCGCCGTATTTGCTGAAAGCGTGTCGCATATCAGGCACGGTGCGGTTGCGGTTATCTGTGACGGTGGTGACCATGATGGCCGAGCCGTGCGGACCATAACCTTCAAAGGTGATCTCTTCAAAAACCGCGGCGTCTTTATCTTCACCGGCGCCGCGTTTGATGGCGCGTTCGATATTATCCTTGGGCATGTTCTCTGCGCGGGCTTTATCTACCGCAAGACGCAAACGGAAGTTCGAATCAATATCGCTGCCGCCTTCGCGGGCGGCAATTCCAATTTCGCGGGCGAGCCGTGTAAAAATAGCGCCGCGTTTTGCATCAGCAGCGCCTTTCTTGCGTTTAATCGTTTTCCACTTTGAATGACCAGACATGACTTTCTCCTTAAAAATAACCACTATTGTGGGGAATTTCGCAAATGCGGACGGGATTATACCATTGGAGTTTTGGAATGGTTTTAGCGAATCCTTGATTTACAACACCTCGCAGCTTACTCACTAACCACTTCCCTTGTGAAGCATTCCCATGGCATACGGGTAGTTTGCAAGCAAGCCCTGTGCCAAGGGTAGATAAGGAAAAATTTGCAAAATTCTGCAAGGTGACAATTGAGGATTACTTGCCACGAGCGCTATTATGGAAACTTCATTGGAAAAATAAAAATCGACTTGACATTCCCTGTTCTTGTCCTTATAATGTCGGCCGCTTTCCTGACTAGCTCAATCGGCAGAGCGAGCGGCTGTTAACCGCTAGGTTCTAGGTTCAAGTCCTAGGTCAGGAGCCAATAAGAGGGGCTGTCCAAAAAGAGGGCAGCCCTTTTCGATTTAAAAAGAATTTAATACAATAGAGGGATGAACAACGGAAAAGTCATCTTCAAAGAATACACAATGAAACAAGCGCAACTGTTGCCGCCGAGTTTAGAGGAATT
>JACRMH010000022.1 GCA_016219545.1 Chloroflexota bacterium | reverse complement strand
AATTCCTCTAAACTCGGCGGCAACAGTTGCGCTTGTTTCATTGTGTATTCTTTGAAGATGACTTTTCCGTTGTTCATCCCTCTATTGTATTAAATTCTTTTTAAATCGAAAAGGGCTGCCCTCTTTTTGGACAGCCCCTCTCTTTATTAATCTTATATCGTCGGCAGAACGTAATCCTTGAACTGAACCCGCAAGACCTTCTTATCGAATTTTCCCACGCTGGTCTTCGGCACAGCTTCGATGAACACCACGTCATCGGGCAGATACATCTTGTCGAACTTGGGTTTCAGGTGGTCAAGGATCTCCTGTTTCGTCAGTGAATCTTTGTAATCAGGTTTGGGAACCACACAAGCCAGCGGACGTTCCTGCCACTTCGGATGTGCAATGGCAATAACCGCGGCTTCCAAGACTTTGGGATGAGACATGATCGCGTTTTCCAAGTCCTGACTCGAGATCCATTCACCGCCGCTCTTGATCACATCCTTGGAGCGGTCCACGATCTGCACAAAGCCTTCGGGGTCAATCGTCACCACGTCACCGGTGCGGAACCAGCCATCCTGGAATGAATCAGCCGAACGCTCATCGTTGTAGTAACTGCTGATGATCCACGGTCCGCGCACCTGCAACTCACCGAAGGCTTTTCCGTCCCATGCGATTTCTCCTCCGCTTTCATCTATGGCGCGCAGTTCCACGCCCGGCACCGAAGTCCCCTGCTTGGCGCGGATCGCAAACTTCTCGGCTTCGGGCAAATCCAGTTGATAACTCTTGAGTCGGCTGACCGTTCCGAGCGGGGTCATCTCCGTCATACCCCACGCGTGCATCACGGTCAGTCCATGCTTCTTTTCAAAAGCCTCGATCATGGATTGTGGAGCGGCCGCACCGCCCACGATCATTCCGCGCAGACTGCTTAGATCATAGCGTTCATTCTCAAGCAGGTTCAGGATTCCCATCCACAAGGTTGGGACTCCCGCTGTGAGAGTCACCTTCTCTGCCTGGATCAACTCGGCGAGGTCACGCGGCGTCATATGCGGACCGGGGAACACGAGACTGGTCCCAAGCATGATCGTAGCGAAGGGAGTCCCCCACGCCAGAACATGGAACATCGGCACGACCGGCATAAAAATATCGCGCTCGGAGAGTCCGAACGAATCCGTCATGCTTAATCCTAAACTGTGCAGGTAGATCGCGCGATGCGAATACACCACGCCTTTCGGGTTGCCTGTGGTGCCGGATGTATAACACATGGCCGCCGCATCATTTTCATCGAGGTTCGGCCACGGATAATTCGGACTGACACTCTTTAGAAGATCTTCATAAGCATGAACAGGACTCAATGTTGTGCCATCAGGGACTTTGTCACCCATCACAACATAATGTTTTACATTTTTTAAATAAGGGGAAAGTTTTTCAACAGCCGGAAGCAGGCTTGGGTCAACGAATAAAACCTGATCTTCAGCGTGGTTCAGAATGAAAGCGATCTGCTCACCGGGCAGGCGTAAATTGATCGGGTGCAAGACCGCGCCCATGCACGGCACGGCGAAATAGATTTCAAGGTGACGGGCGTTGTTCCACGCAAACGTCGCAACCCGGTCACCACGCTTGACGCCGAGTTTTTCCAGCGCATTCGCAAGCCGCCCCACACGCTCGACCATCTCGGCGTAGGTGTAACGCTCAAGGGTGGGTCCTGCCTTCGTGACGATCTCCTTCTTCGGGAAGAGTCGACGCGCGCGCTCCAACAGCGGGGTAAGCGTCAATTGGTAATCCATCATTTGTCCTTGCATATAAGCCTCCTGGGTGAAATAAAAGATTCGGAAAAGCGTATTCGACAACGAGTAGTGGATCAATATTCAATTAAAAACGTATGCGATGTCCGCATTATACAGGAAAGATGTTGCCTGCACATGATGAGATTCCCTTGGAATTTTATTATTCCTTTCCATGCTAAAATCATATACGAACATGCAGCCCTGAGTTTACAAAGAAAAATCCAATGATCTCAATCCATCAACTCTATAAGACCTATCATCGCGGCACCGAATCTGTGGAAGCCGTAAGTGGAATTGACCTTGAGATCCAAAGAGGTGAATTTGTGGTCATCCTGGGTCCGAGCGGAGGGGGCAAATCCACATTGCTTAATTTGATCGGCGGGATCGACCGCCCAACTTCAGGAACGGTCACCATAAATGGCTTTGCACTGGAGAAAGCCAGTGAAGAAAGCCTCACCCGCTTCCGCCGGGATCACATCGGTTTTGTCTTCCAGTTTTACAACCTGCTGTCTGCATTGAATGCCGTTGAAAACGTTTCCCTGCCCTTGATGGCCAAAGGCGTATCCTTCAAGCAAGCCAACCTAAAAGCGATTCAGATCTTGACAAGAGTGGGACTTGAACAGCGGTTGAAACACCTTCCCTCGGAACTTTCAGGAGGAGAACAACAGCGGGTCGCCATCGCCCGTTCGATCATTGCCGCACCTGAGTTGATCCTGGCCGATGAACCCACAGGCGATCTCGATTCACGGACCGCTGAAGAGATTATTACCCTGATGCATGAATTGAACCAACAAATGGGCCTCACTTTTGTGGTCGCCACTCATAATCTGCGGCTGGCTGAAAATGCAGACCGTGTCTTTGAACTCCGGGATGGAAAAATTCAACCCAACCATAATGACAAAACTGGGTGATGTCTTTCGCTTTGTGATCAAGGACCTCATCAGTGATGGCTGGCGCACCACCATCACCATTGTCAATCTATTGGTTTTTCTCTGTAGTTATTTTGCCCTGGTAGCACTGGCCGAAGCTGCTTACAATTTCGGCAATCAGCCAACCGATCAGTCAGCACTCCTGATCATTTCTCGAAACGTATTCGATCCATCCGAAAGCATGGTTACGGATCGCGAATTTCTGCCCGCTGAAGAATTAATTCCGGAATATGTAAAGAGTGTCTCCCCGCTCATTTTTAAGATCGTCAACGTCAATGGCAATCTGATCCAGCTCAGGGCTGCGAAGCTGGAAGATATGCAAACGGTGCATTCCTTACAACTCATCGGCGGGAGTTGGCCTATGGGAGAAAGCGAAGTTGTCATGGGCGAAGGCGCTGCCACCATGATGAACTGGAAGATAGGCGACACGATCCATGTCTATGGAAATGATTTCATTATCTCCGGGTTGATCAGAGCCCCGGGTACGAAATTCAGTTCACTTTGGATGACCCTGGACACCGCAGCCACACTGTTTGATCTAAAAGGCATTTATCAATTTGGATGGATCCAATTGCAGTCCGCCGTGGATTCTGAGGCTGTTCGTTCCAAACTGCAAAATGACCCGCGCTTGTTTGATCGCTTCGAAGTTTATTTTGCTGATAACCTTTATCAGGAGTACACAAAAGCAGTCTCAGACATGCAAGGCGTGAGCAGCTTGCTTGTCATCCTGGCTTTATCGGCGGTCATGCTGGGAACTTATTGCAATATTTTTCTGATCCTCTCCGAACGCAGCCGGGATATTACGATTTTGCGAGCCATTGGAGTCCAGTCCGGCACCATCCGTGCATTGGTCACATTTAGAACATTGTTGCAAGTCAGTATTGGATACATTTTGAGTTGGGGGGTCACCTCTCTCCTATTGAATTGGTTTAACCGCATCAACCCATTAACCCTTCATTCGATCCCGTTGCCGGTTTCAATTTCGGCAAAAGCCTTATGGATCGGCTTTATTCTTTCCTTATGTTTTGGGTGGGCAGGCATTTGGATCCCCACGCGTCACTTACGCAACCGAAGCATCGCAAGTTTGATGCATAAATAGGTGAATATGCTTGCAATCATTTGGATCGCATTAAAAGATCTAAAACAGCGCTGGATACTTGCGCTGGTGATGGCATTGCTTTTTAGCATCACATTTGCAACCTACCTCGCCTTGATAACTTATCAGAAATCCCTATCCATGACCTACTTTTCACTTGAGACCAACTGGCTGGTGACACAGGTCAGTTTTGGCAGCGGTGAAATTCACGGCAGCCGTCTAAAGCCTGAAATAGAACAACTCATGAGGGAGTATGGCTATCAACCCATCCCGGAAATTCACCAAGTGGTGGGGACCTCGATATCGAACGGCATCATGATGCGCGGTGTGCGTCCCGAAGATCTGTTAAAAGTCAGCCCTTTCAAACTGATGGCTGGCCGCAATCTCATTCCCACCGATCCCCCCCGGCTTACAATGGTCGGCATCGGTCTTGCCAACCGACTCAAGATCAACGTGGGAGACACGCTCCAATTACGGGGGCGAGAATTTTCAGTGATCGGAGTTTTCAAGACCGGTTCTTATGAAGACAGCCAGGCTTGGATTTCACTGTCTGACGCCCAAAAATTGTTGGATTATGGTTCGGATGTTTCGATCTATTACATTCCTGACGGAGGGTCGCTTCACGAAGGATTTAATCTGGCAAAGGGGATTTCAATCGGTCGAAGAGGCGAGGCTGGTAACACCTTTGGCAAGGAGATCATGAGCTTCTTTCGCTATCTCGGTTTGATCGGCAGCTTTGCCGGAGTCGCAACCAGCGTCACGCTTACCAATCTTCTGTGGCGTTTAGCCTGGCTTCATCGCCGCGAATTTGGCATCGCGCGTACCCTGGGTTTCGGCAGGAATTCAGTTGTGATCTATTTGCTGACTCAAGCGAGCCTGATCGTACTTCTCGGAGCCTTCGTGGGCGGTTCTTTTGCAGTTCTTCTTGTGATTTCCCGAATTCAGGATTTTTCCGCCTTTGGAATTGCCATCACACCAATCTGGGATCTGTCTACGATTGGTTCGATCTTGATGATCACTTTCCTGATTGCAGGGATCGGCGTCGCTATCCCTGCAAGAAGAATCAATACAATGACGACCCCGGAATTACTGGGGAGAGATTGAATGGTCTCTGCTTTAAGTCTGCTTGCAGATCGTCTCACAAAAAACGACCTGCTGCGACATATCAGCTTTCTGGCAATTGCCCTGTTGACGATCTGGATCAGTGGCTATCATTTTGGCACCTTTGACCAGGTGATCCATATCCCCTTCCTGAAGAAACTTGCTGACCCAAGCCTTTACCCAACCGACCCCTTTCTCGATCTGCGCCGTGAACATTATTCATTCTTTTGGTTGATGTTCATCCCCGCCTATCGTGCAGGACTCCTTGAGCCGGTGATGTTTGCAGTTCATGTTATGTCCACCTATGGACTGGTCTGGATGTTTTGGAAATTAACCGATACTTTATTCCATAATAACCTAGCCAACCTGTTGAGCGTCCTTATGCTGGTTTTTCCGCACATGGGTATGCCCGGTTTTCAGATCGTTGAATTCAGCCTGCTAAATCGAACCTTCGTCCTGTCCTTTATACTAGGCGCGATCATCCTCTATTTAGGCCGGCGTTATGTGTCGGCTTTTTTGTTGTTGGGCATCATGTTCAATCTGCATGTCATATATGTCGGCTTTGCCATGACGATGATCCTCTTCGATCTTTTCCTTCGACTTCCTGAAGTTGGATGGAATAATCTTTTGAAAGGAGTTGCCCTTTTTATCATTGGCGCATTGCCCGTTTTGTTGTGGCGATCCGGCAGTACTCCCATTGACCTGCAGGTCCGCCCGGATGTTCTGAAACTGATTTCTTCCGCCTTGTTAGCCGGCGTTTATTATCTCTTCCTTCCTTCGCCACAGATATTAATCGGCACCTTACACGGCATCGCCACACTTGTATTTTTCTTATTCGGAAGGCGTCTCGGTCTTTCAACACATGACCGTACAATGACCAATTTTGTCTGGGCAATCGGGGCCGTGTTGGCGATTCAAATCATAACCACATACTGGTTTCCGATCACCTTTATCCTACAGTTGCAGATTCTGCGCATTGGTGTTTTCCTGCTGATTTTCGGTTACATCTATTTTGCGGGCTACCTTGCCAGTCGTCTCCAGCAAAGTAGTCTGAGCGGTCTCTCTGGCAGGCTCGTGACCATCAGCTTCATTGCCTATCCTTCGCCATTGCTTCCGATCCTTTTTCTGGTGCTCAACCGCTGGCTGGGTCAATATCGATGGAGGCAGTGGATCAGCACGATCATATTTATCCTGATCTCAATCGCCACAATTTCTGGCGCACTCGTTTCCGGCATCTGGTCGCCCGGTTTTTATTTATTCGAACCGAAAACACCGTGGACACAAACTCAGGATTGGGCTCGAAATAATACACCGCGTGATGCCATGTTCATTACCCCGCCAGAAATCCTTTCCCACTATATACCTGATTGGTGCACCTTCTCGGAACGGGGCACACTGGCAACCCTGGTTGAAATTTTCGAGTTTCCGCACCCTGATTATTTCCCATCATGGCAGGAAAGATTTGAAGCATTGGCTCCCGGAGCGATCAATCAATTTAATGGGAATTACTTCGACACCTTTACTTTTACCAAAGAGGCATTCTATTCCCTCAAGCCTGAAGATTATCTACGCATTGCCCAAAAATATCAGGCGTCTTATCTCGTGATCGAAAAACCTCATTTACAACCCTTTCCAGTTGTCTACGAAAATGAAGGCTTTGCGGTTTATAATTTGCAGAACCTTATCTCTTTGAAAGATCAATACCCTTTTAGTATGTTGACAGGTCCTCCATGATCGTATTTCCATTCTGAAGAAATAAAACAGGAGACCGAATGAAAAATAAAACCGTAATTTCCCTTTTCGTGCTGATACTAACCACGTTAGCCTGCAGCCTGATGAAACCAGGGCTGCCCACAGGTCAGGCACCGGGCGAAACGCCAGAAATACAGACCACTCCATTGCCGGTTGCGACACCGGACTCCCAACCAGTTAGTATCTCTGAAGGATTGGCAAGTCTCAACAGCTATCGCACGATCCTAACCATAAACTCTTCAGGGCCCGATCCAAAGAATTCAACAATGCTTTCGTTCGAGACCAAGCGTTCCAACGACAGCAATGCCCAATTTACACATATAACCTCCACATCGATCCAGAATGGCCAACCTGGGGAAGGCGACAACAATTCTGAGATCTATCGTATCGGCAATGATCAATGCTCGGGATCCGGCGAAGATTGGAGCTATGAGATCATGGAGCCCAACCGGGCCGAAATGATGGATATGGTCATGAGCATGTTTGGTTTTACACCCACAACCGATAATTCAGTCTTTGTGGCCCAGGAAACAGTCAATGGGATTCCCGTCAATCACTTTTCGTTTAAAGTCAAAGGCTTGGGAGTAAAATCCGGGGCGAATGTAACCATTAACCAAGGGGATTATTGGCTGGCAGTGGATGGTCAATACCTCGTCAAATATTCGCTGGTTGCTGAAACCGTTATGGACCCAAATACCAACATCATTCACATGGAAACAATTTTTGAAGTAAATGATATTAACCAGCCGCTCACGATTACATTCCCTCAAGTCTGCCTGGATGCAGCCCAAGTCACGCCATCCGCGCCTTGACAGTAAAGCAACCCGGCGCCAACTGAAAATTCCAGTATCGTTCCAAAACCTGCCAACGTTTCAGGCCGACGCAGTTTCCTGATTTGTTTCCGCGCGCTGGAATTTTTCCCTTGCGCCTAATTTGACATGTAAAGCATAGAACGCGAGGATCGCAACGATGCACAAGACTCCGCCAATGTACCAGACATAATTCGGGTCGAGATTATCGAACACCAAGCCCGCCGCCCAGGGACCGATCATCGAAGGGACGGTCCATGTCAGCCCGAAGACTGCCATGTAACGCGCGCGCATATCCTCGGGCGCAAAAGATGCGGCAAGGACATTGCTGGTGGGCATCCCGATCATTTCGCCTACTGTAATGATGACCATCGCGAACATGAACAACGGAACGGTGGACACAAACCCGTACATGGTGAAGCCGATCATATAAAAGAAGGAAGCGACCGCCATCATCAGGAACGGAGGATATTTCTTGATGATGCCCGTCACCCAAAATTGAAAGAGCACCACCGTCACCGCGCTGGTGGACATGATCATGCCGTAATATTGCGGGTCCACTTGATGCACATCACGCAGATATACAGACAGCGAACTGTACATTTGCTGATAGACAAGGATCATCAAAATGGATGCAAAGATGAATGCCAGATAGGGACGATCCATCAATGCAACACGGTAACCGCTGATAGTCTGCAAAAGTGTCTCATGCTCAGTTTTCTCTTTAGGCTTTGGCTTGGTCTCAGGGAGTAGGCGAAACACAAGTAACGCTGTAATGGTGCTGATGACTGCATCGCTCAAAAAGAGGTAGAGGAAGTTGTAAGCTGCGAGGAATCCGCCAATGGTGGGACCGATGATCCAGGCGAAATTGGAGATCACTCGCATCATCCCAAATCCTTCCGCGCGTTTTTCGGGGGGCAGAATATCGGCGATCATCGCGTTATGAGCAGGGTATGCAGCACTGCTAAGCAAGCCGACGAAAACCGACAGTCCGTAGAAAAAGTAAAATTTATTTACAAAGCCGAGGGTAAGTCCGCTCAAGGCGCTGACGATCAATCCAAACAAAATGATGCCGCGCCGGCCAAAGCGGTCTGCCATGGCTCCGCCGATGGTACTGCCGACCATGCCTGCAACCGAATTCGTAGCTAGAAGAATTCCGGCCTCAGTCATGCCGACGTGAAATTTTTGGGTCACATATAAGGCAAAGAACGGCATGAGTAATGTGTTGCCGATCACATCAATAAAATGCGTCCCTGCCACCACCCAAAAGGTCTGTGGAAACTGGTTATAAGTATCTCGTAATTTATTAAACATTCTGCTCCTATAAATAAACCGTAGCGCGACATTTATGTCGCCACAACCATGCACGAGATAAATCTCGCGCTACACTATTTATAAACTTCGGGTTTGACGCAATTCGGTAAATGCTCCCCTTTTAAGCCTGCGATCAAATTCTCAGCGGCAAGCAGAGACATCATATCGCGGGTGTGCTGACTGGCGCTCCCCAGATGCGGGACGATGAGACAATTTTCCAATTCAAGCAATGGATTATCCGTTGGCAAAGGCTCAGGGTCGGTCACATCCAAGGCGGCGGCGAAGATTCTTTTTGCTTTGAGTGCATCATACAACGCAGACTGATCCACCACCCCGCCGCGTGAGGTATTGACCAGGATCGAGTTGGGTTTCATCTTGGCAAGAAACCCGGCATTGACCATGTGTCTGGTTTGTTGCATCAGCGGCACATGGATGGAAACAAAATCTGATTCACGCAAGAGGGTGTTCAAGTCAACGGATCGTGCGCCGTAGGCTGGTTGTGATGATGGATCATAAAAAATGACTTGCATATCAAAGCCCTGCGCGCGCTTCGCCACGGCCTGACCAATTCTCCCGAAGCCGACAATGCCCAATGTCGCACCGACAAAGTCCGCGCCGAGCAGGAGTTTGGGATTCCATGTTTTCCAATCTCCCGAACGGACGTACTTCTCGCCTTCCACCACACGCCGCGCGGATGCGAATAACAAGGCAAAGGCCATGTCGGCTGTGGCGTCTGTCAATACGCCGGGCGTGTTGCCGACGGGAATCCCGCGCGCGGTGGCGGCGGCTACGTCAATATGGTCCACACCCACGGACATGCTGCTGATGACCTTCAGTTGAGGTCCGGCCGCGTCCATGAGTTCAGAGTCAATTTTTTCTGTGAGCAGGCAGAGCAAACCGTCCACGCCGTATACGCGCTGAAGAAGCTCACTGCGCAATGGCGGCATCTCGGCAGACCAAATGTCACAGCCGGGAAAATGTTCTTTGACGAGAATCAGCCCCCGGTCGGGGATGAGGTGGGTGACGAATATTTTCATGCGCGGAGTATAATCCCGCGCATGTCCAAAATCAAACAACCCAACTCACGTCACTGTTTTATTTGCGGATTGGAAAATCCGGTCGGCTTGCATTTGCATATTTATGAAATTGAACCCGGTGTGGTTGAAACTGCATACACTGCGCCGGACCATTTTCAAGGGTATCCCGGCGTTCTGCATGGCGGAATTGTCGCGGCGATCTTGGATGAAGTCAGCGGGCGCGCACACATGGGCGATGCCGACTCGCCGCGTTTTATGTTCACCGGAAAACTCGAGGTAAAGTATCGCAAGAATGTGCCGATCGGGCAGCCGTTGAAGATCATCGGCAAGGCGGGCAAGGACCGCAAAAAATTCGTCGAGGCTTGGGCAGGCATCTATGATGAAAGCGGTGAACTGCTGGCCGAGGCAAATGCAATTCACATCAACGTGCCGCAGGATAAATTGGATATGTCGAAGTTGGATGAATTGGGTTGGAAGGTTTATCCGGATTGACCATGAAAAAAAACATCCTTGCACAACTGAACGAGATCGAAAAAAATCACGATGTGGTCATTCTGTATGCGTGTGAAAGCGGAAGCCGCGCTTGGGGCTTTCCTTCTGCAGACAGCGATTACGATGTACGGTTCATTTACCTTCGACCTGTAAAGTGGTATCTCTCGGTGGAAGAAAAACGAGATGTAATTGAAGTTCCAATCAACGATCAGCTTGATATCAACGGCTGGGATTTAAAAAAAGCTTTGCAGTTGTTTCGCAAATCAAATCCGCCTCTGCTGGAATGGCTAGGTTCACCCATTGTATATCTGGAAAAATACTCCATCAGGTCTCAACTGCGCGACCTGGCAAAAATGTACTACTCGCCGATCTCTTGTTTCCATCACTACCTTAGCGCAGCACGTGGGCATTATCGCGATGCGCTATCGGAGAATGGGATAAAACTAAAATGGTATTTTTATACCTTGCGCACACTCCTGGCCGCTCAATGGATCAATGCTGGATATGGAGTGGTTCCCACTGAGTTTGCAATCCTGCTTGAGCGTTTGGTTACTTCACCCACACTCAAGGCGGAAATTCTGGAATTGGTCAAAGTAAAGGAAAGCGGAACAGAGAAGGATCGCCAGCCAAACATTCCTTCCATTAATACTTATATCGAAACAGAAATGGCGCGACTTGAGAAAACCCAGATTTCTCTTGAAAACAAGTCGGTGCCTTTTGAAACACTGGACAATATTTTCCAAAATGCACTTTCTGAAGTTTGGGGATACCAGTAGGGAATTTTTCCCTGTTACCTTTTGACCGCCTCCTGCAACATATTAACAACAGGAGGCTTATGATTACCCTCATGACCGAAAAAACTCAAAGTACGCCCGTTGACGAAGCCAGCCTTGTGCGCGAAGCCGCGGTCAATGCGGATGCTTTCGCGGAGCTATATCGCCGGCATGTGACGCGCGTCTATCGTTATCACGCGGCGCATACGGGCAATGTGAAAGATGCTGAAGACCTCACCTCGCAAACTTTCATGGCCGCGCTGGAAGGCATCCGCTCGTTTCGCGGGGACGCGCCTTTCGCGGCCTGGTTGATGGGGATCGCCTCAAAGAAAAGATTCCTCTTTTTTAGGGGACGCAGGCCCGAGGTCCAGATAGAGGCGGCGCTTCAAATCCCCAGCCCAAGCCTGCCGACTGATAAAGCGGCATTCGCTCGTCTGAGAATCGAATCCATATCCCGAGCCCTGAAACAGATCAGCGCTGACCGGGCCGAAGCGTTGATCCTGCGTTTCTTTGGCGAGTTGAGTATGGCTGAGATCAGCCGCGTGCTTAATAAAAGCGAGGCGGCCGTAAAAATGCTGATCGCGCGCGGACTGCAAGACCTGCGCGAAAGAACCTCTCTGGCTTTGGAGGTGGAACAATGAATCCCGAAGATAAAAAAACGATTGAAATACTTGAAAATACCGCGCAGGGGCTCAAACTCAATTCGGTTTTTGAAGTTGAACTTCAAAAACGTCTGACCGCCGCGCACAAACCAAAGCGTGATCTATTTTCCTCTTTGCGAAAAAATATTCTGCCCACTTTAGGTTGGTCAATTGCCTTGGCGGCTCTGGTGCTTATTTTGAACTGGAGCGCTCACTCGATCCTATCCAGCAATCCAGCATCCAGTGATGGCTTCAGTTGCCCGGTGACAGAACCGAACGGAAGCCTGCCGCCCGGAGAAACGGTTGAATCCAAGTACTACCTCGGCAATGGCCAATTGTGGACAGCTTTATGGCCGGACGGCAAGATCTATATGGATTTGATCAACAAGGAATCTGACGGAGCCTTCAGCATGAAGTGGGGCTGGGTGCGCGCTGTAACAGGTCCGCTCACGATTGAAGGTCACCGGCTGGATAAGGAAGCACCGCCCCTGCGCGCTGACATCCCAGATGGCTACGGCGATACAGGACTCCAAATCTCCGCTTTGATCTTCCCTACCACAGGCTGTTGGGAAGTGACCGGACGAGTCGGCGATGCATCGCTGACCTTTGTGACCGAAGTTGTTTTTGGCGAGGCAACGCCAACCCCTGAATCAATGCAGGAAATTTCAACGCCTGCTCCAACAGTCGCGATGACATCCGTTCCAAATAATGAAGGCTACGACTGGCGCGGCACAACATTAACTCTTGCAGGATCATTGCCCGAGTCGCCTGCGGAAGCGAATGTTTATTCGCTCAAACTAAGTCAACCCGCAACGATGGATGAAGCCCAAGCACTTGCACAGCAATTCGGGCTTGTTGGTGAAGTGACGGAAACCCCGGGAGAAATCCCCGGCAATTTTGATTATCTTCTGATTGATGGCAAACAAAAGTTGACTGTCCGTTCAGATCACTTCTTCACCTTTTATTCGGATTTTGAAAATTTCACTTTGGGAACAGTTCCCGCCGAACAAGCCATGCCCATCATTGACGAATTTCTCAAACAGCATGGATTCGATTTCGAGTTTCGTGCTGACAACAAATCGGCAGCAGTCAACCAGCAATACTATATCCTGCCGCTCACACCAGATGGATTCGAAATGCGTTTGGATGCGATGATGCCTTTGCGATACGAGGTATCGTTGAGCGCTGATCTGAAAAATATCATCCTTTCGGGATATGCTATCAACTTCGAATCTCTTGGTAAATTTGGTATTCTCCTAGCGGACGAAGCATTCCAAAAAGTACTGAATCCAAACCAGCAGTCTGGCATAATGGAAATGTCCCGAGGTCATGGCGGTGGTGGCGGAGGCGGAAGCTTTTATAAAGTCAACCTGAGCGGAATCCCTGTGCCCTTCCCCACGCCCAACCCAAACGTAGAAATTCCCACCCCTCTGGCCGCCGAACTCATCGGTCAACGCGTGGATGGATTGCGCGGAACGGTTTCTGTCAGCATCTATAAAAACGCGGATGGCACACAACGGATCGAGTATGCGTTCATCTATCAAAAAGACGATGGTTCATTTCAATTCTCTGTTCTGGAAGGCGCAGACCTGCAAGCTTATCAAAACCGCGTCCTCAAAGTTTGGGGAACCTTCGATCATCTCGACCAGAATTTCAACCCTGTCATTAATCTCGAAAGATTTGAAGACCCATATCCCAATGCGGACTTCCAAATCGTCAAAGGTTCACAGAAAGTTGTAACCATAGATGGTCAGGATGTAACCCTGTTCACAACTGAGGATGGAAAAAATTTCTCTGAAAGAAATCCCTGGGGTGAAGTCTTTAGTGCTGTTTGGGGAGATCCGGCAGAACCAAAAAAAGAAGTTTTGCTGGAAGTTCTGATATTGCCTGATGAATCCTTCGGCGGCTACCCATCCTTGCGGGTTTTCGCAGGCATTCTGGCGATCAACACCAAGACAGGCCAACCCGGCGAATTATCCGTCACCGCGGATCAACTTGCAGTTGTGGAAGCAGCGCCGCCGTCAGCGCAAAGTAACCTGCCACCCACAGCCGTCATCGAGACAATAGAGTTGGTCTACTTCATCAGAAATCCGCTCCAATCAATGACCGATCCGAAGGCAGGAGACGACGCGCAATACCTTCAACCCGTGTGGCGCTTCTATGGTCACTACAGCAACGGAGATGAATTTGAAATTCTCATTCAAGCACTGAAGGATGAATTCCTATATCCCGAACTTGCCCCATATACTCCTCCGGGCTAAATAAAAAAATATCGTCATCGCAAGATGGCGATATTTTTTTAACGTATAATACAAGAGAATTTTCCGGAGGCACAACATGATCACGACATACCACCGTCCGCAAACATTGGATGAAGCCCTGACTCTTTTATCTCAACCGAACACTTTTCCACTCGGAGGAGGCACGCTTCTCTCTCACCCGACAGTTGACTCTGTTTCCGTTGTGGACTTGCAACACCTCGGACTGGATACGCTCCGCGTCAAAGGGAATGAACTCGAGATCGGCGCGACCTGTACTTTACAGTCATTACTTGAATCCGAACATTGTCCCGAAGCCTTAAGATCTGCCATCAAACTCGAAGCGCCGATTAACATCCGCAATATGGCCACCATCGCAGGGACTCTTGTTGCAAGCGACGGACGATCCCCATTTGCAACAGCATTACTATCCATGGATGCAAAATTGAGCATAGACCGTGGACCGAAGACAGTAGACGGTCCATCGTCCACTGTCTATGGTCTGGGAGATTTTCTCCCCCTCCGCCCACGCGGACTCATTACCTTGATCACTCTTCCCCTCAACACCAAATTCGCCTTTGAATTCGTTTCCCGCACGCCTGCAGATAAACCCATCATCTGCGCCGCTTTGACCCAATGGAACTCCGGCCGCACGCGCCTTGCACTCGGCGGCTATGACAAGAGTCCCATGCTGGCCATGGACGGCACCGAAGCCGAAGGGTTGGAGTCCGCGGCGCGCAACGCTTATCACGAAGCGACAGATGAATGGGCAAGCGCGGAATACAGAATGGATGTCGCGTCCGTACTGGCGAAGAGATGTTTGGAAGCCTTATAAAAACTGATCCGCCCGTGCTCATCGGGCGGTTTTTTATTTAAACGCTGCGGTACCAATGGGGCATCCGACTCAAAAAACGGGTGAATTATATTTTCACATCCGCTGGGTATAATCATTATTGCTTGATGTTCAATGGTGTTTCTTATCGTTAATTTTATGGAGGCTTTATGTCCAACCTAAAAGAGGAAGAAACCAAAACGGCGGGCGAATTGACTTCAGAGGAATCAACTCAAGGCCAGGCAGGATCGTTCACCAAATGGCTGGATGCTTTTTTAGACGGACTCTATCGCAACCGCAGGGAGGAAAATCCCCCCAGCGGAGTCATTGGAAAAATTTGGGGAATGCCGTCCATCTCGCTGCCTTTCCCGTGGGTATCAGACTCATCACAAAAGGAATCATATTTTCTGCATTATTTTCAAAGCCAGGGTTACGGGCCAACCGCGAATGAATGCGTTACAACCTCTGCCTTGATAAGCATGAACATGCTCAAGGATTGGGCGGCCCTGTATCAAGGTCATCACCTCGAAGCAGATATGACCATAGAAGAATATACCCGCGACCTCGATTCACGCGGCTTGAAAGGCTGGAAGTACCGCTTCTCCACCAGAAGTCCGCTGCCGGGCATGATGACCCCTTGGCAGGCGATCATCGCATTGAAAGATTTTGCAAAAAACCTCGCAAAAAAATACGGGAAATCTTTCAAAGTAGAACTCAATGTCCGCCGGGATTTAAACGATCTTATCGAAGAACTTCAGGAAGGTCATATTCTCCTCATTCACGGCGCCTGGCAGACAACGTTTGACCGCAGCGACAAAAAACATCGCTATAACCCGCTGCTGACCTGGCTGGGCGGAATGCCGCACACGATGGTTTTGGTCGGCTACGACGGCGGAGATTGGCTGATCCTCAACCCGGCCGATCCCTGGCCAAGCGATAAGCAGAAACCTGTCACACCGAAAATATCCAGGATGAACACCCAGCAGTTATTGGATTTCTGGGGGCGGAAATTTCTGTTTTATCCGCCGCGGTTCTCTTTCACAGCGATCAAGGTGGATGCATAAATCAGACAGCATGGACACAAACAGCGAATCAAACTGATTCTGTAAGTGTATAATTCACTTTGTGACCCTCCCCCTCAACCAAATCCTGCAAGGCAATTGCATCGAGATCCTCAACTCACTCCCTGAGGACTCGGTGGATTTGGTATTCGCCGACCCGCCTTATAACCTTCAATTACAAAATGACCTATACCGCCCCGACCGCAGCAAAGTGGATGCGGTCAATAACAAGTGGGACAAGTTCACCAGTTTTGCAGAATATGATGTTTTCACACGCGAGTGGCTTTCTGCCTGCCAAAGAGTGTTGAAAGAGACCGGCACGATCTGGGTCATCGGCTCCTATCACAATATCTATCGCGTCGGCGCGATCATGCAGAATCTGGGGTTTTGGATTTTGAATGATGTCATCTGGCTGAAGACCAATCCCATGCCAAATTTTCGCGGTGTGCGCTTCACCAATGCGCATGAGACCATGATCTGGGCCCAAAAGGAAAAAGGCGCGAAATATACTTTCAACCACCGTGCGATGAAGGCCTTGAATGATGACCTGCAAATGCGGTCAGACTGGGTCCTGCCATTGGCAACCGGAAAAGAGCGCATCAAATCCAACGGGACAAAGGCTCATCCAACCCAGAAACCCGAGGCGCTGTTATATCGTGTGATGATGTCCAGCAGCCGCACCGGGGATGTGATCCTCGATCCATTCTTCGGGAGCGGCACGACTGGCGCAGTAGCGAAGAAACTAGGAAGAAACTTCATCGGCATCGAACGTGACAAAAAATATGTCAAGGTCGCGCAGAAGCGCATTGACGCGGTCAACCCCGCAAGCGATGAGTCCCTTGCAGTGGAAAAACCAAGGATAGCGCGAGTCCCATTTGGCAACCTGCTTGAAAACGGGCTGCTCAGCCCCGGGCAAACTTTATATTTCACAAAGAATAATAAGTCCGCGCGCATTCTCGCCAATGGACATCTCAAATGCGGAGAGATCGTCGGCTCGATTCATAAAGTGGCAAAAGAATTGTCCAATGGCGCTCCGGTCAATGGCTGGGATTCATGGTTTTACAAAGATAAAGGTAAGTTGAAAGTGATTGACGAATTAAGAGAAAGAATAAGAGCGTCGAAAAATGAAAGCAAAATCGTAGAGGTCAAATGACAACCCCATCGCTCGAAGACAAACTGGTTTCCGAACTCTGGGCACGGGATGTGAGATTCATATTAGGATCCACACCTGAAAGTCCTCCTACGCTCCCGCCAGACCACCTGATTACGGCTCTTGCGGAGAGCCATGAAGCGCGTTTGCAGTTGAGTTTGATTCCACTTTTTCTCCGCCACCCCGAGTTTGCCGTCTACACCAAAGTGGTTGCTAAAAAACTTAATCCAGCATCCCAATTGATATTGAAGTGCTTCTACACCGCAGCAGTTTGGCTTGAACAAAAACACCTTTCGCGAAATAAAATGCCCGACTTGTTTTCGAAAGAACTGGGGATGTCTCCCTATTCGGACCCGGAAGAAAACCTGTATGCACTGGCAAAACGCCAGCAAAAACTAAGCGGATCATCCATCAATTGGATTGGCACGTACCAACATGCAGCTGATATATGGTTAAAGGAAATGGAATTGCAACAGACGTGATTATGGATAAATCCAAACTTCAATCCATCTTGACAATTTTGGGAGAGCAAGTCCCGCCTGCTTCTCGCTTATTCCTGGTCGGTGGCAGCGCATTGACTCTGCTCGGAAGCCCGCGCCCATCTCTTGATATTGATTTCGTCGGCGATGATGTTCATCCAAATGAATTACATCGCGCAATTATGGCGAAAGCCAAAGAAATGAAATTGCAGGTTGACATTGTTCCTATTGACCGCTTTGTTCCCCTGCCGGAAGGAAATGAACAACGCAGTATATACATTGGTCAATTTGCGAATCTTGAAATCTATGTGATTGACCCGTACAGCATTGCGCTCAGTAAATTAGATCGTGGTCTGTTCACTGATTTTGACGACATTATCTTTCTAATTAAAAACGATTACATAACGCTCAAAGAATTAGAGCAAATTACAAATAGCGCTATATCCAAAGCTGGCAAATTTGATTTGCACCCAGACATACTTGCTCATCTGCAAGAGTTAAAATCACGATTGAAATAAAGCAGCAGCCACAGGAGTTCACATGAACATCACACTTCACATTAACGGTACTGACCACAACCTTGACCTTACTCCATCCACAACATTATTCTCCGCCCTGCGCGGACTTGGCTTTCATGGAGTCAAGTTTGGCGATGAAGGCGGCTTGAGTGGTTCGGATACAGTCTTATTAAATGGCAAACCTGTCAACGCGGGGTCTTTGCTGGCGGCACAGGCGGAGGGTCACAAAGTCGCAACCATCGAAGCATTGGGCGAGCATCCGGATCAAGGCTGGAACAAGACCGAAGGACTGCATCCACTGCAAAAAGCATTTATTGAAACCGGCGCGGTCCAATGCGGTTATTGCACACCCGCACAAATCCTCGCGGCGAAATCCCTGCTGGATAAAAATCCAAACCCAACCGAAGCTGAAATCCGCGAGGCGATCTCCGGTGTGTTGTGCCGCTGCACAGGGTATCTGAAGCCAGTGCAGGCGGTGTTAAAGGCAGCGGCCATGTTGAGGGGAGAGTCGGGAATTGATAATCGGGAATCGGGAATTGGGAATTGGGACGCTTCGCGGGGAATCGGAAAACCACCTTCAACCGACTCCCAATTTCCGACTCCCGATACAACAGGTAACCTGCTCACAAAACAAAGGATCATTCTCACCCCTGAAACAGAGAAATACCAAACCGTCGGCAAGCCTGAAATCAAATTGGATGCGGTCAAATTGGCGCAGGGCAAACCTGCCTTCACCGCAGATTTTGAAAAACGTGGAATGCTCCATGCCAAGGTTTTACATTCGCCATACGCACATGCTTTGATAAAAAACATTGACACTACTAAAGCCAAGGCATTGGACGGAGTCGCGGCTGTCTTGACGTGGAAGGATCTGCCGCGTGTTGTGTATTCCACTGCGGGACAAAGCGACCCGATCCCCGGGCCGTTGGATGCGTTTTCGCTCGACAAGAAAGTCCGCTTCGTTGGGGACCGCGTGGCATTCGTCGCGGCGGAAACAGCCGAGATTGCTGAAAAGGCGCTCGCGTTGATCGAGGTCGAATACGAGGCGCTGACTCCGATCCTTGATGCGAGACAGGCTATGGGGAGTCCGATCCGTATTCACGATGAAGAGGAATATGTCAACTTCGCAGATTCCGATCCGCAGAATAATCTTGCGGCAGAAATCCGCATTGACATTGGTAATGTCGAAAAAGGATTCGCGGAAGCCGATGTGATCTTTGAAGCGAATTACGAAGTGCCGAAAGTTCAGCAGGCGCACATCGAGCCGCATGTGGTGGTGACCTATTGGGACGAAGATGACCGCCTTGTGATCCGCACGTCCACGCAAGTGCCATTTCATGTGCGCAGAATGATGGCTCCGGTTTTGGGATTGCCTGTAAAAAGAATCCGAGTCATCAAGCCGCGCATTGGCGGAGGATTCGGCGGCAAGCAGGAAGTGTTGATCGAAGATGTGGCCGCGCATTTGACGATTGCGACCAAACAACCTGTGATCTATGAATACACGCGCGAAGAGGAATTTATCGCGGCGCGTTCGCGTCATCCTATGCGCGTGCAGATGAAAACCGGTGTGAAGAAAGATGGCACGATCACAGCCAACTCGATGTATGCATTATCGGATACAGGCGCGTATGGCTGCCATGCGTTGACCGTGACCGGAAACACGGGTCACAAGGCAATGGCATTGTATGTCGGTAACGGCGAGTATCGCAAAGCGCCGAATATTCGCTTTTATGCCGATGTGGTTTACACCAACACGCCGCCCGCAGGAGCTTTCCGCGGATACGGCGTGCCGCAAGGATATTGGCCGCTCGACCGTCACATGGAAAAGATCGCGCGCGCGTTGGGGCTTGACCCCATTGACTTCCGTTTGAAGAATGCAATCCATGCCGGAGAATATCATCCGTTCTCAACAGCATGGAATGAAGGCCGCGAGCCGCGCCCAGAGATCATCAACACCGTCGGCTTGGAACAGTGCGTAGCGCAAGGCCGCGCCGCGATCGGGTGGGATGACAAGTTTGGGAATGAGGAATGGCATTCAACGTTGAACGTTAAACGTTCAACGTTACGTAAAGGTATTGGCATCGCGATGGTCATGCAAGGAACAGCAATTCCTTATTTGGATATGGGCGGCGCATCCATCAAGATGAATGATGACGGCTCTTTCAACCTTTTGGTTGGTGCTACAGATCTGGGTACCGGCTCTGATACTGTCCTCGCGCAAATGGCAGCGGAAATTTTGGGCGTGCCAGTTGAAGATATGATCACCTATTCATCCGACACAGATTTCACACCGTTCGATAAAGGCGCATACGCTTCATCCACAACTTATATTTCCGGAACAGCGGCAGTCAATGCGGCCAAGATCGTAGCGGAGAGGATCAGAATAAGAGCGGCAAACATGATTAATCAAAAGTCAAAAGTCGAAAGTCAGAGTGAAAACCTTCGACCTGCTGACATTCGACTTGTCAATCGCATGGCAATCGCTCCAGATGGCAGGTCTGTTTCAATGGCAGATATTGCTCTCGATAGTTTGCACAAGAACAATCAGGAACAGATCATGGGCGTGGCGAGTTATGTCTCGCCGGTATCGCCGCCGCCCTTCGCCGCCCAATTCGCCGAAGTGACAGTGGACACAGAAACAGGCGCCGTCACTGTTGACCGGCTTGTGATGGCTGTTGACTCGGGAGTCATCATCAACCCGCAGACAGCCTCCGGGCAAATCGAAGGCGGGATGACCCAGGCGCTTGGTTATGCCGTCTGCGAAGAAATGCGTTACGACGAAAAGGGTCAAGCCATCGAACGGGACTTTGACCGTTATCACATCTTCCGCGCAGATGAAATGCCGGAACTCGAAACCATCTTCGTTGAGACGTTCGAGCCGAGTCATCCATTTGGAGTCAAAGCTGTGGCTGAAATTCCGATGGACGGAGTCGCGCCAGCAGTCGGCAACGCCATCCTCGATGCCATCGGCGTCAACGTGGACGACAACCCGGTCACGCCAGAAAAGATTTGGAGAGCACTCAAGAACCGCTAACCGAAACTGACAGTCACCTTTGAAAGTGGCTGTCAGTTTTTTATTTAACGGCTCTCTGAGAGTTGCCGTGGAGCGCCACCCCATGTAAGTCGGATTGGCAACACCGCACTGGCGTCGCGGCGTAAGTGTCCGACTTACGCCGAACCGCCAGATGTGCTGGTCTATCAAGGCGATTCCTAATGAGCCTATTTAACTCTCATCAAGAATGACTCTAAAATTGGTACAATACAAATCGTTCATACAACCAAAGTAAGCCTATTATGTGTATGAAGCAAGACCGGAATCCATCATGAAGTTATATGTTCCCCAACACTCGCAGCGATATTTCAAGGCGTTATTGATCTTGCTTCTGGGGATTCTTGCATCCTGCTCAATTGCGCCGGTCGCACAAGTCATTCCGCCCTTCACTAAAATCCGCGTAGTGATGGATAATAATTATCCACCTTATGCATTTATTAATGAACGCGGCGAGATGCAAGGCATTCTCGTTGACCAGTGGAAATTATGGGAGGAACGCACAGGCATAAAAGTTGATATCATCGGCTTGCCCTGGGACCAAGCGCTGGGGGGAATGAAGAACGGCGAGTACGATGTTATTGACACGATCTTCTACACCGACGAACGCGAGAAAATTTTTGATTACACCAAACCCTATGCCAATATTGATATTCGCATTTTCTTTCCGAATAATGTTTCGGGGATCGCAGATGTTAAAAGCTTGCAGGGATTCCGCGTGGCGGTCAAGGCGGGCGATGCAAATGCCGAGTATCTCCTCCAGAATGGTATAAACGATCTGGTTTATTACAACAGTTATGAGGAGATCATCAAGGCGGCCTCAGAGAAAAAAGAGACCATCTTTGTCATTGACGAACCGCCCGCCCTATATTTCCTATACAAATACGGTATCCAGGATCAGTTCCATTTCTCCGAACCCTTGGAAGGCGGACAATTCCACCGTGCGGTCAAAAAAGGAAATACTATTCTGCTAGATGTGGTCAACATCGGGTTTGCAAATATAAGCACAGCCGAATATCAAAAGATCAATGACCGCTGGTTTGGGACAACCCCATACTCCAGCATAATGCGATTCGTACCCTACCTCGGGATTGGTATAACCGCTGTCGCTTTATTTATCTCCATTCTTCTTGTCTTCAATAGGGAATTGCGGAAACGTGTACAGACCCGTACACATGAACTGGAAAAGGCACTATCCAGCCTGAGGACTTCGGAAACCCGCTTTCGGGAAATGATAGAGTTTCTGCCCATCCCCATTGGTGTCGCTGATAATGAGGGAAATATCCTTGAATTCAATCGCACATTCAAGGAGCAGTATGGTTATTCCACAGAGGATATCTCCACTGTTTCTGAATGGATGCTGAAGGCCTACCCCGAACCTGAGTATCGTGAAAGAGTTATCGCCCAATGGGATAGTGATGTAGAGGAAGCCACCCGTGAACAGGTATCCACTCCTGTGCGCGAATACAGAATCACTGGCAAGGATGGAAGGGCACATGATGCCGAGATCATCATGCGCGCGGTTGGGAATTTATGGCTGGCCTCCTTTGCGGAGATCACGGAACGCAAACAGATCGAAAACACCCTGCGTGAAAACCAAAAATTCCTTGCCGACTTGATCGAATATGGGGAAGCGCTTATCTATGTAAAAGACCATGCCGGGCACTATGAGTTGATCAACCGCAAGTGGGAGGAGGTTACAGGACTAAAGCGGGAAAGCGTCATCGGGCGCACCGACGAAGAACTCTTCCCCGGGTTGATCGGTAAACAATTCCGCGCAAACGATGTTGAAGTAATGGAAGCGGGTAAAGCCATCGAAAAAGAAGAAATTCTTGATAACCCACAAGGCAGGAAGTATTTCCTTTCGGTGAAATTTCCCTTGCGGAATGAAAGCGGCGAAGTAAGGGGCATGTGCGGCATCACCACGGAGATCACCGAACGCAAACGCGCTGAAACATCCCTCCTCAAAAGCGAGAAAAAACATCGTCTATTATTTGAAACGGCTAACGATAGCATTTTCCTTATGAAGGGAAATCTTTTTACAGACTGCAACTCCTATACATTGAAAATGTTCGGTTGTCGGCGCGAACAGATCGTTGGGGAAACTCCCATTAAGTTTTCACCTGAATTCCAGGAGGACGGTCGTCGGTCAGAGGAAAAAGCGCTTGAAAAAATCAACGCTTCATTAGGTGGGAATCCACAATTTTTCGAATGGAAACATTGCCGGTTGGATGGGACCTTGTTCGATGCAGAAGTAAGTTTGAATCTCCTGAACATGGACGATGAAGTCTACATTCAGGCCATTGTCCGCGATATTACCGAACGCAAGCGCGCAGAAAACATCCTGCGCGAAGCGGAGACCAAATACAGGGCCCTTGTTGAAAATGCACCTGAGGTGATTTATTTAGACAGCGTGGACGAATTTAGCAGCAATATATACATCAGCGAACAGGTTGAAAGACTGCTCGGTTACACACCAGCCGACTTTGCTCAAAACCCAAAACTCTGGCATCAGATCGTCCATCCATTCGATTATCAACGCGCCCAAACCACCATTGACCAGACACTTACGAATAACGGTGCCATGGATGAATACCGCATGATCAAAAAAGACGGAAGCGAGATCTGGGTGCGTGACACTTCCATACCGATCTGCGATGAAAACGGTCAGGTCATGTTTATTCAAGGGTTTTTACAAGACATCACTGAACGGAAAAAGGTGGAGGAAAGACTAAAAGAAAGCGAAGAACGATATCGCACGCTCTTTGAAGATTCGCCTGTCCCGCTTTTGGAAGAGGATTTTTCTGATATCAAAAAACATATTGATGACCTGAAGAAAAACGGAGTCAAAGATTTCAAGGAATATTTCCAAACCCACCCGGAAGAGGCAAAGCGCTGTGCGAATATGGTACGCATCGTGGATGTGAACAAGGCGATATTGAATTGGTACGGCATGAAGAGCAAAGCAGATTACTTTAAAAATCTGGGACAGGTGTTAAACCTGAAAGAATACGAAGGTTTTATTGAGGAACTGCTCATGCTTATGCAAGGCGGAAACCAGTATGAACTTGCAGTCTCGCGCCAGAGTCAAGATGATAAACCCATTCATTTGATCGTCAATGGGATCATCGTACCGGGCTATGAGGAATCATGGGGACGGATCCTGATCTCGATCAAGGATATTACCAAGCGCAAGGAAAGAGAGCATCAGATCCTGCGGCTCAACCGTTTGTATATCACCATTAGTCAGATCAACCAGACGATCGTGCATGAGCGGGATCGGGAAACCCTGTTCAGGGAGTTATGCCGCGTGGCAATTGAGCACGGTCAATTCCGCTTCGCCTGGATCGGCATGATCGGTGCATCTGACCAGATGATCACACCGGTTGAGTTCGCCGGCGAAGAGCAGGGTTACCTGGCAAATATCAAATTTGATTATCGCGATGAAATACTTGGTCGTGGACCGACCGGCACGGCGGTCCGGGAAGACCGCTGTGTGATCTGCCAGGATATTGCCACCGACCCGTCCATGATCCCCTGGCGCGAGCAGGCTCTTAAGCGCGGATATCGTTCGTCAGCCGCAGTGCCATTCCATGAACACGGACATATCGTTGGCGCATTGACCGTTTACGCAGCTGAACCTCATGCCTTTGATGAAGATGATAAAAACCTGCTCGATGAAATTGGGCGGGATATTTCTTATGCCCTCGATTCCATCAACAGCGAGATGGAACGAAAACAAGCCGAAGAAGCTTTATTCGAAGAATCCGCGCTGAATGCAAAGATGGCCAAGGAACTTCAGCTTGCGTACGACAACACACTGGAAGGCTGGTCACATGCCATGGACCTGCGCGACAAGGAAACCGAAGGTCACACCCGGCGCGTTACTGAAATGACCATGCTGCTGGCACGTTCTGTCGGAATGACCGATGAAGAATTAGTCCATGTGAAACGCGGTGCGCTCCTCCATGACATGGGCAAAATGGGTATTCCAGACTCCATTTTGCTCAAGCCCGATAAACTTACCGATGAAGAATGGATCATCATGCGGAAGCATCCCATCTACGCACGCGACATGCTCTCGCGCATAGAATATCTCAAACCTGCTTTGGATATACCTTATTGTCACCACGAAAAATGGGACGGGACGGGTTATCCGCAAGGCTTAAAGAAAGAAGAGATTCCACTCCCGGCACGCATATTTGCGATAGCAGATGTATGGGACGCCGTCAGTTCGGAACGTCCTTATAATGGTGCATGGCCGCGCAACAAAGTCATAGAATATGTAAAAGAACAATCGGGCAAGTACTTTGACCCGCACATTGTAGTTATATTTTTAGGTCTGATCGAAAAAGGTCAGATATAATTCGATCATTATTATTTACCAAAATTTCAACACTCACGGGAAAATATAATGCACGATCAAATCTATGTTATCGGACATGTCAACCCGGATACTGATTCCATCGCCTCAGCAATGGGATATGCGTGGCTCCTGCGCGAACGTGACGGCAGCAACACCGTCGCTGCGCGCGCGGGCGCTCTCAACCCGCAAACATCCTGGGTGTTGAAAACTCTCGGACTGGAAGCACCCTTCCTCCTCACGGATGCATCGCCGCGCTTTGAATCTGTCATGCGCCGGCTCGATACCATTCGTCCCGATTCACAACTCGGCGCGGCGTGGACTCTTGCCAGCAAAACCGGCGGCATCGCACCAGTCGTAAGTGAAGATGGCAGACCTTACGGCATCATCAATGGCATGAGCCTCTTCAAATATTTCACCGACACATTGGGTCCACGCCCCGGCGATACAACCGTGCGCGAGATGATGTCGGCGCAATCCAAACATGCAGCCGACACGAACGTCCCCAAATATGCGGCCAACGCGCACATCCGCGATTCGCTCAATAAAATTCTGCGTGATGAATATGATGATTATTGGGTCGTGGATGAAAATGGACATTATGTTGGCATTGCCAGCCAGCGCGAAGTGCTCAACCCGCCGCGTCTCAAGATCATTTTGGTGGATCATAACGAAACCCGTCAGGCCATCACCGCGCTCGAAGAAGCCGAACTGCTTGAGATCCTCGATCATCACAGGCTTGGGAATCCGTACACGCATCAACCCATTCGCTTTACTGTGGACATCGTTGGGTCAACATCCACGCTGGTGACTGAACTAACCGCCGAAGCGGGACTCTCCATGCCGCCGCCGCTGGCAGGCACGCTTCTTGCCGGACTGTTGGCTGATACGCTTATCCTGACATCTCCCACCACCACGCCGCGTGACAAGACCGCCGCAGACAGGTTATCCCGCTGGGCCTTCGCAGGTGGAAGTCCGCTCAAAGGCGAGACGATAGACTCCTATGGCAAGGCCGTACTCAGCGCAGGAGCAGGGCTCTCCAACCGCGAACCCAAAGATGTGGTCAGCACAGACATAAAACCCTTTGAAGCGGGCGGATATAAATTCGCCGTGGCTCAAGCCGAAGTGACCGACATCCTGCAACTCACCGATCATCTTGAACCGCTACAAAACGCGCTCAATGACCTCAGTGATAAACGCGGACTTGACTTCGCGATGCTCCTCGTCACTGATGTTGTGCGCAGTACGAGCCGCTTAATTCTTACATCGAATGCCCCCGGTATTTTAGATGATCTCCCCTACCCGCCTCTCGCTGATGGGACTCTCGACGCGCAAGGTGTGGTTTCAAGAAAAAAACAATTATTGCCCGCGATACTGGGGCTATTGGAACGCTAGAACATACAAACGTTTCACATTTGTACATTCACTCGTCCGTCACGAAACATTTATTACGGTACAATGGATATATGAAAAGTACGCAAAAAACATTTGAATCAGGACAAGGCGGCAATTTATGAGTAATCAGGACGCCGTCTATTTGCATCACATCTTCGCTGCAATAGAACAGATAGACCGCTATACAAGGGGCATGTCTGAGAACGAATTCCTCTCCCGCGCCATGGTGCAGGATGCCGTTGTGCGTCAGATCGAGATCATCGGCGCCGCGGCAAACTGCATTTCGGCCGAATTCCAAAGCGACCACCCCACCCTGCCCTGGTCCAACATGACCGGCATCTGCAAAAAGATCATCCCCGAAAATTTCAGCGTCAACCTTGCCAGCGTTTGGAATGCCGTTCAGGATGACCTCCCGCTCCACAAACACGCCATCAAGAAATTTTTGTAGAGAATTTTATCTGGACACGCAGCTTTGAATCTCTGTTGCGCCATGCTATTACGCATCTTATGCGCGTAAAAGCCAAAAGAGTATCATGGACAAAATCCCAAATTCACAACTGATCGAAAACGACATCCCCAATCACCGCGCAAGCTGGAAAAAGATCGAACCTTTCGCGTTGACCTTTGACGGCTACAAACATTGGGGCTCCTTTAAAAGATGCCGCGAAGTCGCCGAAGAAGGCGTCAAGCTGTATCGCGAACAAAAGCAACTGACCCAATCGCTGACCGACCTGCGGACTTGTTTGTTCTTTGAATCACGGCGCTGGAAGCATTACGAAAAGACCCCATCCAAAAAAGGCATGGAGTATGTTCACATTCTAGTGGAAGCGATCCGCGTACGCGTGGCTGCCAAACAGACCGGATAATTTGTTTCTGGATCGGGTTTGCTGTCTGACTCCAGAGTTATAAATTATGAAATCCATCTACCAAGCCCTGGCTGAACTTGAAAAGAATAATGAAACTGCCGCGTTGTGTACAGTGACGAGCAGTGAAGGCTCCACACCGCGCCATGTGGGCAGTAAGATGCTCGTCTATTCCAACGGACATTTCATTGGCACGGTTGGCGGCGGCGACCTGGAGCATCGCGTGCTTGATGAAGCCTGGATGTCCATCAGTGACGGTCAACCGCGCAAATTGCATTACAACATGGCCGATCCGTCACGCGGCGACCCCGGCGTATGCGGAGGTCAGGTGGAGGTATTTGTGGAACCCATTCTCCCCGCCCCACTGCTCGTCGTCATCGGCGCAGGGCACGTGGGCAAGGCAGTTGTCCATCTCGCAAAATGGCTGGGGTATCGAGTCGCTGTCAGCGATGACCGGGCCGAATTTTGCACGCCTGAGTCAACGCCGGAGGCAGATGCGTATTATCCGGTGACGATGGATGAACTTCCCAAACACATCAAAATTGATAAACGAACGGTCCTCATCTTAACCACAAGAGGATCAGCCGTCGATGCGGCCGGACTTGCCCCGCTGCTTGACTCCGCTGCCGCGTACATTGGCATCATCGGCTCAAAAAGAAGATGGGCAACCACTGTCAAAGCATTGAAGAAAAAAGGCATCAGCGCAGAAAAGATCGCAAAAGTCCACTCGCCCATTGGGTTGGAATTGCAAGCCGAAACCCCTGAAGAGATCGCAGTCAGCATCATGTCTGAGATATTAATGCTGCGCGATAAGGGGACGGGGAAATCAATGAAGGAATAACATGAACACATTGCCGCCCAATCAACGCATGTTCCATGGCGGGATTCGCGCCGTAGCCCTGGCGGAACAACTTGCCGCCAGATTCAATGACCGTCAGCATCGTACAAAAGTTGAATCTCATGGAGATACCTCGCTGGTGCAGATTGGATCGAAGCACGGAACGCCCATCACCGCTCATATTGCAGATACAGAGGGCGGCGTACTGGTCACCATGAGCCGTGACCGCGACTGGCTGGATAGAACTGCAGACGCCAGTGAAATGATGGAACGTGCTGCGAGTAGTCCACTTTCATTGCTGGCGATGATCCCGGATATTGTCGGGGAATTGAAGCAGGAAAATATCGCTCCACAAATTTGGAATGCCATCAATGATCTTTGCGCGCTGACGCGTTCGTTGGCTGGGGAAAAGAATGCGCCGGGTAACCCGAAAGTATGTCCGTATTGCAACACAGCCAATGACCCTGAACTTGAATTGTGCAGTTCTTGCGGAGGCGCGCTGCCCACAGACCTGCCACGCATTTGTCCGAAATGCAAACGCGGACATACCTCAGATGCGTTGTTCTGTCAGGCGTGCGGGACGAGGTTGGTGGAGGGGTAGTCAGTTGTCAGTGAGCAGTGAACAGTTATCAGCTAAGAGCGAAACGATTTGAGTAAAAATCCGTAGAGGAATAAGACAAACGGTTCTTGTATCAGCAAGTCCATTCGGCTATAATCAAATTGATAATTTCAAAAGGAGAGAAAACATGGCTAGAATTTTTGATGTCATCGAATATGCAAATGAAATGAATGATGAGATCGTGCATCGCTTCCCGGAGATTGGGATCGGTGACTATCGCATCGGTTCACAGGTGATCGTGCGCGAGAGCCAGGCGGCAGTGTTCTTCCGTGACGGCAATGCGCTGGATGTTTTCAAGGCGGGGCGCCACACCATTGCCACAGCGAACATTCCGAAGGTGATCGATTTCATCGGCAAGGCCTTCAATGACCGCACGCCCTTCCCTGCGGAAGTTTATTTCGTTTCGATGAAGGAATTTGCGAGCAAGAAGTGGGGCACGCCGCAGCCGATCATTGTCCGCAACCCGAACATGGGCTTGGGCGTGGCCTTGCTGCAAGGCTTTGGTACTTACTCCTTCCAGGTTAAAGACCCGCAGCAATTCGTGACCCAGATCGTCGGCACGACAGGCACCTACCGCAGTTCTGAAATTGAAGAACGCCTGCGCACCATGCTGCTCTCAAAATTACAGGATGTACTCGGCGAAACCGCCGCGAAGAATTCCGTGCCTGAAATGATCGGACTCACCGAGGAGATCGGCGCAGCGGTCCGCGCGAAGGCCAAGGAAGAATTTGAAGCCATTGGTTTAATGTTGAAGACCTTCTACGTTGGCAACCTGAAGCCTTCTGAAAAATCGGCTCAGGAACTTCGTGACATGGGCATGCTTGACATGGGAACCTACACCCAACTGCAAGCCGCGGATGCCATGCGCGATGCGGCTCAGAACCAAAGCGGCGGCGCTGGTCTCACCGCTGGCATTGGCGCAGGCATGGGCATCGGCAATTTGATGGGACAGGCCTTGCAAGGTGGAATGCAGAATAGTTCACAGGGCGGGGCTCCCGCAGCTGGCGGCGCGATGCCAGACATCATGACCCCTGCTGAAGCGGCCAAGTTCATGAAAGTTGCCGAAGATGACATCATGGCGGCCATCACGGACGGAACTTTGAAAGCAAAGAAAGTCGGCAAGGCGTTCCGCATCAGCAAGGATAACCTTGAAACGTTCATGAATAGTTAGGCAGGAAAGATAAAAGAAGAAAGAGGATGCTCGTTTATGGGCATCCTCTTTTTGTTTGTTTTGTGTTTTCAAGTTTGAAGGTTTGAAAGTTGGCAGGTTGAACCTTCAAACTTGTGAACCTACAAACCTGTAACGATTCTTATTCCAATTCGCTGATCACATCCACAATGCTATTCAAAATATCACTCGCTAAAACGGATGCAGTCGTGCCAAGGTCTTCAGCGGCGAGCAGACCTGCTTCCGCATGAATGTATGCGCCAGCGACTGCGGCATCGTAAGCATCCAGTCCCTGTGCGCGCAAGCCAACGATCAAGCCTGCCAACACATCGCCAGTACCGGCGCGCGCCAATGCAGGCGATGCAACGGGGATCACGGTCAACTGGCCGTTGGGTGCGGCGATCACGGTGAATGCGCCTTTCAACACAACGACATGTCCCCACTCCTTCGCGTATTTGCTTGCAATGGCTTCGCGGTCACTTTGAATTTCATCCTTCGCTAAATTCGTCAATACAGACATCTCGCCCGGGTGCGGAGTAAGCACGCTCAAAGGCGGAAGTTTTTTGTGCCAGTCGGGGATTTGCGCAAGCAGTTTCAAACCGTCCGCATCCACAACCATGGGAGGCAAAGTCACAGATGCATCTTGATTCTCTGCATCTTTATGAACAAAACCTATTTGGGATGTCTGCTTTTTGGCATTGGACTTACCTGCGAGCAATCCTTCCAAAAATTCTTTTGTCTTGGCTTCGAGTCCGAATCCCGGCCCGACCAATAAAGCTGATGCGCTTTCAAGGGATTTGGTCAATGCTGAGGCAGTGCCGGCGATGCTGCCCATGTCATTTGGGAGCAAAATCCACGTGGCTTCGGGGAGTTGGCCTGCCAGCACAGCATGTAATGGACCCGGCACAGCCATCGTTACGAATCCCGCGCCTGAACGATAGGCCGCCATGCCAGCGAGGAAGGCCGCGCCAGTGTAATTGATGGACCCCGCAACTATCAGTGCAGTACCAAATGTCCCTTTGTGAGAATCGAGAGCGCGTTCGGGCAGGAGACCCGCCACCAGTTCATGATCCGCCACTTCGGTCTTCAAATCATGAAACGATGCGAGATCATCCGGCAAGCCAATGTCTACAAGCGCGATGTCACCGACAAATTCAAAGGCAGGCAGTTTCAACATTCCGCGTTTGACCGCCGCCATGGTGACGGTGAGATCTGCGGGCAAACACTCGAGCGCCGCCTCGCCTGTATCGCAATCAATACCAGAGGGACAATCCACCGCAATGATAAATGGCGGCTCATCCAGCTCGTCCATAATGAAAAGGGATTGCTCCAACACAGCGGAAATTTCATCTTTGAGCGGAAGTTTGATACCTGTGCCAAGCAGACCATCCAATAAAATATCCGCGGATTCAAAACACATGCCCAACGCAGAAAAATCATTATCGCTTTCCGCAAAGGACACTTCCCCACCGGCTGCGATAAGACGCGCAATAAAATCATCCTGCTTGCGTTTAACCACATAAGCGCGGACATGCCAGCCGTCTTCGGCAAGATGAGTCAATGCAACAAGAGTATCACCGCCATTGTTGCCGGGACCGACCAACCCAAGTGCGTCTCCGCCTTCATCGTCAAATGTAATTTCATTGATGATTTCCGCAAGCCCGTGCCCTGCGTTTTCCATCATCTCGGCATAGGCGAGTCCGTTTGCGTCTGCTTCTTTTTCAATCTCGCGCATCTGCGCGACAGTTACGAGTTTCATTTTTTCTCCAAGTTTAAGGTGTGGAAATTCAGCGTTTTAGTTCGCGCAAAAACCTTACAGAAATTATACGTCTATTACCTCCTAAATGAACGGTAACTAAACAACAAATAGGCTCTTTGAGAATTTTCCCGATATGCGGGTTAGCTGGAAACATGATTGGTGCTATACTGGCTCTTACATCTTATAACGCGCTCTCATTTTTATTATTTTGAGGAGCAGACATGGAAGCAAACCGCAGGGTAACAAAACAAAATAACGGGGCGAAATCAAAAACACAGGGGACGCGCAAGCCCTCTGCGTCAAAACCCATATTAAAAAAGATCGTTCGCAATCATAAGCGGACTGCCAGCCCGCAAATCGAAAATATCCTCGAGCGCGTAAGCGACGGCTTCGTGGCTTTCGACGCGGATATGAACTACACGTATGTCAACACGCGCGGCGGGGAAATGCTCGGACGCAAACCGGCGGACCTGATCGGCAAAAACTATTGGACTGAATATCCCGAAGCGAAAGGCTCAACCTTCGCCAATGCGTACCTTCGCGCGCTCAAAGAGCAGGCCCCGCTTGAAATCGAAGATTATTACGAACCGTTTGACCGCTGGTTCGAGAACCGCATCTATCCATCCAAAGATGGGCTTTCGATCTTCTTTCACGACATCACTGACCGCAAGCGGGCGGAGGAGGCATTGCAAAGGAATGAACAAGTCCTGCGCCTGTTCGTCGAACACTCGCCCGCCGCCATCGCCATGTTCGACCGTGATATGAATTACATTGTCGCCAGCCGGCGTTATCTGGTTGATTATGATCTGGGAAATCAGAATGTGATCGGGCGTTCGCATTACGAAATCTTCCCCGAAATCCCCGAACACTGGAAGGAAATCCACCGCCGCTGTCTGGCGGGTGCGATCGAAAAAGCAGATGAAGACCCCTTCCCGCGCCTCAGCGGAAAGATGGATTGGATCCGCTGGGAAATTCGTCCGTGGTCCGAAGCAAACGGTGAAATTGGCGGAGTCATCCTTTTTTCGGAGGTCATCACCGAGCGCAAACAGGCGGAGGAGGAAATGGCGCTTCAGAATAAATTGCTCAATCAGATGGGATATCTTGCCAGGGTTGGCGCGTGGAAACTCGACGTTCTGACGATGAAACAAAAGTGGAGCGACGAAACGTATAGCATTCATGAAGTTGATAAAAACACCTATGATCCCAACGTAGAGAAGGAAATCAGTCGTTTCATTCCAAAGGATGAACCCATCCTTAGGAAAGCGGTTGAAGACGCCGTCAAGTTTGGCAAGCCGTATGATTTAGATTTGGAAATGGTAACAGGAAAAGGCAATCATAAAAATGTGCGCGCGATAGCAAACGCGGAGATAATAGATGGAAAAACAAAGACGGTTTATGGCGCAATATTGGACATCACCGAGCGCAGGCGCGCGGAGAAAGAACTGCGCGAGAGTGAAGAACGATTCTTCAAGGCATTCCATGAAGCGCCCATTGGAATGTCCATCTCGGACTTGGCGCAAGGCGTGTTCACAGAAGTCAACCAGACTCATGCGAAGAATTTGGGGTTTACCCGCGAAGAAATGATCGGGCATGACGCGGTAGAGTTGGGAATGAGGCCAGCCTCGCCGGTTCGAGAACTGTTGGCAAAGGAACTCACGGAACAGGGCAATGTTCGGGATCGTGAATACCGCTTGCGCCGCAAGGATGGCGAGATCAGGGATTTCCTGGTCAATGCCCAGATCATTACGATTGGCGAATCGCAGTTTATCCTTGCGATGAGCACAGACATCACCGAGAGCAAGCGCGCCGAGCGGGAACGCGACTTGCTGGATCGCGTGCGCGGCATTGTCGAAAATGAACTGGACTTGGGGACGATTCTGAGGCGCGTCGTGGAAAGCACAAAGGAAACCTTTAGCTACAGCCATGTCAGCCTGTATTTGCTGTCGGGCGAAGCGCTGGTTCTGCAGCATCAGGTCGGTTATGCACAGGTCCTCGAGGAGATTCCGCTCACCCAAGGTATTGCGGGCCGCGTGGCGCGGACGGGCGAGCCTGTTTTCCTCAAGGATACCCGCAGTGACCCGGCGTATTTTACAGCCATCGAGGGCATCGTCTCTGAGATCTGCGTGCCTATCTTCGATGAGGGCAAGGTCATCGGAATTTTCAGCGTGGAAAACGCGCAAGAGACGAGGCTGACAGAGTCGGACTTGAAACTGATAATGGTCTTGATTCAAGACATCAGCCCCGCGATCGGGCGCGCCCGGATTCACACGCGGCTGCGCGAAAGCGAGCAAAAGTTTTCCGTCCTGTTCGAGAAATCCGCTTTTGTCGCCGCGCTGTCGAAACTGCCCGAGGGCGTTCTGGTCAATGTCAATGAAGCCTTCGAAAAAACCATCGGGTTTACAAGGGAGGAAGCGATCGGCAAGACCTCGCAGGAACTGGGATTCAACCCCGATGCCGAGGGCCGCGCCCGCATCCTTGCCCTTCTGAACGCAAACGGTTCCGTACGCAATGCGGAACTGCCCTTGCACACCAAGTCCGGCGAGAAGCGCAACTTCTCTGTGAACATTGATTTGGTGGATGTCGGCGATCAGAAATTCATCCTCAACACTATGCAGGACATCACCGAGCGCAAACGCGCAGAAGAGGAACTCCGTCTCAGCCGTGACCGATTGGGGGAACTCTCGCGCCGACTCCTTGAAACCCACGAGACGGTACAGCGCGCCATCGGGCGCGAACTGCACGACCAGATCGGACAGATGCTGACCGCTTTGAAATTGACAATGGAGATCATGCCGCAGCTTCCGCCTGAACTGGCGGCTAAAAAAATGGCGCAGTCAGGCGAATTGGTGAACGATCTGCTCAGCCGTGTCAGCGCCCTCTCGCTCGAACTGCGCCCGCCGATGCTCGATGATCTTGGATTGATTCCTGCGCTCACCTGGCACGTCAACCGTTTTCAGGGACAAACGGGCATCGAAGTGGATTTCAAACACAGCGGCGTGGAAGGAGTTCGTTTTTCCAGCGAGATCGAAACTACTGCCTACCGCGCTGTGCAGGAAGCGCTCACCAACGTGGCGCGTCATGCCGAAGCAACACGCACCGAGCTTGAGGTCCGCGCAGCGAACGGCATGTTGAACGTCCAGATCGAAGATAACGGAAAAGGCTTTGATCCGCAGGTTGAGATGGCAAAGCATCGCTCCAGCGGCCTGAGAGGAATTCGTGAGCGCGCGAGCCTTGTAGATGGAACATTCCAAATTGAGTCACAACCCGGTAAGGGGACAAAAAAAATCATCCAAATACCCCTTCCAAAGGAAATTTTATGACCACAATCCTCCTTGCCGATGACCATCAAATCGTGCGCGAAGCCCTGCACCTTCTGCTCGAAACACAACCCGATTTCCACGTGATCGCTGAAACAAGCGATGGCTTGGATGCGCTTCAATTGCTTGAAAAGCACAAGCCTGATATGTTGATCGTGGATATGATGATGCCGGGTCTTTCGGGGCTGGAAGTTGCGCGGCGCGCGAAGGGCATTTCCCCAGCTACGAGAGTGATCGTGCTCTCGATGCACGACGCCGAGTCCTATGTGGTCGAGGCGTTGGCGGCAGGTGTGGCGGGGTACGTGCTCAAGAAGAGTTCCTCCAGTGATTTGATCCACGCCATCCGCGAAGCGCTGGCTGGGAATTTATATCTCAGCCCGTCGCTCAACGAACGCGCCCTTCAAGCCTACATCCAGCGCGCCCAGGATTCACGCGCCGAAGACCCCTACGATACGCTCACCCAGCGCGAACGCGAAATCTTTCAACTCGCCGCTGAAGGCTTGAGCAACCCGCACATCGCCGAGCGGCTCTCGCTCAGTGCGCGCACCGTCGAAATGCACCGCGGAAATTTGATGAAAAAACTCGGTTTAAAATCGCAGACCGAGCTAGTGAAGTATGCCGTGAAAAAGGGCATGGTGGAATGAAAAAGGCAAACCCTAAAGGTTTTCAAAACCTTTAGGGTTTTTCAATGGGTGAAACAATACGGGGCAAAGTCCCTTCAATTACCGTACACACTCGAATAGCCTCTTGACAGCGCCTCTGGTATCGTAGAAGTGAATGAATAACTTTTACGACACCAGAGGCACTTATGTTTAACCCCATCCGCACCCTGCTCGTGGACGACAGCCCGTATTTTCTGGAAGCGGCGCAGGACTATTTACAAATTCAAGACTCCATCGAAGTAGTTGGCTTCGCAATCCACGCAGAAGATGCCCTGGCAAAGTCTGTCGCGTTGAATCCGCAGGTGATCCTGCTGGATATCAACCTCGGCGAACGGTCGGGGCTGGACCTGATTCCACTTTTCAATGAGCACTTGCCCAATGCAAAGATTATCGTGCTCACCATCATGGAGTCGGAATCGTATCGCGCCGCCGCATTGCAGGCTGGCGCGCACGCGTTTATCAACAAATCTCAGATGCACAAAGAGTTGATGCCGATTCTTGAATCCCTTTTTAGAAACCGCAGTGAAGAACAGACTTCAGGAAATAAAATGAAAAAGATCACACGCAAGAAAAAAACAGCTACTGCGAACCTCGCCGTAGTGGATGAACATCCGCTTCAGGTTCACCAGCGCCTGTTGGAAAGTATTTTCAACTCAACCATGGATGCGATCATTGTCATCGACGAGAATCAGCAAATTGTCATTTTCAACCCCGCCGCAGAACTGGTGTTTAGAATTTCAACCGGCGAAGTCATCGGGCAAACCCTGGATCGTTTCATGCCTCCAGATGCCCGAGCGAAGCATAGGGAACTTGTACGCGCTTTTGGCGAGTCGGGAGTCACAAAGCGTTCGATGAAATCACCGCCTTTGACGTTAACCTGTTTACGGGCAAACGGCGATGCATTCCCTGCCGAAATTTCAATTTCACGTCTTGAGATTATAGGTCGCAAGTTGTATGCCGCAATCATCCGCGATGTGACCGAGCACAGTCTTCTGCAAGAAGCCCTGCACGAGAGCGAAGCAAAATTCTCCGAGGTCTTTAAACACGCCCCCATTCCGATGGGCTTGAGCGCCATCGAAGATGGAAGGCTAATTGATGTTAATAACAGATACATCGCCAACATCGGGCTTACCCGCGACCAGATCATTGGCAAAACAGCGCTGGAATTGGGAATCATTTCCCCGGAAGACCATGCCCGCTTCGCTCAGAGGATGCGTGATCAGGGTCGTTTTGAAAATATCGAGGTGGTTGTACATCTAAAAGATAACCGCGAACGAACTTCCCTATTTTCCGGTGAAGTTATCATGATTAACGGCTCACCGTGCATGCTCACATCGGCGATTGATATTACCGAGAGCAAACGGGCGGAGGCCGAACTTTCCTATCATGCGAGACTCCTAAGCAATGTGAACGACGCCATTGTTGCCTCCGACTCGAATTTTCGAATCACAGCCTGGAATGCGGCGGCAGAATCCATGTATGGCTGGAAGGCTGAGGAAGCCATCGGGCGTAACGGGCTGGAAATCGTCCAGACCCAATGGCCCGAAGCAGATGCAGAAAAGATGAGGAGTGAGATCGCAGCATTGGGGCGCTGGAGCGGCGAAGCGACTCAGGCACGAAAGGACGGTATCAGGATCAATGTGGAGGTTTCTTCCATCGTGTTGCATGATGATCGAGGGCAGATCACGGGATATGTCAGTGTGAATCGCGATATCACCGAGCGCAAACAAGCGGAAGAGAAGTTCCAAGAGAGCGAAGACCGTTATCGTGACCTGGTGGAGAACAGCCAGGATTTGATTTGCACGCACGACCTCGAAGGGAAGCTCCTCTCGGCGAATGAAGCAGCGATCCTGCTGACCGGATATTCGCGCGTAGAGTTGTTACAAATGAACCTGGCTGACCTGCTCACACCCCAGACGCGCCGCTTTTTCAGCGCATATTTGAAAAAGATGCAAACTGCAGGCCATGCGCGCGGCCTCATGCAAATACAGACAGCCACAGGCGAAACCCGCATCTGGGAATACAACAATACTTTGCGGGCTGAAGGCAGGACTGTTCCCATTGTGCGCGGTATGGCGCGCGACATCACTGAACGCAAAATAGCCGAAGATTCGCTTCGGGGTAGCCAAATGCAATTGGAAGGCATATTTAATACAACGATGGACGCCATTATCACGATTGATGAAGATCAGAAAATAGTCATTTTCAATCCCGCAGCCGAGAAGATGTTTAGATGCACAGCCAGTGAGGCCATCGGAGGAAGCCTTGATCGCTTTATCGCTGATTATTATCGCGACCGGCATAAGGCATCGGTACGCTCTTTTGGGGAATCCAATCTAACCAGACGCTCAATGAATAACCCGGCATTAACGTTTATCTCTCTGCGAGCTGATGGTGAGGAATTTCCGAGCGAAGTCTCCATCTCAAAACTTGAACTTGGCGGGCGAAACCTGTATACTGCCATCGTGCGCGACATCACTGAGCGCAAACAGGCTGAAGATGAGATCAGGCGCTTGAAAGATTTTGATGAGAATCTGATCAACAATATGGCGGAAGGAATCGTGGTCCAAAACAATGAGGGTAATTTTAGCTATATAAACCCGGCCGTCACAGCCATTACCGGATACCTTCCTGAGGAGTTCCTCGGCTTGCATTGGACAAAATTCATCCCGGCCGATCAACATGAAATTATTAATGAATCTGATAGTCGGCGTGCGACTGGGCAGGCTTCACAATATGAAATAGATTTTCTGCACAAAAGCGGGAAACGGGTTAACATGTTGGTAAGCGGCAGTCCACTCTTTGAAAACGGGCGCTTTAATGGCACAATGGCTGTTTTTACAGACATCACCGCGCGCAAGCAGGCGGAGGAAAAGATTCACCGCCAGATTAATTATTTGACTGCCCTGCAGGATATTGACCGTACAATCGCATCTGATTTTGACATGCAGCCCAGTCTGAATGCCCTGATCGCAAAGGCCGTCTCTCTGCTTGCAGTAGATGCGGCTGCGGTCCTACTGATTAATTTCAACACGAATGCGCTTGAATTTGCTGCCGGAGATGGTTTTCAGACAGATGCCGTCAAAACGGCCCATGTTAAATTAGGCGAGAGTTATGCTGGCAGGGCAGCGATTGAAAAGCGAATTGTGAAATTTCCTAATCCAAAAGATGAGTCTGGGGATTTATTTCTCACCAGCTTCCTAAAAGATGAGAAATTTGTCAGCTATTTTGGTATACCCTTAATAATCAAGGGGGAAGTAATCGGCGTGTTGGAGGTCTACCAACGGTCAATTGTTAAACGCGATCAGGAATGGCTCGATTTCTTGAATGCTTTAGCTGGACAGGCTGCTGTAGCCATAAGTAATGCCCGGCTTTTTGATAACCTGCAAAATTCGAACAAGGAACTCCTTCAAGCTTATGATGCAACCATCGAAGGATGGTCTCGCGCTATGGATCTGCGCGATCATGAGACTGAAGGGCATACTTTGCGGGTAACCGAAATGGCTTTGCGACTCGCAAATCTAATAGGCATATCAGAAACGGAACAAGTTCACGTCCATCGTGGGGCGCTCCTGCACGATATTGGCAAATTAGGAATCCCTGATTCAATTCTACTCAAACCAGGCAAGCTTACAGATGAGGAGTGGATAATTATGCGCCAGCATCCTGTCCATGCATATAATATGCTTTCATCAATTGAATATTTAAAATCAGCATTGGATATTCCCTACTGCCATCATGAAAAATGGGATGGAACGGGCTACCCGCGTGGACTTAAAGGGGTACAAATCCCGCTGGTTGCACGGATTTTTGCTGTAGTGGATGTTTGGGATGCCTTGCTTTCAAATCGTTCTTATCGTCCCGGCTGGCCAAAAGAGAAAGTATTCCAGCATATTCGCGCCGAGTCGGGAAAACATTTTGATCCCGAAGTAGTCAAAGCTTTTTTGATTTTGACTGGGAAATAAAAAAGACCTGACAGGTTTTGGAAACCTGTCAGGTCTGAATCAATTAATCCCACAACTCCTTCGCCACATCCCCCAGCCCCAACTCGATCAACTTCTCTTCAGAGGGCTTCCCGCTTTCCTTATCCCAACCCCGCGCTTCATAGTAGGCGTTAAGCATGGCAGGCAAATCAGGGACAAATCCAGCCGCTCCGCCTTCTTTGTAGGGTTCGAGAAATGCCTTGGGTAATTTATCATTCGCTCGGGTCAACCCCATGCGGTTATTGATGGCGCGTTTGAGATTCCAGGCGCGCTCGCCGGACTTCATCATATCGGCGAGAGTCCAATCCAGGCCGCAGGCCGCATTGACCAGGTCCACCTGCATTTTGGGTTCCACATTCGCAAAGATACACATCACCGCCGAGTTGAAGACGGTCCGCCAATTTTGATGGCGCGCCACGTTCGCCGCCTTCTCTGACTGCACATGACGTTCAAAGAATTCAATGCCGATCTGTTCGTTGGTATGTCCCCAATCCACAAAGAAATAATCTGACTGGTTATGGCAAGCGCCGCGCGGACTGGTGGCATAGGTCAGAGCCATGCCAGAAACACCACGCGGATCGTGGTATGCCACCTCGAGTCCATTCACCTGCACGGCTTCATCTTCCGCATTGAATGCTGCGCCGAATTGACGTGACCCGCGCGCAAGCAATTCGCCGATCCCTTCACGATGTGCGATCATGGGGATTAGCTGACGCACTGCCATGAAATTTCCCCAAGTCAGTTCAATACCGCCGGTATCTTCTTTAGTCAACCTGCCCAATTCATACAAATAAAAAGCCAACCCAATCGTGTTGGCCGTGCTGATAACATCCATGCCATACAGGTCACACAGTTCACCGAGCCGCACGGTTTCAGCGAGGTCATCAATTAAAAGGTTCGGTCCAAAGCCGACAATGGTTTCGTACTCAGGACCCTTGCGTTTTTTTCCGTCGCCGAGATTCACCACACGTCCACAAGCGATGACACAACCCTGACAGGCGCTCGTCCCAACTAGAATACTTTCGGCCATCTTCGAGCCGGAGACATTGTCCACGCCTTCAAAGGAACCTTGATGATAATATTTCGAAGGCATTTGCCCGAGATATTCCGCGAAATTTGCTCCGCCTGCCGTGCCGAGTTCGTGAAAAATTTTCGTTTCATTATCCTGCTTAAGCGTGCGGTTAGCTTCGGAACGCAACGCGGAATAACGTTCAAAGTCCGCAACTGCAATTTTCTTCGTACCATGCACCGCAACGGCTTTGAGATTCTTCGAGCCCATCACCGCGCCGAGTCCAGTGCGCCCGGCAAAGCGTCCATGGTCACACGCAATGGATGCATACAAGACGCCGTTCTCCCCGCCTTCTCCGATCACGGCGACATGCGCGCCTTTGACTCCGACTTCTTCTTTGATCATTTCCTGAGTCTGATAAATATCCTTACCCCAAACACTCGCCGCATTCCTGACCTCAAGCCTGCCGTCTTCGATCCAAAGATAGACCGGGCTTTGAGATTTCCCTGTGATCCATAATCCATCGTAACCCGCCGCGCGCAGTTCTGGTCCCCAGAAGCCGCCGATGTTGGATTCAGCCCACAAGTTCGTGGCGGGACCTTTCCCACAGATCACAAAGCGACCAGTGGTCGGGCCATTCGTCCCTGTAAGCGGACCGGTGATAAAGAGCAACGGTGATTCTGCTGATAACGGGTCAAGTTCCTTGGTGAGATACGGATACAGAATCCGTGCGGCAAGGGATGCTCCGCCGAGAAATTCGTTCACCCACTCTTTTGGGATGACAAATTCTTCGGTTGCGTTGGTGGTGAGATTTATTTTGAGGATGGGTTGCATTTGAGTTGAAGGTTACAAGTTGAAGGTTACAAGTTTGACTTTCAACCTGTAACCTTCAACTTTCAACGCCTAAAGAATTTCCGTTGTTACTTCCTGCAAACAGCGGACAAAGTCCAATACGGTGGGGACGTTTCGCATCATGTAACCCATGTTGCCTTTTACTTTTAATTTCATGGTCATCATGGCTGTCATGGGGTTTAATTTTCCGGTGGCGATGTCTTTAATATCGTCATAGTTGGCCGTCAGCGTAAAGGTTGGTTTTGGGTAGGTCCCTGCCGCAGGGTTGTATTCCACTTTTTTGCACTTCCCATGCCACAGGTCCAGATAGACCGAGAGGGGTTCCTTCAAATTACCCTTGGGTTCGATCACAATGAATATGTCGCCTTCCCAATTTTTGGCAACATCGGCATATTTTGGATCTGAATTAAGTTTCACTTCCAACTCATTGAGCCATTCTTTACTCGGAAAGATCGCGGACATGGGTCGCCTCCAGACAGGTTTTTGGGTAATTGTACCATTACGAAATTATGAGAGAAAAATCCTTGCACAAATGAAAAAAATGGTCTATGCTTAGGACTGCGGGATGAACATCATCCCGTGGCAATTTAAAAGTTGCCAATCATTTTATTTCTCTTGGAGGAGCAAATGAAAAAACTGTTTACACTGGCCAGCCTGCTCGTTCTGGCCTCCCTCGTGCTTTCTGCATGTGGTGGTGGGAAGTCAACCGCTTCTGATCTGCTTGGCGCGATCAAGGAACGTGGTTACATTATGGTCTCAACCGACCCGAACTACGAACCCCAGTCCTTCCTCAACACGAACGGCAAACGCCCGGCTGACACCAAATGCCCCGCAGATGCACTGACCACCGCCGAATTACAAGGCTTTGATGTAGATGTAGCTCACAAGATCGGTGATGGACTGGGCGTCGAAACCTGCTTCGCCACCCCCGCCTGGGATATCATCACCGCTGGTAACTGGTCTGATAAGTGGGATGTCAGCGTCGGCTCAATGACCATTTTGCCCGATCGCCAGAAAGTATTGGATTTTAGTGTGCCATATTACGGTACACCCGCTGTCGTCGCAGTAAAAGCAGATTCCACATTTGCTTCACTGGATGAGCTGGCCGGCAAGGCATTATGCGCAGGCACTTCCACCACTTACGAAACCTGGCTTAATGGCGGAGATTTGGGACCTGGAATCTTAATTTATTCCAAAGCACCTGCTGGTGTGGTCGCTGTACCGCTTGAAACCGACCAGGAATGTGCCCAATCTTTGGCAGCCGGACGTGAAGATTTTGTAGGCTATGTCACCGCAGTGACTGTTGTTGATGCTAACATTGCGGCTGGAATGCCTGTGAAACAACTTGGGGACGCCGTCTATAACGAAGTTTTAGCCGCCGCTTTTGACAAATCCTCAACCCTCAGCTCAGCCACCTTGCTCGCCGAAGTGGATAAGATCCTGACAGCCCTGCACGCAGATGGTACCCTTAGTGGACTTTCTACACAGTGGTTTGGCAAGGATTTGACTCAAGGCCTCATAAAATAAAATTGGTGAATTCAATAAAGGGAAGCGGCTAAATGCCGCTTCCCTTTATTTTCTTGCACAAAAGGAAAAACTCGCAATGAACCTTTTCGCAAAAAATGAACCTAACGCGCCGAAATCACAAGCGGACTTGATCTTTGAAGCCAATCAACGTAAGGAACTACAATTCAAGGCCAACGTTGCACTCTCATGGATGGTGCTGATCCTCATCCTGATCTTCCTCTTTAGCGGGCAAAATATTCTCGGCATTAAAACCATCCAACTGGATACTACTTTCATTAAGGATAATCTGGTCTTCATTGCGGGCGGACTTGGTCAAACCATAAAAATCTCCCTGCTTTCGATCGTATTGGCCACGATCCTTGCACTACTAGCTGCCCTCGGGCGTCTTTCCACTTTCCCACCCATTTATGCACTAAGCACTTTTTACGTTTCACTCATTCGCGGGACTCCGCTCTATCTTCAAATCTTTTTCTTCTTCCTTGCCCTGCCTCAATTGGGGATCATTCTTCCCGGATTATGGGCCGGTGTGATCGCCCTCGGCTTAAATTATGGGGCCTATATGTCTGAGATCTTCCGCGCCGGTTTAAGCTCGGTTGGCAAGGGTCAGCGTGAAGCCGCCATCGCCCTCGGCATGACACCCGGCCAGACCATGAAACGCGTCATCCTGCCGCAGGCCCTGCGCTTCGCCATACCACCCACGGGCAACGAATTCATCGCCATGACCAAAGACTCGGCCCTCGTCTCAGTTACCGGCTTCGTCCACGAACTGATGTGGCGCTCTACGAAAGTAGGTCGTGCTCAATTCCATAACCTTGAAGCGCTCATCATGGCCGCCATGTTCTATTGGGCCATGACCTTGCTCCTGAGTTACCTGCAAAGCCGCATCGAAGCCCGTTTATCCAAAGGAGACCGATAACATGGTTCCCATTGTAAAAATCTCCAACCTCGATAAATATTTCGGACGCCTGCATGTCTTGAAGGACATCAGCCTTGAGGTCATGCCGCGTGAGGTGGTATGTCTCATCGGGCGCAGTGGTTCGGGCAAAAGCACTTTGTTGCGCTGCATCAACTTCCTTGAAGTACCTTCACATGGAACCATTGAAGTGGACGGCGTCAAAGTGGAGGGCGGTGAAAAAGGAAAGATCAATCGCGACCTTGTCCATGAAGTGCGTTTGAGAACCGGCATGGTCTTTCAGGAATTCAATTTATTCCCTCACATGAGCGTGCTGGAAAATGTCATCGAAGGACCGGTACAGGTCAAAGGCATGGATCGCGATAAAGCCATTGCATTGGCCGAGAAGAATCTGAATCATGTTGATATGCTTTGGAAAAAAGATGAATATCCCATGCGGCTCTCCGGCGGACAAAAGCAGCGCGTTGCCATTGCCCGTGCGCTCACCATGGAACCAAAGGTCATGCTCTTTGATGAGCCCACTTCCGCGCTTGACCCTGAACTCATCGGCGAAGTGTTAAACGTCATGAAGAAGCTCGCCCTCGACGGCATGACCATGCTCGTGGTCACTCACGAAATGGGTTTTGCAAAAGATGTAGCCGACCGTGTGCTCGTGATGGGCGATGGTGAGATCATCGAAGACGCCAAGCCCAGCGATCTATTCACCAATCCGAAAGACCCGCGCACCAAAGCTTTGATCGAACGTTATCGCTCCGGTGAACAATAAATGACCCTTGCAATTACACGTGAAGTCAGTTCGCGCTTCAATGAATGCGAACTGACTCACATCGAACGCACGCCGATCAACCTGGAAGTGGCGCGTGCTCAACATCGTGAATACGTTAGCGCATTGGTAAAAGTTGGATGCGAAGTAATTGAATTGCCCGAGGAAAAGGATCTGCCCGACTCGGTTTTTGTGGAGGATATTGCATTTATTTTGGATGAAGTCGCGGTCATCACCCGACCTGGGGCTGATTCCCGAAAACCAGAAACAGACTCCATCATCCGGGCATTAACTCCCCATCGCACGCTGATACATGTCACTGCCCCCGCCACAGTGGATGGCGGCGATGTGCTTGTTTTGGGAAAGAACATTTACGTTGGCTTATCCACGCGCAGTAATTCGGCCGCCATCGAACAAATGCAAAACTTATTGAGCAAATATGGCTATAACGTCATCGGCGCTGAAATGACAGACTGCCTGCACCTAAAGACAGCCGTCACACACGTAGATGACAAGACCCTGCTCATCAACAAGAATTGGGTGTCGCCGTCTTATTTCGCAGAATATGACTTGATCGAAGTTGATCCGTCCGAACCTTTTGCGGCGAATTGCCTTCCGGTGAATGGACAGATCATTTACCCCACGTCCTTCCCAAAGACACGCACAAAACTCGAAGCACGTGGATATAAAATTCAAGCAGTAACTGTGGATGAACTCGCAAAGGCCGAAGGCGCGGTCACCTGTTGCAGTTTGATCATTTCATAATGTAACGCGACATTAATGTCGCGCTACAAAAGAAAAATCCCCGAAAAAAGATCGGGGATTTTCATTGCTTGTGCGCTAGAGAGGACTTGAACCTCCACGCCTTGCGGCACACGCACCTCAAACGTGCCTGTCTGCCTATTCCAGCACTAGCGCAAGCAGGGCGTATTATAATCGGCTTGCTTTTGTTGTCAAGCACATAAATCGGAGGAGACAGTTTATGGCACGAATCGTTGTAGATGCAATGGGAAGTGATAATTTTCCAACCCCGGATGTGGAGGGAGCAGTACAAGCCGCGCGTGATTATGGCGTGGAGATCATTTTGGTCGGGGACGAGTCCATCATCAAACCGGTGCTCGATAAACAAAACACGCAGGGATTAAGCATCCGCATTGTGGATGCGCCTGAAATGCTCTCGATGGAAGACAAAGGCGAGAAGCTGGTCTTGAAGGCGCGCAGTAAAGATGCCAGGAATTCAATGGCAGTCGGCGTTGACCTGGTCAAGAACGGCGAAGCGGACGCATTTGTCACCGCCGGAAATACTGGCGCAGGCATGGTCACAGCTTTGTTCCGGCTTGGCCGCATTCGCGGCGTGGACCGACCCGCGCTGGCTCCCATCTTCCCCACCGCCACAGGGACCTGTGTCGTGCTCGACATTGGAGCAAACCCCGATTGCAAGCCGGAAAACCTGATGCAGTTCGGGATCATGGGAAGCATCTATGCCGAGAAAGTACGCGGGGTAAAGAATCCAAAAGTAGGCTTGCTCTCGAACGGAGAAGAGGAAGGCAAGGGCAATGAATTGGTGAAAGGCGCCACGCCTTTGTTGAAGTCCTCAAAGTTGAATTACTTCGGAAACATAGAAGGCAAGGAATTGATCGGTGGTAAAGTGGATGTAGCCGTCACGGACGGCTTTACCGGCAACATTATGCTCAAGTCATCGGAGGCGGTTGCCAAACTGATCACCGATAGGATCAAAGAGATCATCAAGAATGGCAGCATTCTCACCAAGATCGGCGGACTGCTGGTGAAGCCTGCGCTGGGTGAGATCAAAAAACTGCTTGACCCAAGCGAACAGGGAGCGGCTCCCCTGCTTGGCGTGAACGGACTGGTCTTCATCGGTCATGGGCGCTCGGATGCCTTCGCCATTAAGAACGCTGTCCGCGTGGCGAAACAAGCTGTAGACGTGAAAGTTTTGGATGCAATAAAAGTCGCAATAGAAGAGAGCTTGAAGAACTAACCTACATAATCTGTGCGACGCACTACATAAAATAAGGATTAACATGAAAATCATCAAGAATGAAAAGATTATTTCCCGCAACAGCAAGATCGGCCAGTGGACAAGTCTCGGCGCCTTGGTTGTGCTTGGACTCGGTATGTACATCTCGTTCGCAAAACCGGAACTTTTTACATACTCTATCGTGTGCCTGTTGATCGGCTTCATCATGACGCAAGTCGGTATGTACATGGGCAACCGCTGGGGACGTTCCCCGCGCCCCGATGAAAAACTCGATGCCGGACTTAAAGGTCTGCCCGGCGAATTCAATATGTATCACTACACATCGCCCATCTCCCATTTGCTGATCGGACCATCGGGATTGTGGGCATTGATCACATATCACCAAAAAGGAAAAGTTGAATTCACCAAGAACCGCTGGAAGATGAGCGGAGGAGGATTCATGCAATCTTATATGCGCATCTTCGGGCAGGAAAGCATCGGCCGCCCTGATCTGGATGCAGAAAATGAGATCATCACGCTCAGAAAATTCTTCGCAAAGAAAATGGATGAGAACAGCATCCCCGAGATCAAACCCATTTTGGTTTTCACCAGCGATGATGTTGAATTGGAAAGCGGCGACTCCCCCATCCCTGCGATGAAATTGAAACAACTCAAGGAGTTCATGCGTCAGGGTTCAAAGAACCGGGCGCTTACCCCCGATCAGATCCAAAAGATCACAAGTTTGTTCGATCAGGAATAAATACGAAAATATCCGGTAAGATAATCCATCATTGCAAGGCTGCTTGCAATGATGGATTTATTATTTAGATGTAGAGGCGGGGTGACCCCGCCCCTACTCAACATTTTTTGCCGCTATTTCTTTTCATGGTACACTTGTTCTATCTTTGAAATCACCAACGATCAAGAAAATTAAATTCAAAATTTAGCAAGTGCGAGAACTTCTGTAATATGACATCCATTGTTTCACTAGACATAGAAACCACCGGGCTCGACGAAAACCGCGAAGCCATCATCGAGATCGGCGCGGTTAAATTCAACGGTCGCCGCGTGGAAGATGAATTTTCCACCCTCATCAATCCGGGCAAAGCCATCCCTGATTTCATCACGGGGTTAACCGGCATTGATAATGCCATGGTGCGCCAGGCTCCGCGTCTGCGCGACATCATGCAGGAACTCACCGACTTCGTCGGCGACTCTCCCATTCTCGGACACAACGTCAAATTCGATATTGGCTTCCTGCGCAAAGCAGGATTGTTTATTAATAGTCAAACCCTCGATACCTACGAACTCGCATCGGTGCTCATGCCAACCGCCAGCCGCTACAACCTCGGCTCGCTCGGTCAACAGCTAAACATTCCCCTGCCCGCCACCCATCGCGCTCTGGATGATGCGCGCGTCACCCAAGCCGCTTATGTGCGCCTGCTCGACATGGCCCGCGAACTTCCCTTTGAAACTTTGCAGGAGATCGTTGAGCTTGGCAACTTTGTAGATTGGGATGCAGGCTGGGCGTTTGAACAGGCATTGCAGGCGAAAGCGAAAGAAGGAATCAAGGCTAAGTCGACTCGAAGCGTTTCAATTCCCAAGCCGAAATTTGATTCAGCCAAAAAAGATTATTCTCCGGTTGAGAAGAACGAAGAACCCACTCCGCTTGACCCCGAAGAAATCGCGTCCGTGCTGGAGTATGGCGGACCATTCTCACAGTATTTCGAATCTTATGAGCACCGTCCCGAGCAGGTGGATATGCTCAAAGCGGTGACCAATGCCCTTTCAACCGGCAACCATTTACTGGTCGAGGCTGGAACCGGTGTTGGTAAATCGTTCGCCTATCTCGTCCCGGCGGCCATGTTCGCATTCCAGAACAACACACGGGTCGTCGTATCCACCAACACCATCAACCTGCAAGACCAACTCATCAAAAAAGATATTCCCGACCTGCAAGCCGCGCTGAATTTGGATGTGCGCGCGGCAGTGTTGAAAGGCCGCGCAAATTATCTTTGTCCGCGCAGGCTTCAATTCATGCGCCAACACGGACCGAAAGACGCAAACGAAATGCGTGTGCTGGCGAAAATTATTGTCTGGAAATTGGAAAACGACAGCGGCGACAGGAATGAATTAAATCTCACGGGTCCCATCGAACGCGAAGTGTGGAGCAGACTCTCAGCGGAAGATGATGCCTGCACCACAGAGACCTGCCTCGGGCGAATGAGCGGCACGTGTGCATTCCATCGCGCCAAGCAAGCCGCGATCAATTCGCATTTGCTCATCGTCAATCATGCGCTCCTGCTTTCAGATGTTTCCACCGGAAGCAAGGTTCTGCCTGAATATGATTATGTGATCGTGGATGAAGCGCATCACATGGAAAATGCCGTGACCGGTGCGCTCTCGTTCCGCATGACTCAAAGCGACCTGGAACGGATGCTCAAGGAATTGGGCGGATCGTCTGCAGGCGTGCTCGGCAGATTGCTGACCGAAACTCACGACGCGCTTCGTCCCTCTGACTTTGGACTGCTCCAGCAAAAATCAAAACGCGCCACTGACCAGGCCTTCCGCCTCGAACAGATCACGCGCGAATTTTTCAACGTGCTCGGCGACTTCATCGCCATTCAACGCGAGGGACAGCCTCCCAGCAATTACTCGTGGCAAATGCGTATTATCCCTGCCACACGCACCATGCCCGGCTGGAGCGATGTGGAGATCATGTGGGACCAGCTCAGCGAGACGATGGGCTTGCTCTTGAAAACCTTAGATGAAATTTACAAAGCATTAAGTGATGTTTACGCCGAAGGTCACGAAAACGTACAGGATGTAATGGGGATACTGAGCAGTCTGATCCGCCGGATGACAGAAGCCGAAGCCGCATCTTCCGGCATGATGACCAAACCGTCCAACGAACTGATCTATTGGGTCGAGGTTAATCCGCGCGGCGAGAGGTTATCGTTGAATGCCGCGCCGCTGCGGGTGGGTCCGTTGGTGCAAAAAACTTTATGGTATACAAAAAACTGCGTCATCATGGCGTCTGCCACACTCACAACATCGTACGGTGAGTTTAGCTATTTACGTAATACGCTTTCCGCTGATGAAGTGGATACCTTGGCGCTTGGCTCACCTTTTGATTACGAATCAAGCGCCTTGCTCTATATTGCCAATGACATACCTGAACCAAACGCACAAAACTACCAGAAGGAACTTGAGCGAGCCATCATCTCCACCGCCAAAGCCACGGGCGGACGAATGTTGGTATTATTTACATCCTATGCGGCGCTCAAGAAAACAGCACAGGCTATCACCGGTCCGCTAGGACGTGAAGATATTTTCGTCTATGAACAGGGCGAAGGCGCATCGCCCAATGCCTTACTTGAATCATTCAAAACCACCGAACGTGCTGTCCTGCTTGGCACTCGTTCCTTCTGGGAAGGCGTAGATGTGCCTGGCGACGCGCTATCTGTAGTGGTCATTACCAAGCTTCCCTTCGGTGTACCCTCCGACCCGATAATTGCGGCGCGCTCCGAACTGTACGAAGACTCGTTCAACCAATATTACCTACCTGAGGCAGTTCTAAAATTCAAACAGGGATTTGGACGCCTCATTCGTACTGCCTCCGACCGTGGCATTGTGGTCATTTTGGATCGGCGTGTGCTCACCAAACAATATGGGCGGATGTTTTTGGAATCACTACCCCAATGTACCGTATTTCATGGCACGATCAGTCAATTGCCACACGAAACTGAGAAATGGCTGGGAGTATAATTTATCAAATTATCCAAGAGAAAATATGTTGAAGATCACCTCATAAATATTATCAGGAGAAAATATGACAGTTGAATTTTGGATGGGAAAAGAACCTGATACAACTCATGAAATGCAAGCACGTGAGCAGATAATAAAATTATTTCAAAAAGAATTTGCTTCCGAAAGCCACTTAATCTCTGTTGCTTTCGACTTCCACTGCGGAGAGGACCTAGACCTTGCTATATTTAAATCAGACGCAATTATTGTAGTGGAATTAAAAGATTGCGAAGCGCCTGTTATTGGCAAAGAAAATGGAAACTGGATAATTGAAAACACAGAAAAGTCATTAAAAGGAGGAAACACAGACAATCCTTTTCAACAAGTAAGAAAAAATAGATATTCATTAATGGGTTACCTAAAAGACCACAGAGAGTCTTTTCTCTCAAAACAAAAAGCCGACCAGAGCACATTCGAACATGTTTCAGGCATAGTCGCTTTTTCCCCAAAAAAGAACATAAATTCTAAATTCGATTTTGACTTCGGAAAGCACAGATGGTTTCACATAGTCGGGCTGCCTGAATTAGCAGAAATAATAAAACAAATACGAAGCACAAAAATTCGTTTGCAAAACGATGAAATTCGCAAATTAATCAAAGACGTTTTAGGATGTATTGAATTAAACACGAATATAAATCTAGATAACGAAGCATCAAATAAAGAGATATTCAAATCAATAAACGAGTTGCCAGCTTTAACTACCCGTAAATATACTGTGGGTTTTAAATTCACCACATCCCTCCCAAAAACAATTAACAAACTACCCGGTTACTTAGAAGAATTAAATGAGCAGCAGAGGTTAGCTGTTCTTCACTCAGACAGCCATTTGCTTATACTTGCAGGGGCTGGAACAGGGAAAACAGATACTCTAATTTTAAGGGCGGCCTACTTATTGGAAAAATGCCAGCCATCTGAAATATTACTTATGACTTTTACCAATAAAGCCGCTCACGAAATGTACCAAAGACTTTCCAGGGTAACACGAAACAATATTGATCAGCTTTGGATAGGGACATTTCATAGTATTTGTCGTCGAATATTGGTTGAAAATGCATCACTATTGGGGTACTCTCCGGAATTTGCTATTGTAGATCAATACGAAAGCGAAGAGATATTTAAGAGATGTATCCCAAATAACATATATGTAAACACAAGAGACTTGCAAAGTATTTATAGCTTCTCACGAAATTCCATGGAGAATTGGAAAAACGCACCTTCATCTGACAACATCAATATTAAAGAAGATTTAGCAGAAAAAATATTTAATGCATATCAACGAAGGCTGAAGCGAAGTGACAGAATGGATTTTGATGATCTCCTTACAAACACAGTCTCATTGCTGGAGAAACATGTTGCTGTTCGCAAAAAATACCAAGAGCAATTCAAATATATATTAGTGGATGAATACCAAGATACGTCTCCAATTCAAGCGCACCTGCTTAAGCTACTCGCGAACAAAAATAATGTCACAGTAGTCGGCGATGACGCCCAAGCAATATATGGATTTCGTGCAGCTAGAATAGAAAATATACTAAATTTTGAAACGGTTTTTCATGGAGCAAAGGAGCTACGCCTTGAGGAAAATTATCGTAACACACCACAAATTTTAAAGCTTGCAAACGAGAATATTTCAAATAATAAACAACGCAAACAAAAAACCTTATTTACCAACCGCTCATCAGATCAAGCAGAAACGCCATGGGTCTGTATTGCCAAAAATCAAGCTATGGAAGCATCGTTTATTGTTACCCGTATACTGGAACTAAATCAAATGGGATACAAATTGGGAGATATTTCTGTTCTTTTCCGATCTGGGTTTCAAAAAGCACAGATTGAACTTGCATTGATTCAGGCTGATATTCCATATGAAATCACAGGGGCAAAGTCATTTTTCGGGGAGTCCCACATCAAAGACATAATTGCTTGGTTACGTTTAGTTATAAATCCAAACGACACAATCAGCCTTGGAAATGTTTTTAGACAACAATCAAGCAATGTTTTTAAAATATTCCAAACGTTGGAAGAAGAATCCGAAAATCAAGATATTAAATTTTGGGACTTAGTTCAAAAAAAATATAGTCAGTTAGAACTGTTATCGAAAAAGTCTTTGGAAGGAATAATTCAAACAATATCGCGTTTACAAAAACGTCATCAAAACAGTAATATCCCAGATTTAATCCAATTTCTACTAGATGAACGTTACTTATCGTACTTACAGAAAGCTTATCCAAATGACTGGGAATCTAAACAAGAGGACATACAAGTGTTCCAAGATTTAGCTGGGCACTACAATACCATTGAAAACTTGTTAACAGAAATGACGCTTGAACGTATTGAAGTCAAAAACAATACTTCATCGTCAAATTTTGAAACTGGCGAAAAAATTATGCTTTCAAGCATACATGCCGCCAAAGGATTGCAATGGAGATGTGTTTTCATCATTGGGATGGTAGAAAGCTGGATGCCGAGTAATAAAGCGGCAGATGTTGAGGAAGAAAGACGATTATTTCATGTAGCAATTACACGTGCTAAAGAACTACTGCATATCACATATCCCAAATTAACAGCTGATTACAATAAAGAAAAACAAACTGCTATGACTCCATCAATTTTTCTAAGAGAATTGCCATCCGAAAGTTACCAAATAATAGAAATTAATCAAGGCAATTAACAGGGTTGGCAAAATAACGGGCGACTTGCGCAAATAGAATGAGTATTCATGCCAAACACCTACTTTATCCTTTTTGAACTCACCATATACATCCAGTTTGCAATTTGCCTTCGCCATGCTTTAAAGCACGGCACGGCGAATCTATTGAAATTATTTACAGGCATATTATTCGGGGTTTTGCTTGAGCTCGCCACCATCCGCCAATTGAACGCATATGAGTACGGCCGGTTCCTCATCATGATTCTGGATGTGCCCCTGTGCATCGGTGTGGCCTGGAGTTGCATCATTTACGCCCTGATGGAATTCTCGGACGGAAGCTCCCTGCCCTACTGGACTCGCCCAATTCTCGATGGACTGCTTGCCCTGAATATTGACCTCGCGCTGGACACTGTCGCCATCCGCCTCGGCTTCTGGGATTGGGGACAAGGTTTGAACTTTCAATATTTCGGTGTGCCTTATGCTAATTTTTGGGCATGGTTCTGGGTGGTTTCATCGTTCTCTTTCGGCTATCGCCTCTTATCTCAACGCACGGACTGGATCGGCAAATGGTTTTCGCCATTCCTTGGAATCCTCATCGGGTTGGTCTGTGTGATGTTCACCAATGCCTTCATCACTTTCATCATTCCATTTGACTATCACACACTCACCATTGCCCCGGTATTGATCAGCGCTCTTTTTATTGTGGTTGTATCACGCCCGCGCTTTTACCAAACGCCTGTTGACCCGCTGGCTTTTTGGGTCCCGTTCCTTACCCATTTTTACTTGTTGGTTGCAGGGTTGGTCTCTGGCGTTATCCTTGATCCGCCCGCTTTATTATGGATCGCATTATCCATGCTCATCCTTGCATTCATTTTACACAAACCATCCATTCAACATATCTTTGTAAAAGTATCCAAACCAATTTATAAGAACCAATGAAGTTACAGGAATACTTACACCGAATTGGCTACGCGCCTGACGTGAAGGCAAATCTTGAAACCCTGCGCGGACTTCAATTTGCGCACATGCTTAGCGTCCCGTTTGAAAATTTGGATATTGGGCTCGATCGTCCCATTCTGCTTGACGAGAAATCGCTATGGGACAAACTCATTACCCGTCAACGCGGCGGATTTTGTTATGAGCTAAACGGACTCTTTGCCTGGCTGTTGAAAGAGATCGGCTACGAGGTCACCTATCTCAACGCACGTGATTACCATGAGAAGGACGATACCTTCGGCATTGACTTTGATCACCTCACACTCATGGTACATATCCCAAAAGATCCCACGCGCTGGCTGGTGGATGTTGGCTGGGGCGACTCCTTCACAGAACCATTAAATTTGGACGATCCCAATGAACAGGTCCAGGGCGCACGGGGTTACTGGTTGGAACAATTTAATAACGGATACCAACTCTGGCAGCGTGATTATGACGGCTCACACGAACGTCAATACTTTTTCGACATCATCCCGCATAGGTTCCCGGATGAATACCTGGATGCCTGTCTTTATCACCAGTCGTCACCGCAATCCATATTCACAAGAAAGCGGATCATCTCGCGGCTCACGGAAGATGGCCGCGTTTCATTGGATAATGACAAGTTGATCGTCACATCAAACGGGAACCGCACCACACAGGAAGTCAAAGAAGATGACCGGGGATCAATTCTCAAGAAATACTTCAATGTGATTTTATAAAAAGAACTGCTTCGCAAGGAGCAGTTCTTTTTATGTGGCAGGAAAAAACTTGGCTCATGTGTCATCGGTGTGCAGAGTAACGAGAGCGGCAATGAACTCAGGTGAAATGCGTTTGAGGTTTCTACGAAACTCAGTCATTGCCACATAACCGCTCAGATAGTCTTTATGGACACCTTTGAAAGGACGTAGATAGTTTCGGACATCTGTCCACATTCCTTCAATAGTGTTTGTATGAACTTCTCGAATACCATCGCCATTATCGTCGCGAGCCCATTCATGATCGGCGTGACAAACAGTGAGATGTTCTCGAATGATGTGATTGTAGGCTTGCCAATCATCGGTGTAACAGGTTGCTTCTTTGTTCGTAAACTGATGGACATGAGCTTCGAGGGTTTTTCGATTTGTATTATGAACTACCCGTAAACGCACTTGGTCACTTTCGCGTCCTACTGTTCCAACGATGGGAGGTCGGTCATTATCATAGGTCCCGTGTCCACGTTGTTTATTCGCTCGTTTTCGTGGTGGATCCTCAGGATCGGGATGAAGTACACCTTTTTTCCCCCGCATTTTGAAACATTTCGTCTGTTTCCGAATGGCTGTCAGGGAGTGGTGTATTCGGTTGTTCAAGTTCTGCGTTGTCTTGCACCTTATGCCGCATGACCAATACAGTTTTGTAGCTCAAGCCAAGTTCGGCTGCCAGTTCCCGTGTCGTCTCACCTTTTTTGCAAATGCCTCGCATCAGGAGTACCACTTGCTTCACGCTCCACTGGCTTCCTTGAAAGATAGTGCCTGTATATAAGTTGTAGATTGTGTCACAGTTGTAACACCGATGTACAACCAATTCGCTGGTTTGGGTGCGTCTGAACTTACGTGATTGTTTAACAGTCTTTTTACACTTGGGACACTGTAGTCCCTTTGGATGAAAATGCTTGAGTATCCACTCAGTGCTATTTTCATAGTCAAGCAGTTCTGTGATTGGAAATTCCATTTCCAAAGTTTATCATCTCTCTGCACATCCTTTACATATGAGCCAAAAACTTTTACCACTGAGATCACGGAGCACGCAGAGATTTTAAAAAGGTTTTCTCAGTGATCTCAGTGCGCTCTGTGGCGAAACTCTTTTACAACTTGGGCAAAACAATGGATTGCTGTTTTTGATATTTCCCTTTTTTATCCGCGTAGGAAATATCGCACTCTTCATCCGCCTCAAAGAATAGGACCTGCGCCAGCCCTTCGTTGGCATAGATCTTTGCGGGCAATGGCGTGGTATTGGAAATTTCCAATGTGACAAATCCCTCCCACTCCGGCTCGAACGGAGTCACATTGACAATGATGCCGCATCTCGCGTATGTAGACTTCCCCAAACAAACCGTCAACACCTTGCGCGGAATACGGAAATATTCTATGGTGCGCGCCAAGGCAAACGAGTTCGGCGGGACGATACACACATCCCCCACAAAATCCACCATGGATTTAACGTCAAAGTTCTTGGGGTCAACGGTCGCGGAATAGACATTGGTAAAAATCTTAAACTCATTTGCAACACGCACATCATATCCGTATGATGAAACGCCATAGGAGATCACTCCCTCACGGACTTGATTCTCAACAAAGGGTTCGATCATCTTCTGTTCGTGTGCCATCTTGCGGATCCAGTGGTCGGGTTTTAATCCCATAATTCTCTCCTTGGTGGAATGGATTTTGGTTCTTCAAAGCGTCACCATTTTATAACAAAACTGTAAACATTCAATCCCCAAATTCTGGTAAACTATCGCCGGCTTCACGGTCTGTAGTCCAATCCACATCCAAGAGGAGAGAAAAAATAAATGAAGAAGTTTTTTAGTATTTTAGGCAATGATATTTTCCTTGGCGCAATGATCGCATTATTGAGCATTTTTACCGCCGCGGCCAGTTATCAGGGCGCAATGGCTGATTCAGAACAAAACAAATATGAATTAAAGGGTATGCAATCCCTGAACGACGGCAACGCAGAATACTTACGCACGAATCAAGATATTACCCAGGATTACAATTACTTCGACAATTGGTACCTGAACGCGGATGAACGTCCCGAAATTGCCGAATATTACCAGTCAAGTTTTTCTGAACAGCTCAACGCGGCAATTGAACGCGACCCTGAAACTGTTTGGGACGATCAATATTACGAAGATATGTATGCCGAGTCTGACGGCTACTTTGAAGAATCCGATGCTAATTTTGAGATCGGTTCACAATATGATGAACTCGGCGATCAACTTCAACTCATTCTAACGATCATGGCAATCGGTCTTGCGTTCGCAGCATGGGCCTCCCTAAACAAAGAGGATGGCAAGTTACGACCCTTCTTCTCCCTGCTATCGGTCATCATCTTTGTAATTGGGTTAATTATTTATTTCTCGGTTCCGGCTATCTCGATCTAAACACAAATCACAACGTCCCACCTTTACAGGTGGGGCGTCTTTTTCAACAAATCTTCCGAAGTCTTTTTAGTACAGGTATAATGCCAGCATGACAAACACGTATCAGCAAACCATCAATGAATGGCGCAAAGAGCGCAATGAAACCATCCGCAAGGAAAATGGATGGCTCGCACTCGCAGGTCTTTATTGGTTGAAACTTGGCAAGAACCTGCTTGGCTCCGACCCTAAGTCTGAAATTTTGCTGCCGGAGCGTCTCCCTGCCAACATCGGCCACCTTGAATATAATGGCAGGTCGGTCTCCCTGCGCACAGACCCCGCAAAAAAAATAAAAGTGAACAGCACGGAAACCGACTTCGCCATCCTACAGCCTGACACGTCAGACGACCCAAGCTACATCCAGTTAGAGGATGTCCAACTCGTTGTCATTCAACGCGGAAATAAATTCGGTGTCCGCCTTTGGGATAACCAGCGCAAAGAGCGACAGTCTTTCCCCGCCCGTACCTGGTTCGACATCAATGAAGATTTTCGCCTCCCTGCCACATACACTCCCTACGACCGCCCAAAGATGTCCTACTTTCCGGGTGTCACCGGTGAGAAATCAGAATTCCCAGTTGACGGTTATCTTTCATTCCAATTCAACAATAAAGATTATCAACTGGATATTAACAAGGAAGATGACGGCACATTCTTCATCCGCTTCTCAGACCCCACCAGCCAGGACGAGACTTACCCCACCGGCCGCTATCTTGTAGCCGAGGTGGAAGCCGATGGAAAGATTTTCATAGACTTCAACAAAGCCTATTGCCCGCCCTGCGCCTTCACAGATTTTGCCACCTGCGTTTTCGCCCCCGAACAAAACCGGCTCGATTTCAAAGTGACAGCCGGGGAAACCTACCAGCATCATTAAACTAAAATCCGCCGCGATGAACGGCGGATTTTTTATTTTACATGTCGTTGCGAGCCGCATTTTGGTGAAGCAACCTGTTTACGAAATCATCCGGATCAAAAATTCAGGCACCCAGAAATCTCCCAACTTTAGCCCATAGACAATTGCCAAGCTTGCAAGCAATAAAAGTATGCTGAATGCGATCAGCAAATAATCCTGCCAGTGATATTCAAGTTTATACAGCCATGTGCGCGGACCACGTCCAAAGCAGCGCAGATCCATGGCATTGGCCACATCTTCGCCTGTAAGAATGGAGTTCATAGTCACCGGAACGATCAAAGGTGCTGTCCGCAAAATTTGCTTGAAGATGCCGCCGCCTGAACCTTCCACTTCATATCCGCGTGCGCGCTGTGCATCCACTGTCACGCCGAAATCACGCGCAATAGTTGGAACATAGCGAAATGCGAGTTCCATGGAATAAGCAAATTTGTCGGGGAAGCCCAGCCCGCGAAAGGTCACGCCGTATGAACGCGGGTCCATTGAAAAGGGGATGATCACGAAGACAGCAGAAATTCCGCCAATACGCAAAATCTGGCAGAGCGCGAACCAAAGACGTTCATAAGTCAGACCGAAATGAAAATGCCACGCGGTTAATGGGATCGGAATTCCGTTCGGCCAGACCACATGCCCGCCCTCAGGGACAACGCCCCCCGCACCGCCGCCAGTGAGAATCGTGTTGACCACGATCATGATCAAGAGCAGGAACCAGACAAAGGTCCACGCGCGGCGCGTTTCTTTGAACGGCACACGTGCGGAAAAATACCAAAGAAAGGCAAGGACAAATAATACAACGAGAAAACGCGCATCCCAGAATTGAGTTGCGGAAATAAGAAAGGCGAACGAAAAAATCCAGCGCGCACGCGGATCAAAACTCCCCATTAAACTTTTACGGACGCGATAAGCCCAGGTAACCAGCATAAGGTATCAGTGTTTGAGCGCAGGTCTGAGACCTGCGCTCAAACATGTTAATTTATTTTCCAGAACGGGATACGACCGCGTCATACGCGATCATCAGGATCGGTACGAGGATCAATCCATTGACAAGGTTTGCAACTGCGGCGGGAATGAAGTTGCCGAAGATCACTGTATTGATATCAGCGCCGGAAACCCACATTTCAGAGAGGGAGGCCACACCCATACCAACGACTACGCCCAGGATGACAAAGAGCTCAGCCTTGAGCAAAGTCCCCTGGGTCTTGAAACCGACAAAGGAGAAGGCCATCAAACCGGCCACGAGACCCATGAGACCATTGCCAAGATCCCACCAAACCCAGAATCCATAACCGGAGACAAGGTCGGCGATGATGTTGCCGAGGAAGCCGGCGATGAACCCGACGACGGGTCCAAAGGCAATGCCGAAGAACATGGGGATCGCGACGGCGGGGCGGAATGACACATTGCCCGCGCTGGGCAATTGCAGGAAGTTCGTGGCGATACCAAGCACGGCATACAAAGCCGCGCCAATCGCTGAATAAACTACCTCGCGGGTTCCAAACTTCCAAAGTGATTTGTTTTGCATTTCTTCCTCCATAAGAATAATTTTGGCGGACGGCATTCTGCCAGTCCGAAAGAACACATCACAAATATTAACTCACGAATTGCGATAAGGTTTCGGCGCGGTGGAATTGCCCAAGGCGCGGATAATGCTCAATGTTGGCACGCAGCAAAGAGGTCGGCAGGACGCGGCATCTTCGTAAAAGCGCCTCATCCCTCAAGACATCATAAGGAGTCCCATCTGCCATCAACTGCCCATCATATACAAGCAGGATGCGGTTGGCATAAACGACGGCAAGGTCAACATCATGCGTGATGAAAAGAATGGCATCAAAGCCGGGCATCTGCAAAATGCTGTCCATGAAGGCGGTGTAATTCCAATAGTCCTGCCCGGCGGTGGGTTCATCCATCATCAAAATACGCGAGCGCATGGCAAGCACGGATGCAATGGAGATCCTTTTTTGCTGGCCGAACGAAAGCGCGAGCGGCGGCGTTTGCAATTCTTCCGGCAGGTGCACGGTTTCAATTGCCCATTGAATATTTTTTTCGATCACGTCTTCAGACATTTTCAAATTCTTCGGGCCGAAGGCAAGTTCTTCCTTGACCGTCGGCGCGAACAACATTTGGGTTGGGCTTTGAAAAACATAACCGACCGTATGCGCGGCTTGCGCAACACTGATCTGGCGCGTATTCTTTCCTTCAAGCAACACCCGCCCCTGGGTGGGCTTTAACAATCCCAGCGTATGCTTCATAAGCGTGGTCTTGCCCGAACCATTATGTCCGAGGATCGCGATCACATCGCCTTTATTGATCTTGAAGTCTATGCCTTTGAGGATCTCGCGCGAATCTTCATGGTACTGAAAGCGGACATTATCAAAGTGGACCAGTTCCGCTTCATTCCCGACCTGCGGCCTGATCGTTGCTTCGAAAGTTTTTTCCTGCTTTTGGCCGTGCGCGCGATCCATCACCACCTGCGCGGGAAGTTTGATGCGATGATAATCCACGACCTGCATCAGACCTTCCACGCCGCCGAAGTATTCGACCTTGCCTTCATCCATGTACATGACCACTTCAGGATGAATGGCAAGCACATCTTCCACACGATGTTCAACGACCATCACGGAATAGCCTTCATCGGCCAAAACGCGGAAGGCATCCAAAGCCTCATGCGCGGATGCAGGATCAAGGCTGGCGAGAGGTTCATCAAGCAAGAGGATCTTTGGTTCCATGGCGAGCACACCGGCAAGGGCGATCTTTTGTTTCTCACCGCCGGATGTGCCAAAGGTTTCGCGGTCACGCAAATGCAAAATGCCGAGACGACTCAGCGCCTTCTCCACGCGCGGGATTATGTCGCCGCGCGGGACGCCGAGACTTTCCAAGCCAAATGCCACTTCATTCAAAACATAACTTCCAAGGATCTGACGTTCAGGGTCTTGCAGTAAAGTCCCCACTGTCTGCGAAATCTCAACCATCGCCATTTCTTTAACTGATTTGCCGAATAGTCGAATGTCGCCTGTCATCTCGCCGTTGTAAGTATTCGGTATCAGTCCATTGATACAGCGCATTAAGGTGGTCTTGCCGCATCCGCTTGCGCCGGCAATCAACATCACCTGCCCCGGATGCAATTCAAAATTGATATTCTGAATAGCCAACTCTTCGCGGCGGCGGTAGCGGAATGATAAGTTTTCAACAACGAGGGGAAGATGTGACATCGTCATTATTTTACACTGAAAACCACATCCACCACATCACCGACCTCAGCGCTGAGTCTTTGCGCCGCATTCCCATTGACTACGGCAATCTCAACGAACTCTTCACTATCTACAACGGCTACAAGGTCACCGGCAGAACGATGCCCGTAAGTCTCAACCAACCCGTTCACTTCTGCTCCTCGCAGGCGAAACAGCACATCGGTCTGACCTTGAAGCGCAGACGCGGACAGATCGGTGGAGATATTCCCAAAGATGTCGATCAATGTCACATGGGCGGTAAATCCATTCGATGTTTTCTCAGGATGAGTCATTTTCATGCGGACAGGGTCAAAGAATGAAGGACCAAATTCATTTAACGAAATGCCATTGGCAAGATGCGCGGCAATGGGCGAAAAAATATCGCGCCCGTGAAAGGTTCGGCTGACCTTCGGCAAAAAATATTTGGGGTTGCTCAATTCAAAAAATTCTATCTTTTCAAATTTGTGTTCGGCATCTTCGAGGATGGGAGTCAGCAGCCCGTTATCGGGTCCGACAAAATAATGATCGCCGATCCGCGCGGCCAGCGGACGGCGCTTCGTGCCAACGCCGGGGTCCACCACATAAAGATGCACCGTGCCTTTCGGGAAGAACGAATAGGCACGCCACAATGCGAACGCGCCTTCGCGAATATCCTGCGGCGCGATGGTGTGGCTGATATCCACAATTTTCGCATTGGGCGAAATTTTATAGATCACGCCCTTCATCACACCCGCAAATCCATTGCGGGTTCCAAAATCGGTGGTCAGAGAAATCGTCGGCATATTTATCCTATCACTTCGATCAGGGCATCATATTGAGATGGGATTATTTTTGGTGACGTGAATGACTCGGTGATGATGGACGGGTCTTTCAAGCCGTGACCTGTGCAAACGACGACGATCCTTTTTCCGCGCGCATCAAACTTGCCGAGAGTTGACTCAGCAATCAAACCGGCCAACCCCGCCGCTGAGGCAGGCTCGACCCAAACGCCTTCGCTTGCAAGGATTTTCTGCGCCGATAAAATTTCCGCATCGGATACTGCGATGATCCGTCCATTGGATTGCTGCGCGGCTTCAAGAGCCTGTTCCCCACGCGCCGGGCGGCCAATGCGGATGGCGGTGGCAATCGTCTCTGGCTTATCCACGGGATGGCCCAGCACAAGCGGAGCGGACCCTGCGGCCTGCACGCCTAATACTTGCGGCAGTCCCTTTTGATATTGCTTAAAGCCAGCCCAATATGAAGTGATGTTGCCCGCATTGCCAACGGGCAGACATAACCAATCCGGCGCGCTTTCGAGCACATCGCAAATTTCAAACGCGGCAGTTTTTTGTCCCTCAACGCGATATGGATTGATCGAGTTGACCAATGCTATCGGCGTCTTTTGCGTGATCTCCACGACCAGCGAAAGCGCATCATCGAATGAGCCCTGGATTTGGATCACTTCCGCACCATAAGCGATTGCTCCCGCAAGTTTGCCTGCGGCGACCTTACCTTCGGGAATCAGCACAATGGAACGCAGACCCGCCCGCGATGCATACGCCGCGGCAGAGGCCGCTGTGTTGCCCGTAGAAGCACAGATGACGGTCTGTGCGCCGCGACCTACGGCTTCACTGATGGCGGCCGTCATGCCGCGGTCCTTGAAGGAGCCGGTGGGATTCAACCCTTCAAACTTGACGAATAACTCACAGCCGAACTCCTTCCCCAAACGCGGCATGGGGATGAGAGGCGTATTCCCTTCGAGCAGGGAAATATTTTGTGTATGGGAGGGCAGGTCAAGCAGATGCCCGTAGCGGTGGATCAATCCTTGGTAAGACATGAATCTCCTGTTTGTCATTGTAAAGAGATTGCTCACCGCACTGGCGCACGGCGCAAGTGTCGTCGGGAAAACCACCCTCCTCGCAATGACGATGAATTTCGCCGATTATAATGTCGGCATGATAAAAATCCGAGTCCCAGCTACATCTGCAAATTTAGGTCCAGGTTTTGATTGTCTCGGGCTGGCTTTGAATATTTGGAATGAAGTCTCTTTTGAATCAGCTGACCGAATCACATATCACGTGACAGGCGAAGGCGGGGAGAAGTTAAATAAAGGCTCAAGGAATTTGTTGACGAAGGCCTTTATACTCGCCCATGATGTCAGCGGAAAAAAAATGAGGGGCGCAAAAATTTCCGCACACAACGAGATCCTCATGAGCAGCGGACTTGGTTCCAGCGCGGCGGCAATCATCGCGGGGCTGTACGGCGCAAATGAAATGCTTGGCAAACCGATGAATAAAAATGAGATATTGAAACTGGCCAACGAAATGGAAGGTCATCCCGATAACGTGGCGCCAGCTTTGTTTGGCGGATTGGTCGTTTCGGTGGTGACAGGCGAGGAAATCATCACACGACGTTATGAAGTTCCCGAATTCAATATCGTGATCGTCAAACCCAATGTGGACTGGCCGACGCGCACAGCACGCGCTGTCCTGCCAAAGTCTGTATCGCGGGCAGATGCGATCTATAACATCGGGCGGGCAAGCCTTGTGGTGGATGCTTTACGCAGCGGCGACCTTGAACTCCTGCAAAAAGTAATAGATGACCGCATCCACCAGCCTTATCGTTTGAAACACATCTCCGGCGGAATGTCCGCTTATAAAACGGCGAAACGCTTTGGCGCAGCGGCGTTATCTGGTGCGGGTCCGTCCATTATCGCATTTGTCCCGGCTGAAAAAGAAGAGCAAGCAAAAGCGGAAATCATGTGGGCATTTGAAGAAAGGGGAATCCACGCGTGCGGACTCATTACGAAGCCGAGTATGAAGGGGGTGTTTTGTGTGGAATAAAATAGAAAGCGGATAAAAAAGACTTTGTTGTTTTTTGGGCAACAAAGTCTTTTTTGTTTTTATTTCTTTTTCGTTACGCTTTTCTTTTTAGTTTCAGCAGCTATGCTTTTCTTTTTAGGCTTTGATCTTGGCTTGACAGGAAGGGTTTCGGTTACGGCAACAGCGACGGGTTGCAGTTCAAGTTTTTGTTCCTTATAAGCATCGCGCAAGTTGACCGGCTTGACATGACTGTCACGCACGCGCAGGTTGATCATCTCCACAAAGACAGAGAAGCCCATCGCAAAATAGACGTAGCCCTTTGGAATATGCTGATGCAAACCTTCCACAACCAACGTAAAACCGATCATCAACAGGAAACTTAATGCCAGCATTTTCACGGTTGGATGCTTCTCAACGAATTCGCCGATGGGTCCCGAAGTAAAGACCATGATGCCCGCTGCCACGATCACCGCAATGATCATGATCATCAATTCGTCAACCATGCCTACAGCGGTAATAACTGAATCGAGCGAGAATACAACATCCAGTAGCATGATCTGGATGATGACGCTCGTAAAGGTCGCGCCTACTTTTGCGGTCGCATGGCCTTCCTTGCCTTCAAGTTTTTCGTGGATCTCAGTTGTGCTCTTCCACAACAGGAAAATACCGCCCACCAGCAGGATCAGGTCACGGCCTGATATGCCAATTTGAAAAAACGGCAGGGTAAAAAGGGCTTCTTCAAGGCTGATGACCCATGAAAGGGAAAGTAGTAACATGACGCGCGTGATGACTGCCAGCATAATGCCTGTTGAGCGGGCACGTTTCTGATCACCGTGCGGCAGTTTCCCCGCAAGGATGGAAATAAAGATCACGTTATCCACGCCCAACACCAGTTCAAGCACGATGAGGGTTAGAAGTGCGATCCACGATTCGGGTTGTGATATCCAACTAAAGTCCACGTTTATTGCTCCTGAGAAAAGAATGGCTGTATTTTAATGGCAAATATATAATTCATGTAGGGGCGCAGCAATGCTGCGCCCCTACAGTGCCCCTACATGGGATCATTTCGGTTTATACAACCTGCCCTTCCAACTGACGCCCTGGCCGGAGATGACCTTCCACGCCGAAGTGAGCATCATGGATGCGAATACACCTGCGCCGAGCGGGGTTGTCCATGCGTACCAGGTGGGGATCTTCATTACCCGCGCCACCCTCGAACGCATGTAGATCAGGTAGCCCCAAACAATAAGTGACTCCGCGATCACGGCAATGGACATCCAACCGCCGCCGTTCAAAGTCCACAGGATACCGAGCAATGGCCAGATCGGCAGGAACAAGGCCGCGATCAAGGCGAGCAATGCGCCGAATGCGCCCAGCAATAACATGGACGGATGGTCGCGCAGGCCGAGATAAATATTCTTTGTCCAGCCTTCCCACATGGTCGGCAGGGACGTATACATGCGCGTGCGGATCAACTGCATTCCGTCCGCAACCACGAGGCGGTGCCCATTCCATTTCACCTGTTCGGAAATGGCTTTATCTTCCACGATCTGGTCTTTCACACTTTCATGTCCGCCAATGGCATCATAGACACTGCGTTTGATAAAAATAAATTGACCATTCGCAATCGCATCGCGCGTATGCGGATCATTGACTTTGCGCGGTGAGAATCCAACCGAGAGCGCGGTCATGACCAAAGGCATGACGACTTTCTCCCAAAACGAGCCGAGGATCTGCTCGTTCATGGTCGTGAACATGTCTGCTTCTGTTTCGAGGGCTTTGGCAAACACGGACGAAATTGCCGCGGGCTTGAGAAATGTGTCGGCATCTACAAAACAAAGCCACTCGCCGCGGGCAACTGCTGAGGCTTGGTACAAGGCATGGGGTTTTCCGGCCCAGCCCTCGGGTAAGTCTGATCCGCTGACTATCTTTAGCGTGTCATTCTGAGCCGCGAGCCTCAAACGGCGAGTGTGGCGAAGAATCTCAGGAGTCGCATCAGTGGAGCGATCATCCAAAACAATAACTTCGAGGTTGGGATAATCCTGCGCCAGCGCGGACTCGACGCTATTGCGAATATTATTTTCCTCGTTGCGGGCGGGGATGCAAATGGAAACGAGGGGCGGGTTGAGCGGCGGCGGCGCAGGCGTGACGATAACGTCTAGATGATATTGATCGTGAAGCCAAAAAATAATGATAAGCGCGGCGATGAAAAGAACGGTTGAGGTGATGAAGGTTGGCATGGGGGAGAAATAAGGATGAAGGATGAACGCTTCGCGTGAAGGCTGAAGGGCTGCTTTTTTTGGCTGTATAATCTGTCTGTAGGATATTATACAGTCTGTAGGCTGTATAAATCATAGTTAGGCAACCTCTGACAAAATTGTATCGTCTTTTTTAATTCAAGTTCTCGTTGTAAAGTTGAAATTGGGTTCCAAAAAGAAAAGGAGAGTTTTTGTTTATGAATGAAAAACCTTCTTATTTTAAAACAGGCTCTATCGGTGCAGTAGCAGGGACGATTGGCGCAATTCTCGGTGCAATTCCTTTCGGTCTTCTTCACTATTTTCTGAACGATTTTTTAGTGAAAAATATCTTCGGGGAGTCACCTAAAGCTATGCCAACCAGTCTAATGTTATTAGTTTCAGGTTTACCATTACCATTTTTTATTGGAACAATATGTATACCGATTGGAGGGGCATTATTTGGGCTTACCGGAGCCTTCATCGGTATGAGAAGGGGATCATCTCGACTATGGTTATGGGGTGGCGTTTCAGGTTTATTATTTAATTTATTTGTAAGTTGTTGGGCGTTATAAAAATCCTCAATCGTTTTGGGTGTTGCCAAAATCAAAGTTGTGTGTAAAAGTTGGGCATATTGGCGGTGGTGTCTTTTTTCAGCCATCGTTTTGGTAAGCATAAAGGTTGCCTAACAAAGCGTGCACTGGACGCTGGAATTCTGTGGCAAGTTTCGCATTCATTTTTCTGGCTTCGAGTTTTTTCTGCTCCCGCCCACATGTCCGATAGCGCAAATCGTTGGACAGCTGCAAAGTAAACAATTGGAATGTACATTCCAAAAAATGGAGGTCTATGACAACAGAATCAAGTTCATCGATAGCAAGCATAATTTTCGACACACTATTACTCATTATCTTGATTCTCCCGACTTTTATTTTGTCACGACTCACAAAAATAGAGCATGATGATTTTCATAACCAATGGGAAAAAGATGGCAGACCAAATGGGATGCCTTTTTGGTTTCCATTAAATGAAATTCAAGAACTAGGTTTTCGTTCTTATCCTTGGTTTGTTGGTACTTGGTGGTTGTTCAAAACTCCAGATTGGGTAAAAGGGCATCAGTCTGCCGCGAAATTATTGAGGTATTATCGGATTATTTCATATTTCGTTTATTTAGGTTTAATTGGCATATGTCTTATTGCATTACTTTCAGGGCCAAGATAAAGATGAACAACGTCTTGAAATTGACTTCTAACCCTTTGTAATACGATTATGTTTTCGAGTTTGGTTCATTTATGCTTTTGGAGAGAATTTGCAAGTAAAGACTATTTCATCTTTGGTTTTACTAATCTTTCTGACAGCATGCACTCAGACGCAAGTTGTTGAATTGCCATCGGGGATATCTCTTCTAAACGGAATTGATCCCGCTGGATTTCAGTCTCCGATTTGGTCGCCCGATGGCAAGAAAATTATTGCATCCTATGTAATTGAATCAATGCCTGATATAGCTGGCCTCTTTGGCACTGAGCCACGCCACGAAATTATCCTGATTGATCCCAAAACGGGGGATGCTTCGTTATTTCTAAGAGTAAGTTCAGGTAACTTAGAAGCCGAAGCGTGGTCACCGGATAGCCAAAGTTTTGCCATGTTTTGGTCAGACGGTCCAGATGGAAATGGAGTTTATGCGTTTAGAGTTGATGATGTGGAACCAATTTTTTTATCCAAATACGGGGGAATGAGTCCCGACTGGAAGAAAGTTGCCGCGATTAACAGCTCTTACCTAGAGATATCAGATATTAATTCCCAGAATGACCAGACATTCAAAACACCCGCTAATGGTTTCTGGAATGTTAGTGCTTGGTCACCAGACATGAAACAATTGACATTGATTTATCGGGAACTCGAAGAGGATCGGTTTGAAAACATATATCTTTTCGATTTAGATTCAGGTAGCTTCGCCCAATTCACGCGCAATAACAAATACTTTATAAATTCTGCCGCGATTTCTCCAAACGGAAAGTTGATTGCCTATATAATCTGGCGTTTTACCGAGAATGACATTGAAAATAAGTTGCTCATTTCCAGGCTTGACCATAGTTGTGAATGGACAATGCCTTTAAACAACATTAATTATTTTGCTTGGTCGCCAGATAGCCAAAGAATGTTGATAAGTGGTGATGGAGTTTACATTGCAGACCTTAATATCATTTTCGGCAGTGATCTTTCAAAAGGAAATTATTGTCCATGAATTTCAATAATTTGTTACTTAAAACCGCTCAAACAGTAATGCAACCAAAATTATAGGAGAAAATCATGCCAGATCTTGCAGAAAACAATAAAGAGGGAAAAAGAAGCAAGGCTAAATTTGCGGTCTATGGACTTGCTTAAATATTTGGCTTTTTTCTACTTCTAGCAAGTTTCTTCATGGCTCTTCTTTCTCCTTATTTGGGTGGCAGCTTTTTATCCTATCTATTCTTGTCTTCACCAATATTTGTTGTGTTCGGGCTGGTTGGCATACGGTTTTCTTATAAGGGTCGTTCAAAAACATTAAGGCAAACATCAGATAACGTCACAACCGAGAATTTGCCGTCAGAAAAAAAGATAAAGAATTATGGCTTGAGACTGCTTATAATGTCCGGCGTGGTGATCTTAGGATGTATCTTGTTGGGCAGCGTAGCCATGCTGAATTCATCCATAAAAGATAATGTGATCTGGGCGGATTTCTCGTCGAAAGCCTTCACGATCATTTTCCTGTTGCTGACTATGGGAATCGAATCCTTTGGATTATCAAACTTGTTCAACTCCTCCGTAAATAGTTTAGTTAAATAAACCATGTGTTTGTTTTCAACAAGCAAGTCTGGCACAATAAAGCGCTCACCGGAAAGGCGGGATGCCTAGCGTCAGGCATTTCGCGTGCGTGGCTTCAAGTTTTTCCTACTCCCAAGCAGAGTCCACGCCCACCCACTAACTTAAAGCGTTGATTAGCTCCTTGCAAAGAGTAGGAAGTTATGCAAACAAAAAAAAACGGTTCCAGAGTTTATCTCTCAGAGCCGTTTTTTGTTTCCTCTTTCTTCTTTCCAAGCCCCTCTCATACCACTCTCACCACACTCCCGCGTTCCGTCTTCTCAACTTCAATGCGGCTGGGGAAGACATCTTTGAGTTCATCCAGATGTGTGATGACGAGGATTTTTGAAAAATCTTTCTCAACAGCTCTAATTGCTTGTATGAGTCTTTGGATACCCTGTGCATCCTGTGAACCAAAACCTTCATCAATAACAAGAGTTTGCAAGCGCGCGCCCTTGCGTTGCGCAAGAATTTCAGAGAGGGCAAGCCGAATAGAAAAATTAATACGAAATGCTTCCCCCCCAGAAAACATTTCATAGTTTCGCTCGCCTGCATTATCTTTAATAATAATATCTAGCGTTTCTCTCAAGTCTTTTCGCTTGTCGTCTTTATATTTTTCCTGTGTATTAAATCTAATGGTCATTTGATCATTACTTAATTTACCTAGCAGGTCATTGGCTTTATTTTCTATTTGCGGCAAGGCCTGCTCGATCAGCAAGGCAGGCACACCGTCTTTGCCAAAGGCACGCTCCAATGTTTTGTGACGCATGATGCGCTGGTTGAGTTCTTCGCGTTGACTGGAATAATCCTTCTTTCGCGTTTGAAGAGTTGCAAGCACATCCACTTTTTGGCGCGCAGCCCCAACCTGGTCACGGGTTCGGTTTTCATCCTCGCGCAATGAAAACAATTCGCGCTCCACTTTATTCAAATCAGGAGACAAGGCTTCAGAGTCCGCCAGTGCTTGCGCTGACTTGTTATAGGACTTCTCCTGCTCAACAATTTCCTCTTTCTTCTTGTCTCTTTCTCCCTCCAAATTCCCAATTTCACTTTGAATTTGCTTGATCACATCGCGGGCTTTATCCAAATTATGGTGCTCTTCTTGAATGCTCCGCACATCCAATTCAGCCTTGCGTTTCATGTCATGTGCGGAAATATCATAACCAAGCTTCGCGAGTTCCTTATCCAATTTGGCAAGTTGTTTGCGGGCATCGGCGGCAAAAGATTCCTTCTCCAAAAGTTTGGAAACTTCCGCCAGCCGCTTCCGGCCGGTTTTATCCCATTCCTTTGCAACAGACTGTAAAGATTCGATCCGCTCTGTGAACTGGGAGATGGTGTTGGAATGAGTACGCAGGTCTTTTTCGGCAACCGCAAGTTGATTAATTTGTAATTCGTAATTTTTGATTTGCTTTTCTATATCTTCCAGTTCTCTTTTGTTGGCACGAAAAAGGTCACCTTTATCCTTGCCAGCTTTGTTCAATTCAGTCAGCGTTGATTCGCGGTGGGCCTCGCTGAGTTCCTGTCCGCAGACGGGGCATTTGGCGCCACGCGCTTCTTCGAGCGAATCACGTTGTTTTTCAATCTCCTTCATTTCCTTGCGGAGCGATTCGTTTTCAACTTTCAAAGCCGCGAATTTCTCGCGCGCTTCATTCCGCTGGTTTTCCAGATTGCTGCGTTCCTTGATCTTCTCTTCCGCTTCCGCCAATAATTGATTCGTCTCTGCGACTTTTGCAGTCAACTCATCTTTCACTAATTCCTGTTCACCGATCCCTGATAACTGATCACTCAAGTTACCAAATTCCTGCTCCAACTTCCCCTTCTCCACTTCGATCTCACGCAGGAGGGGTTGTCTCTGCTCATCATGTTCGCGGAATTGCGCCGCAACCTGATCAAGTTCTTCCAACTCCTTGCGAACCTTCTGCCACGCCTTATATGCGGACTCGATCTCCTTGGCGCGATCCACGAGGTCAGTATAGACAGCGCGTTCCGATTCTTTCTCAGCGAGACGAGTTTCAAGTGAAACCAAAGCCAAACGTGACCTTTCAACAGATGCGGACAAGGTCTCTGCGAGTTTGCGCTGTTCATTCAACAAAGCCGCATTCTTCCTGATATTCTCCAGCGCACTTTCCTGCACACTGCGCGCAGACGATAATTGTTTCAGCGCGGACTCCAACTCAGCAAGCCTAGCACGGCGCGCATCTTCCTCGCCAAGTTCCATGTCAATTTCAGAAATGCGCCCGTCAATTTCCTGAACATCATTTTCCAAAAGTTTACGTTTGGAAGCAGTACGCTCCTTGTATGTATCCCAGATCTCCAACCCAAGAATCGTGCCCAGCACAACTTTGCGCTCACTGGCTTTCTTCTGCGTGAACTGGTCTGCTTTACCTTGCAAAAAGAAGGAAGCATTAATAAACGTCTCGTAATCCAGACGCAAGGTTTGTTCGATCCTCGCCTGCGTATCGCGCGTTGTCTTTTCAGTCAGCGGACGCCATGAGGACTGACCGTTGACGATAGACCGCAGACCGTCACGGTCCACCGTCCCTCGTCCACCGTCTAAGACTTGAAACTCCAGCACCGTGCTTTTTCCGCGCGGCAATGACCGAATCACACGAAACAGATTTCCTTCATATTCAAATGTCAGCGCAACTTCTGCGGCCTTCACATCCTGGCTGAGATTTATAACGTCCGTGCTCTTTCCACGAGCCTCACCAAACAGACTCCACGTGATCGCATCCAGCAGGGATGATTTGCCAGCGCCGTTCTGTCCCGAAATACAGGCAAGGTCGAACAAGTCGAAATCCAATTCAACCGGATCGCGGTACGAGAGAAAACCTGAAATACGAAGATGGCGGGGAATCATGGCGGAGTGGTTCCTATGGATGACAACATTGTAGGGGCGGGGTCTCCCCGCCCAGAACGGGAAGACCCCGCCCTTGCACAAAAAACGTATCCTGAAAGTTATGTTCGATTATAATCGAACCAATATGACAGACGATGTAACGCCCCAATCGCGACGCCGCAGAACCATCCTTGCAGTCATCATCGCCACCATTCCATGTTATTGCCTTGGGTTCATCGCGCTATCATTCGCGCCTGATGGCTCGGAAACAACCCCCACACCCACCCTCACAATTACAGTAACACCCATTACACCCACCGCCAGCTTCACTCCGGTGACCGTGACGAGTACCGTCACATCCACCTTTACGCCTACACCTACCACCACCCCGACAGAAACGCCCAGCCCCACCCCTTCGTGGACTCCCTTCCTGCCGAATACGAACACACCCACGCCAACCATCCCGCCCACAGCGACGCCCACCGAAACAACGGCGCCTACTCCCACGCCCACAGACACACCTACGAATACTCCAACATTTACACCGTCACCAACTCCCACCCCCACTGCATTAGGTACTCCATAGGTCCTTCATAATGACAGACATCCTTCCCTTCCTAAAATCACTTCTCTCCGTTTCCGGTCTTTCGGGACACGAAGCGCCGGTTGCGACTCTCATCGAACAAAAGTGGACTCCACTGGTGGATGAGATCAGCCGAAGCAGACTCGGTTCAATTCATGGACTGAAAAAGGGTTCTGTTTCTGGTAAAGCGACCCGCCCTTCGGTTTTGATCTCCACTCACATGGACGCCATCGGACTCATGGTCACCCGCATCGTGGACGGATTCATCTACATCACCGCCATCGGCGGGATCGACTCGCGCATTTTGCCCGGCACGCCTGTCATCGTCCACGCTTCTAAAACTAACGAAGAACTATATGGGGTCATCATGATTCCCCCATCAGACCTTTTGCCTGAAAGCGCAGGGACAGGCGCTCTTGCGTTGAAATATCTCATGGTAGATACAGGACTCGCCGCGGGTGAAGTCTCGAAGCGAGTCTCCATCGGCGACCTCGTCTCCTTTAACACAGAACCAGTTGAAATGACCGGTGGATGCGTAAGCGGTCACACGCTTGATAACCGCGCCTCCGTCGCTGCGCTAACCATCTGTCTGGAAGAACTTCAATCCAAATCTCATCTTTGGGATGTATGGGCAGTCAGCTCCATTCAGGAAGAAGAGACTCTCGGTGGCGCAAAGACATCTGCATTCCAGTTGCGCCCCACTATCGCGGTAGCAATGGATGTGACCTTTGGAAAAGGAACCGGCGTTCAAGGCTGGGAGGGGCAGGAGCTTGGCAAGGGACCTGCGTTGGGAATTGGACCGGTCATCCATCCATTCTTGCACAACCGATTCAAGGAAGTTGCCGAGAAGGCAGAAATTCCATTTGCGGTAGAGCCCATGCCTGCGCGTTCTTCCACAGACGGCGATGCTTTGCAATTGACCGCCGAAGGCATTCCGACAATGGTACTGAGCATTCCACTGCGTTATATGCACACTCCGGTTGAAGTAGTGGCGCTTAAAGATATTCAACGCGCAGGCCGTTTGCTTGCCGAATTCATCGCTTCACTCGAAGCAGATTTTATGACCAAGATCGCCTGGGATTAACACCTATGTCTTTGCGCGCCGCCGCTCTTGAATTTTGGCGGCGAAGCAATCTCCAATTAATAGGAAGTTGCCTCGGGTAATAATAAGAGCGCCCTCGCAACGACATAATTAAGGTAAAAAATTATGCTTTCAATAAACAAATCACAGTTCAACCTGCTCGAAAAATTATGCAACGCAATGTCCGTCTCCGGCGACGAAGGCGAAGTGCGGCGTATCGTTTTGGAAGAAGTAAAACCTTATGCCGATGAAGTCAAAGTGGATGCGCTTGGCAGCGTGCTGGTCAGAAAGAACAGCACCGCCAAAAAGCCATTAAGAGTCCTGCTCGATGCCCACATGGACGAAGTGGGGTTCATGATCGTGCATGATGACAAAGACGGCTTCTATGAGTTCAAAACCGTCGGCGGCATTGACCCGCGCCATCTTGTCGGCAAACAGGTGATCGTTGGCAAGGACCATCTTGCAGGCGTGATCGGAGCGAAGCCCATTCATTTGACAACTTCCGAAGAGCGTCAACGTTCCGTCGGCGTTGACTCGATGCGCATTGATTTGGGTCCCGAGGGCAAGGCAAAAGTCGGCGACCGCGCGACCTTTGCGGCCAAGTTCAAACATATCGGCCCCTCCATCATGTCCAAGGCCATTGATAACCGCATCGGTGTGGCGATCCTGATCGAATTGCTCAAAAATGCACCGAAGAATATTGAGTTGTGCCTGTCGTTCAGTGTGCAGGAAGAGATCGGTTTGCGCGGCGCAAAGGTCGCGGCGCATTATTTTGAGCCCGATCTTGCCATCGCGATTGATGCCACTCCCGCACGTGACCTGCCCGATTACAATGGCGAGGAAAATATTTCCTACAATACCAAACTCGGCTTTGGCCCGGCAATTTATGTAGCCAACTCCTCCACAATTGATGACCCGCGCCTTGTGCGTTTTCTTGAAGAGACGGCGATAGATGAAAATATCCAATACCAATTCCGCCAACCCGGCGGAGGCGGCACGGATGCAGGTGCGATCCAAAAATCTCGCGCTGGCATCCCTGTGGTCTCGGTCTCTGTGCCGCATCGTTACACCCATTCCCCCATCAGCGTTTCGCGCGTGGACGATTGGAAGAACACGTTGAATTTGATCAATGCCGCCATGAAGAAAATGACCCGCGAGTTGGTAGATAGATAATATGAATGGCTTGATCGCCCTGCTTGGTTCTGGAGAATACCTTCCCATTATGGATGATGTGGATCGGTATCTGCTCGCCAATTGCGGCGCAGACGGACGCAAGCCGCGTGTCGTATGTTTGCCGACTGCTGCCGGAAAAGAAGGCGATGCGAGCGTGGGACGCTGGTCACGAATGGGCGTTGAGCATTTCACCCGCCTCGGCGCGGACGTTCAGGCTGTCCCTGTTATCGACGCAGAGTCAGCCAATGACCTGAACCATGCGTCGGCTGTGGAAGAAGCGGACCTTGTCTACTTCTCCGGCGGCAAACCAGATTATCTATATCAAACCATGAAAGGGAGTCTGGTTTGGAAGTCAATACAAAAAGCAATGGCACGCGGCGCAGTTTATGCAGGCTGCTCGGCAGGCGCGATGATCCTGGGTCGGGAGCTGCCAGACTTTCGCATGGTGGGTTCGCGCTCGAAACCCGCATTCGATATTGTGCCCGCCAGATTTGTCATACCGCATTTTGATGCCATCCCTTTATTTGGAAAACCGCTGGTCGCAGCTTTTCGCAATCACTTGAAAGAGAATGAGGTGATCGTCGGTGTGGATGAAAACACAGCCATCATAGGAAAGCCAGGTCAGGAATGGCTCGTGATGGGCGAAGCAAAAGCGCATGTGTTCACAAAGCAAGAAAGCAAGAGTTATAGTGCCGGTGAAAATTTTTCCTTAGGACAAAAACAATGAAACAATTACTCAAAACACTCACAGATACGTTCAGCCCGTCCGGTTACGAAGATGAAATTCGCAAGGTGATCTTGAAGGAAGTCAAGCCGCTCGCGGATGAAGTCCGCGTGGATGCGCTCGGCAATTTGATCGCGCGCAAGAAGCCGGCCAAGGGAACGAAAGATGCAAAGAAGATCATGATCGCCGCACACATGGATGAGATCGGTGTGATGGTGACCCATGTGGACGGGAACGGCTTTGTCCGCTTTACCAACATCGGCGGAGTTTATCCGCGCAACCTGCCGGGCGGACATGTCCGCTTTGCGAACGGGGTCTCCGGCGTGATCGGGCTTGAGCCAACGACCTCTGCCACTGATGTTCCGCCGCTCAACAAGATGTTCATTGACGTGGGCGCGGACAGCAAAAAGAATTGTCCGGTGAAAACCGGCGATGTAGGCAGCTTTGAGCGCACCTTCATTGACCTCGGTGACAAACTGGTCGCCAAATCCATGGATGACCGCATTGGATGTTTGGTCGCCATCGAAGCACTGCGTGCATTAAAGTCCACGCCGCATGATGTTTATTTTGTATTCACCACGCAGGAAGAAGTTGGCACACGCGGCGCTGAAACCTCCGCGTATGGCATTGACCCTGACCTCGGCTTCTCGATTGACGTCACCGGCTGGGGCGATACGCCGGGTCAAAAGGATTTTGATGTGGCGCTTGGGAAAGGTCCCGCCATTAAGATCCGCGATGGCGGCATGTTAGCCGACCCACGCGTTGTGCAGTGGATGGTCCGCACGGCTGAAAAAGCGAAAGTGCCGTATCAGCGTGAAGTCCTTTTGGGCGGCACGACCGATGCGCGCGCCATGCAGTTGGTCCGCGGCGGCGTCCCGGTTGGCTGTATCTCCATCCCCTGCCGCTACGTCCACACCCCCTCGGAGATGGTGGATTATAACGATGTGAAGAATGCAGTGAAGTTGATCGGCGTGATGTTGAGTAATCCGGTAAATTTGCAACTTATCGTCACGTTATAAATGTAAGCTACATTTACTTTTAACAACTCATTTTTTCATTACAGGAAATAGGAATCAGAAAAGTTATCTTCGCCTTGTATAATGCAGTTCATGCAACCAGACACGCTGATCCCAGATTTATATGATCCCCAATCATGGAACAGATACTCCTACGTTCAAGGGAATCCTATCGGATATAGAGATTCGACTGGACACTACAAAGAGAATGTTCATTACGCTTTAACATTTACTTTAGTATATCAAGCAGCATTTGCCATAGCACAGTCTCGTGGATACTCCGATGTTCAAGCGGAAAAACTGGCTACAAGCTTTGCGGTGGACATAGCATCTGCGGATAAGGCTGTAGACTCGAATGAAAGCCCATTACTCAGACCAGGGTCCTACGCGGATTGTGATTTGAAAGGATGTAGAACCTATACTATCGGGACTGCGCGCCATAGGTACACAACCACACAGGCCGAGGATGAGTTAAAAACTGCTAATACACGGGAGGAATTTGGGACAGCTCTGCACGCGTACCAAGATTCATACTCGCATTGGAAGAAACTTGGGGAGCCGAACACACCAGGTGAGATTTGGGATAGACATGCGCGAAATCAAGTTGTTTCAGGAGTTTGTACAATAAAATCTGTTTGTATTGATACTTTTGATTCAACTCAAGACTCAGCATACGGGAAGATAGATGCAGATATGCAAACAGGATCGGGAAAATATATTAACGATTACTTGTCGCACAAAATTAAGCGTGTAACACCGTACCATCCAGTGGAGGCAGAATGAAAAAAGATGGCATATTGCTTTCGCTTTTACAGGCGTTATGTGTTTTGGCAGGATATCTATGGGTAAGAATATTCTTCATGGAAGCAGATGTTTTACCAACACCATGGTGGTTGCTTTACTTTATTCCTCATTTTGTATCACTCATTGCGTCTTTCCTTTTGAGCCTTTTTCTTATAACGAAGTTTAAACTGAAGAATGTAGCTTGGATTTCTGCTCCCGCAACGCTCGTATATTTTATATGCTATGCGGTCATACCGCTGGTCTCCCAATATGATTCTTTTTATTTTGTCGCAATCTGTGGTTTTGTGTTACCCCTTGCTTTTGTAGGGTTTCTGATGAATAGTTTTGGAATCTGGGCAGGGTCCTATGTTCGCTCAAAAGTTTTCAAAACAGAAACCTCTGCCTGAACTTTAACGATTTATTTCTTTATGACAAACCCAATCAAAAAGACGAGCGCACCGGATAAACCAGCACTACTCGTCTTGGATTGGGGGGTAAATTCAGTGTAGCATGGAAATTAGGTTACACCTTAAAAACTGAAGATGGTTCTAAAGTAACTGGTCAAATTTCTTGGTTTTATCGCTTTTCCGGTGTATTTCGCGCCGGAAAAGCATAAAATAGTAGTGGAAGCTGAGGTCGACGTTATATTCGCCTGAGGGTCATGCCTCGTATATTAACCACGCGCCGCCAAGGACTGCGGCTTGAGCTAAGCGTTTAAAAAAAAGGGTTTAGCATTTATGTGCTAAACCCTTTTTCTTTAACTCAATCAGACTTATTCTTTCTTGTCTTCTTCCTTATCTTCCTTCTTAGGCATGACGGAGAGAAGCACCGCCGCGCCCGCAGCGAGGGCGAACATGCCCATGGAGCCGGCGCTGGCATATTTGGTCATGCCGACGAGCAGGCCGAAGAAGCCGAGGGCCAGCGCCACCTGAACCTGCCAGGCAGCTTTTTTATAGGCATCCATCGTAAACCGCCCCACACCAAAACCAAGCACGATGAAACCTAACGCACGGATGATGTAACCAAGGATCGAAAGAACTTCTGCGAATTGATTCATTTGGAACTCCTTTTTTATATTTTTTACAGCCACACCCACAATCCCCAAAACAGGATCATGAGAATGCCTATTCCGAATCTCGCTGCGAAAGACCAGCCCCAGCCCGTCATCCAAGCTTTGGTGTTGGCGAAGGCAGTGTCCCGTTGCTTTAGACGATACCACTCTGCGAGGAAAAGCGCCAGCGGTGACGCGACCATACCTGCCAGCGGGGTAAAAAACAAACTGACAATGATCCCTGCCACGAAGGCCCAGATGATCGAACTCCACGGCACGTTCTTATCGCGGACATGCTTTGCGATAATGATATTGTCCACGATATTGCCGCCGATCATCAACAAGGTGATGAGGACAAAGAGCAGCCAACTGACCCAGGTCATTTTCCCGATCATGGCTTCCACCACCGCGTAAGCCAGCGTGCCAAGCCACATCACGGTCAGCCCGGGGAAGACGGGAACCATCAACCCGATCAAGCCGGTTAATAAGACAAGGAAGGTAATGACTCCCAAAAGAGATTCCGTGAAGACTGTCCAAGCTGTAGGATCGATCATATTTGTTTCCTTATTGTAGGGGCAGTGTAGGGGCGACCCAATGGGTCGCCCCTACAAAATTTATTTGATCACATCAACGCCGCCCATCCACGGGCGTAAGACATCAGGCACAATGATCGAGCCATCGGCTTGTTGATAATTTTCCATGACCGCGATCAAAGTGCGCGGCATGCCCAGTCCCGAACCATTCAGGGTGTGCAGGAATTTTGCCTTGCCGCCATCCGCGGGACGATACTTGATGTTCGCGCGGCGCGCCTGAAAATCGGTCACATTTGAAATGGATGAAACTTCCAGCCATTCATCACAGCCCGGCGCCCAAAGTTCGAGGTCATAGGTGATGGATGCGCCAAAGCCCAAGTCACCGCTGCATAAGCGCTTCACGCGATAGGGAATGCCGAGCAATGCACAGGTCTCTTCCGCATCCTTGACCATCTTCTCATGCTGAGCTTCCGATTCTTCCGGCTTGCAATAAGTATACATTTCAACTTTATCGAATTGATGTCCGCGCTTGATGCCGCGCACATCACGCCCCGCGCTCATCTTCTCGCGGCGAAAGCAGGGAGTGTAGGCGGTGTAAAGTTTCGGCAGCGCGGCTTCATCAAGGATTTCATCCATGTGCAAACCAGTCAACGGGACTTCGGCGGTCGGCACAAAATAATAATCTTCTTCGTGATCCTTGTATAAATTGTCCGCGAACTTCGGCAGTTGACCCGCGCCATACACAACCGCCGTCTTTACCATGAAGGGCAGATATTCTTCCTGATATCCTTGCCGAATATGCAAGTCAAGCATCCACGCGATGAGAGCGCGTTGCAGGCGCGCGCCTGCTTTTTGCAAAACGTAAAAGCGCGAGCCGGTCAGCTTGGTACCGCGCTCAAAATCCAGAATACCGAGAGCAGGTCCGAGGTCCCAGTGAGGAAGCGGTTTGAAGTCAAATTTGCGCGGCTCACCCACCGTCTTGATGACCACGTTCTCGCTGTCATCCACTCCATAAGGCACGCGCGCGTCAGGGATATTCGGCAATGCGGATGTAAGCGCGGTCAACTCAGATTCGACTTCAGAACGCGCCGCTTCTCATCCAATAAAAGAATCGAATCAATGGGCGCAGAATCCATCTGACGGTCTTTCAATGCCTTGCGGACAATATCAGGGGTTTCACGAATCAAATTGATATCCAACATGTTGCACCTCCAAGTGCATTATTAATAGAATACGCCCCTCATCCGTTTGCAGGACGAAGGGGCGTTCGTGGTGCCACCTGCTTTTATTGCTCTTCCCCCCAGAGGGACTGGGGTTGAGGGCAATCTTGGATGCACTGTAACGGGCGCAACCCGATTCTCTTATGGCATAGCCTCTGCGAGAACAACGCTGGCGAAGGGGATTTCATCATCTGGCTGATCGTCTCGCACTGACCGACGACTCTCTGAACAGTTGCGTGATTACTTGTCTGCGCGCTGGTTTTGTGTTTAGGGCAATTATATGCATGGCGAAATATATGTCAACATTAATGTAGGGGCGTAGTAGGGGCGTAGCAATCCCGCTCGCTACGCTTCGGGGACTATGTGCTGCGCCCCTATCATCCTACGGTAAAATCAACATCATCAAAACAAGGAGCAATCATGGCTAAACTCATTCCCGCCGCCGAGCGGATCATCCGCGCGAGGGCGTTTATCCAACAGGCACGCGACCTGCCAATCCCTGCAGACACTGAGGGAGGCCGTAATAGTTTTTCGTATATTGCAGGCGTAAAGGACTATTTACGGCAGGCGCGCGACATGGTCAAATTCATTTCCCAGACAGCCGGTGTCAGTGCGGAGATGAAAGAAGAAGTCAAAAAGGTATATCAGGAAGCGGAGCAGGCCGACGAGGAAATATTAAGATAAGCGCCGTGATAAGAAAAAGGTTGTAAAATAGAAATAGAGATAAAGATATTTTAGAAAAGTACCAATGCCCCAATCATATTAAAAAGAGGTGACCCATGAACACTCACGAAATAGACGAGTTGCTCGCTAAATTACACAAAGAGATCGAGGAGATTCAAAGCGTGGATGAACAGGGACAGGAACTCCTGCGCGCTCTCTCTGCAGATATTCAAGACCTATTAAGGCGCACCGAAGAAAAAAAGGCCGCCCCGTCCATGTTGGACAGGCTGGAAACTTCCATTGATTATTTCGAGGTCACCCACCCGGAGTTGACCTCGGCGCTGTCCAGTCTGTTTTCGATCTTGAGCAACGCTGGTATTTAATAATTTTGCCACAGAGACCACGGAGGGCACGGAGAAAACCTTTAAAAAATCTCTGTGAACTCTGTGGTCTACGTGGTTAATGCTTTTTCTACGGGATTAATTCATAAGGCAGACAGGCTTTCTGCGTAAACCACCTTCTTGCTTCCTTTCAGCCTTTCAAGTTTAGGTTCGGCAAAAATCAGTTCTTTAATTTGGTACGGGGGATACACCTTGCATTGACTGGTCGTCTCATTAAACTCAACAAAACATACCCAGGCATTTCCATGATTCAAGATAGGGTCTTTGCGGGAACTCCCCGCCTGAAAGGTCCATGATAGTCCAAACTTTTTGGCTAATAATGAGGACTGAGTCTTCACAGCCAGCCCAAGCCCATCAATATACAGATCTGAGTCCCAGGATTTTTGTTTCCCCTCATAAATTTGGTAATCCGGTCCGCGCACTTTTCGCCCCAATTGTTCAAAGATGATCCGAACCGCTTCCTCGCCCACCTTGCTGACGAAATGGTCTTTTTCAATTTTCGGCAAGTTGACTTGATTCGTATCCTGATAACCATTCCCGCGAGAGCCAATGGTGGGAGTCACTTTTTTGGCGAAGCCTTTCGCTTTGGCGATCAAACTCGACTCGACAAGGATGGTTTGAATCTTTAGGAAGTGACGCATATCATAATCCTCCGTTCATCAGGCATATTGTACTCAAAGTTCGTGCTTCTTTTATCTTTCTTTTCACTTCTCCCATTTTTATGCTACACTCGCCACCATCATCGCTATGAACCTTCAACCTTTAACTTAAAACTTGCAACCGATAAAAATGGAAACCCTCTCCTCAGCCCTTGACCCCAACTCCCCTGAATTCAAGGCCAACGCCGAACATAACCGCGCGCTGGCAGATGAACTGAAAAAGCGACTCATCCATGCCCGCGAAGGCGGCGGCGAGAAATATCGCAAACGCCATGAAGAGCAGGGCAAACTCTTTGTGCGCGAACGCATTGAGCGTCTGCTCGACCCCGGCGCGCCCTTCCTTGAACTCTCCGCATTAGCAGCGACAAATTTATACAACAACGAAGCGCCGGCCGCAGGCATTGTCACAGGGATTGGGCGCGTTTCAAATCGTGAGGTGATGATCGTTGCGAACGACGCCACCGTCAAAGGCGGGTCGTATTACCCAATGACGGTCAAGAAACATTTGCGCGCGCAGCAAATTGCCGAAGAGAATCATCTGCCATGTTTGTATCTGGTCGATTCAGGCGGCGCAAATCTACCGTTTCAAGATGAGGTCTTCCCCGATGTGAATCACTTCGGGCGCATCTTTTACAATCAGGCGCGCATGTCGGCCAAGCGCATTCCACAGATCGCGGCGGTGATGGGTAGCTGCACGGCCGGCGGCGCATACGTCCCGGCCATGAGCGATGAGGCGATCATTGTCAAAGGCGCAGGGACTATCTTTTTGGGTGGCCCCCCTCTCGTCAAAGCCGCGACTGGAGAAGACGTCACCGCAGAAGAACTCGGCGGCGCAGATGTGCACACACGCAAGAGCGGAGTTGCCGATCATTTTGCGGAAGATGATGACCATGCGATTGAAATCCTGCGCGGGATCGTTGAAACGTTGCAGCGCTCAAACCTTCACACGAATCTTTCCACGCTGGATGTTGCTCCGCCTGAAGATCCTTTATACGCCGCTGACGAATTGTACGGCGTCCTGCCGCGCAGTTTCAAAGAATCTTATGATGTCCGCGAGATCATTGCCCGCATCGTGGATGGGAGCAAGTTCCGCGAATTCAAGGCGCGCTACGGCACGACTCTCATCTGCGGCTTTGCGCGCCTGCATGGATACCCAATTGGCATCATCGCCAATAACGGAGTCTTGTTCAGCGAGTCTGCATTGAAAGGGGCGCACTTTATCGAGCTATGTGACCAGCGCGGAATCCCATTAATATTTTTACAAAACATCACCGGCTTCATGGTCGGCAAGGAATATGAAACCGGCGGCATCGCGAAAGACGGCGCGAAGATGGTCCATGCGGTTGCAACCACTCGAGTCCCAAAGTTGACACTCGTCATCGGCGGCTCATTTGGTGCTGGCAATTACGCCATGTCTGGCCGCGCCTACGGCTCGCGCTTTTTGTGGATGTGGCCGAATGCACGCATCAGCGTGATGGGCGGAGAACAAGCTGCTAACGTGCTGCTCACCATCAAGCAGGATCAACTTGCCAGAGAAGGCAAACCCATTCTCACAAAAGAAGAAGCGGATGAATTCAAACGTCCGCTTTTAGAGAAATACGAAACTGAAGGCAGTCCCTATCATTCCACCGCGCGTCTCTGGGATGACGGAGTCATCGCGCCCGATGAAACGAGACAAGTTTTGGGATTGGCATTATCGGTAATTCTCAATTCGCCGGTTGAAGAGAATCATTTTGGAGTTTTCAGAATGTAATATGAAAGAAGAAAGGTCCTCATGAAAATCCTCATTATCGGTGGCACACGTTTTCTCGGACGACATCTTGTCAACTCGGCCCGTTCCCGCGGACATGACGTGACGCTCTTCAACCGCGGACAAACAAATCCAAATCTATTCGGCCAAGTGGAAAAGATTCAGGGAGACCGTGAAAAAGATTTGGATCAACTCACAGGTACGTGGGATGCGGTCATTGATACCTGCGGATATTTTCCGCGCATCGTCCGCTTGTCTGCTGAGGCACTGAAAGACAAAGTTGAAAATTATGTCTTTATTTCGAGCCTCTCCGTGCATTCCGAGCTCGGCAAAATTGGCATCAATGAAAGCGATCCCGTTGGAAAGATCGAAGATGAAAGCATCGAAGAGATCACAGGTGAGTCTTACGGCCCGTTGAAAGCCCTGTGCGAAAAAGCGGTGCGGGATGTTTTTGGAATAGACTCGCTCATCATCCGCCCGGGACTCATCGTTGGTCCGCATGACCCGACGGATCGTTTCACATACTGGCCTGTACGTGTGGCTCGCGGCGGGACAGTCCTTGCGCCCGACAAACCGGAAACGCCGATCCAGATCATAGACGTGCGCGACCTTTCGAATTTTATTATCAAACTTATCGAACAAGATGTGACCGGTGTTTTCAACGCAACCGGTCCCGACCATGAATTGACCCTTGGCGCAATGCTCGACACCTGCAAACTCGTCAGCGCCAGCGATGCAAAATTCAAGTGGGCATCCGTGAAGTTCCTCGAAGAAAATAAAGTTGCGCCATGGAGCGACATGCCAGTCTGGGTTCCAGACACCATAGAAGACGCAGGTTTCTCGCGCTTTAATATCTCCAAAGCACTTAATGCGGGTCTGAAATTTATGCCGCTCGAAGAGACCATCCGCGATACGCTCCATTGGGCAGCAGAACGTCCGCAGGAATATGAATGGAAGGCGGGGTTGACGCCCGAACGTGAAAAAGAATTACTTCGCCTGATGAGTGAAGAATAAAACGTGAGGAAAGGAAGTCATGACTTTTGAAGAGTGGGTTGCTGGTTTGCCAATGGAAATAAAAGGCGATACCTTGTGGAAGGTGGAGGCATATCGCCTTTCTCTATTTTCTACAGAAATTGGCTGGTATGATGTGACAGAGTTGATGAAAGACCACCGCACAATTGGATTGGCCGATCAACTCTATCGTTCACTCGGCTCTGTCAGCGCCAATCTTGCCGAGGGTTATTCTCATCACACAGGAAAATCCCGCGCCCAGTATTATCAATATTCACTTGGTTCGGCACGCGAGAGTCGTGACTGGTATTACAAATCCCATCACATCCTAAAAGAAGAGGTTGTACACCACCGTATTACGCTTTTGACTCAGATCATTAAATTATTACTGACAATGATCCCGCAACAACGCGGAAAAACATTACGGGAACAGCCAACCGACTACCTCGTCAATACCTCATTGCTTGAATCGCAAAGCATGCACGGATCCTTGCTGGAACAAATTCCTCTGCCATGAAAATATCACGTTTCGCTTTTCATTTTTCACTATGACATCAAGCCAACCTTTCACCAAGATTCTGATCGCCAATCGCGGCGAGATCGCCATTCGCATCATCCGCGCCTGCCGCGAACTTGGCATTAAAACTGTTGCCGTGTATTCCACCGCAGATAAAGACTCATTGCATGTCCAGCTTGCTGATGAAGCCATTCTGCTCGGTGATGCCGCGCCAAAAGAATCCTATTTGAATGTGGACAAACTCATCGCTGCGGCGACTCAGACTCAAGCAGATGCCATCCACCCTGGTTATGGATTCCTCTCAGAGAACGCGTCTTTCGCCGCGGCAGTGGAATCAGCGGGACTAACATTTATCGGACCCTCGGCAGATTCGATCCGCGCGATGGGCGATAAAGCCGAATCCAAGATCGCCATGAAGAAGGCGGGCGTGCCAACTGTCCCCGGTTTTGAAGGATTGGAGACTGAAGAAGAATATAGAAAAGCGGCAAAGAAAATCGGCTATCCAGTGTTGATCAAAGCCTCAGCAGGCGGCGGCGGCAAAGGGATGCGCGTTGTCAACGAAGAAGGCGAATTAGCGGAAGCCATCGAAGGTGCAAGGCGCGAAGCGTTGAATTCCTTCGGCGATGAAAGATTGCTGATCGAAAAATATCTAGCGGATGCGCATCACATCGAGTTTCAAATCTTTGGCGACAAACACGGCAACCTTGTTCATCTTTTTGAACGCGAATGTTCTGTGCAACGCAGGCATCAAAAGATCATCGAAGAAACTCCTTCGCCATTATTAACTCCTGAACTGCGCGAACAAATGGGACAGGCCGCTGTCGCGGCCGCCAAGGCCGTGAATTACTTTAATGCCGGAACCATCGAATTCATCTTCGACCCCGTTCTTTCTACTTTCTACTTTCTTGAAATGAATACAAGATTGCAGGTAGAACATCCCATCACCGAACTCGTCACAGGCATTGACCTGGTCCAATGGCAGATCAGAATCGCGGCTGGTGAGAAATTCCCATTCACGCAAAGCGACTTCCATCAGCGCGGACATGCCATCGAGTGCCGTGTGTACGCCGAAGACCCGTCAAATGGGTTCTTGCCAAGCACGGGAAAACTCCTGCAATTCATCGAACCGCGCGGACCCGGTGTCCGCGTGGATTCAGGCTTTGTCACCGGCAGTGATGTGACTCATTTCTACGATCCCCTGCTGGCGAAGTTGATCGTCCATGCCGAAGATCGGTCAGCGGCCATTCAAAGGATGCAGATCGCGCTCAAGGAATTCATTGTACATGGCGTGGTCACCAATATTGATTTCATGCAAGCCGTGTTGGCACATGCTGATTTTGCGCAAGGCAAAGTATCTACAAGATGGGTTGAAAGATCAATGGAGTCTGGGAACCTAGCTCCTGTTCAACAACAATCTGCCGAACTCCAAAATTTGATCGCGGCCGCGCTTGCAGATGTTGTGTTTACCGGCTCGAAATCACAATCCGCTGTTTCCAATGAGACTGATCCTTTCAACCCGTGGAAGCAAACGAATAATTACAGGAATTAGCATTTCGTCATTGCGAGGCGGATGTTTTTCCGCCGAAGCAATCTCCTGACCGAGTTGGAGATTGCTTCGGACAAAGAGCGCCCTCGCAACGACATGGAATGAGATTTTATGAAAATTACCTTCGATACACAAACTCTTGAGATCAACCCATCGGGTGATAATTATGTCGCCAGCATGGATGGGCAGACCGTTTCTGTCCAGGTTCTGCGCGCAGACGCCACGCGTGGAAGGATGGATTTGCTGATTGACGGCAAAAAGGTCACCGCTTATGTTTCGTCTGATATGGCCAAGAGATGGGTGACGATAGACGGTCAAACCATGATGCTGACAAAAACTTCGGGTGCAAAGAAAGGCGTCAGACACGACCATGCCGGGGGATTGATCGCGCCCATGCCGGGTCAGGTGCGAAGCGTTTCTGTCAGCGCCGGAGATGTCGTTAAGAAAGGTCAAACCCTAATGACGATGGAAGCCATGAAGATGGAAATCCGCATTCAGGCTTTGAAGGATGGAAAGGTAAAAACCGTCCATGCGGCACAGGGACAGACGGTTGAGCGAGAGCAGATCTTGATCGAGATGGAGGAGTAATGGCCGGAAAATTTTTTGATGAACTTGAAGTTGGGATGAAATTCAAGCACAGCGGGCGGACAGTGACAGAGATGGATAACGTTTTATTTTCTGCGCTGACGATGAACACACAGCCGCTGCATGTCAACGAGGATTTTGCATCGAAGACCGAGTTTGGCCAGCGCCTGGTAAATGGCATTTTTACATTCGGGCTGGTCGTTGGCCTGACCGTGGCAGAGTTGACCGAAGGAACCATCGTGGCAAACTTGGGATATGACAAGGTCGTGCATCCGAACCCGGTTTTTCACGGCGATACCATTTACGCCGAAAGTGAGATCATCGAGAAGCGAGAATCGAAGTCTAGACCTAATGCAGGAATCGTCCGCATTAAATGCTGGGGCAAGAAACCTGATGGAACGGTTGTGGTGGAGTTCGAGCGGACAGCGATGTTTTTGAAGAGCAGCCAAAAGTCAAAGGTTGAAGGTTGAAGGTTTTGACTTTCAGCCTTTGGCCTTCAAAATTTCCAGCAAACGGAGAATTTATGAAAAAATGGGGCGTTCGCTTAATAGCATTACTCTTTTTCATTGGGGCAATTTTAGATGCATATGGATTGATTAAGGGTACCAGACATGCACAAGGCGGTTTGGGATTTGATTTGGGTCTCACTTACAACGGACAACCAATAGATGTTATGGCTTGGGTAGAAGTTGTCGTCTTCATATATGTTGGTGTTCAACTTTTACGCTTTCATCCAAGCGGGCGATTTTTGGCCCTTGCCATATTTTGGGTGTCAGTGTTTTCATCAACATGCACCTTTAGTTGGATGATTGTTTTAATGGTCAAAGATTGGACATCCCCCACATTGGATTTTTCCAAATTTTCTTCTAATCTTCCATGGCTTAGTGGAATAAGCGTACCCATACTTTTGATTGTCTTCTTTGCAGGAGTTTTTGTTTTCAACTTTCTTGCCATTTATTTTTTGAGAAAAAAGGATGTAAAACAATTGTTCGAAAAACCAGTCTTGGCAAAAGGAGAAACCAACTAATGCATTCACGACGCGCGTTACTTTATATGCCGGGGGACAACTGGAAGATGATCACAAAGTCTGTCACGCTGAGCGTGGATTCGATCTGCATGGACATGGAAGACGGCACCGCGGTCAACAGGAAAGCCGAGGCGCGCGCAACCATCGTCAAGGCATTGCAGGAATTGGATTTCGGCGCAAGCGAAAAACTGGCACGCATTAATTCGGTCGGCTCGGGATTTGAGAAGGATGATATTGAAGCCGTCCTCCCCTATCACCCCGATGGCATCATGATCCCCAAAGTTGAATCTTATGAGCATGTGGAATGGGCGAGCAGGATCATCGAAGCTGCCGAGTTGAAATATGGCTGGGCGATGAATTCGGTCCGCGTGTTGATCGGGGTGGAAACTGCCAAGGGGATTTTGAATCTCAAGGAGATTGCGGCTCATCCGCGATTGGACGCGATCATTTTTGGCGGAGAAGATTTCGCAGCGTCAGTGGGCGCAACACGTACAAAGGATGCCATTGAATTGCTCTATGCGCGGGAAGCTGTTGTTGTGGCTTGCGCGGCATTTGACTTGCAAGCCATTGACATTGTCACCATTGATTACAAGGACATCGAAGCTTTGCGAGTCGAATCAGAATTCGGGGCGCGGCTGGGCTTTGTGGGCAAGCAGATCATTCACCCGGCGCAGGTTGAACCGGTACAGACTGCCTTCACACCTAATGACGAGGCAATTGCCTACGCAAAACGAATTGTCGAAACTTTTGAAGCCAGTCAAAAAGAAGGCAAGGGGGCTTACTCGCTGGATGGCAAGATGATAGACATGCCCTTGGTGAAGAACGCACAAAAAGTATTGGCGAGGGCGAAAGCGGCTGGAAAATAAATCAGGCTTCCCCGCTTCCTTCAAAACATAGCCACAGATTACACTGATTTCACGGATTTTTAAAACCCAATCCCCATAATCTGTGAAATCTGTGGCTGGCTTTTTTCTCTTTCCCATAAAATGGTAGTGCCTTAAAGCAATGACCTTTGACACTTTCAGGTATGACGCTTTACACTGGCATCAACCTCCATAAAGAGACATAATCAGGCTGGCGGGTATTCCCGCTAATTACTGTCTAACTTCTCGAATAAAGGAGAATGAATGGCCGCAAAAGGTTGGATCGAAGTCAGTGATACTTACTGCAAAGGATGTGAACTTTGCATTAGCGCCTGTCCGCAAGATGTGATGGAGCTAAATATGTCACATCTCACTCCCAAGGGCTACCACCCCGCGCACACGTTCAAGGACGGCTGCACGGGGTGTGCTATTTGTGCGTTGGTTTGTCCGGACGCCGCGATCACGGTATATCGTGAAATAACGAAGGCTGTACCTGTACCCGCATAAAAAGGATGAAGGCGGAAGGATGAAGGATAAAAAATTCCTTCGTGCCCTTTGTGTCCTTCGTGTTTAAGATTTTTCTTGGAGAATCAAATGGCAAAAGAATTATGGAAAGGGAACGAAGCGATTGCCGAAGCCGCCGTCCGCGCGGGGCTTGAGGCTTACTTCGGTTACCCCATTACCCCTCAAACTGAAGTCTTGGAATATCTCGCAAAACGCATGCCCGAATTGGGTCGCGCTTTCGTGCAGGCCGAATCTGAACTTGGCGCGATCAATATGGTGTATGGCGCGGCTTGTACGGGAGTGCGCGTAATGTCATCGTCCTCCAGCCCGGGCATGAGTTTGATGATGGAAGGAATTTCCTACATTGCTGGAACGGAAGTGCCCGCAGTATTGGTCAACGTGATGCGCGGTGGACCGGGGCTGGGCAACATCGCGCCGGCACAGGGCGATTACAACCAAGCTGTCCACGGCGGCGGACATGGTGATTATCAAGCGATCGTGCTTGCACCCGCCTCCGTACAGGAAGCCATTGACTTAACGGTTCTTTCCTTTGACCTGGCGGAGAAGTACCGCGCCATCTGCATGGTCATCCTCGACGGTTGTGTGGGCCAAATGATGGAGCCGGCCGAGATGCCCGAAATGAGACCCGTCCGACGCGAAGATTGGGATTGGAACACCGACGGCAAGATGGGCAAACGCGAACGACGCATCCTTTCCTCGATCTATATTGATCCTGTTGAAGAAGAGAAGACAAATCTTCGCCTGTTGAATCGCTGGAGGACCATTCAGGCGAATGAAGTTCGATATAAGGAATATTTCCTTGATGATGCAGAGATCGTGATCGTTGGCTTTGGTACAGCAGGACGTGTGGCATTATCCGCTGTTCGTGAAGCACGCGCTCAGGGAATCAAGGTGGGCTTGTTAAGGCCGATCACTGTCAGCCCGTTTCCCTACGAAGTGCTTGACCAGCTCTCAGGTCGGGTTGATGCGTTCCTGGTCACAGAAATGAACTCCGGCCAAATGTTGGAAGATGTCCGCTTGGCTGTGAAGGGACGTGTGCCCGTCGAGTTCTATGGCCGGCTCGGCGGCGTCGTTCCCTTCCCCGATGAGATCCTGAATGAAATTCATCGCATGGTAAAAGTCAAATTGAGCGCAGATGTCCATCCGCGTGATGCATGGCTTGAACGAATGGCGCACGCTTAGAGGTAAACATGGCAACTGAAAATTTAGTCTACGATAGACCTGAAGGTTTTACAGATACACCCACCCACTACTGCCCGGGCTGTACGCATGGCGTGGCTCATCGGCTGGTGGCGGAAGTATTGGAAGAAATGAATGTTATTGACAGAACGATCGGCGTTGCGCCGGTGGGGTGTTCAGTGTTTGCTTACAATTATTTTGATACAGATTTTGTGGAAGCTCCGCACGGACGCGCGCCCGCGATGGCAACCGGTATCAAGCGCGTCATGCCGGACCGGATCGTTTTCACCTATCAAGGTGACGGCGACCTCGCTTCCATTGGCATGGGCGAGATCGTTCATGCTGCGGCGCGCGGCGAGAACATCACCGTGATCTTTATCAATAACGCCAACTACGGCATGACAGGCGGTCAGATGGCGCCGACAACTCTGCCGGGCATGAAGACAACTTCCTCGCCGAATGGGCGCGATGTGGAAACACAGGGTTACCCGATCAAGGTCTCCGAAATGCTCTCCACGCTCGAAGGCGTTGGTTATTGCGTGCGCCGATCATTGCATGACCCGAAGAATATCCGCCTCGCGAAAAAGGCCATCCGCACAGCATTTGAAACCCAGGCACGCGGACTTGGCTTCTCGATGGTCGAATTGCTTTCCACCTGCCCAACCAACTGGGGTATGACACCGGTCAACTCGTTGAAATTTGTGGAAGAGCACATGGTTCCCTTTTACCCGCTCGGTGATTACAAGATGAGCGATGCGATAAAGCAAATAAAGATCTAGTGGGAATCGGTGATCGGGAATTGGGAATGGGATTTGTTTCCCAACCCCCGAATTCCGAATCCCGATTTCCTGTGAACGGAGTGAACAAATGCAAAAAGAAATCATCATCTCAGGTTTTGGCGGACAGGGTGTGCTGTTTGCGGGTCAGGTCATTGCGTATGCGGCCATGGACTCTGGCAAACAAGTGACGTGGATCCCATCCTACGGTCCCGAAATGCGCGGCGGTACGGCAAACTGCACCGTTGTCATTGCTGACCAGGAAATTGGCTCGCCGCTGGTTGAGCATCCGCCACTGGCTATTGCTTTGAACTTGCCATCCTTTGATAAATATGAAGCCATGATGCAAACTGGCGGAACCTTGATCGTGAACAAGTCCATGGTGGACCGGGCCTCGAAACGCAATGACATTCAAGCCATTATGATCCCATGTAATGAAATTGCCGAAGAGATCGGCGACAAGAAATTAACCAACATGGTCGCTGCCGGCGCGTTATTATCGGCCTTGCCTGAAGTGAGTCTTCAAATGATCGAAGCCGCACTAAAGGCGCATCTGCCTGCAAGGCATCAGCACTTGCTTCCAAAGAATTATGAAGCATTACGCAGGGGATTTGAATTCGCTAAAGCGCAAGTTCAGTGAAGAGTAATCAGTAAACAGGAAGCCCGTCTTAATGAGAGACGGGCTTTTGTGTTAAATTAAATATGATGACGCGAGATGCATACTATATTTCTTCATCCAACGGATGTTCAATTTCCCCGGACATAAATCCATCGGGGTTATCCATAAAAGCCCGCAGACAAGCCTGATTACAAAAATAAACGCGCTGTCCCTGATAATCGGCGCTGGGATATTTTTCAGGCTCGGTCAATATTCCGCCGCACTGTGTTTTTACAATTGTTTCCGCTTTTTGTTCCATGCCGTGATTATATAATACTTGGCGGACAATTCGTTTATAATCTTTTTCCTATGAACTTCTTAATCACCGGAGCCGCGGGATTCCTCGGCTCTTCTCTTGCAAACCAGCTCGCCCGCGAGGGACATCAAGTACGCGGACTGGATGACCTCTCCACAGGCGACCCGCAAGCCCTTGTACCCGATGTCCACTTTACGCGCGGAGATGTGAATGACCGTCCCAAGTTGTGGACTTTGCTCCAGGATGTGGATGTGGTCTATCATCTCGCGGCGCGCGTTTCCGTCCCTGAATCAGTGCTCTATCCGCGCGACTATAACGCCGTCAACGTAGGCGGGACTGTGGCATTGATGGAAGCGATCCGTGACGTGGGAGTCAAACGCGTCGTTCTGGCTTCGTCCGGGGCTGTGTACGGCGACTTGGGTGACTCTACACTGGTAGAGTCTGCCACGCCGAATCCGCGCTCTCCGTATGCAGTCTCCAAACTCGCGGCCGAATATTACGTCCGCACCATTGGCGGACTGTGGGGTATCGAAACTGTCAGCTTGAGAATTTTCAATGCTTATGGACCCGGTCAACACTTGCCGCCATCACATCCGCCCGTGGTGCCGCATTATCTGCGCCAAGCCTTGCGCGGCGGGACATTGGTTGCGCACGGTGATGGCAACCAAACCCGCGATTATATTTACGTGGATGACGTGGTCAGTGCGATGGTGGCTGCATCCACCGCGCCGAATATCAACAATCTGGTCATCAACGTGGGCTCGGGGTGTGAGATCGCCATTCGCGACCTAGTCCGCACGGTGCTGGATGTGACAGACAGCAAAGCCAATGTCGTCTACAACGCCCAAACCTCGGGCGGGGTCTCGCGCATGAGAGCAGACCTGACTCTGGCAAAAGAGAAATTGCGCTTCCAACCTTCGATCAAATTGGAAGAAGGGTTGAGATTAACGCTTCAACGGGATGCAAGATTCAAATAGTTCATTATCAAGTTGGCAGGTTTGAAGGTTGGAAAGTTAACCTCCAAACTTTCCAACCTTCAAACCAAATGCCCTTACCAACTTCGTTTTATAACCGCCCCACATTGACCGTTGCTCGTGAATTGCTTGGCGCGCGCCTTGTGCGAATTCTGGATGGAGTCAAGTTGGTGGGTCTGATTTCTGAAACCGAAGCCTATATCGGCGAAGATGATCTGGCCTGTCACGCCAAAGCAGGACTCACCCCGCGCACAGCTCCCATGTTCGGTCCGCCGGGACATGCTTATGTATATTTCACTTACGGTAATCATTGGATGTTGAATGCAGTTACAGAGAAAGAAGGATTCCCCGCAGCGGTGTTAATCCGCGCGATTCAGCCGATCGAGGGAATTGAGGTTATGATGGAAAGGCGAAGCGGACGCGATACATTGGGTCCGGGCAAGCTCACGCAGGCGATGGGCATCACCCAAAGCGAGAACAATGTCAATTTGACGGTAGCAAATTCCAGCTTATGGATCGAAGCGGGAAAATTCATCCCAGATAAAAGCGTGACCATTAGCCCGCGCGTGGGTTTAAATAAAACACCGGAGCCGTGGCTGTCCAAGCCGTGGCGTTTTTTGGTCAAGGAACCGATACTCGAGTTTAAATAATCGAATATCCAAATCGAAGAGGAGATCACTTATGGGACTTTTAGATGGTAAGAACGCATTGATTTTCGGGCTCGCAAATGACAAATCCATTGCATGGGGTGTGACGCAGGCTTTCAAACGCGAAGGCGCGAACATCGGAATTAGTTACGCCGGTGAAGTGCTTGAACGGCGCGTGAAACCGCTTGCTGAACAAGTGGACTGTAAATGGGTTGAAGAATGTGACATCACCAAAGATGAACAAATTGCCGCGCTGGTTGAAAAGGCTGCGGCTCATTTTGGGAAGATCGATGTACTGGTTCATTCCATCGCATACGCGGGGCGCGAAGAATTAAGCGGACCCTATCACCAAACCACCCGTGAAGGATTCAAGACCGCGTTGGAGATCAGCGCATTTTCACTTGTGGCGTTGACCCATGCCTTCCTTCCGCTTATGAACCCCGGCGCTTCTGTGATGAGCATGACCTATCACGGCTCGGTAAAAGTTGCTCCGCATTACAACGTGATGGGCGTTGCCAAAGCCGCGCTGGAATCATCCACAAGGTATCTGGCTTATGATCTCGGTCCGCAAAAGATTCGGGTCAATGCAATTTCAGCGGGACCGATCCGCACATTGGCGGCGGCAGGCGTGGGCGGCTTCCGGGATATGTACAAACACTTTGCGGATGTAGCTCCCATGCGCGAAAATGTCACAATTGAAGATGTTGGCAATTCGGCAGTCTTCCTCGCCTCGAATCTTTCGTCACATATTACCGGCGAAATTTTATATGTTGACTCTGGCTTTAATATCATGGGCGTGCAAATCAGCGAGAAGGATTTGTAAAGTGTATAGGTAAGCACGTAGACATGTAAACAACAAATGTTTACATGTCTTTTTTTTTACCTGTTTCCGTGTTTACCTGTTTACCTCTCCGCGTTTTTCTACGGTAAAATTACTTATATGTTCAAACGCAATACAACCCCTAACGAAACATCCCAACCTGTCCAAGCTGTCGAGCGCATCACCTCGGTGCTTGGTTCGGGCGTGGTCTGGCACGGAAGTATCAACGGTTCAGGCGGAGTCCGCATTGAAGGCGCATTCGAAGGCGAGATCGCCATGCGCGGCATGATCGTTGTCGGCGAAACGGGACGTGTCACCTGCCAGAACGTTCGCGCCAATACCGTCATCGTGGCAGGTGCGGTGCGCGGGAACATCACCACCCAAAAACTGGAGATCCGCGCATCCGGCCGCGTTTGGGGAGACGTGGTCACTACAGCATTCGTGACCGAAGAAGGCGCATTCCTGCGCGGACAGATCCGCATGGAAGAAACGGTCGAACTTGACCTTGAGCCTGCTCCTGAAGCGACGCCATCGGAGGTCGCCCAAGCAGAGTCCATCGCCGCCACGCCGATCATGGTCCCTGAGTCAGCGCCTGTCGTTGAATCGACAAATAAGCTGATGCGCAAGAAAAAAGGCGAATAAATTATTCAGACCCTAAAGGTCTCAGAGACCTTTAGGGTTTTTTATAACCATGAAATATCAAGAACTCCACATCCAAACCCAACGTGAATTCCCAAACAACGCGCGGACTCAAGGCTTCGGCTGGCTTGTCCGCGCGGGCTATTTGACTCGTGAGAATGAAATCCTGCCGCTAGGCAAACAAATGATTGAGCGGTTACAAAATTTATCAGCCGATCCTTCTTTCCTCTTTCATCTTTCATTACCTCTTCTCACCAACGAGCATGAAACCTTCTTCCCCATTTCAACCGGCTCCACAGAAATCATCCACTGTGAATCCTGCAAATATACAGAGCGCAAAGAATTGGCTCAATTCAAGAAAACACCATTTTCACACGAAGCGATTCTTCCAATTGAAAAAGTAGAAACGCCAGAATGCCACACCATTGAGTCGCTGACGGGTTTTCTAAATATCCCAAAAGAGAAAACTGCCAAAGCATTGATGTACACGCGCATATCCCACAACCAATTCATCTTTGTAGTCGTGCGTGGTGACATGACCCTGAGCGAAGCAAAACTCAAAGACAAGGTCGGGGATGTCCGCTTGGCTACGGCGGAAGAAATCAACAAAGCAGGCGCGGCGGCGGGATATGCATCACCGATTGGATTAAAGAACGCGCTCATCGTTGTAGATGACCTCATTCCACAATCATCAAACCTCGTGGCAGGTGCGAACGAAGCCGGCTATCACCTGCTCAACACAAATTACGGACGAGACTATGCCGCCGAGATCATCGCTGACTTAGTAGAAGCCAAGGCAGGTGATCTCTGTCAGCATTGCGGAAATCCATTGTCTATCGTACCAACTGTCAGTTTGGCTACGCGCCGCGAGTTTCATTTCGAGAATATTCTGCTTGCCCTCGCTGAGACTCATCGCGACGATAAGGGATTCACCTTCCCCAAGTCCGCTGCACCGTTTGACGTGTATCTCATGCATATTGCCGGCAAGGAATTGAACACGCGCGTCAAAGCTGAAGAGATTTACGATGCCCTGCAAGCCGCAGGCATATTTGTGCTTTTAGATGACCGCGATGAACGCGCCGGAGTCAAATTCAATGATGCAGATCTGATCGGCTGTCCGGTGAGGGTCACGGTCGGTGAAAAGAATCTCAAAGACGGGATGGTAGAATTGAAACTACGCAAGGCCGATAAAAATATATTGATTCCCCATGTTGACATTGTTTCAAAGATCATGGAAATCAAATAAGCGAATTAAAAAATGAACATCGGACACTTTCCCCCTCCCAAACGAAACGGACTCATCATCCACGGCACGATCATGCTCGTGCTGGCGATCATCGCTATCGTAAGTTTCATCAACCTCACACGTACGGATGTTGGACCTGTGTTTTTGGTGTCGTTATTAATTGCATTGGTTTCATTCACACCCATTCCATTCTTTGTATATCGCGCATATTCACTGAGACAAGCTGATTATTATCTTGACCGCGACAGCCTCACCATTAATTAGGAACTGCGTGTGGAGAATATTCCACTTTCGGATATTGAATTCATCCGTTCAGTGGAAGACCTCAGCCATCCAATCACCTTGCCCGCATTACCCATCCCCGGCGGATTGTTGGGAACGCGCCGTCATCCTGACCTCGGTGCAGTGGAATTCCTCGCATCCGACTCGAAAAACCTGATCATCGTTGCCACTGCTAAACGCGTCTTCATCATTTCACCCGAGGACCCGGCAGGCTTCGCACAGACCTTTGCCCGCGCCACAGAGTTGGGAAGCATCACACCGGTTGAACCAAAATCTGTTTATCCATCCTTTGTAGTCACTCAGGCATGGCAAAGCGGACTGGCTCGTTATTTATGGTTCAGCGCATTGTTTCTAAATTTAGGTCTGTTCATCTGGGCAAGCCTCATCATTCCCACGACAAAATTTGTGATGCTTGGTCCGCAATTTACGGGGAGCACTTTGGAGACCGTGCCATCCACACAACTCATTATCTTTCCGCTTGCCAGCCTTTTACTTTCTGTGGCGGGATGGGTTGCCGGTTTATATTTTTATCGCTGGGAAAAAGAACGTGTGCTGGCCTTTATCGTTTGGGCCTCAAGCTCATTGACCAGTTTGTTATTTTTACTCGCAGTGCTCTTCGCGGTTTCAAATCCCGTTTAAAGGGTTACAGGTTGAAGGTTGAAAGTTACAAGTTTAAACCTTCCAACCTGCAACATTCAAACCCAAATGCAATTACCCATCGGCTTCATCCTCGCACTCATCATCGCGTATCTCGCATATCGCGCGCACAGCTTAAATAAAAGCGGCGCCGTGGCCGCGACCTTTACAGGCACGGTCATCTTCGGCATTGGCGGCTGGCAATGGGCGATTCTATTGCTGGCGTTTTTTATTACATCCTCAGGGTTAAGCCGCGCCTTCAAAAAACGCAAACAAGGTCTCGACGAAAAATTCTCGAAAGGTCATGAGCGCGATGCGGGTCAGGTATTCGGCAACGGAGGCGTCGCCACTCTCTTCGCGGCGTTCCATTTCTTTTATCCAGAATCAATCGTCCCGTGGTTCGGATTCGCCGCTGCCCTCGCCGCGGTCAATGCCGATACGTGGGCAACTGAATTAGGCGTGCTGAATCCCCATCCGCCGAGGATCATCACGAATTTAAAAAAGGTTGTGGAAAAAGGCACCTCAGGCGGTATCTCATTAATTGGCACACTCGCATCGTTGACAGGTTCAGCGTTAATTGCATTTCTCGCTTCGCTCCTAACGGGTGACTGGTCGCTGTTCCTGCTGATCACTTTCTCAGGGCTGGCCGGTTCGCTATTTGACTCCTTCCTCGGCGCGACGGTACAGGCGATGTACTTTTGCCCGAAGGATAACAAGGAGACCGAGAAGCATCCGCTCCACACTTGCGGCACACCAACCACTCTGATCCGCGGCTGGAGCTGGCTCGACAATGACTGGGTCAATTTTGCCTGCGGTGCATTTGGCGTAATTACATCTCTTATCATCCAAGGACTCTTCTAAACATGGTTTCTACAAGACCCATTCTCGTCACAGGCGCAAGCGGATTCGTTGCCCTGCACACCATCATCCAATTATTGGAGCAAGGCTATAAAGTCCGCGCCACCTTGCGGACGCTTTCACGCGAAGCCGAAGTCCGCGAGACGGTTGCAAAGCATGTGGATATCAATGACAAACTTGAGATCGTCACAGCAGACCTCTCCCAGGATTCTGGCTGGAATGAAATTGTCAAAGGATGCGAGTCCGTTCTGCATATTGCATCGCCGTTCCCATTATTTGAGCCCAAGAACGAAGACGAGTTGATCCTGCCTGCCGTGCAAGGGACTCAACGAGTCTTGCGGGCTGCGCATGACGCAAACATCAAACGGGTGGTGATCGTTTCTTCTGTCGCCGCGGTTTCTGCGGGACATCATGGCGAAAACAAAACTTTCGATGAAAACGACTGGTCAATTATCGAGAATAATATCGGTGCATACTCAAAGAGCAAGACTCTCGCCGAACGAGCAGCCTGGGCATTTATCAATGGCGCGGAAAACAAGAACAAAATGGAAATGGTCGCCATCAACCCACCCTTGATCGCGGGACCTGTGCCCAACAAGGATTTCCCCACTTCCGCAGAGTTGATCAGTACCTTCATGCTGGGACAAGTCCCCGGCGTGGCGCGCATCAAAATGGGATTTGTGGATGTGCGCGACGTAGCCTCGGCATTGATCCTTGCCATGACCACGCCTGAAGCCGCGGGGAATCGCTTCATCGTCTCTGCGGGAACCATGTGGCTGAAAGAAATTGCAGAGACACTGTATAAAAATTACGCATCGCGTGGTTATAAAAAGATCCCAAGGATCGAATTCCCCAGTTTCCTTGTCCGTATCCTTGCTCTGTTTGATAAAAAGATCGCCCGCGTTTCCGGTGACTTGAATTGGGATTATGGTCTTTTAAATGAAAAAGCAAAGCGCATCCTCAAATGGAATCCGCGCACGCCGGAAGAGTCCATTCTTTCGATGGCTGAGAGTTTGATCGAACAGGGGTTTGTGTAAAACAAAAAGCCCTCCGAGTTTTTGGAAATCTCGGAGGGCTGCGTTTAGGCTTTTCAACGATGATTTACAAAACATTGAAACCACAAAAAAATACGAAGGCTTCAGAAACTTCTGAGATTTATGCCATATTAATTCCGAGTTTTTTTGTTACTATAAAATTCACATAATTCTGAATTTTATCCTTATAGCCTAATTGAACATAAGTACCTATTGCCACCACTGGGAACAAGATTGGAGTTCCGCAAATTATCAAAGGTAGCCCCATAACAATGGCGCGGAAGCTCCCAGACTTTACCCAAAAGTAAATACCTAAGTTACCTGAGAGTATTCCTAGCAGGACCACCGAGATCAAACCTATCTCAGCAGAAATTAGCATCTTTGCCTTTGTGGTCGATGTTGCTTTTCGTACAAGGTAAAAAATTGCCCCGAAGCAAGCCAAACCAACAAGGTTAATAAAAATAAGGGCAAGTACATGCTGTAATAAAATACTTCCGACATTATCCATAACCGCTCCTAAAACATTGCGAGCTTGATGACCTTATAAATATAGTGTTACCCAAAATGCTTCAGCGACTATTTTTTATCATCCCTTCCAAATCTTGAAATCCTTCAAACTGGAACCGCCCAAAAATTCACGGACGATGGAATTGGCGGGGATCAAACTGGCGTCGAGGGGCAGGAACCATTCGAGGAAAGCCAGCAATCTTCTGGCTTCGATGTATTCGGGGGCGCGGTATTGCACCTGCCTGAGCAAAGGCTCGGCCAGCGGCTTGAGCGCGGAGAGTTCATACACCAGCGCGGAGTTGAACATCACGTCCGCGTTTTCCTGATAGAGGAAGATATGCCGCTTTTCGCCGCGCCGCACAGACTCCCAGCGGCTGATGGTCTGCGAGGCATTATATCCACGCTCACGCGCGTCACGCACAATGCGGCGGATGAGGCGCGTGTCTGTAGTTGAAACCCGATTATGACGGTCGAGGTTGATCTGCGTCAGGGCAGAGACATACACTCGAAATGCCGCACCAGTCAAACGGTCCGGGATGAGGCGGGGGTTCATCCCATGAATGCCTTCGAGGATCAGCGGCTGTCCATCTTTCAATTGGATGGTCTCGCCCTCTTCGCTCATGCCAGACTTGAAGTTGTAGCGCGGCAATTGGACTTCTTCTCCGCTGAGAATTTTTTCGATGTCGTGCGCGAGACGGCGAAGATCCAAGGCTTCGAGGTTTTCAAAATCGGGGTTGCCGTCCTCGCCGAGCGGGGTCTTGGCGCGGTCAATAAAATAATTATCCAGTTCGAGCGGATACGGCGAGATGCCGCGCGCGAGCAATTGGATGGCGAGGCGTCGCGATGTGGTTGTTTTGCCGGAAGAGGATGGACCCGCGATCAGAATGATGCGCGAATTTTTACGCGCGATCTGTTGGGCGATATCCGCAACGTTTTGTTCATGCAATGCTTCAGAGACAAGCACCAGTTCATCGGCGCGCCCGGTTTGAATGGCGTCGTTGAGAGCACCGACATTATCAATATTGAGGCGCGTTAACCAATCACCGTATTGACGGAACGCGCTGATCAATTTCGGGTAACTCCCCAGCGGCTCAAGTTCTTTGGGTGAATGACGGCGCGGGAATTGGATGGTGAACCCGCTGTGGACATGACTGAGTCCGAACCAGCGCAAATATCCGGTGGATGGGACCATGTAACCGTGCATGTAATCCATACGCCCGTTGAGATTGTAAAGTGTAACGTAATCCTTTTGACGATAGGCGAACAAACGCACTTTATCGTCATAGCCAAGTTCCTTGAAATATTCGACGGCTTCCTGAATGGAAACTTCTTTGCGTTCGAAAGGATGGTCTTCCTTCACAAGTTTTAGCATGTGGGCTTTGAGCGCATCCAACTCATCCTGCGAAAGCATTCCGCGCCCCGTGACCTGACAATAAAATCCGCCCGACGAAAGCGAGTGGTCAATGGTGAGTTTGCCCTTGGGGAAAAGGTCGGCAAAGGCCATTTCCAGCAGAAAGACGAGCGAACGCCGATAGATGCGCGCACCGTCAGCCGTATCCATGGTGACGGGTTTGCAAAGCGCTTCGATCTCAACCGGATAAGTCAGTTCGTGAATATCGTTATTGATGATGGCGGCTACGATGGGCGCGCTAAAGTCATCTTTGACCTTTTGCAGGAAGTCCCCCACCTTCGCTCCACGCGGACCTGAAAGCACACGTCCATCCGGGAGATGGAGTTCGACATTCTTATTGGGTTGAACGATTTTTATGGTCATGGTTGTGGGTTGAAGGTTACAGGTTGAAGGTTGAAGGTCAAAGGTTAAGTTGACTTTTGACCTTCGACAAGAGTCTTTCCGGCTGGTTTGCATATTCTTCCAGTGGAATTTCTTTCTTCGTTAGTGCCAGTAATGTATTCGTGAGTAACTCATTGACAGGCGTGGGGACTTTGAACTCTTTACCAAAACGAACGACTGCGCCATGTAAATATTCGATCTCACTTTGGCCGCGACCGGAATACAGGTCAATGTGAAAGGAGGGCATCTTGCCGCCGCGTCCACTACCTGCGGCGCGGGAGAGGAAAGGTTTGGACAGCCAGAGCGGGAGCTTCGTAGCCAATGCCAGCAATTTAACAGGCGTGCCGGGAAGGTCGGTCACTTGAAGGTTTTGCGCCTTCATCACAGCAAGACACTCGCTCAACATGTCAATTTCAAGTTTATATAATTTTTTATTTGCAAAGACTTGTGCCGCGGTCATGTTCAAGATCGCGGAGGTGGGGTTGGCCACGAGATTGGTAAGCATCTTCGACCATTTCATGCCGTGCGCTTCGGGGAATAATCGGCAATTGAGAAATGCATCGTCCAGGGCTTTGGCTAGTTTCTCTGAGAAGGCATGTCCCGCCGCGACGCCGCATCCGCGCAGTTTCTCGAGGACAATATCGCCAACTCCGCGCCGGCCGATGGCGGAAGTGACTGTGCCATAAATGACCTTATCCGCGCCCAGTTCCCGCGCAATGGCTTGTTCATTTTCCACGCCATTGGAGAGGCACAGGATGGGAGGGAGTTTCTCGGCAAAGGGTTTCATTCCTTCCAAGGCTGCGGGGGTATCGAAGGATTTCAACGCAAAGAGCGCCACATCAAAGGGACCGAATTTGAGGGCTTCTTCCAAGGACGGCGCGACCACAAAAGAACGCGCTTCGATCACGAAGGCATCTTTCGTCTTTCGTCTTTCATCAATCGTGAGATCAAGCCTCAGTCCGTGCTCACGCAATTCGCTGACCATCTTCGGCTGTTCCACAAAGACGACGTTATGTCCGGCAAGGATCAGCGAGCCGCCAAAGTAAGTCCCTATGGCGCCAGCGCCAAAGATGAGCACATTCAAACGATCTGATGATTTTATGTTCGATATGGATGATTGCAAGGTGGCCTCTAAAAAAGTAAATGATGTCGCTGCGAGGAGGGCACTTGTCCTTTCCGACGAAGCAATCTCCTATTACGTGGAGGCTGCTTCGGCAAAGAACAAGAGCGCCTCGCAGCGACATAAACGATAAGAATTTCTACTCTGTCTCTTTCCAATGGACATGGTCATTGAGCCTGTCTATGGCCCAGCGGTGTTGATGCGGATAATACATCAACTGTGCGAAAGCGGTGTTGCCAAAGCGGAAGCGCGTGCCGGCATTATTCGCCTGCGGAGCAACGCCAATGACCGCGTGCATGAACTGGTTCAAGAGACCTCCGTGCGAAACGATCAAATATCTAGCAGGCTCGCGTTTCAACAAACTTTGCAAGGCAAGCCCCGCGCGCAGAAACAATTCCCAATCCCCTTCGCCATCCACACCGACAGGATCATAAGGTGTGCTGAATTGAGGAGGAGTAAAGTTCTGCCGAACCTCATGAGCGGTAAGCCCGGAAAATTCGCCATTATCCCGCTCCAGCCAGAGCGGTTCAAATTCAATGGACACATTGAGGATGGTCGTGATGATCTCCGGGCTCGCGCCTGGGCACGGCCGATATCCGTCAGCTGGTAATCTGCCTGTCCCTGCCAGCGCGATTCTGCATTCCCGACCGATTCACCGTGGCGCAAAACAGTAATGTAAAAAGGCTGGGGTCTATTTTCCATCATTTGGTTTCTCCCCTTTTATCAAATAGATCGGACGGTGCTTGACTTCCTGAAAGATGTAGCCCACGTAAACCCCGATAAAACCAAGCAGAGCCATCAACATTCCCCCGACGATCAAGATCATGAACATCAAAGAACTCCAGCCCGGCGCGAGGTTGGAAGTACGTCCCGTTAACCAGAACGAAAGCACGTAGACCATCTCCACTGCCGCCAAACAAAACAATAAACCGCCCATTCCCAGCCCAATATAAAGCGGCACCAACGAGAATGAAAAGATCGCATCCATTGCCAGGCGGAACATTTTTCCCAATGAATATTTTGAAACGCCGCTGATCCGGTCTGCGGGGTGATACGGCAGGATCACCGCTGAATACCCGATCCACGAAACCATGCCGCGCAAAAAGCGATGATATTCGGGCATGGACTTAAGCGCATCCACAACAGGACGTGTGAGCGCCCGAAAATCCGCTGTGCCGGGGACAACCTGTGTACCGCTGATAACGTTGAGCAACCGATAAAAGAGATTTGAAGTCCACTTCTTAAACGACGCGGGCTGCGCCTCATCCATGCGCTGGGTCTGGACGATGTCATAACCCTGTTCGATGAGCTTGATCATGTGCGGGATCATTTCCGGCGGATGCTGGCCGTCGCCATCCATCGTGATGACCACATCGCCGCGCGAGGCGTCCATGCCGGCCGTCAGCGCCGCCTGATGCCCAAAGTTGCGGCTGAGCTGGAGCAGGGAAATGCGCGGATCGGCGTCCACTATTTTTCGGAGCGTATCAACTGTCCCGTCGCGTGAACCGTCGTCGACATAAATAAATTTAAAGTTGTAGGGAAGGGAATCCGTCACAACGCAGACTTGCGCGTGCGTCTGTTCGACAACACCCGCTTCGTTGAAAATGGGGATGACAATGTCGATCTGGAGTTTACGTTTTGGAGACACGCTGGAATTTTACCATGCGCATCAAAGCCGGACCCCGTGCCTGTCACTCAACAAATTGAGGGTGCGCGTCACTTCGGCATTTTTCTGCTCACTGCTCCAGCCGAGAGATTCGCCCAGAACCTCGGCGAGTTCCAGCACAATATCCTTTGTTAAACGACCGAGCATAGCCAGCATGGTGCGCCGCAGGAGAAGGTCATCCAGGTGGCGGACTTTTTCATATTGCGCCAGGAACATGATCTCGCGGCGCGTGTAATCGGGCAGAGACTTGAGCGGCGCATCTTCGCCGCGCTTCATGAAATCTGCAATTGCCTCGGTGCGTGTGCCATATCTTTTAAACAAATGCTCAAGAAGTTCTTTACTAAATCCGGTCCACGCGGCGAGCCCTTCGATCTGCTTTTTGCGATCTTCTTCGCTCTTCGGGTAACCGCGCCCGCCGCCAATGGGCAGATCATGGGTGGACTTTTGGCGCTTGAGATTCAGGAAATTCAAAGCCTTATCTGTGACCAGTTCACTGAAAGCGCGGAAGGAGGTCCACTTGCCGCCGACCAGCGAATAGAAGGGGAAATCCAAATTCGTCCAGTCGCCGTTCAAGACTTGAATATGATGGTCACGGCTGTATTGACCCGTGGTCTTTGCGCCGCTGCTCCCCAGCGGACGGACACCCGTAAAACGGAAAACGATCTGCTCGCGGGTCACCTTGATGGACGGGAAAACACGCGCGATCAATTCTAGGAAGTAATCCACTTCTTCGTCGGTGCAGCGTGCATCATCCGGGTTCTCGATCTTAATATCCGACGTGCCCAACAGGACGCGGTCATGCAATGGGAAGATGAGCACAATGCGTCCATCCTTATTCTCAAAGAAAAATTCATTTCCACCAATGGCCGCGCGTAATTCAGGGTTATCCAAAACAAGGTGCGAACCTTTTGTCCCGCCGATAAAACGCGTGGAAAAGCCCAGGCTGCCATTGGCAATGTCGATCCACGGGCCTGCGGCGTTAATGACCAGTTTCGGGTGGACTTCAAAAGTATCACCGGTCAACTCATCGCGCAGAGTGACCGTATTCTTCTTCCCGCCGATCATGCTGACGTAATTCAAGGCGCGCGCGTTGGGGTTGTCCGCTTCGGCATCCAAAAGAATTTCAAGCGCGAGTCTTTCAGGATTTGAGATCAAGCCGTCATAATAGGTGGCAGTATTAACGATCTCAGGATTCAAATCTTTCCAGCGCTTCAGCGATTCATTGCGCCACATAAAACGATGGCGCGGCACAGTGCGATTCTTGCCTGTGTAGGCATCGTACATTATCAAACCAAGTTTGATAATTAAAGAGCCGCGCTCCGATGGTTTATCGAGCCAGCCCAAAAACTTAAGCGGCGCGTTAAATAAACCGGAGAAATATTTAAACATTGGAATGGTTGTCGGCAGCGGGCTGACAATATGCGGCGCGTTCTGGATCATACGGTTGCGTTCCCCCACCGCCTCGCGCACGAGACGAAACTCGCCGTTCTCCAAATAACGGATGCCGCCATGCGCCATATGCGAAGAAGCCGCACTCGCGCCGGAACAAAAATCCGCGCGGTCCACGAGCAACACATCTACGCCATTGAGCGCTAGATCACGGAATGTGCCAATGCCATTAATCCCCGCGCCAACGATCAGCACGGAAATTTCGGGGTTCGATTTTATTTGAGAGAGATTTTCGTTTCGGTTCATTTCATTCCTTCCATTATCAAAACCTTCAACCACGAAGGAAACAAAGGGTCACAAAGGTAAAAAACTTTGTGTTCCTTTGTGACCCTTTGTGGTTGATAGAATCATTCAACCCAACCAAATGTACGCGTGACTGCTTTCTTCCAACCAGAGTATAAACCCTTGCGCTGATCCGCTGACATTTTAGGAGTCCACTCTTTGTCCCTGCCCCAGTTGGCGCGCAACTCATCGTAGTCTTTCCAAAAGCCAACGGCGAGGCCGGCCGCGTAGGCCGCGCCGAGAGCAGTGGTCTCTGCCACTTTGGGGCGCACCACAGGCACGTCCAAAATATCGGACTGGAACTGCATCAACAATTCATTGAAGACCATGCCGCCGTCCACTTTCAGCGCTGTCAGCTTCACTCCCGAATCTTTTTCCATTGCATCCAAAATTTCGCAGGTCTGATAAGCCGTTGCTTCGAGTGCGGCTCTGGCAATGTGGCCTTTGGTGACGAACCTCGTCAGCCCCAAGATCGCACCACGCGCATCGGACTTCCAATAGGGAGCATACAACCCTGAAAACGCTGGGACAAAATAGATCCCGCCGTTATCTTCGACAGAGGCAGCCAGTGTCTCCACTTCCGCCGACGATTGGATCAGTCCCAAGTTATCTCTCAGCCACTGGACCAGCGCACCCGTGATGGCAATGGACCCTTCCAACGCATATACAGCTTTTTGATTCCCGATCTTGTATCCAAGCGTGGTCAATAACCCCGCTTTGGAAGCTACAGGTTTCTCGCCTGTATTCATCAACATAAAACAACCCGTGCCATAGGTATTCTTGGCCTCGCCCGCGCTGTAACAGGTCTGACCAAATAGCGCGGCTTGCTGGTCACCGAGGTCGCCGGAAACGGGAATACCGCGTAGGGGCGAGGTTCTCTCGCCCTGTTTCGGGCGGGGAGACCCCGCCCCTACAGTGCCATAAATTTCCGATGATGATTTTATTTTCGGCAACATCTCGCGCGGGATATTCAACAACTTCAAGATCTCATCATCCCGATCTAATGTATGTAAATTCATCAATAGCGTGCGCGAGGCATTCGTCACATCCGTGACATGTTCCCCCGTTAAATTCCAAATGATCCATGAATCAATATTGCCAAATAACAACTCCCCGTTTTCGGCCCGCGTGCGCGCGCCGTCTACGTTATCCAGAATCCACTTTATTTTGGGTCCGGAGAAATAGGTAGCAAGCGGTAGTCCTGTCTTTTCACGCAGACGATCCTGCCCGCCGTTTATCGCCAGCTCATTGCAGATCACATCCGTGCGCGTGTCCTGCCAGACAATGGCATTGTAAACGGGTTGACCTGTCTTCCTGTCCCACACCACCGTCGTCTCGCGTTGATTCGTCACCCCAATCGCCGCGATCTGATCACTGACCACTGACAACTCATCACTGAATTTCCCCAGCGCCCCGCTCATCACTTCCTGAGTCCGCGCCCAGATCTCCAACGGATCATGCTCCACCCAGCCGGGTTTGGGATAAATTTGTTTATGTTCCTTCTGGTCTACAGCAATCACATTCCCACCGTGATCGAAAATAATAAAACGAGTGCTGGTCGTTCCCTGGTCAATTGCTGCGACGTATTTTTTCATGGCTCACCTCTTGGCTTAATTGTAAAACAAAAATTCCCTGCCATGTGACAGGGAATTCTAAAACATCTAATGTTGAACGGTTGAATCTACTCTGCAACTTTCTCGATCAACATGGGCTGGACGTAATCACCTGCACCTTCACGCGGTTAAGCGATGTCGAAGCGGTCAAGGTTCATGACCTTGTTCCAGGCGGCGACAAAGTCGCGCACGAACTTTTCCTTCGCATCATCCTGGGCATAGACCTCGGCGAGCGCGCGCAACTGTGAGTTGGAGCCAAAGACCAGATCCACGCGGGTGCCGCTCCACTTGACTTCGCCGGTCTTGCGATCGTGGGCACTGAAAGTATCGGCGTCTTCCGAAGTGGGATGCCAGACAACGCCCATGTCGGTCAGGTTGACGAAGAAGTCGTTAGTCAACTTGCCAGGCTGTTTGGTGAACACGCCATGATGTGTTCCACCAACGTTGGCACCGAGCACACGCAAACCGCCAACGAGCACGGTCATCTCGGGGGCGCTGAGGGTCAGGAGTTGCGCCTTGTCCACAAGCATCTCCTCGGCGGAGACGGTGTAGGTCGTCTTCTGGTAGTTGCGGAAACCGTCCGCTTCGGGTTCAAGCACGGCGAATGATTCCACATCGGTCTGAGCTTGCGAGGCGTCAACACGTCCGGGCATGAAGGGTACTTTTACCACGTGACCAGCCGCCTTGGCTGCCGCTTCGACCGCCGCGCAGCCACCCAGCACGATCAAATCAGCCATTGAGACTTTCTTTCCATCCGACTGGGCGCTGTTGAACTCTTTCCGAGTGCGATCCAGAGTCTTGAGCACCTTCGCCAGTTGCGCAGGCTGATTGACTTCCCAGTCCTTTTGCGGAGCGAGGCGAATGCGCGCGCCATTAGCGCCGCCGCGCTTGTCCGATCCTCTAAAGGTGGACGCCGAAGCCCAGGCGGTAGAAACCAGCTCCGACACAGAAAGACCCGAAGCCAGAATATCCTTCTTTAGTGCGGCAACATCCTTCGCGCCGATCAGCTTGTGATTGACGGCGGGGAGCGGGTCCTGCCAGATCAAATCTTCCTTCGGGACTTCCGGTCCGAGGTAGCGGACTTTGGGACCCATATCGCGGTGCGTCAGTTTGAACCAGGCGCGGGCGAAAGCGTCGGCAAATGCTTTGGGATTCTTGTGGAAACGTCGCGCGATGGGTTCGTAGATCGGGTCGAAGCGCAGCGACAGGTCGGCGGTGGTCATCATCGGCGCATGTTTCTTCGACGGGTCGTGCGCGTCGGGAATCATGTGTTCAGGCTTGACGTTCTTAGCCTGCCACTGTTGAGCGCCAGCCGGGCTTTTGACCAGTTCCCACTCGTAGCCGAAGAGCATGTCGAAGTAGCCCATATCCCATTGGGTGGGGTTGGGCTTCCAGGCGCCTTCGATACCGCTGGAGGTGGTGTGGACACCCACACCGCTGCCGAGGCTGTTCTTCCATCCCAAGCCCATTTCTTCCAGCGGGGCGGCTTCGGGTTCGCGTCCGACCAGTTTCGGGTCGCCTGCGCCGTGCGCCTTGCCGAAGGTATGTCCGCCGGCAACGAGCGCGACGGTTTCTTCATCGTTCATCGCCATGCGGGCAAAAGTCTCACGCACATCTATGCCCGAAGCGACAGGATCAGGCTTGCCGTTGGGACCTTCGGGGTTGACGTAGATCAAGCCCATCTGCACGGCTGCCAGCGGATTTTCCAGATCGCGTTCGCCGCTGTAACGTTTGTCGCCAAGCCAGGTTTCTTCGTTGCCCCAGTAAATATCTTCTTCGGGCTGCCAGATGTCGGCGCGTCCCCCGCCGAAACCGAAGGTCTTAAATCCCATCGACTCCAGCGCCACGTTGCCCGCCAGGATCATCAGGTCAGCCCAGGAGAGTTTGTTGCCATATTTGCGTTTGATGGGCCAGAGCAGGCGGCGCGCCTTGTCGAGGCTGATGTTATCGGGCCAGCTGTTGAGAGGCGCAAAACGCTGATTGCCTCTGCCCCCACCGCCGCGTCCATCCGCAGTGCGATAAGTGCCCGCGCTGTGCCAGGCCATACGGATCATCAGCCCGCCATAGTGACCCCAGTCAGCGGGCCACCATTCCTGCGAATCGGTCATCAACTTGGCAAGGTCCTTCTTGACCGCTGCCAGGTCGAGCTTCTTGAATTCTTTTGCGTAGTTGAAATCGGGATCCATCGGGTTGGAAGCCGGCGCATGCTGGTGCAGGATGCCTAGGTTGAGTTGATTGGGCCACCAATCGTGGTTGGATGTACCTCGGCTGGCTGAAGTGCTGCCAGCTTTGACTGTGACCGGGCACTTGCTTTCTTCGCTCATTTTATTCTCCTTATCATATTTGGGGTTGTAAAGTAAATACTCAAAATTACCTGCCGAAACACATTAAATCCTGTTTAATAGTGGGGTTCGAGTCGTTGTCAGTTGTTTTATCTTAGCCATAAGAATCTCCTTTTGTATTATCCTGACGCCTAAATGTTTAATTTTATACATTCAAATTATACAACTTCCCAAAAAAACTTCTTATAAACAAATAGTCCCCGCTGTAAACGGGGACTATTAATCCTTTATTTTCTTGAACAGATTACTATTTCGCTTTTTTCCGTCCGGCAGATCTCTTCGCCTTCACCGGAACTTCCTCTTCCTCTGCAGGGACTGCTTCAATGACTTCGATTTCTTCCACAACGACTTCTTCATATTCCTCGAACTCATCTTCTGACTGGGAGAAGAATTTAAACATGAGGGTGGCAAATGTAGCGCCGAGCAGCGGTCCCAGGAAATAGATCACGTAAGTGTAAACATCTGAGATCGCGGGTTTCGCAAAGAGAGCCACACCAAATGTGCGCGCAGGGTTCAATGACCCGCCAGTGAACGGTCCGCCGACCATAACAGCAGCGGCGAGAGTCATACCGATTGCCCAGCCTGCAAACGCGCCGCCTTTACCGTCAACAGCCGTATGCAAGAACACAGTAACAAGGAAGAAAGTTAAGATGGCTTCAAATATCATTGCAAATACGGGGGCTGAAGCTGTCAGCGCGCCAACGGTCCCGCCCGCTTCAATGGTCAAAGTCGGGTCAACAGCCATCAACATTCTTTGCAGAACAAAGGCAGCGAGGATGGCACCCGCAAACTGCGCGATCCAATAGAAAAAGGCCTGTCCCCATTTGACGGTCCCATTCAATGCAAGCCCAAAGGTCACAGCCGGGTTGACATGCATACCGGAAATATTGCTATAAGCGTAAAAGAATACCGCCAGCGTGAAACCAAATGCAAGCCCCACGCCGATGGGTCCAGCATTGATAATTCCTGCGGCCGCACCGACGAACACCAACGCAAATGTGCCAACAAATTCAGCCAGAAAAACTTTTAGATTGAACATTATTTTCTCCAAAGATAAGATTTACGAACTATAACCCATTTCACATGGAAAAGGTACTACAAAGATTCCCAATCTCTTGCGCCAGCGAGGAAGGATTTTCCAGACATAATCTTCTTGCCAGCCGGTTGGACTTCATCCAGAATCAACACGCTATCCGCAGACATAACAGCGGGTCTGCCCTCGACGATGAGCCTGCTTCCGCTCACCAATCTTTTTTCAACGCTGACAGTTGAAGCGCGCATCACCTTGAGCGGACTCCCCTTCCACTCAAACCACGCACCCGGCCACGGATTCATCGCTCGCACACGCCGCTCCAATTCAATAGCAGTGTGATTGAAATCCAGCAAGCCATCTTCTTTCTTTAGCATTGGAGCATAAGTCGCGCCCTCTGCGGGCTGGGGCTGTGCTGTCAGTTTGCCGGAGAGTATATCGGGCAGGGACTCGATGAGCAGGTCCGCTCCCAGCGTGGATAATGCCGATGTAACAGAACCAGCTGTATCGTCCGGTTTGATGCGGATGGACTTCTTCACCAACATGGGGCCTGTGTCGAGTCCCACATCCATTTGCATCACGGTCACGCCCGTTTCTTCATCACCATGTAAGATCGCGGCATTGATGGGAGCCGCGCCGCGCCAACGCGGAAGCAAGGAAGCATGAACGTTGATGCAGCCATAACGCGGAAGTTCAAGCACATCCTTTTTTAGGATCTGCCCAAAAGCGGCCACCACGATCAGGTCTGGCGCCCATGCGCGGAGTCGCTCCATGGCTTCGGGCGCGCGCAATTTTTCTGGCTGCATGATCGGAAGGTTTAATTCAAGCGCGAGAGTTTTGACCGGCGGGGCTTTCAATTCACGTCCACGCCCCGAGGCGCGGTCTGGCTGGGTGATGACGCCAACTACTTGATATGATCTCGCCAACGCAGAAAGAGTCGGCAATGCAAATTCGGGCGAACCCATGAATACAATTCGAATGGTCATGGATTGATTTTACCGCTACATGTTGAAGGTTACAGGTTGAAAGTTGAAGGTTGCCAGATGATTGGGTTGGTTGTATTATCGGGGAAGTACGTTCCGCATAATACCCTGTTGGGGGTGGTTATATGGAAATGTTACGCATAACACCCCAAATCAGGGGCATATCTGGAAAATGTACGCATAAGACCCCATAGAGGGGAATTACACAGAAAGTTTCCACGTAATACATAGTTAGGCGAACCCTTGCAAAATTTAGTACGCCGAATGACAATCGAATCATATCCACAAATTTGTGTTTTCAAAGCCGATAGCAAGTTACGAGAAAGCCAAAACTAAACAGGCAGGAGATTTTATGTTTTCTTTTCTAAAGAAGCCAGGAGAATATCCATCCGAGTCAAAATGGTCAATTCTTCAAGGGCAAAACAATGGAAAGCCGATGATTGTGCGTCGAAATACATCCGCAAAACAACTTTCATCAAATCCAGAATTTGCATATCGCGTTGGGTTTGCAATTCCTTTGTTAGCACCAAATGAAGTAGGGCTGCCTACAAATGAAGAAACAGCATCCCTAAATCAAATTGAAGACGAATTAAGTGTTCAGTTAGAAAAGGATAAGGCTTCAATACTGGTCTTATCAATTACAACAGGTGGAATGCGTGAGTTCGTTTTTTACACAAAAGATTCGCAAATGGTTGAAAAAGTTGTCATTGATGTTCGCAGTAAGTTTTCGTCTCACGAAATCCAGTATTACGTTGAGGAAGACAAAAAGTGGTCTGTTTACAAGCAGTTCGCCTAACAAAGTGTGCACCCGACGCTGGGGAGTCTGGCGCGATTCCAAGCCTTTTTCTACGCCTCAGCATTTTTCCAGTCGGACGGCGTCCCGCCGCCCGCCCCAACGCGGGTAACGCAAACCGTTAGGTGGCTAATCCGAAAATTATGTTCAAAATCAAAACTCACATTTCATCATTTTTCTTACTCTGGCTCACTGTTGTCTCAATCAGTATTTGCCTTGCCATTTTGATTGCCGCGCCACTAGGGGATTTCCTCTACACTAATAATGGTTTGCCACCTTCAGCAACAAATGACGGATTTACTGAAGGCACTTTATCAATAATATTTTTAGTTGGGTTGTTTATGGGGTTCGGGCAATGGGTTGTACTAAACACTAAAATAAAAAAATCTCACGGTTGGATTCTTGCCACATTATTTGGTTTTTTTGTTGGGAGCTTCATTTCATTTTTTATTTTTGCTTTCGTAGAAGGAATATTGTCAAATCTTGGCATTTATGATTACGATGGATGGATTCAGATGATCGGAACCTTTATGGGAGCTGGCATGTTCACGGGCGTATGTCAATGGGTTTCTCTAAAAGGAAGAATAGCAGGCTCACTTAAGTGGTCACTCGTAACTGGTGTAAGTTTCGTAATCGGCATTTTGTCAATTTCTCTAGTCCCATTTTCTTTTTCTTTTTTTTCAACAATAAATCCAATTGCTTGGATAAATCCTTTTATCATTTTTTCTATCTTGATAGCCCTCATTAGTGGCTATTTCGTAGAACCTCTTATAATTTATCCTGAGGTTAAAAACTTTGGTCAACAAAAAATCGCCACCTAACAAAACGTGCACTTGACGGGTGGGATTCTGCGGCATTTTCGGGCTTTTTTCTACGCCCAAGCAGAAACCTGCTCTCGGAGTTTTATCCACGCCCGCCCACCCGCAAGTAACGCAAACCGTTGGGCGTTTTCTTCAAAACAACAATCTGTAACAGGATGGTGTAAATATGGACGAAAAGTTGTTTCCGCAAGATTTAGTTTCCTTCTTGAAAAGTGGCGAACAATTAAGTTATGACACAGATGAATGCGAACCTGGTCAAATTTCTTTGTTATCATTTGATGAACTCTCTCTTGGTGAAGTCTATATTGACTCGGAAGAGTCACCACTCGCAAAAAAAGACCCACATGCTGGAGAAGAAGGTTATTATTCTGTCCCCGCCATAAATTTGGTTGCGGATTGTGATGGCTATGACCCAGAAGGTATATTAATTTGGTTACCAGACCAAAAGGTTTTTGGCACATGGGACATTGACCATTGGGATGTTCTTATTTTTCCAGATGTAACGTGGTCAGATATTGTGTCCGACCCTGCAAAGTACATAAATGCCCAATGGGAGCGAGATGATGTTAAATGCGAGTATTTTCAACCCTTTCCAAAATATCCGTTCAAAACTGGTAAGCCTTTCAACAATCAATAACTTGGTAAAATTTTGTGATTCGTAGAGCATGTTTACTTTCCACCAGCCAACGTTCTGTAAAACACGAAAACGCCCAACAAAGCGTGCAGCCGACGCTGGGGATTCTGCGGCACGCTTCGCGTCAAGCATTTTCCTCACTTTGAGTTTTTCCTGCTCCCGAACAGAGTCCACGCCCGCCTGTACGTTAGTGTAAACTGCTGGGCGGTTTTGTCGGCATAATCAATAGAATCTTGTTAAAGGGAGAATTTGCGTTTATGAAAAAAAACTTTTTTACGTTTCTATTTTTGGTCAGTTTTATTGTCTCTTCGTGCGGACCTGGTCAAGTGTTCGGACCTACGTTAACCCCAACAGCAACAAATACTCCTACATCAACTCCAACCAACACACCAACACCAACCTCTACTGTTACACCAACTCCGCCCCCGACAAATACTCCAACACCTACTCCAACTGAGTATCCGTTTTCCAGCCTTCCCGGCTGGTTCGCTTATATGGATTTTAACTGTGAAGGGTTATGCACAAATATCTCTATTATCAAACCGGATGTGTCAGGTCGAAAACGTTTAACGAATCATGATTATGGATTGGTAACGAGCATTATATGGTCCCCTAACGGGCGGTATATTGCCTACCAATTTGTTGTTCTGGGTGAAGATGGCGGTCTCCAATTGCGCCTTTTTGACTTGAAAACCAGTAAGATGTCAATTTTGACATCAAAATACCTTGAACCTGTCTCCGGGTTATCATGGTCTCCAGACAATCGTTATTTGGTCATTGGTTACCAAAATGAAGATGGCAAAAGTGGAACTATTCAACGTTTGGATATCCAAAGTCATCAGATTACAAATTTAACAAAAGACCTTGAGTCTCAAAATGTTGTGCCTGTATGGTCGCCCGGCGGGAAAGCCATCGCTTTTTCATCACAAGATCCCTCCGGGAACAATATATGGCTGATGAATACGAACGGAAACAACTTGAGAAATGTTACAGCAGAAAACAAGAAACATAATTCATTCCCAAGTTGGTCACCCGATGGGAACGAAATTGCTTTTTATCAACAAGATGCTGATAAAAATACGGAACTATGGGCCGTAGAGGACGATGGCAATGATCCTCACCTTATTTACAAACTCGGTAAAGCAAGTGTGATTGAATCTCCAGTCTGGTCACCAGATGGGAAGCGCATCGGCATAATTTACGGCGATGAAAACAAGAGTGATGTAACGATTTTAGAATTTATGACTGGCAACATAATGGAAATTTCAGAAAAAGGTAGAAAATACACCAACTTATCCTGGTCGCCAGATTCCAATGCACTGATTTATATGGGAGAAGAAGCAGAATTTAAAAGGGTCATTTATCTATTCATTTTTAGTGGTGGTGCTCCATTTACAGTTAGTGCCCCAACTGATATGGATATGACAGTTTGGTCACCTGTTATAGATATTCCATGAGAAGACACAGTCTAACAAAGTGTGCAAAACCTGATCACGCTTCGCGCTGAACATTTCTGGCTTTGGAAAAATTATGTTGAAAATAGATAAGTACATCTCATCATTTTTGTTACTTTGGGTTACCGTTGTCTCAATTAGCATTTGCATTGCTATTGCGTTGGCCGGGGTGCTGGGAGAATTTCTTCATAATCTTCGTGAAGTTGCGCCTTCTGCAAGTGATGATGGAGATTATGAATTTTTTCTATCAACTTTACTTTTAGTCGGTTTGTTTATAGGCATCGGGCAGTGGGGCGTAATAAGCGATAAAATAAAAATAACAAATGGTTGGATTTTAGCCTCACTGGTCGGTTTTAGTATTGGTGGTTTTGTTTCTTTTCAGTTACTCTCTTTTCTTCCGATATTTGATTTCAAATATTATATGGTTTACGGAGCAGTTCAAGTGATTGGGGCATTTACTGGGGCTGGTATGTTCATGGGCTTCTGCCAATGGGTTTCTCTAAAAAGAAAAATAGCAGGTTCGCTTAAGTGGTCACTTGTAAATGGTCTGAGCTTCACAGTTGGTCTCATGCCAATAGCATTACTACCAAGTTATCTAATATTTATTTTCATTTTCGTTTCAATTGGATTGATTGCATTAATAAGTGGGTATTTTGTTGAGCTACTGATCATTCTTCCAGAGGCTAAAATCATTACTTGAAAAGAAATCGTCATTTATCAAAGCGCGCAAACCCTGATCAGGCCTCGTGCCGAACATTTTCCTCGCTTCGAGTTCTTTCTGCTCCCAGCCAGAATCCACACCCGCCCACACGCCATGCGTCCGCGAACGCAAAACGTTGAGTGCTTGCCGATATAACAAATCCAAATAAAAGGGAAACCATGTATGCAACCCGACAATCATCTGACCCAGACAATAGATACGTTGATACAGGAATCCTATAAGCCAGCCCAACCTGGAGTTGCGGTAATAGTAGTCAAGGATGGCAAGACCGTTTTCCGTAAAGGTCATGGCATGGCTAATCTTGAACTTGATGTGCCAATCGAGCCTGATATGGTTTTTCGTATCGGTTCGGTTACAAAACAATTTACTGCCGTTGCCATACTCATGTTGGCTGAGCAAGGTAAATTATCTTTCGATGACTCGATTTCAAAGTTTCTGCCTGACTACCCCACTCACGACTATCTCATCACTGTAAAACATCTCCTCACGCATACTTCCGGCATTAAAAGTTATACATCCATGCCAGAGTGGATTCCCTTATGGAGGAAAGATTTCACGGTTCAAGAATTGGTGGATTTTTTCAAGCACCAGCCTATGCTTTCTGCACCTGGAAAACGTTGGGCTTACAATAATTCAGGATACATTCTCTTGGGAGCCATTATTGAAAAAGTAACCGGTCAGACCTATGGACAATTTGTCCAGAAGAATATATTTGAACCTTTAGAAATGAAACAGTCCTATTATGACGACCCTTTACAGGTAATTCCGCGACGTGTTGCGGGATACGACAAGAGTCCAAATGGATTTACGAATGCGGCTTACATAAGCATGACGCAACCTTATGCGGCCGGTGCATTAGCATCTACTGTGGATGATTTAGCTTTATGGGATACCGCTTTATACACGGAGAAATTGCTCAAACCTGAATCACTAAAACAAGCCCATATTTCATACCATCTTCTGGACGGTTCTCCCACCGCATATGGTTTTGGGTGGATGATTTCGGAATATGCAGGACATAGAGTAATAGAACATAGTGGTGGAATACAAGGTTTCAGGTCCCATACAATGCGATTGCCTGACAACCGTGTTTTTGTGGCTGTCCTTTCTAATAATGGCGGGGTAAGCCCGCAGAAGTTAGCATTCAAGATTGCTGCATCGGTTATTGGGCAGCCATACCAAGAACCAACACTTATAGTGTTGCCATCAAATATTCTGGCCCGATATGAAGGAGTTTATGAAACAAATACTTTAAATAAAATCATTATCACCCATGAAGATGATCATTTCTTCTATCAATACGGAAATGGACCGCGCGCAGAAATTGCCCCGCTATCCCCTAAAGAATTCTTTTTCACGGAAATGTCGTTCAACCGTCTGCTTTTTACGAATGACGTAAATGGAGATATTATTTCGGTAGAAATTCGCGGGCGCATTGGTATGCACGAAGCAGCCCAAAAATTGACGTGACTTCAATATCCTGATCTGCGGTGGAATATTTTGAAACGCCTGTGCGAATGATAAAAATAAGTTATGAAGATCATATAAATATGTTATTCAATAGATCGAAGCGATGAAGGCGGACCATGGCATAATCGCACATTCCAGTTTCAAGGAGAAAGTTTCGTGTCCAAAATACAATCCAACAACGCCAATTTATATTATGAAGTCCACGGCAAAGGTCAACCATTGCTCTTCATTCATGGTCTGGGATCGAGCACACCGGATTGGGAATTGCAGGTGAAGGAGTTTTCCAAAACTTACCAGGTGATCACATTCGATCTGCGAGGTCACGGACAGTCCGATAAGCCGGCCGGTCCGTACAGCCTGCCCATGTTCGCTTCCGATGCCGCCACCGTGCTTAAGTCATTGGGGATCGGATCAGCGCATGTGGTGGGACTCTCATTGGGCGGGTGTATCGCCTTCCAACTTGTCACCGATCTCCCGTCGCTGGTAAAAACGATGACCATTGTGAACAGCGGACCCGAGGTCGTGATCCGCACTTTCAAGGACAGGATGGGAGTCTGGCAACGATTTACCGTTGTGCGCTTATTTGGCATGCGCAAGATCGGGGAAATTTTGAGCAAGAATCTCTTTCCAAGAGAAGAAAATGCATCATTGCGAAAGACCTTCGTTGAAAATTGGGCAAAGAACGATTCGAGGGCTTATCTGACCGCGATGCGCGCCATGGTCAACTGGACTGTGATGGACAAGCTGGGATCCATTAATTGCCCGACGCTCATCTTAACGGCAGACCAGGACTACACACCGGTCTCATTCAAGGAAGGGTATATAAAACGAATCCCCAATGCGCAGCTCGTTGTCATCCCCGATGCACATCATGGACTTCCAGCAGAATGGCCGGAAAAATTCAATGCGGTATTGATGGATTTCCTTGTAAAGCACAGTTGAGAATTGTGAATACTGAGAACCACATCATCACAACCTGGTCTCAGATACAGATATTATTGATGCAATTCAATCCCTCAATGATATTGAACGTGAATGATCTTGCCAATGCATGTCGAATCAAATTCTACCCATCAGGATTAGCAAAAGGAGATACCCTTATGAACATCGGACTTGGTGAAACCATAATTATTTTCATAACCATGGCCCTGATTGTTGGGATACTAATGGTCATCATTTGGGTGGGAATTCTTTTATTCCGCCGGATGAATGCGCTCGAATCTCGAATAAAGGAAATTGAGTCCAAACAAGATAAGACGCAATGACCTTGCAGCGTACAATTTTTGGTTAAAGAAAGTTCACGGGATTACAAGAAATTTTTGGCGACCATTATTCCGCTATTCCACCCACACATCCTAAATAATTCTCGCCCCTTCTGAAGCGCGGCAGATATAGATCTCAGGCTTCAAATTTGTTGCCCGCTGATATCGGGCGGTCAGTTCTTCAGCAAAATTTTTGGCGGAGTTTTTTTCGACCAGGTTCACAGTACAGCCCCCGAACCCGGCTCCGGTCAGGCGCGCGCCAAAACAGCCCGGCAGGCTCTGCGCGATCTCCACCATCTTGTCCAATTCAGGGATGGAAACTTCATACAAATCACGCAGGCTGACGTGACACTCGTTCATGATCTTTCCGAATTCGCGGAACCTTCCCAGATCAAGAAGTCGGACGGACTGCCTTGTGCGCTCCATTTCTTCGATAACGTGCCGGGCGCGCCTCTCGACCATAACTGGAAGCTGATCGGAAAGCCGATTGAAATCGTCCACGCTGACATCTCTCAGCGCCGTGATTCCCGGCAGGTTCTCGGCCAGAATCTTCACAGCCTCTTCGCAGGACCGGTGCCTTTCGTTGTAGCCGCTGGAGGTCAGCTTACGCCGCACGGATGTATCCGCAATTACGATGGCAATATTCCTGGGGATGGGAAAAGTCTGCCATTCGAGCGAACGGCAATCGAGCACGAGCAGGTGATCTGCCACACCACAGGCCGAAGCGAACTGGTCCATGATCCCGCAATCTACCCCCACGTATTTGCTCTCGGCTTTTTGCCCCAATAATGCGCGCTGCATGGGAGGCAGAGTCCAGCCACCCAGAGTCTGCCATGCAATGACAAAAGCCATCTCAACCGAAGCGGACGAACTCAACCCGGCCCCGCGCGGCACATTAGACGAATATACAGCATCAAGCGCAGAGACTTCCAACTCGGCTTCGTTCAATGCCCACGCCACCCCGGCCGGGTACAGAGCCCAATCTGGCAATGGAGCACCCCCGGCATTGCTTTTGGCAGAAACACTCTTCAGTGTAAAAGAAACCTCTTTGGCAAAGTCACCAGCGATCAGGGTGGAATGATCCGAGTTCGCTTGAGAGAACGCGATATAAGTTGCCCGGTCAATGGCGGCAGGCAGGACCAAGCCATCGTTGTAGTCCACATGTTCGCCCAGGAGATTAACGCGTGCAGGCGCCAGAGCAAGATGCTCGGGTTCGCGGTTGAAGCGCTGACGAAAAGTTTGAACCACTAAATCTTTTGGGTGCATAAGTTTGTACGTGATTTTACTTTGAAATTTCACATCCAAACTTTTTCCAATGGCTGCAAGTTGGATTACACTTGCAAACTAAAAAGGCTGGTTTTACACTCAAAAATAATTGGAGTTAGTGCTAATGGAACTTGTGGATTTTATGGGTCAGGAATGTGTTTCGTTGAAAAATGGATCATTGCAGTTGTTGATCTCACGTTCTGTTGGGCCGCGTATACTGTCTTTAAGTTTTGCGGGCGGAGAAAATTTACTGGCGGAACTGCCTGATTTTGTAAATGAAACGCCCGGCGTCGGTACGTATCATTTCTACGGCGGACATCGTCTGTGGCATGCGCCGGAAGATGTCAACCGGACTTATATGCCCGATGATTCTCCCGTTGACATTACACCTGTGGAAAATGGATATTTGATGACACAGAATGTTGAAATGAAAACAGGTCTGCAAAAATCCATTGAAGTTTGCCTGCATGGTGATGCGCCGAAAGTGACCCTCACCCACCGTTTAACCAATCGCAATCTATGGGATGTGACCTGTGCACCGTGGACCATCACGCAATTTAAGCCGGGGGGAGTTGCGGTCCTGCCGCAGACAGTGGAAGATACAGGGGTGCTGCCAAACCGTTCACTGGCGTTGTGGCCGTATTCAAATCCATCCGATCCAAATGTGTCTTTTGGACAAAACTATATTTTGGTACAAGCTAAAATGGGATCGCCATTCAAAGTCGGTTTCCCCAATCCACGCGGATGGCTGGCTTACTGGCTGAATAATACTTTATTTGTTAAGCGTGCTAAATACGAAAAGCGATCTGCTTATTACGATCTCGGCAGTTCAAGCGAATGTTTTTGTGACGAGCAATTTCTGGAGCTGGAAACCCTTGCGCCCATCACAACCATCGCGCCGCAGGCATCGGCAACTCATGTGGAGACATGGGAGTTATACGCTAATGTAGAATGCCCGCATGATGAAAAAGATGCGGAGGCGCTGGCTGCAAGTTTGGGGTTGGGATAATTTTTTTCAAATATCAGGATTTTTTTTATATTCTTCCCGAAGGGCCAGCAGCACTGCATGTAAGTCAAGTCCGCGCTTGCAGGCGCCGCGGGATGCCTCCAATACAGAATCAGACCAAAGGGTGCGGCATTCAAGCGCTTCTTCGTCATTGAGCAGAACCAGTTGGATCAGACTCGACAAGGGGATGTCCATATCTTCGCGTGCGCCAATGTCACAATCATTGCACGATTGGCAGGTATACACATCCTGTCCGGTTGCCTTCTTTATTACAGTACGCAACGACATACGGCACTCGATATAAGATCGTTATTCGACCGGTGTTAAAATTCGTCCGTTTTGGTGCGCAGATGCATCATCATTAAAACGATGTCACATAGATCGCCATCGGGGAACATGAAGTAATCATCCAATACACACATGGACTTAAAGCCCAAAAGTTCGAAGGCTTTGACGAATTTTGTAAAGTCGGTGATGATCTCAGCCGTCAGGATGCTCAATCCCTGTTTGCGGGCCAGGTCTATCATGGCGCGGATCATCTTCATGCCAAGTCCACGCTTGCGAAAATCCTTGGAAAGGAAGAGGCGCATCTCGCCGACATGACGTTTGGGACCGTCAAAGAAATGCAGGGATGCACTCCCCACCACGCGGTCTTTTGACAAAGCCAACAGCGGCAGGACTTTTCCATAGTCAAGATGGTCGCACCACTCCTGGATTAGTTGCGGGTTTTTGACGTAGTCACGGAAATAACGCAAATCCTCTTCGCTCACTGCGGAATAGTATTCAATGAGACGTTGTTTATCATCCGGGATCATGGGGCGCAGGAGGATATATGCTCCGTCTTTGAGTGTCACCATTTCACGAAACGTTTTGATCTGTTCAGGAAACATGTTCTCTCCGAGGTAATGTGTCGAAAGTATCAGGTGTCAAAAGTGTCGAACAAGTAACGACTCGCTCTACGAGGGAGTCGTTACTACGCTTGTTTTTATGCTGGGACTTTTTCACCTTTGAATTCAGGTTTTGGTTCAGGCTGGATGAATCCTTTTGGCAATAAGCCGGCTTCGGTAACAAGGCGCGGGACAATATCTTCCCAGCCCACAGGCATGATGTGCAGACCATGAATGCCCTGCTTCTCATAGCTCTTGATCTTCTTGATAAGTTCGAGGGCGATCTGCACGCCTTCTTCCTGAGGATTGCCGGCTTTGTCTGCGGCCTCCATGCGGTCGAGGATGGGCTGCGGAACGACCACGCCGGGGACCTGGGTCATGAACTTGCTCATCTTGAAACTCTTGAGCGGTGTGATGCCGATCATGATATAGACCTTGTCGAGGATATTACGCTTGGCAAGTTCATTCAACCAAAGCTCCATACGTTCGATATCGTAGACGAGATTGGTCTGGAAGAACTGCGCGCCGGCGTTGACCTTTTTGTGTTCACGGATGGCCTGGAATTTCGGTTCAGACGCAAAGGGAGATGCTGCTGCTCCAAGGAAGAATTTCGGCGGGAATTTGATCTCGCGCCCGTCAAGGTAGTGGCCTTCATCGCGCATACGGCGCAGGATCCACAACATCTGGATGGCATCCATGTCGTTGATGTCCATGCGTCCGCGCGGCTGCGGGGCGAGGACGGGGCTGTCGCCGGTGATGCACAATACGTTGCGCACACCCATGGCTGTGGCACCAAGGATTTCGCCCTGCAAACTGGCACGAGTCCTGTCTCGTGCGGCGATCTGCATGACAGGTTCGGCTTTATTGTCAATTGCGAACTTACTGCACGCCCACGAAGTCATGCGCGGAGTAGCGGAGGCGTTGTCGGTGAAGTTGATGGCGGTCACATACGGCTTGACGAGGTTAATGTTCTCGATCAGTTTTTTGGTGGACATGCCCAGCGGAGGTGCGATCTCGCACGCGACGACGAATTCACCAGACTTGAACCCTCTCTCCAGATCGGAAACAGGTTCGGGGTTGGCAGGAGCGTGATATTGGTCATCCCCCTTCCACCAGTCGGGCTGTCTCACTTTGCGAAAGACCAGGTCCCATGTCTTCCAGCGGTTCTCACCTTGGTTGAGGATGAGACTCTTCATTACCTTGCCCGAGCCGTTGACTTTGATACAGTTGGCAACATCGTGCCATGTTTCCGTACCAACTTTCTCCCAATCCAACGGCGGAAGGACTTCAAGCAATTTCTCTTCGCGCCCCATGGCAACGGAGCGCTCATAGATCTTATACCAAATGCACGGACGGGTCTTGTCCACGTAACAATGTTCGGGGGTGGAACCTCCGCATGGTCCATTGCGTAGTCCTTTCGGACATTCCATGGGACAGATGAAGGCTGTTTCCTGTAATAAACAATTTCCGCACATGCGACAGCCAAAGAGAGGACCTTTGATCGCGTACTCGAAATCCTCCATCAACTTATGGCTGAGTGGCTCGTTCTTGAAAGGCGAGTAAGCTGGTTGCCAGCGGCGGCCGGGGGTAAAAATTGGCATGGGAACTCCTTTACTGACGATGGACCGTGGACAATGGACAGTGAAACGGTCCACCGTCTATGGTCTATCATCGTCTAGTTATTCAAATACGCATCCGCGTAAATGACCTTGTTCAACAAAATTTGTGTGGTCTTCCAAATGGCAGACTGATCGGGGTCTTTCATATCGAAGTCTTCCATCTGCGGCTCTTCGCTGTTTGCGGTGCGTTCGGCGATCTTGTTATAGACCCGCGCCAGTGAGGTGGACGTATCCTTGGTTTCGATCCAGCGGATAACGTCATTCTGTTCCTTGTCGAATGGATTGGCGATCATCATCTGCAAACCGACGCCCATCAACATGGAGAGATACACGCGGTTAATGAGCGGACGATTTTCATTTGGCACGGCGTTGGAAACATTGCTCAAGCCAACTGAAATCTGCGGCGCGGGGTCCCATGCATATTGCAACATGCGTACGGTTTCAATGAGATGCGGACAATATTGCTGGCAACCGCTGGTGGTCAATACAAGCGGATCAATGATGAGGTCGCTCATATTGAAGCCGATCTCCATCATGTGCGGGATGAGAGTCTCAACGGCGATGTTGACGCGCGCATCTGCCTCGACCGGAATGCCGCTCGTGCCCATCGTCAACGCAATGACTTTCGCGTTGTATTTTTTCGCAAGTGCAGGAATTTTCGCCAGACGTTCTGGTTCAGCTGAAGTGGAGTTCAGGATCGGCTGCGCCTTGGTGATGGCTTGCAGCGCGGCTTCCATACCGTCCACATTGGTCGTATCAATTGAGAGCGGCACGTCAACAACCTGTTCGACCGCTTTTATGATCCAGGGGAATACCTCGGCAAAATCCTTCTTGCGCGGACCGAGATTAATGTCCACGGCTTTCGCGCCTGCTTCCACCTGCCTCACAGCCAGGTCCATGAAGAACTCGCTATCACGGTTGGTCAACGCCTCCTTGACCTTTTCAGAAATGATGTGAATGTTTTCGCCAATGATGTACATTGTTCCTCCAATCTATGATTGTCTTATCCGGGGTAATTGGTAAATGGTACTTACCAATTACTAATTACTTTTTGCCAACGCTTCCGCAACACTTGGGAACCTGCTCATATCCGTGTGCGGCAAAAATAATGCAGATGTAAATGCATCGTAAAAGCTGTTATCCGCAGAGAGTTCAACATAAGTCATACGTTTCGCGATCTCTGTAATTCGGTCACGCATACGCCAATCGAGCAGAGCCGCATACGCACCCTTCACCGATGTATTGCCAAGAAATTCAAATCGGCTCCAATCCATATCAGGTAGTAAGCCGATCTGTACGGCCTTTTCCACGTTGATATATTTTCCGAACGAGCCGCCCACCAAAACACGGTCCGTCATTTCAAGCGGGACTCCGACCGTATCCGCAAGGATGCTAAAACCTGCGTAGATGGCGGCCTTGGCGCGCAGCAAGTTATCAACATCCACGCGGGTAATGACGATATCTTCGCCTGATTCGGATTCAGCACCCCACACGAGGACATACTCCCCGCCATGCGCTCCTTCGCGGACCCGTGAAGTGGCGGCCATTAAATTAACATTCCCAGCCTTATCAATGACTCCCGTCAGAAAGGCCTCCGAAAGCAAGGCTATCAATCCCGAGCCGCAAATCCCTTTTGGCTTGCCGCCGCCGATGACGCGATACGTTGGTTCAAGCGAGTCGCTGTTGATCCACACTTCTTCGATTGCACCTTGAGTCGCCCGCATTCCATTGGCAACACCCGCGCCTTCAAACGCGGGTCCGGCCGAACAGGCGCAAGTGACGAGCCAGTCACGGTTGCCCAAAACGATCTCACCGTTCGTTCCAACATCAATGAAGAGCGAAACATTCTCGGATGTTTCCAAACCCGATGAAAGCACGCCCGCAGTAATATCAGCGCCGACGTAGCTTGCCACGCCGGGCAGACAATCTACTCTGCCTTCATGGTGGATGTTGATGCCAACTTCCTTGGCGATCATCACCGGCGGATGGTTAACTGCGGTGATAAATGGTGAGAGACGAATACTGGAAGCAGGGATTCCAAGCAGAAGATGGATCATTGTGCTGTTTCCTGCGATGGTAGCTTTCATCACATCTTCTGGTTTGGCCTTGACGCGCTTGCACGCAGTCTCAAGTAATCCATTGATCGTATCCAGCACACGCTGACGCATTTCCTGTTCGCCGCCCGCTTTGCCGGAATAGATAATTCTCGAAATGACATCTTCGCCGCGCGCGATCTGTCCGTTGTATTCCGCGACCTGAGCTTTGACCTGTCCGCTGACCAGATCAACGAGCCATAGCGAAACTGTCGTTGTTCCGATGTCAATCGCGCAGCCCCAGATCGGAGAGTAATCATCCACGCGGCCGGGGAATACTTCGATGAGTCGTACCGGTCTTTCGGGGAATTCAAGATTCTTTTCTACAACAGCGGTGACGTTCCACTCACCTTCGCGCAACGGCTTGCCCAAAGTTTGCAAGAGATGCAATGAACACAGAACTTCGGGAATACCTGCCTGAATCCGCAGGGCAGTTTGCAGGCGCGCCCAGTCGTCGGTTTGATCCTCCATCGAAGGTGGAGTCAATTCAAGGTACACGCGATGGATCGTTTGATGCTGATCGTAGTCATAATCCACAGGGACGGTGACTTCGGCAACAACACGATCCGTCGTCAGCCGCCGCTCGATCTTCTCCTGCGGTGGCACAAGGATGGAAACATCGCCTTCCACCACGGTCTGACATGCCAGCGCATATCCTTCATCAACATCAGATCGAGACAGGCGCAAGGTGCTTCTTCGCCGCGCATCTCCCTCTGTCACCAAGACTGCACAACGGCCGCAGCGTCCCTGCCCGCCGCACGGCTGACCGATCTCAATGCCTGCAAGCTGCGCGGCTTCGGTCAACATCGTTCCGGTGGGAACAGAGATGCTGGATCGTTTATCGTTGTGTGTGAAGGTGACGGTGTGTTGCATGTTTGACGTTGGGGCGCGATATATCGCGCCCCAACAAATAATTAATTCAATGCCTGTTTCATAAATCCCGGCAGGTCAACGGCCTCGCGCGGACCCACGCGAATCTCCCAATCAGGAAGTTCTGCTTCGAGTTCGCCGGAGAGGACCGCCACATGGCCGGGCAATACAACGCGCTTCTTGCTGACCTTGTCCGCGACGTTGAAACTCTTGATCGCCTTGGCAATACGCTCCGCGTCAAACTTGCCAGCCGCCCACGCAGTCAGCACGGACATGCCTTCCGCGTCGCAAACTACGAGCCACGCGGGCAAGCCGGAGCCTTCCACTTCATTGGCCACAGCAAAGTATGTAATGCTGAAGTTGGTTGTGATCAACACCGGGCTTTCGGGTTTGGGGGAATTGATCTCGTAAATGCCGGGTTGAACCTGGATCGGTTTCTGCGGGTCGGTGTAAATATTCTCGCGCAAAACCAATAATGCATAAGCGAGTTCGGGCGTGAACGTATCCAACACCACGAAACCTGCATATTTTGAGATAGCTTGCGCGGCATACACAGGTTCTTTTGCCGCCCCATTTTGCCCCGCAAAGAAAATTACAGGGTAGCCCAACGCGCGGAAGTTCGATTTGATGGCAAGTCTGCGCGCCTGTGTGGAGCGTTGCAGCCATTCGCTCAAATTCTTTCCGCCGAGGTCGAGCACAATATCTTCCACACCTTTGGCTTGAATTTTTTGCGTCAAGTCAGCCAGCGCATCGAGCGAGTCACCGGTCACGACGAGTGAGGCTTTATGTTTCTTGGCGACATCTGCGAAGGCTTCGTAGTTGGATGCATCGGCAGAGTAGATCAAAGCTGATTCGCCGGCAAGCAGACTGAGGGCGGAGTCCAGAAGCGCGACATCTTTCGCGATCAAAATTAACGGACGCTTGGTCGCGTCACGAACAGCTTTCACTGCCCCGACAAAGTCTCCGCCATCCGCTTCGACAGCGAACCCGTCAATGACAAAATCCATGCCGACATAGTTGACCTTGTAAGCATCCGCCGCCGCGACTTTCTTAGCCGCATCTGCATCTGATGCTTTGACGCGAATGAACACGCCGGGTTTGTTGTAAAAAGTTTTTTCGTGGCGGAACATCACCACTTCGTTGCCCGCTTTGACTTCCGTACCGGCTTTCAATGTGACGAGTCGGATCGGCGGCGCAGCAGATTCAGCGAGCTGCTTCTTGGATGCATCGCTGACATATGGGCAGGCTGAAAGTTCCACTTGCTTGGCGGCGAGTTTCATCGCAAAGGCGAGGCAGGTGGGGAAACCGCATTCCTTACAATTGGTCTGCGGGAGCATTTTGTAGATTTGAATTCCTGAGAGTGCCATGTAATCTCCTTGACGGTGGACAGTCGACCATGGATGGTCAACGGTCTATCGTCTATGGTCTTTTATGCAGCGACCAATTCTTCAACCGCATCCTTGACCCGCTTCACAGATTCAGGATGTCGCAGGACAATAATGTCTGCGCCGGATTCAACCAGTGCCATCGCGGTGAGGGTTTCCCAATGAATGGCGCGCGCTTTCCAATCACCCCACGCTTCCGGCACGCCTTCACCGACTTTTGATTCCTTAGCCTTCCAGGCTTCAAAGCCGGGTGTGACCAGCATCGGGAGCTGGGTCATGCCGTCGCCTTGTAACGCGGCAAGGCGCAGGCGTTCCATCACAGAGTAGCCATATTCAATGCCATAGCCGAGAGCGCCTGTGGTCGGGTCCATGATGACGCGGTCAGCTGGCAAACCCATATCCGTGATGAGGATGTTTAGCTGCTTTGCAAGGTTCACATCCATCGGTGTACGGGCTTGGACAACATGACCATTCGCCATTGCGGTGGCTACGATGGTGCGGTAATTTTTATCTTCGCAGATGCCGAGCATGATCTTCTCGCCCTTGGTTGCTTCGGCAATGGGGACGAGTAAGTCGTTATCTTTCTCAGCCTGACCGGGTCCCCAAACAATGAGCGGAAGACCAGTTGCGCCTAAAACAGATTTGACAGCCTTGACCGCATCCTCGGGAGAATCCGCCAGAGTTAGCGCAAGGACAATAATGTCCGCACCAGCTTCTTCAGCTTTCTTGGCCCATTGAGCAGGGTCATTCATCGCATCACCCCAGACTTCTCCCAACAATGGAGACCAGTCATCGGGCTTGTGCGATTTGATCTCAATGGCGACAACGGGTTTATTCGGCGTCGGCGCTTCGAAAAGCAGGTATGGCAGGGTTGTCTGCCCGCCCACGGTGACGCTCCTGGAACGTGTACCGCCCTCCGCGGTAGTCGCACCCAAAGTTACTTTCTTGACGCTTCCGGGCCATTTATCTTTTGGAATTTCGATTGGCATTGTTCCTCCAGTGTGTATATTTGGGAGTCGGGCTTCGGGAATTGGGAGTCGCTTATCGGATAAACCATTTTCCGAAGAACTATTCCCAATTCCCCTCACCCAATTCCCGCTCGTTTCCTAGCTTCATCTCTTCTTTCCATGAATTGTTCAACCGGCGATTTTCTTTCTGCCGTTAAGCCTAAATCCTTTAATTCGCTTTCGTCTTTCGCGGCAAAGTGACGAAGGATATGCTTGTATGAGATCATTGCCGCAGGATAAATAATGCCAGCAGAGTTGTGAGTCATATATGCCACGCGGATGTGTTTATCCTTCATCATTTGCGCGGCGGCAGCGAGTGGAATATCCGCCGGTAATTCGGGCACGCCCTCGCGCATCACATCTTCTGCATTTAAGGATTTTGTATCTTCCCTTCCATACACACCAACCAATTCTTCGTAACCGACAATTCCGACACTTTCGCCTTCACTACCCAGCACAACCATCTCTTCTACATCTTGCTCAACCAGAAAACGCGCGATTTCCACAATAGGGGTACTGGTCTTACATGTCGGTACGCCGACGGTCATCAGGTCGCGGACGAAAGTAATTGACATGTATATTTTTAGCGCCTCATAAAGAAAAAATCTATCAGTTTAAAGATAAATGGCAACATACCTAAGGTGTACAATAAAATTGCTAGAAATGAAGAACTACAATAAAAAATAATTACTTTTAACCATTCAATCCCCCAAACAAAATTTTTGTTTCTTAACTCTCTAATTGCTGGATACCACATCCGATATACTAAAACCGAAAGAGAAGTGATAAAAACCAGAATAATTCCTGGAATAATAAGTTGTGCATTGCCTTTTAAGCCCACTCCTTTAGAAATTTCGAAAGATTTAGAGAACAAAGACTGGCTAAGGGATATTCCCGATAATAGACCCAACCCTCCTGCGGCAAGAACAACGGCAAGGAATAGAATAATTTTTGCCGCGTCTCTCAAAACAACACCTGCAGATGAGTTTACTTTTTCAGGAGTTTCAGCCATGAGACTATTCCTATCAGTAATAATGGGGATTGGGTGTGGTGTTACCCAATCCCCAATTACTAATCACCAGTTTAGAACATCGGCTCCATCGTCATTGCCGGATGATTGTGCGCTTCGAGCCACGCAAGCAACTCGTCGACTGTTGTCGCGCTGTTACCGTCAGCGATCTTGTCCATAAAGTCAGGGTCGCCTTCGCGGAGGCAGACGGCTTTGAGTTCATCTGCCATGCTGGTTTTCAACACAGATGACATCCACACAATGCGTTTGAAACCGCCGTCAGATGAAATGAACTTGGGGCTGATGAGATAGAACTTGCCTACGCCCATCACACCGGGAGTCTGGAGGCCGCCGCCTGCAATACCTGCGAGAGTGGAGAAGGTCATACCGGCCGGGGTCATACACGTGTCTTCACGGCTAAGGACCATTACGCCGTTGGCTTCCGGGATGAGCATGACGATGCATTCGAAACAACCACAAGCCGTCATTGGGTTTTCCATGATGGAATACATCGAAACTTCGTTGACCACTCCATGGGATCCCATGGCGGCGTATTCGTTGGTACCGCTCCAATAGCCTTTTCTATCATCAAGAAGTTTGCCGAGTTTGATGGGTTGATTCGGTCCGGTCGGATTAATGCTGAACGAGGCTTTGCAGTCGAGCCAGTTGTACGCTCCGCACAAGCCGAGGCGTTCGGGCGAGACCACACAAACATGATTTGGTGCAAAGGATTGACATAGCGTGCAGGAATAGAATTCCTCCACCTTGTTATCCGTCAGGTCGGCGAGGCGTTTGTTACGGAAGTCATAGGCGGCGCGCGCCTTTTCCAGCCATTCAGCATGGAGCGCGGGGTCGGTGATCACCGTCACCTGAACCTTGTCCACAATTGCGCCGAAGTCTTCATGGAATCTGGCATGTAATATCTTGCCAAATGATTCAAGGCTGAAACCTTTGTCCGCCGCCATGTTCGAAATGCGGATCCACGCAATGTCGCGTTGACCGACATGCTGAATGCCGCTTGCACCATTCACAAAGTAGTGGACCTGCCTCTCAAGCACCGGTTCAAAGTCCTGTTGCATTTGCCGTCCCGCTACCTTGATGACGATGCCCATGTCCATGTAACCTTGCGGTGGGACTTGAGAGAAATCAGGTCCGATCACTTCGATCTTGCCATCGGTGACTTCATCCAGTTTTGCCATTTGCAGGTATTCATAACAGCGGGCGTGTTTGCCGCCAAATTCCACGCGCAAATCCGCCTTGCGGACAACTTCACCTTCAAAGGCGGAGCCGTACGGCACGGGTACATCCACATTGGACACTTTCACTTTCACGCCACGGATCTCGATACATTTTTGGACGAGTCTTTCGGCCTTTTCGAGATCATCCTTGCCGTCAATTGCATCGAAAGGCATGGAGACCACATGTTCGTAAGTCGTTACGCCGGTCGGTAAAATTTCTGGGATAACTGTGTCTGCGATAACAGGGAAACCAAAGTTGATCGCGCCGGCCGCGGCCGCATATTTGAGATCATCCACTTCGCCGAGGGCAAGCACGAACGCGAAGACGCGCTCTTTGTTGTAAAGCAAAATCTCGCGGGACATGCCAGGCTTCATACCACCGAATGTGAGCGCGGAGCGGGTGGCAAATCCCAGCGCGTAGATCGCCGAGATGGTGTCTGTTCCAAATGGGACTGTAAAAGTATTGTAGCCAAGTTCCACGCCCTCTTCCTGCAATTGATGGATGATGCTGCGTCCATTCACATTGCCGGAAAGGAAGGTCAGGATGTTGCGGCGCTGTAACTCGCGCACGATCTTCACGGCCGTGGCGTTGTTCTTCGCGCAGCCAACGATGGCAGCGAAGCCGGGCATACGTCCGTCAACAAGTTGAATACCCCATGAGCGGAGTTGAATGTCGTCAATGGGTCCATTGAGATGACCATGTCCATTCGCGCCGCCGTAGCTCGTACCTCCAGAGAGGATAAAGTCCTCGGACATCGGCTCAGGCTGAAGTCCATAGACGAAGCGGATGGCTTCGATGGTTTCAGCCGCCAACAGAGTCGCCATTCCTGAGTCGAGAGTCTCACCAAGATAGGGAGTCCAATGTTTTCCAGCGGGAACGGGATGAAGCAGTCCGCGGGTGTAATCCATGACCGATTTCAAGTCGCCAATTTTTTCAATGGACTTACCCGTCATGCCGAGAATGGTTGGCAAATAATAGGCTGTGTTCGGGAAGGATACCGGCGCGTCTGCGCCTTTTTCAGCCAATGCCTTATTGAGCATTACATCGGCTTCGGTGACGAGCGCGTTCGCGCCGCGAATTGCACGTGTGGCTATATATTTTGACATAGTTTAGTCTCCTAGTCTGGTAGTTTCATAGTCTTGTAGTCTTATAGCCTGGTGATCTCCGTTTCGTTTTGTCATTGAGGAAAAGACCAACCGACTAATTGACTAACTAACTAATTGACTAGCCGACCCCTCCGTAAATGGCTTCGCGTCTTTGCGCCAACGGCATCGCTTCAAGCGCGTTCATCTTCGTATCACCTGACTTGCCAAATTTATTCGGATCGTATTCAGGCAGTCCGAGCGCGGCCCGTTTTTTATCAATGTGTTCAAGTGTGAGCTTGATCATCTCTTCGGGCGATGGCACGAACTCAAGTTTGCCGCCGTAAAGTTTCTCCCAGCCTTCGCTGATGTATTTCAAAACTTCATCGCTGTCATCCACTCGCTCCATGCCGCTGACAGGTGATGCGCCGCCAAAGATGACATACGCGCCTGATGCCACACAATAAGCTGCAATCGCCAGAGCCTTTTCGCTCATCCATTCCGGCGCAAGTCCGACTGCCGGAATTTGGTCAATATCATCGCCGAGCCCGCCGTCTTCAACCATTTGAGTCAACACAGTCAGGATACGGGTATTGTCCACACACGAACCCATGTGCAGGACAGGGGGAATGCCGACCGTTTCGCAAATTTCACGCAGACCGTTTCCGACTTCACTGAGGCCAGCTTCGCCCAACATGAGTCCGAGTTTCGCTGACGAGATCGCGCCGCACCCGGTTTGCACAACGAGTACATCCTGTTTGAGCAATTCCTTCACAACCACGTTATGCAAATAATCCTGCGAGGAGCGTGGATTGTTGCAGCCAACAATGGCCGCCACCCCGCGGATGCGACCGGTCATGATGGCGTCATTCAACGGGCGGAAGGATGCGCGGTATGAACCGCCGAGCATGTAGTTGATATATTCGTGGGAGAAGCCAGGGATCAAATCTTCTTTGATCTGTGGGATGCGTGTTTTACTATTTTCACGATTCTTGAAGTTATCTATTGCAACCTTGAGAATGGATTTTGCGATGGTCATAGCGTGATGCTCGTCAAATTCAATATGAGTCGCGCCTTTGATCTTAACCTTCGGTGAAGTGGTGATGATCTTGGTATGGAAGTTCTGCGCCAGCCCGACCAAGGCTTGCATGATGCATTGCACATCCACCACCATCGCTTCCACCGCGCCGGTCATGATAGCCAGTTCCTGATGCAGGAAGTTACCCGCCGCAGGAATGCCCTGTCGCATTAATATCTCGTTCGCGGTACAGCAAATACCGGAAAGTTGAATTCCATTTGCGCCGGCCGCTTTTGCATAAGCAATGATCTCAGGGTCTTGTGACGCAGCCACGAGCATTTCACTCATCGAAGGTTCGTGCCCATGCACCACTATATTGACCATGTCTTCTTTAATAACGCCGAGATTGGCTTGACCCAAAATCGGCGCGGGCGTGCCGAATAAAATATCCGAAATATCTGTCGCGATCATCGAGCCGCCCCAGCCGTCAGCCAGTGCGGTGCGGATCGCGTGATTCAAAATGTGAGCAGGGTCCTGGTCATCGCCAATGTGAGTGCGGTGCAGAGCCTCGACCACTTCACGGTCAACGCCGCGGGGCCAAACATTCTGTTCGCGCCAGATCTGCTGTCTCTTCTTTGGTGCGCGGATGGCAGGGACGATCTCGCCGCGCTGTTGTCCGAACTGTGAAATATACAGGTCGGCCAGATCATTCGCAACTTCTTCAGGTTTGCGTCCATCCACTTTGATGCTGTAATAGCCGGCCACCATGCGCAGCTTCGCCACGTCACGGATCATGTAGCCTTCAGCTTTACCTTCCGCAGTTGCCTTCAATAGGAAAGCCATATCGCGTCCATGATCGGAGTGAGCTGCGCTGCCCGCCGCAATCGCGCGCGTCAGGTTGCGGGCTTGAACAGTATCAATCGTCGCACCGCATACACCGGTGTCGCCACTCTTCGTTAATCGGCACGGACCCATTCCGCATTGCTTGCAACACATCCCTGCCCCGCCGATATTGCATGGGACCATGGCGTCAGCGCGGGTGAAGGCTGTTCCAATTCCCAACTCCTCCGCGCGGATCAACATCTGCTGGGCGGCCGGGTCGGTTGAATAATCTTTAATTTCACGTTTCTTTGGCATTGTTCACCTCCACCTATTCGTCGTTCATTTTGACAGGTCCCATACCCGGGCAGGGCCAGAGCGGACGTCCGCTATTGTCCACGCGCTGGGCGAAGGAAACCGTCTCTTTGACAGTTTCATAAACAGCCGTATGACGGAAGAAATGATCCCCGCCTATTTTCTCAGCCGCAATGCCTGTCTCGATCAACATCGGGACTTCGCCAAGATAACCTGCCGCTTCCAAACGTGCAGTGATCTCGTCGGCTCTAATTTTTTCCGGGTCGAAAGTAACTTCAATGATCTGAAATGCGCTGCTTGCATATACCTCGCTAACCCCCGTTAACTCCAACAAAATATGCCTTACCTCTGTAACATGATGGTCCGCAAATAGTGCGGGCGCTTCGAACGTTTTGGTCTCCATACTGCATCTCCTAAAAACGAAGTGGGACTAAACGAAGACACTCCCCAGGGAGGTGTCCAACTATTATCAAATATCATAGCATCTTGTTTGTACAAACAACTCGTGAATATCGTCACTATAAGTGCGGACAAAAGTACTATAAAATGAAAGCCAACAAGTCTATAATCAACACCATGAAACAGGACTTTGATTCAGTTCAATCCCAACGTAAACTTCTGATGGCAGAAAAGGCAGACGGGTTGAGAACTGCGCTTCGGGACCGCGACCCAAAACTGGTCGCAGCGCGAAGCGGCTCTTTCTATCTGACAGTTGATCCTGAACATGGCGAGTTCCGAATCCCATTTTGGAACGTGGAACACATCCTCCCCTTCCCCGACTTAATATCCGAATCGCTTTCAACATTTCAGCAGACTATGCTGTTCTATTATTTGTTGACAGCCGATGGAACACCGCCAAGTGGAAAGTGGGTTTCCTTCGCCGACCTGCCCGATGGACGAATGTACAATGCGGCGTTTCAGGGATACACTGGCAATGAATTGGTAAAGCTTTTTGGAAATTCGCTGGATGCATTTCGTCATGCTTGTGAGAAATGCGGCGGCATATACGAAAAAATCGGTGATGCATCTTTTATCTTTCAAGCCCTGCCGCGTATCCCATTGATGGTCACATATTGGCTGGGTGATGATGAATTTCCATCTTCGTGCAAGATCCTTTTTGACTCATCGGCATCGCACTACCTCCCCATTGACGGATGTGCGCTGTTGGGAAGCGAATTGACTTCCCGCATTATGAAAGCGAGCAAAATATGAAACTGGCAATTACTGGAAAAGGCGGCGTCGGCAAAACCACGTTGACCGCATTGATCGCGCAGGCTTATGCAGATATGGGCAAACAAGTTCTGGCTGTGGATGCCGACCCAAGTCCATGCCTGGCGGGTGCTCTGGGATTTCCCGATGAACTACGTGCCAAATTACACCCCATTGCTGAAATGGATGCACTCATCGAAGAGCGCACCGGCGCAAAGCCTGGCACCGTCGGCGGATTCTTTACCATCAACCCACGCGTGGATGACATCCCCGAAAGATTCAGCGTACTTCATCGCGGCGTGCGTCTGCTTGAAATGGGAAGTGTGGAATTGGGCGGTTCCGGCTGTATCTGCCCTGAAGCGGCGATGCTGAAAACTTTGTTCACGCATTTACTATTCCGCAAAGATGAAGTGTTATTACTCGATATGTATGCCGGTGTTGAACATCTTGGCCGTGCCACCGTTGATTTTGTGGATGCGATGATCGTTGTCGTAGAACCTACGCGGCGCAGTCTCGGCACAGCCGCCCAGATCAAAAAACTGGCAAACGATATTGGACTGAAGAAACTTTACCTCGTGGGAAACAAGGTCCGCAACGATGATGAAGTTAAATTCCTCGAAGCAGAAACGCCTGACATGCCCGTGCTTGGTTTCCTGCCTGCCGACATGAAAGTGCAGGAAGCGGACAGGCTCAACATCCCAGTCTATGATCATGTGCCGGAGTTAAGAATTTCTGCGCAAAAGATCATGGACAAGATCGTAACCAGCGGACTAGGAGACTAGAAAACTATGACAACCACCATCGCACTCGCAGGCAAAGGCGGAGTTGGCAAGACCACCATTTCTGGCATGGTCATTAAATATCTTGCGCAGAATCAAACAGGAAGCATCCTCGCCATTGACGCTGACCCTTCTTCAAATTTAAACATGGTGCTAGGACTCGACCTTGAATGGACAGTCGGCGACATCCGTGAAGATATGCTGGCACAGGTGAAGTCGTCACTGACTGCAGGAGGCGCGGCCATGGGCGTCATGCCGGGCGGCGCAAGCAAGCGCGAATATCTCGATTACCACATCCGTTCTTCTCTGGCAGAAGGCTCCCGCTTTGACCTGATCGCCATGGGACGCAGTGAAGGACAGGGTTGTTATTGTGCGGTTAACCATAACCTGCGCGAAGTGATTGACTCACTCAGCAAACATTATGCCTATGTCGTCATTGATAATGAAGCAGGCATGGAACATCTCTCGCGTCACACCACGCGCGATGTACAGCACCTGCTCATTGTCAGCGACCCCACCCAGCGCGGACTGGTCGCCGCTCAGCGCATCGCGGATATGAGCCGCACACTGGATATTCGCGTGGAAAATTTATATCTCATTGTCAATCGCCTCCCAAATGGAGTCATCCCCGAAGCGCTGCAAGCCGAGATCAACAAAGTGAACGCCACCTTCCTCGGTGCGATTCCCTCCAACGACGATCTCACCACCTATGAATTCTCCGGCAAACCACTCGTAGACCTGGGCGACGAGTCGCCTGTGTACAAAACGGTTGCAGAAATGATGCAGAAGATTTTATGAAATAATTTTGCAGTCGCGTTTGAGGATGATATTCTCACAAAACCGTCACGTTAGAAACGTGACCCACGTTTTTCATCCTTCGGGGTGAAACAAGAGGAATACATGATTCATACTGAAAGTCTCACCAAACGATTCAAAGAGACCCTCGCAGTAGATGGACTCAGCCTGGACATCCACGAGGGCGAAGTCTTCGGCTTCCTTGGCCCGAACGGTGCAGGGAAGACGACCACCGTCCGCATGTTGACAAGTCTCGTCGGTCCGACATCTGGTTCGGCCAATGTGGCGGGGTTCACGCTTGGTCAACGCGACACCGACATCCGGCGCACCGTCGGCGTGCTGACCGAGACGCCGGGCATGTATGACAATCTGTCGGCGGAATACAACCTGCAAATTTTTGCAAACCTGTACGAGGTTAAGAATGGCCCGGAACAGGTCGAGAAATATCTCAAGATGCTTGACCTGTATGACCGTCGCTTCGACGCCGCCGGGACTTTTTCCAAAGGCATGAAACAAAAGCTGGCGATTGCACGCGCCCTCCTGCATGAGCCGAAAGTCATCTTTTTAGATGAGCCAACAGCCGGCCTCGACCCGGAAGCTGCGCATCTGATCCGCGACTTCATCGCCGAACTCAAAAAAGAGGGCCGCACAATTTTCCTTTGCACACACAACCTTGATGAAGCCGACCGCCTGTGCGACCGTATCGGTGTGTTCAAGACCCGCATGTTGGTGGTGGATACTCCGGCCAACCTGCGCACCTCGGTCTTTGGGCGGAAGGTGGTCTTTCACCTGCGCACTGTAGACGAAAAACTGGTCGGAGCGGTACGTGCCATGCCTTTCGTGCGTGAAGTGAAAGCCGTAGACAACAAGCTTCTGATCACACTGGAAGACCCGGAATCACATAACCCGGAAATTGTGCGTGTACTGGTAGGTGCGGGCGCAGACGTGCAGTTCGTCGGCGAACTGCGTCATTCGCTTGAAGATGTATATCTGCAACTGGTAAAGGCGGCCTAAGATGAAAAAGATCAACACGATCCTGCGCAAGGAATGGGCGGAAGTTTTCAAGAACCGTATGGTGATTTTTGTGGTGGCCTTCCTGCCGATCCTGATGACGGCCATCCCGCTGGGAATTCTTTTTTCAACTCGGGATACCACCAGCGCCAGTTCAGCCAGCATGAGCGGAATAAATTCTGAAACGACCCAGGGCATGTGCCCCGAAGGCTTGAGCGGTTCGGATTGTTTCCAGGTTTTCATGATCAGTGAATTCATGATGATGTTCATGATCATCCCGGTTGCCATTCCGGTCACGATTGCCGCGTATTCCATTGTTGGTGAAAAATCCACCCGCAGTCTCGAGCCACTTTTGGCGACGCCCATCACCACTGCGGAATTACTGGTCGGCAAATGTTTGGCGGCGGTGATTCCGGGAGTGCTTGCCACGTACGGCGCTTTCGGGATCTTCGCATTCGGTTCATGGATCCTCGTTGCGAACAAGATGCTCCTCACAGCCTTGCTTGATGCCCGCTGGCTGATCGCCATTTTCATCGTTGGTCCACTGCTGGCGGTCATGGCAGTGGTCTTTTCGCTGATGGTCTCATCCCGCGTCAACGACCCGCGCGTCGCGGAACAGGTTTCGATGGTAATCATCCTGCCTGTACTGGTCGGCTTCTTCGGTCAGATCGCCGGGCTGTTCGTGCTGAACAAGGTGGTTATTTCGTGGGTGGCATTGGTGATGTTACTGCTGGATGCTGTGCTGGTGTTTCTGGCCACAAAAGTATTTCAACGCGAACAAATTTTGACGAGATGGAAGTGAAACATGAAAAAGATAGTTCCTGCCCTGTTCCTTGCCCTGACCTTGACCCTGCTTGTTGTATCTGCGTCCTTTGCCCAAGCTGACACATTGCACCTTTCGATGACACGCGATTGGGGCTATGGCGGATTTAATAACGACATCCAGGGTACGTTCTCGATGATCGTTACCGGACCCGACAACCTGTCCCGTGTGGAATATTACATTGATGAAACCAAAATCGGAGAGATCACCGCCCCCCCTTATCGCCTGCAATTCGTCACAGACAATTATGATCTCGGAAACCACATCCTTTATGCCATTGGTTTCACATCGGACGGGCAAGAGTTGAAGTCGAATGAAATTGCGGCTACATTCGTCACTCCGCAATCTGCCGGGAAATTCATTTTCCCAATCTTGATCATTTTGGTGGTGGCAGTCCTTGCATCCGCATTGGTTCCCATGCTGACAAGCCGCGGCAAATTAGTCAGCCTCCCAATGGGTACTGAACGGAAATACGGGCTGGGCGGCGGGGCCATCTGTTCTAAATGTCACCGTCCGTTTGCCTTGCCGCTATTGGCGATGAATTTGGGCTTTTCAAAACTTGCCCGCTGTCCTTATTGCGGGAAATGGGGCGCAGTCCGAATCCAATCCATTGCAAAATTGCGTGAGGCTGAACGCACTGAATTGAAACAGGCAAAAGGGGAACAAATTGCAACCGAGACAGAAGAAGAGAAGTTGAAAAGACAGTTGGATAACTCAAAGTTTCAGTAAAGATGAAGAGTCTATGAAATCCTGACAGGTTTTACTTACTGTCATTCGCTCTTCGTTCCCGGAGCGATGTATTTTGTTTGCTTGAAGGGCTTCAACTGCTCTGCCAGATTCTCCTGCAATAAGTGTCCCGACTCATGCATGAGTGTATCGTGGTTGTAATCATTCAACTTGACCATGCTCGCCAGACAGGGAAAATGATGATGGAACAAACCAGCCCTCTCTTCCGCTTCATCCACCGATAGACCGATCAACTTCTCCGCGACCTGACGCGCACACCCACAGACCGCATCACGTCTGACCTCTGCGCCTGATACCGTCCGAGTGGCTTCATCCACGCTGATGCGGATATCCGGCTGCCCAAAGTATTTCGCAAACTCAGAGATGACCTCGCTCTCATAAGTTTCGCGCTCGCGTTTGGTCACCTTGTAATCGTTTTCAGTCAATGAGCATAAAGGCCTGGGAGTTGCACAAGGGACGTTCATGCGCGCCAGCCATCCGATCAACTGGCATCCCAATCCGCGCGGAAGCCATGCTTCATTATCCACAGCGACCACCACGCCGCGCGCGCCGGTCATCTTGACGATCTCAGGGATTAATTCTGCGACAGCTTTATTCTCAGCGAACGAAAGCAACAAGTCACATGACTCAAAACTCGGGGGCAGAAACTCCTCGGGATAATCCATGATAAGCGGAAATGCCGCCGGCGCTTTCCACGATTCAACGCTCCAGCCTTGCGGGGCGTTGGCGCGCAAATTGTCAACATGCCTGACACCATATTCGCCGGAAATGATCGCAAGTATTTTCATGTGCATCGATCAACCGCGCTGCAAGATCTCCCCCATTTCTGAAAGCGTCTCAAAGACATGGTCCGCTACTTCAATGGATGTTGAACCAAGCCCGCAGGCCGGTGCAATTAGACTGCGGCTGGAAAATTCATCAGCATTCATTTTTAATCCGCCCGCTTCAGCTTTCTTAACAATGGACTTGATCCCGTTTCGCAATCTTTCAGCCAACCCTTGGGAGGTCTCGTTAAAGATCTGTTCATTGTTAGGCACGATCCCCCAGCAGATATTCCCGCCGCGATCCAAATATCCTCTTAACTCAGCCGGGTAAAGTGCAAGGTTTTCGATAAAGCCATAAGCATCGAGATTCAAAATGTCAACATGAGTATCGAGCAACACGCCCCAATCCGTGTTGGCGCAGCAATGGATTCCAGCCACGCCGCCTTCAGCATGAATGGCATCGAACACTTCATCCAAATAAGCAATGGCCTGCTCACGGCTGAGACTGATAAACGCCGACCCAAAGGCTGCCATGTACGGCTCATCCAGGAACATGATCACATTCGGGCGTGCGGACTTTAACTGCCTGATCTGCCAGCGTGCATTCATGGCCATATTCTTCACAATGGCATCTGCCAGCATCTCATCATATAAACTTGCACGCAAATTCTGGTCGGTGACGGTCAATCCAAACGAAACAGGACCAGTCACCTGTCCCTTGGCCCATTCGCCATTTGTCTTTTGTAACGTATCCAGCATGGCGAAAAAACCGGGGGCATAATCGGGCTGTAAAGCGAAGGCATCCACATCATCCGCAAGAAAAGGGGTATAGAATTTTTCCAGCGCATCGGATATATCTTCGCCGGTCTCAAAATAAACCTTTTCCTGTTTGGCATCTTCATGAATGGCAGGCAGCAGGGATGAATATTGAACATACATGCTCTCGCGAAATGATCGGCGGGAAAGTTGCGGCCATGCGGGCACATCCAAAAGGCTGTTCAGTTTTTCGGTCAGCCCATTGGTGGTTAAGTACGGGACACTGCCAACATGAGTGGTAAGGAAGTTAAAATTCGACATGGTAATTATGGTCTCTCCGGTATTTAGATTTAGGCAACTTCGCCTAACGCGCCTAGTACACTCATTAACGTGGGGTAATCATCTCTCAGCAAAGTGATGACTTCCTGTATTGCCTTCTCTGTCCAAGATCTATCCTTATGCGCTGAACTCGCCTGCTGAATATGAGCGGCAAGGACTTCGCCAATTGGGGCATCTTTTGCATTCAGAATATGGCGGAAATACCCAAGGCGCTCTGTAAACCTCACGATGTCGTTGTCATCACATAAATAGATCACATCCAAACTCAACGGCGGACGTGGCGGCAACAAATGATGAATCTTTCCATCCTGTTCATATCCCACCGCCAGCACGGACATTTCCACAGGCACAATCCGATTTTCACGATTATCACGAATAACATCGTCACTCACATTATTGGATGTCACCAATTGACGCACCAATCCATCATCGTCGATGTGAATATCATGGATGAGTCCATAAATTTTGTATTTATTGTTTTGCTCAGGATTGACCATAACAAGCGACCCAAAAGAAGGGATGTTAAATTGAGATGCACTACATCCAGCAATAAAACCTGTTGTACCTGCTCGTAACAATCGACCCACTTGAATTGTTTCCATTATTAATACCTCCTTCTTCCACTGGCTAAAGAGTCCTTATTTTCTTGCTTCTTTGATGGATCATCTACTTCTTCGCCATTTAACCGCATTTCCATCTTTAGGAGCAATTCGATTTGTTGTTTTTCTTCATTCTTTACTACTGCAATCTCATGAGCGCGATTTAGTAAATATGGATAAGGCTTGCTTCCCATCATGCGACATTGCGCCACCAATACAGCATGTAGAAGATTCAATTTCTCTTTATCATCCACCACCCACTTGGGAACTTCCACACGCACAGGCCAGGGATGTTCCTCCATACCGGCATTCAAATAGAAGAAATGCAGTTCCAACATGCCATTGTAATTCTTCTCTGAATTCGATTGGATCTTAAACACCGCCGAACGATGACCTGGTGGAAGCAATGGATTTTTATATTCTCCAAACAGCCATCGATCGCTCACAACACTCAAGGGATGGAACTCACGCAAGTTTTTAATTTGCTCAAAATCTGCCATTGCAATTTCAAGTAAACGCACTACCAGATTGGCAGAAGGTTTATCAACGTAACCTGCTGTCACAACTCCATGGGTTTGCAGGCGTGAAAGGGCGGCTTTATATTTTTCCAAAAAATCATGAAAAACCTTTGAGTCTTCACCTTGTGCGCTCCATAATTCCATGGGACCGTCTGTGAATGTCACAACCTGCCCTTCAATATCTTTGGATAATTCATCTAACTTCATGCGCTCGGCAAGATCACGCTTCAAAGCTACCATGCCTTCAGACATGGGGACACCATTTTGCAATAAATCGTCACCATAGATCAATTCAGTTTCAGATTCAACATAGGGAGCTTCGCCGGAATTCATTTTCATAACGATTGCCCCCACATTGACCAACCCGAACTGCACCGCAGCGTGACGGTCTGGGTTGATCTGGGAACCATCAGCGGCGATTAAAGTGGCTTGGATAACAGAAGCAGGCGGCGGGTAGTGTGAGGCGAGATTCTCATTAAGCGGATAAGCACACCGGATGTTGGCATCGGCTTGTCTGGCAGAGTCCACTTTGGAACGAAGCTCATCCAGTTTGGAATCATAAGAATTCAGCAGCTCACGCGCGGAGGCTTGTGCATCTTCTTTCTTCTTTCGCCTTTCTTTCGCGCCTTGTCCGATCTCTTTGATTTGCTTATAAATTTCCTGATAATTTATGGGCATGGCATCCTATAGAACATTTGTGCAAAATTTTAGCCGTAATTAGTTTAAAATACAAGGTGCCGCAACTTCCCGCTGATTTTTTAATTGTTGCGGCGCAAGGGAACTTTTTTTGAGAAAGTGGCGTCACTAGGAAAACATAAAACAATGCAAACAAGGAGATAAAAATGCGTACAAAATTCTTAGTTTTTGCGGTTCTAGCTTTCGCTCTCATCTTGAGCGCCTGCGGACCCACCACCATCAATCAGGCCGCGCCTGATATGGTCCGAACCATGAACGTGAATGGCGTTGGCCAAGTTGACCTCACCCCTGACATTGCCTACATCTATATTGGTGTTCATGATGAATCTGCAGTGGCATCAGAGGCTGTGAATGCTAACAAAGAGCACACGACTGCGGTGATCAACGCCATTAAAGAAGCCGGCGTAGATGCGAAGGATATCCGTACAACCAATTTCAGCATCTATCCCTCACAGCAATATGCCCCTGATGGCACGATCTCCGGCACAGTTTACATGGTGGACAATTCCGTTTACGTAACCGTGCGCGATCTGGATAGCCTTGGTGGCTTGTTGGATAACGCCATCAGCGCGGGCGCAAATAATGTTAACAGCATTCAATTCGATGTGGCTGATAAGACCGCCGCTGTGAAAGAAGCACGCGCCAAAGCAGTGGAAGATGCCAAGGCTCAGGCTCAGGAAATGGCCGCTGCCGCCGGAATTACACTTGGCGATATCCAGAACCTCAGTTTCTACGAAACCTCCCCAATTCCCATGTTCGGCGGGAAAGGTGGCGGTGGAGCTATGGCGGCGGACATGTCTGTACCGATCCAACCCGGACAGTTGACAATTTCCGTCAACGTCAGCATGACCTACTCGATCAAATAGTCGCTTCCTTCTTAAATTTGAACCTGCTCCCGTTTCGAGAGCAGGTTCTTTTTTGTTGATTTTATTGTCCTAAACAACTTTAGGAGGCAGGGGGAAGTGGTTCGTTGGTTATTGCGGCTTCCGGCTTCTTGCGAAACATGAAAAATCCAACCACGATGGGGATAGCAATAAAGATCAAAGATATGCATAAAAATACAAGTCCCATTGCCATTCCAGCAGTAGGATCAGTATTGCCGCCTACATTAATATCCGCACCCGGAACCATACTTGCAAAGAGTGATGTCGCACCAAAGAAACACATAAACAAACCTGGACATCCGCACAAAACAACAGCGGCGATGGTGGCAACGATGCCTTTTGTTTTTGTATCCATTTCTTATCTCCTCATTAATTTATAGAATGTGTAAACCAAGATTACCAGAACAATTCATTCCGGGCAAGTGTCAAACACTATGTTGAGAATTTATAATGAATCAAAAGAAGTACCTACACCTTGATGATCTGAGTAAGTAAAACCGAATCCTCAAAATGCAAGCGGTATAATCCGCACACCAAACTTCAAGAGGTATTCATGCTGCGTACCATCCTTCAGGGTTTCTCCCCACTAAAACTTCCCAATTTTCGTTTATATATTTCCGGGCAGGCCGTATCGCTGATCGGAACCTGGTTACAGATCACGGCCCAAAGTTGGGTGGTATGGGAACTTAGTCATTCAGAAGCGGCCTTGGGACTTGTAGCCATGCTTGGCGCATTACCTATTTTGCTTCTGGGACCATGGGCCGGGGTACTAGCTGACAGGTTGAATCGACGATGGATGCTGATCTTCACCCAGGTTGGAATGATGCTCCTGGCTTTCACTCTGGCTGTACTTGTCCAATTGAAAATCGTTCAGCTCTGGCACGTATATATACTCAGCGCCACCCTCGGAATTTTATCAGCCTTGGACTTCCCCACTCAACAGGCCTTTCTGGGCGATCTATCAGGCATGGGCGAGGTACGAAAAGCAGTCAATATGAACGCGATGTTCCTGCAAGCCAGCCGCATAATCGGACCGGCACTGGCAGGCTGGGTGATCGGGAGTTGGGGAGTGTCCACCGCCTTTTGGTTGAACGGCTTGAGCTTTTTAGCGGTGATCGCCAGCCTGATAGCTGTGCGTGCTACACAGACTCATCGTCCCCATTGCGGTAATTCAGTATTGAGTGACATGTGGGAAGGGATGCGTTTTCTACATGGTCAACCGCGCATTCAAGACCTTTTGATCTTGAGCATTTGCATTACCATGCTGGCTCTTTCAATGATGACAATGATGCCAGCCTTTGCGGCTGAACAACTCAAAGGGAATGCCAGCACATTGGGGTCGTTGTTGGCAGCATCAGGCGCAGGGGCGTTGACCAGTATTGTTTTCATCATGCCATTGGCGCAGTCGAGGCGACGTGTTGGCTTACTAATGAGTCTTGCAGTGATCTGGGCCGGAGGATGGTTCATTGTATTATCAGTTGTTCGTTTGCTTCCCCTTGCAATGCTGTGCTTGTTTGCATTAAGTATCAGCCTGCCTTTGGTAATCGCCATGTCTATGGGATTGATCCAGATATTATCTCCGGGGGAGATGCGGGCTCGTTTGCTCAGCCTGTTCACGATGGTCAGTTTTGGGATGCAGCCGCTCTCTGCATTACTGGTCGGAGGGGCCTCTGAGCATTTCGGTGTGGCAACAGTCTCGGCGATCAATGGCACAGTGCTTGTGCTGGCCGGGCTTGGAATGATCTTCCTTCGCAAGGGGTTGCGTCAATGGCAGGTACAGGCTGTTTCGAACAATACCTCAACAGGGCAATAGTTTGTATACATGACCTTCGCTTTTGTCCGCTAATCTACGCCCATCTTCTCAAAATTCGCGCAGATTAGTGGATTATTTTTTGTGTAAGCGAAAGTTCTGACTGTGTATGTTCTATGTCTGTGGATACCACAATCTCTGTTTATTCTTTTTTTCGCAAAGATGAAAATCCTGTTGCTATGAGGGTAAATGCGAAAGATAAGCCTGCGCCTGCAAGGACAAGGATGCGCCAATCAAGAGTCTGCAACGGACGAGCTTGTTGCGCGATTGGCTGTAGTGCGGGCGACACATCCCCCTGACCCGTTGAGCCCGTAGTTGATTGGGTCGCTGTGGTTGATCGTAGCCAAGGGGGACCGCCTCCACCTGTGCGGACAGGGGTTGCCACCTCAGGTGCGGTCGCCTCCCACTGACGGATGAATCCGACGATGGCTTGAATCTCGGCATCGGTCATCCGGTCGCCCCAGGTGGGCATTGCGGTTCCCGGTACACCGGAGGTGATGATCTGCTGCAAGGCCTGATCGCTGGTGCTGGTCAACAGCCCTTTGACATTGAGCGATGGTGCGCGCGGAGTGCCCTGTCCTTCGGGACCATGACAACGCGAACAGTTGGCCGTGTAGAGATTACTGCCCAGCGCTATACTCTCAGCAGTTGTAGGGATCGGAATATCAGGCGCGGGGATGATGCCTGCGGGCACTTCGTCCCAACGCTGAACCAACGTGACCATCGCGTTGATCTCATCGGTAGTGAGTGTATTGTTCCAGCCTGCCATGAGCGTGCCGGCATTGCCAAAAGTGATTGTGCGCGTGAGTTCGTCGGTGGTCTTTGCACGGACAAGAGGATCGTTCAAAGCTGGGGCAATGCCCGAACCGAGTCCGTCTGCGCCGTGACAGGCTACACAACTTGACGCGAAGATTTGGATGGCGGTTTGCAGGGTCAATCCATCGGGTAGATTCGCTACTTCGGCGAGCAGAACAGGATCCGGGTCGGTGGTGAACGGGACGAGGGGGGCAAATCCCAAATTGACCACACGTTCGCCGGTCACATTCCAATCCCCATATTGAATCAGTGCGATCATTTCCTCGATCTGATAATCGCTGAGTGGGCCGCCGTCTTCTTTGCTCCAGGCGGGCATGGCAGTATCGAAGCGGCCGCGCGAGATGGTTTTGTAAAGATCGTCGAAGGCCATCGTGACCAGGGCGGGGTTGTTGAGCGCGGGCGTGGCGCCAATGCCTTCACCTTTCAGTCCGTGACAGACCGAGCAGTTTTCCGCGTAGAGGGTAATGGATTCGTCGAGCTGGGCGCTGAGAACTTGAATCTGTGCTTCGTTAATTCGGTTGGATTCATTGAGCATGTAGAGTCCAAGAGTTGTGACAATAATAAGTGTTGCGCCCAAGCCGATAAGGGCTTCGATCAAATAGGTTCGAGTATTGTTCATGGGTATATCACCTGTGCAGTTTCGTATGATTGCGTTGGAGGATCGTGCCGGTATCCACTTTGACTTCGCCGTTTTCAATGATGACCGGGAACATGTCCAGCGGACGCGGGGCGGGAGGATTCTCCACGAGTCCTTGCTGGTCGAACTGCGAGTTATGGCAGGGGCAGATGAATTTCTGTGCGGTCTGATCCCACGGCACGGTGCATCCGAGATGGGTGCAACGATGATAGATGGAGACAAATCCGCCATCACCGAGGCGGACGATGTAGAGGCGTCCATTGGTGATATGTGTGACCGAGTTGGGTGGGAATTCATCCACAAGGCCGGCAGTGATGATGGAACCGAATTCACCTTCCGCTAAACGCGGTTGAAGATAGGAAATGAACACGCCCGCCGTTTCGAGCAAGGCCACGCCGCCTAAAAATGCCCAGGCAATTTTTAGAACGTCACGGCGGGATAGATTTTTTTCTGGAAAAGTAGTTTCAGACATTGGTGCTCCATACGGGTAATTGGTAAATGGTAATTGGCGACTCGCTATGAGACTATTTGACTATCAGACTAATGAACAGGCATCGCCCACGGCCAGTTCAGGCTCATGCCCGGGCCGCGGAAGAAGATGCCGATGACGGTGAGAACAATAAAGGCAATGAAGAGAAAGGCTGCGATGAAGAGTACACGCTCCTCCGTATCTGCTTGAAAAGTTTTGTGCATCCATTCGTCGAGGAAGATCAGCGGAAGTAGGATCACTGCCAGCGGAATCAATCCATTCGAGATCAACATATCCCATGTCGGCAGCCATGCATTCCAGTTCAGTACATATTCATCGAGCAGAATCCAAATGGGAGTAGCGATCAATGCAAGACCGATCCCGAGTAATGTGAGAGAACGTCCGCGCTGCGAGCGGAAATAAACACCGACACTTGCGAGGTTGATATCAAAGAACGGAAGCAGGAAGATGGCGAGGATGGCAAACCCGGGCAAAATGATCGCGCCAAACAACGGATGGAAATGAAGCAGAAGTTCCTGTAAGCCCATGAAATACCAAGGTGCTTTCGCGGGATTTGGAGACATGTCCGGGTTGGCGATTCCTTCCAACGGAGCGGGAACAAGCATGGCAAAGACCAGAATGATCGCGATCCACACGATGGCGAAGACAAACTCACGGCGGACAAGATGCGGGATCGTTGTTACGCGCTCGGGCTTAACATCAAGAGTTGATTCTGCTTTCTTTGGGAGAGTCAGCCCTCCATCTTTTCGGACACGCCAGAAGTGATAGGACATCAATCCGAAGATCAAGAGCGGGATGAACGAAATGTGCATCGAATAGAAATTGAGCAAGGTGTTCGCGCCCACTTCAGGCCCGCCGAGGATAAGTCGGCTGAGCCAGTTACCGATCAATGGAATGTAACTGATGATGCTCGTTCCGACGGTGATCGCCCAGTAGGCTAGTTGATCCCACGGCAAGAGATAGCCCGTGAAGTTCGCACCGATCACGAGCAGCAGCATCGCCACACCGATCAGCCAGTTCAATTCACGCGGCGGACGATATGCGCCCGTGACAAACACGCGGATAAGATGAAGCACCGACACCACAATCAGCAGGTTCGCGCTCCAGTGATGCAGATTGCGGATCAGCTCGCCGAACCAGACGTTCGAGTTGAGTTCGAGAATATCAAGGTAGGCCTGCGGCGCAGAAGGGGTGTAATTGTTGATCAAGATAATTCCCGTCACCCCCAGGATCATCATCAATAAACCAGCGAGACCACCGAGCCCCCAGGTGTAGGTCCACTTTAAAGTAGAGACTTCCACTTTAGCGGGATGGATGTGGAGGATCAAACTGTCCATCACCATGCGCATACGGCCGCGGTCATCACTGGGCATCCCATCAGGGACGAGGCGCTCGCGCATTCGGTCAAGCACGGAAGGTTCAGGGTCGGGTTGTGGAGTTTGTTCAGTCATGGTTGCTCCTTAAAAATAAAGAATGATTGATTTTTATCAGCACAACTTGGCGGGGAGAAAAAGATGGTGTGAAGATTTAGTAAAGAAGAAAAAAAAACTGTACCGCGACATTTATGTCGCTTTGCCAATCATGCGAAATAAATGTCGCGGTACATCCCCGTCAATCTTCGCAGACTCTTGAAGCAATATTTACATTCTCTTTACATGGAAAAACTATCATGCTGTCATCGTTGAAATTACAACGAATAAATTTCAAACATAACAAACACTCACAAGGAGTAAAAATGTTCAACAATCTAAAAAATGTTTTGATCGGCGTCCTTTCAGCGGTCATCGTGATCGCCATTGGCGCAAGCGCATACAGCGCATTTGCCTCAGCGGGAACAACTCCCGCCGCAGCACCAGATACAACTACTGTGGATTATGGAAACGGAAATAACTCGGGAACGGGCACTGGCACAACAGTTCTCGACATCCCAGCCACTGATATAAGCGCTGAAGAATCCGCCAGCCTGCTCTTCATGCGCGAAGAAGAAAAACTCGCCCGCGATGTATACAACACACTCTACACAACCTGGGGAATTCAGACCTTCACAAACATTGCGTCCAGCGAACAGATGCACATGGACGAGATCAAACTTCTGCTCGACCGTTACGCACTAGCCGACCCCGCGCTTGCTCCCGGACAATTTACAGACTCCAATCTGCAAGCACTTTACGATCAACTCATCGTTCAAGGGGACCTGTCACTTGCGGATGCGCTCAAAGTTGGCGCAGCCATCGAAGAGATCGACATCCTTGACCTGCAAACCCGATTTGCACAGACAGACAATGCCGACATTCAACTGGTCTATAACAACCTGATGAACGGTTCATTCAGCCACTTGCAGGCTTTCACCAGCACGCTAACACAACAGACTGGCGAAATCTATCAGCCTCAATACCTGCCCGTTGACCAATATCAGGTCATCATCAACACGAGCGGAAATGGAAATTCAAATGGCAGTGGCAACCAAGGCACCAGCGCTCAAGGCTCCTATGGACAAGGGAATGGTGGTCAAGGAACTGGCACAGGAATTCCGCAGGCAGACATCAGTGGCGCAACCACAATTCATGGTGTAGTCAACAGCGTTGACCTCACTGGAATGAGCGTCACACTCGATGATGGCACGATCCTCTATGTAGACCTCGGCAACTCACGCTACATCCAATCCATCGGATTTGCCCCCGCAATTGGTGAAGGCTTAACCATCTACGGTTTCCCCGGTGATCAGGAACTGTACAGCGCCATCACCGTCACAGTCGACTCGACTGGTGCAATCTACACCTTCCGCAGTGAAACAGGTCAACCACTTTGGTCAGGCGGCAATGGAAATGGACAAGGCGGAGGAAATGGTAACGGAGGTGGAAACAGGCCATAGGTCAAGAACGAGGCGCAAAACAGGAGCGCGGGATTCCACGCTCCTGTTTTGCACTCCTGCGTTGGATGGTACTGGTCAACAGAATGGAAATAATAATCCACCTGCTGGCACGCCCATGCCTCAGGATAATGGAAACAATTAGAATAACAATGATAATGGTAACGGGGGTGGCAGCGGCTCCACACATGGGACAGGCGGACAGGGAGGAAGTGGAAGGCCATAAAATATTGCATACTCCCAGCCTACTTTAGGCTGGGAGTATGCAATACACTCAAGTTTATTCCATCGTAGGGATGACCATAGAGTTGATGGATTATAAAAGCGCATTTCTATTCGTCTTATCTCAAGGCCTTGTTATTTTATAATCACCAAATTTTCCGGCTTCCTCTACTTTTCTACTACTAAAAACACCACCGCGTCTTCATCCCGATAGGTCTCGACCAGCCTGGGATCTTTCGCTGCCTGATCCAGGAAATCCTCATGACTCAGGTCGGTCAAAATATAGTGTGCTCCGAACTGGCTTGCGATAATTGCGCCGGGCTGTTCTACATCGCCTTGTGTGATTTTCACCCAGAGTTTGTATAGTTCATCGTCATACAACTGCATATAGGTCGCATCCAGCCCGATCAGGTAGGTGTTTTTTGAATTGTAGAAAAACAATCGTGGAAAATCATCCCAATCCGTTTGAAATACTCGGGTTCCGGCCGGGGTGTTAGTTGCCAGCCAGGCGGAGGCACCGGCAAAGGTCTGATAGGGTTTCGCTTTGCGCAGGCTTTCCTGGGCGTCACGGAATGTGACCCAGCCGCCCGAGATGAACACCAGAGAGAGTATCAAGACCGGTAACCATTTTTGCAAACGGTTGCGGTCACTTGCTGACTGGCTAGCCATCACAGGCGACCAGGCAAATGCCGCGAAGACCAGCGCGAAGGGTGCAAAGTATTCAATATAGCGCCGCGACTGTAATAACATCAGCCCCAAAAAACTGGCGATAAGAAAGCTGATAATCGTAGGCGGATCAGCCCGCTTGCCACTGAGTCCCAACGCCAGCCCGGCGCTGACGAATGCCGCCAGCGCCAGCGGTGAGTTCGTCAGGAGTGTGGCGGTGTCGTATGGGTACCACTCATTGCCCACTCGCACTGTGGTTGTCTCCATCAGTTTGGGCAAGATGTGCTGTACAGCGAAAATGATGTTGTGCGGAAAGTAAGGGTTAATGAAAAGCCCTATGACGATACCGATCCCGGGATAGAGCAGCAGCCTCAGGTCCGGTTTGCGCTCGATTACCCATCGCGCTGCGAAGACAATCATGGCGAACACTCCAAGCAGCGGGAAAGCATCGTACATCCAGACATAGACAAACCCGAGAACCGCCAGCCGTTTGTATTTTTTACGCAGCAGCCAATCCAGTCCCAGCATCAATACGGCCAGCGAGAGTGATTGGGCCCGGGTAATGCTCATTCGATAAATGAAGGCTTCTGATACTGCTACAAGCCCCAACGCCCACAGTGGAGCGTAGCTAATCCGCTGGTTCTTTAGCAGGTACCAGGTGCTCAGGAAAGCCAGGCTGGCAAAGAGAATTGCCGCCATCTTGGCTCCGATACGCAGGTCGCCAAAAGTAAATGGGATCAGCGCGATATGAAAGAGGAAATGGTGATCTGAATAATCCCGCGGATTGAGGATGGATAGAGGCAGCCAGGGAAACTCTGGTTTGATTCCTTCGGTGCGCATTAGGTAGGCCAATTTGATGTGATAATAGCCATCATTATCGGGTAGATCCGGACTGGAAAACTGAACGAGCCCCAGAAATAGGAGGAACACGATCCACAGCAGAAGTCCGGTCTGAAGGTCTTTTAAAGCTGTCTTGCTGGAGAGGATGCCGCTCTGGAATTTTGGCAGGATAATCCACGGCCTGTTCACAGATACAATTTGGCTTTGGGTCTTCTTGTTTTCCATTGTTGATCTCCAATCTTCTCACTGGTCAGACCGTGAAAATTATTGTTAGGGACAAATACTGCTGATCGGTACCATTCAAGCGCAAGTGCGCGCCTTTTTAGATTTTCCCCTCTCCATCGAACGGAGAGGGGATGCATAATACTTGTTCGAGGGGTGGTTTACCTGTTCTTTATCCGCCGCCCTTGCCGCTGTTGCCGCCACCGTTGTCGTTACCGTTGTCATTGCCATTACCGTTATCGTCGTTGCCGTTGTCATTGCCATTATCGTTGCCATTACCATTGCCATCGTTGTCATTGCCACCACCGTGACTTCCTCCGTTATCATCGGAATTGTCATTCGAGTTGTCATTGACATTTATATTGGTGTTATCGTTGCCTTGATCGTCGTCGTTATCGTTGCCATTCAAATTGTCGTTGCCATTGTCATCATCGTCGTCATAATCATAATCATCGTCATTGTCGTTACCATTCATGCTGCCATTATCGTTACCGTTATCATCGTCGTTGTCATTGGCATTCAAATTGTCGTTGCCATTGTCATCCGCTGAGGATATATCAAGGCTGCCGGCAATTTGAGTGCTGTCGATTGCACGGATCACATCAACTTTCATGCTGTCAGGAGCGCTGGCGGCCAGCGCACTTAGGGTCTGGGCATAGCTGGTCAATGCAGATGTAATTTCCTTTGAGAGTTCGCTGGCTCGGGCTGGGTTGCCTTTCGCTACTGTTTCCAACTCGATCAGCGCGCTGTTCATGCTGGACTCAAAAGAGAGCACTGCATTTTTTATCTCGCGATTCCGGCTTTCTTTGATCAGTAGGCCGATTTCTTCCAACCGCTCCTCGGCAAATCTTAAATGCATTTTGGCCCGGTCGCTGGCATCATTTGCCAGATTGAGACGGGTTTCTTCGATCGATGTCTTTACTGGGTACAATGCATCTCCGGGGATTGCGGATTGTGCTGCAACTCCAGTGATACCGATCCCGCCGAAGAAGAATAGGGCGATCAAGACGATCATGATGCTGCGTAAACCGGATGATTTTAAAAGTGTGTTCATGTTTTTTTCTCCTTTTTTTGATTTGTTTATCTTGTCCCTATCATACATGTCCCGGCATTTCGGCAAAACGGGCAAAGGACGCAAAGATCGCAAGCCTTTGAGCGCGATGTTTACGACTTTAGTCTGATGAAACCAGGGACTTTCGTCGCATCCCGATTGGCTTTCAAAAATGTATAATAAAGTGAATGAATAAATGGCGTCATTTCCTCAAGAATCTGAGTCTTAGCCAGCGCTTTATGTTTGCCAGTCTGGTCATCCTGCTGGCCGGGATGGTTGGGATTGGCGCGTGGGTCCAGAAGCAGATCGTCACCGGAGTCATTCATCGCACCGGTGCGACAACTGCTTTGTATGTTGGCAGCTTCGTTGCGCCCCAATTACAGGAGTTGGGTGACTCAGGAGAGATTTCTCCGGCGTATCGGGAAGCGCTGGGCAGGCTCCTGACGAATACGCCAATGGGCAAACAGATCGTAGTTATTAAAATATGGGACACTCGCGGCAAACTCATCTATAGCACCAACTCATCTGCGATTGGCAAAACCTTTCCAATGCACGGAGGGATGCTCCGCGCCAGGTTGGGTGAAGTGGTTTCCTCAGTGAGTCAGTTAGACGAGGAGGAGAATATCGATCTGGGTGTGGTTTACGGGCAGCTTTTGGAAACCTACAGCCCGATTTGGTTAAGCGGGACTGACAAGGTCATTGCTGTAGCTGAGTTTTATCAACTTACCGATGACCTCGAAGCGGAGTTGGCGGTATCCAGCCGGCGCAGTTGGTTGGTAGTAGGGCTGGCTACCCTGGCAATCTACCTGCTTCTGGCAGGGTTCGTCCGCGATGCCAGTCATACCATCCAGCATCAGCAGACGGAGTTGGCCCAAAAGGTCATCCAACTGACCGATCTGCTTGATCAAAACCGGGAGTTAAGTGACCGGGTCCGTCGTGCATCCGCCAGTGTGACCCAATTGAATGAAGGCTACCTCAAGCGGATTGGTTCCGAACTCCATGATGGCCCTGCCCAAGATCTAAGCTTGTCGATTCTAAAACTTGACGCTCTGGCAGAGCGTCTCGAAAAAACTGCTACAGACACAGACATGGTCACCCAATTCAACGAAGTAGGTATTTCACTGCAATCTGCATTGAAGGAAATGCGCAGTATTGCGACTGGTTTAAGCTTGCCTCAATTAAGTGAGTTGGGTCTAACGGAAACCGTCCAACGAGTGGTATCTGCACATGAGCGCCGCACTGGCACCCATGTGGAGTTAATTCTTCAACCGATTCCCAACTCAGTGGCACTGTCGCTGCGGATCACCATCTATCGGCTGATCCAGGAGGCACTGAACAACGCTTATCGCCATGCAGGCGGCATCGGTCAGCGCGTGCTTGTGAGTACCAAGGACTCTCAGCTTGTAATCATGATATCTGACAACGGCGCCGGATTTGACCCACGGCAGACAGTCTCAGATAATCATCTGGGTCTCAGCGGAATGCGTGAGCGCGTGGAAAGCCTCGGTGGATGGTTCCAGATTGAAAGTCACCCGGGGCAAGGTACGACCATCATCGCCCGGCTGCCATTCCAACTCGATGGAGGAATGAAAATATGAGTGATTTGGAAAGGGCGGCCTCAAAAGTTCGCATCGTAATTGCCGATGACCATGCCCTCTTTCGGGACGGACTGGCAACTATTCTGTCAGCTGAAACTGAATTTGAAGTTGTCGGTCAGGGCGGTTCGGCTGCGGACGCCATCCGTTTGGCGCGGGACTTGCTTCCCGAGATCATCCTCCTTGACATCGACATGCCCGGCAGCGGGATTACTGCTGCGCGAGAGATCGCCAACGATTGCCCGGTCACAAAAATTGTCATGTTGACCTCGTCCGAAGACGATGACCATTTGATTGCGGCATTAAAAACCGGCTCGCGTGCCTATATCCTCAAAGGTGTTCCAGCTCGCGAGTTGATTCGCATCCTGCGCACAGTTCAGTCCGGTGAATCCTATGTCCCACCTTCCCTGGCTGCCAGCCTGCTGGTAGAGATGGCGAACCCGGCTCACAAAGAGTCCAAAAGACCGATCGATGAGTTGACTGAACGCGAGCACCAGATCCTCGAAGGACTTGCGGCAGGTTTGAGCAATAAAGAGATCGGAGAGAAACTCTTCCTCGCCGAAAAGACGGTCAAGCACTACATCACCAACGTTCTTCAAAAACTTCACGTCCGCAATCGTGTCGAGGCCGCTCTTCTGGCCCAGAAAAACAGTTTCAAAGATCAATAATTTTGGAGTTCCGTTCGCTTTTTTTCATGTGCTGCATGACAATTGAGGCGAGTGACTTATCAACTTGGCCAGTGTCGAACTCCTTCCTCTTGAATTCCCACTGATAACCTGGAATGATACTAAACCAGAATGATGGGAGTGCATAATATTAGGTTTACTATTTATTTCGATCTAATATCTGCCCTAGGAATGGGGGCGTGCTAGGCGTTTTCCCGCCTACGTGCTTTGACATTCACCAACCCCAAATATATAAGCAAACTTTTAGTCAAACAATTAAATCTCCATTTGCAGGAGCGTTTTTTGTCTCCCCAATATCATATTCCACAAGTGTTTTCAATTCTACCTGGTCATCAGATCACGAAGGGTGCCTGGAATGATGAAGTCATTGTGTTTTTTTCCGGGACCCATGAACGCCAAAGGCGAAGATATAATCAATTACCCATGCGCAATTTCCTCCATCTATGGATCTCATTTGTGTTTTTGTTGACTGGCTGTCTTGGCAGTTCCCAGTCCACTGTATTGCCTAAGGTCGCCACGCCATCACCAATCCCGGCTACGCCCACCATTTCACCAACTGCCTCAGCTACGCACGCTCTTACTGCGACAAGTTCCCCAACAACTACTCCCGAACCGATCGGTTGTATGAAACCGCCTGATGATTACACCCGTGTGGATGTGAATGGCTGGACCATCAATCAGCGTACGCTTGCCATGCTCGCACATGCCCAGGAGTTGTATGGAGGCGAGCTTGAGATCACCGGTTATGCCATTACACAAGGCAGTTATCACGATAACGGCGAGGCGTCTTTTGGTACACACTTGGGCGGCGGGGCAATAGATCTCTCGGTATTACGTCATGGGACCTATACTGTCCTATGGGATGACATTGAACCCTTGTTACATGCTCTCCGCGCGGCTGGCTTTGCAGCCTGGTTGCGCGAATATGGCGAGGTGTATACAGACTCATCCATCCATATTCATGCCATCGCGATCGGTGACCAGGAGTTATCCACCGCTGCGAATGAACAGCTCACTGGAGAGGCTGGTTATTTTCGTGGCTATAGCGGTTTGCCCTTCATCACTGGAGGCAGCCCCACGCCTGACCGATATGGTGGTCCGATCCTATGCCAATGGATGATCGATATCGGTTACCGCGACCTACGTTAGTGTGGTTATAAAGGACAGACTGCATCGCGATAAAAAACTTTTTATAGAAATACATTTGTGGATAGAACAACATAATTTGTGTACATGCTAATTTTCGATTGGATTACTCTTATCAGGTTTCTCACTCTTGAAACCTCAAACAAATTCGGAAACTCACCGACATCTGCAGACACCAGTGAGTTTCCGAATGGTTTACAAAAAGCGATCTATTTGTTAATTTGGATGTTGACACCTTCTGGACGGCTCCCGCTGGTGCCTCTAAAGCCGCCCAGGGTTCAAAACGAATTTGAGGACGGGGGACGGAGCTTGATGCAGATTCCATTTTCGCGAATTCGTTCAACAACTCAACTTCGTACTCATACCGGGCTAACTCTTTCAACTCCCCGAAGTTCGGGTTTTTGGTCACCTTCAACAACTGATTAACTTCATCAACACTCAAGCACAGCGCCTTGCCCAGCGCAACAATTTGATACCAGTGCCTGGGATTTTCGACTTCCCCGTTCACCCACCTGTAAAGCGTTTTACGAGAGAGATTTGCCAGGTTGGCCAGTTGCTCCACTGACAGATTACGACGCTTGATAAAAAACCGGACGAGCTCAGGAAACGTAGCGGCCATGCTGCTTATATTAAAGCATTCAGTTCAAATTGACCATCCCTTATTGTCGAATGACACACGAATGACATCCCTTGTTCTTTCAGCTTGTGACCTCACAGCCAGCACGCGGTCTAAACCTTGCGCACTTAGTTATCAAGGCAAATCCACACAGTTTCCGCTATTAAGCTGGATCGAGTGATTAGAATTGGCAACCAGCGCGCACATTTGCGTTGCATTTGATGGACGACTTGCCACACTATATTTAGTAAAAGGCGGGTTGCCATACGCCCCCCAAGTCAATTTCCATGGACCTGAACCGGGCATACCTGCTTGCTCAGGAGTAACATTATTGAAGAACATGTGAGCATGCATGCCTGACGACTCGGGATAATTGTGAACCTCGTAATCCACAACATAAACACTGTTTTCAATTCGTATGCCGGTAATTACAACATACGGCGTACTTGGCGTAGGTGTGAGGGGAATAGCTGTTTCAGTCGGGATTTCAGTTGGTGCGACTACAACGCTCTCAATGGTGGCGGTAGGGAGGGGAATGGGAGTTTCGGTATTAACAAAAGCTGCAACGATAGGTACTTCGGTGGGGGGATTGCTTCCAGATATCAATAAGCGGCTGACAAGGAATATTCCGCCAAGGATTAAACAGCCAATCCCGAAAACTCCTCCAAGAATTAATGGCAATGCCAGATTGGACTTTTTAGACCGTGATTTAGTGTTCGGGATGTTTGGGGTTACGCCTGAAATATCTATCGAAGTACGGCCTATGTCAGTTGTGTAGATTGGTTTCAGTGTGCTTTCGGTGGGAACACTTTCAATCATGGTACCCAGATAATTGCCTTGCGGGCTGGTGTTTACAGGTTCAATCGTTGTGGCATCGGTGTTTTTTAGTGACGTGGAGGATCTCTTGATCAATGTTCCTGCAACTAAAGTGGCAGATTCAGACATCCCAGACTTGACACCTCCCAACGCGTTTCTTAATGCGGTCGCCATTTGAGCGGCAGTCTGGTAACGGTCATCGGGATTTTTGGCCAGTGTCTTATTGACCACTGCAACCAAACCGTCTGGCACCTCCGGATTAAGTTTCCTTGGGTCAGGCACCGGATCGTTCAAATGCATCATCATCAACGTCATTGCAGAATCAGCTTGGAAAGGTGGATGACCACCAAGCATCTCAAAAAATGTTACACCCAATGAGTAAACGTCTGTACGCCGATCAGGCTGTTCACCCCGAATTTGCTCGGGCGACATATACATGGCGGTCCCAACAACTGCACCTGTTGCAGTGTGTCTTTGCCCGCCGACGATCTTGGCAATACCAAAATCCATGAGGATGGCTTGACCTTGAGTATTGAGCATCAGGTTGGCGGGTTTGATATCACGATGGATTATTCCACGCTGATGAGCATAATCCACTGCGTCGCAAATTTCGGCCATATAGTGTGTTGATTTTTCAGCAGATAATTTGCGTCCGCTATCGTTCAATCTTTTGAGATGAGCCTGGATCGTTTCACCTGGAACAAATTCCAACACCATGTAATAAATATCATCGTCCTTGTTGAAATCAAAAACCTGGATAATGCCGTGGTGACGTAGTTGCGCAACTGCCGAGGCTTCCTCTTCAAACCGTTGAACAAAGTCTGGATTGCTGGACAAGTGTGGGTGGATCAATTTAACCGCCACCACCCGTTTTAGGTTGGGGTCGGTGGCCTTGTATACAGATGACATACCCCCTTGTCCCAGTAATTCTTCTATCAGATACCTATTGCCTATTTTCTGCCCGATCCAATTAGATTTAGCCATTGCTACTCCTAAAATATCAAACTCAAAGCATACGGATAAAAAGTTGTTCAGCTAATCACAATGTGTCATATCAGAACATGTGAGGCAAAAAGAAGGGACTAATTTTTTACTTATATCTAATGGCGTGATTATACTTTAGTCGTTAGTAAATTTATCGAACAACGTTGCTGCAGGATTTTTTCGCTATGGAACGACAGGCGAAACTGCCACAATGCTGATAACTCCTCCGCCAAAGGATATGGCAAGCTTTTTCCCATCGGGAGAAAATGCCAAGCCGCTAACGCCAGGGTAGCCTTCCAATCGAAAATATTCTGTTCCGTCAGAGGGATTCAAGAAATGAATCGATTCGTCACAGCCAGCCACAAGCAGTGAATCATCCGGTGAAAAAGCCAGGGCTCCCATAATTCCAGAACACCCGATGTCAACTTTTTTTCGTAAATTTTGTTCGTCAAAGTCCATGATCATCAACAGGGAGCTTACTGTTTCTTTCCCGGGACGTATGATCATGTAACCGGCCGCAATCCGCCTATTGTCTGCAGATGAGGAAATCGCCACAAGGTGACAGGTAAAGCCTTCCTCATAAGTAATTTTCTGACTGGCGAGATCGACGAGATCCAGCTTGCCTCCTTTAATGGAGCCATAAGCGTCAGATATAGGTGTGCGGAGACAAAATGCCGCGTCTTGGCTGTCGCTTGAAGCAGCCCAAGAAACCGCATCCCGTTGATCCCACCTTCTGATCACTTTTCCAGTTCCCCAATCGATCAGCGATGTATAGCCTTCATATTGCGTTGTCATTCCGACATAAAGTACCAGCGTATGTTGCGGATCCAATCCAAGGATCGTTCCTTCGGCAACACCTGTCCAGCCAAATTCAAAGAGCAGTTGTGAGCCGGATGGCGCATCATAGGGAAAGACTTGAATGATATTTTTATTGACAACATATTTGTAAAAGTTTCCGTCTGTTCCAAGCACTGCATTATCCACGCAATTTAGGTCACCAGACTGCAGCGGAACGGTGCATCCACGATAGCCCGAAATATCCCGATCGTAATATTGAAAAGCGATAGTTTGGTTATCAGTGAATCGGAATTCAGTCGTACTTGAGGAGTTTCTCCACAGACCAGTAGAACGAAATGGAAAAAGCAAACTTATGTTGCCTTTATCGTCAAACAGCGTGGAAGATACATCGGTGTCGAAATGTTTTTCGGATAGAAGTTTTCCTTGGGGAATCGACCAGACTTGGATATCTTTCTTGCATCTGAAGATCGCAATTTCATTATTATCCTGACTGAAAAAACCAATCCCGCCGATCGATAGTCCTCCGCTGGCGGTATTGGAGTAACAATCGGCGCGATAACTCTCCTCAGTGACAATTTTTTCACCGCTCGCCAAGTTCCAAATCTCGACAGGACCACGTTGACGCAGTGCGATCAGTGACGAGTCGCTGGAGAACACCTTCCCATCGAGCTGATAATCAATGGGAAACTTGCCAACTATTTTGTTTTCCGCAATATTATGGACAACAACCACTCGGTACTCCACTTCGACGGCTATCAAGGAACTGTCCGGCGAAAAGACCGGATAGAAGCCGTTTATGGATGGTGCATTCGTATACTCACCAGTATCCAAATGGAGAAAATGAAAAATCCCAAAACACTCATTGTTGCAGTTGTATTCATGAATTGCCAATAACTTGCCGTTGGGAGAAAGAGCAAATTCTGCGGCATATTGATTTGGATTTAATTCAGGGCGTGAATAGAGATCTTGGAGATCTTTTTCTGTCTGAAATGTATCCGGTTGCAGGAGCCAGCGCCGATCGATCAATGCCCAGTCTCCGGCGTCGCTGATCTGGAGTCCTAGAGTATCCGTGTTCTTCGAATAAAGGGGAATTTGCAGGAGCAATTTTTCCGTCTGGTAATCATAAACATCAATGCCCAATTGATCGCGAACGAATAAGCGCTTGTGATCCTTTGTCAGTCTGGCTAGATACGGCATGTTCCCATAATAGCGGGCGACCTCGTTCAAATCTTGTCCGTTATTGGATGTTATCCCTGTGTTCAGATCGGGGATGGGTGTTTTCAACCCGACCGGTAATTCAAGCGTCGGCGTAGATGTTTGCGTCAATGTAGGAGAAGCCGTAAAGGTCGCGGGAATTGGTGTATGTGTTGAAGTTGGCAAGGATGTAACTGATGCTATTGGCGTCGTGGCATTTTGAGCCGGTGCACAAGAAGTCAAAACAAAGACAATCAATACTGTAAAGGATAAAACACTTTTCATAACGGCCTCCAAGGAGAAATTGCTCGTGACATTATAAGGGAAACGCTCGGCAAACATGCATGTGAATTCGTTTTCTTTTTCACCTTCCCCATAAATGCACATGGTAAACTTGATTTGTTTCCTCAAAATATAATGTGCAACTTAATTAACATAACAATTGGCCTTTTCCTCAAAATTTATTCCTCATAAAAATCATGCTTCCATTGCATCCAGCCAACCGCTCTTTCAGGCGATGATGTTTGACTTTCGATTTGCCCACAAAGAAATCGAACACCCAACCCTCGACGGCGATTGGAACATCGCGCAGACGATTCATCATCTGGCTGATTCGCACATCCACGCCTATACTCGAATGAAATTGATTCTGACCGAAGACCGCCCGACTCTCAAAACTTGGGAACAGGAAACCTGGGCAGAACTTGACGACGCAAAACAATCAGACGTCACCGCCTCCCTATCCATCCTGCGCGGACTTCACAGCCGCTGGTCAACTCTGCTTTCTCAACTCAACCCAGATGATTTTGCGCGAGTCGGAATTCACCCTGACATGGGCGAACTTTCCATTGACCATTTCGTCGAAACCTATGCCAGGCACGGGCATGGACACATTCGGCAAATTCAAATCGCATTGGTAATGTAACTTTCAGTTCACCAATCCAAATTCACATAACTGGCAGACTTGATACCCTGAGGTAAGCCATGGCCATATTTAAAGGTAACCCATTTCATCCTGATTTAAATGCTCCGCTCTATCAGCAAATCTATACCCATTTGCGGACGGCGATCCTTTCTGGGGAATTGAAAGGCGGGACGAAATTGCCATCCACCCGCGAGCTGGCAGATGAACTCGGGATGTCGCTCAATACCATCCTGAACGCTTACAGGCAATTGACAGCAGAGGGGTATCTCGAATCCTCGGAAGGGAGCGGGACATTTGTCGCGCGCGTTTTACCCGATCTTCTGTTAACGCCGCAAAATCATGATACCCCGCAGAACCACCTCGAACCATCCCAACCAGTATTTTCAGATCATGCCAGATCACAAATGGAGTTATCCCGCAAATTTGTGTCACTGCCAATCAACAGAACCCTGCGCCTGCTTCTCCCTGATGCGCCAGCTTTGGATGCCTTCCCCTACAAACTTTGGTCACAGCTTGTTATCAAACAAGCCAGGTACATGTCCGAGAAAAATTACGGATACCAGGATGCGGCTGGATATCGTCCGTTGCGGGAGGCGATTGCGGCTCATGTTACGGTCTCCCGTCAGGTTCATTGCACGCCAGAACAAATTGTCATCGTATCTGGTTCCCAGGGTGCGCTTGATTTGACATCACGCATGTTGCTCAACGCTGGCGATCCTGTCTGGTTGGAGGATCCAGGCTATTTCGGCGCGCGAGGCGCTTTCATCGGGGCGAAGGCTCACATCGTCCCAGTACCAATTGACAGGGAGGGATTGATCGTGGAAGAGGGAATCGCGCGCGCTCCCAAAGCACGTCTAGCCTATCTCACTCCATCGCATCAATATCCTTTGGGCGTCACGATGAGTCTGGCGCGGCCATTGGCAATATTGGATTGGGCAAAACGTGCCGATGCCTATCTTCTTGAAGATGATTACGACAGCGAATATCGTTTTGCGGCACGTCCGCTGGCGGCTTT
>JACRMH010000068.1 GCA_016219545.1 Chloroflexota bacterium | reverse complement strand
GCCGAGGGCTTTGAGCGACTCGAGGTAGAGTTCCTGCGGATTGCCTGGGTCGGGCTTGAGGATGACCTGATACTGGGTGTGCAATTGGAAGCGGTTGGGGTTCTCGCCGTAACGCCCGTCATCGGGGCGGACAGACGGCTCGACGTACGCCACGTTCCACGGCTCGGGTCCGAGCACGCGGAGGAAGGTGGCAGGATTCATCGTCCCTGCACCGACCTGGGTATAGTAGGGCTGTGTGATCAGGCATCCGTGCGATGCCCAGAAGTCTTGTAGTTTGAGGATGATTTCTTGAAAGGAGGAGGGTTTCGTCATTTACGATTTCCGATTTGGGGATTTACGATTTTGGATTGCGAGGGGATTATAACTGATGGAAAGGTGGTGGAGGATTTACGCTTCACGCATCGGTAGGGTTTGATTCTGCTTAGAAGATTGGATTTGTAACAAACAATTTGGAAAGGCACCTCACCTATCATCTATTTCAAAGTAGCAGACCAACACGTCGAGTCTTGTAACCAAACTCCATCCCTAAACTTATACCTAATTCCTTGTTCCATTTTATTCTCGTTAATCTTTCCTACATATCTATAATCTCCGTACATCAACAAAGTGACCTTATCCCCAACAACAGTCCAACTTCCTTGTGTTTCCCCTGGTCCAGTTTCAATCTTTCCATCTTTCCATAAATCAGTTTCATTACCTCTCGTATAAGTTCCATCAGCCCTGAAATTTACTGTAAATATTATACTAAGCGCATCAGAAGCATAAGGACCCGTACATCTATAATTCGTCCAAAACACCCATTCACCAAGAGTCATTGTTGATACTGTTTCTGATGGTGAGGGAGTTGAAACTGGCGTATTGGTTGGCGTTTGAGTAGGTTGAATAATTGGTAACTCAGTGGGCGACGGTGTGAAAGATAAAGAAACAAGAGTGGGTATTACAGGTTTAGTTTCGGTTGCTATAATAGTAACTGTGGCCATTGAAAGAGGCGCTGGAGAAAACCATTTTTCAATTAGTGGTGAACCCAACCATATAATGAGCGCAATAACGACCAAGCCGATCAACCACCCCATCCCTTTGCTGGAAAACTTTATCGAAGAAGGAATCTTCGAGACCGTAGTTGGAGGAAGTAAGGATTCCTTTATCATCGGGGAAACAACCACGTCCCCAGCAGGTATGGTCTCACCGCTAAATTGTGAAGGTATTTTGTAAGTCTCTTCAACGTGCTTTTGTTCAGAAGGCAGAGAAGAAACAACCGGCACACTCACATACAAGCTTTCCAACGCACTGATAAAAGCTTTTACATCCTTATAGCGATCCTGCGGTTCTCTCGCTAACATCTTGATCAAAACAAGTTCCAAGGACTCCGGCAAGTCCACGGCAAATTTTCTTGGGTTAGGCAAAGGCTCTGTTGCCTGCTTGATCAGGATCGCCGCGGGCGTGTCCGCTACATAAGGTTTGCGTCCCGCCACCAATTCATATAACATGATCCCAAGCGAATACAAATCCGATTGTGGGCTGGTTACGCCAGTCCATTGCTCAGGCGCCATATATTCAGGTGTACCAATAGCCATCCCTGATCCCGTCAAGGCGGTTGTTTGATCTCCTTCAAATAATTTGGCAATTCCGAAATCAGAGAGCATCGGTTCCCCACTCTCAGTAATTAAAACATTAGCTGGTTTTATGTCACGATGTAATATTCCACGCTGGTGAGCATAAGCCACGCCACGAGCCACTGGAAGAATCAAGCGCACTGCATCCTGCCAGGGAACGAGCTTCCCAAGAATATTTTTCAATGTGCCGCCAGGCAAATATTCCATCACCAGAAACGGAGAGCCTTCATGCTCTCCGTAATCATGTACTTTGACAATGTTGGGATGTGAGAGTTTTGCCAGAGATTTGGCTTCACGTTCAAAGCGTTTTAGGACTTCACCCAAGGCATCCGGAGGAAAAGCGCCACTTCGAATAATTTTGATCGCAACGTCCCGCTCCAGACGAGTATCATACGCCTTGTAAACGACAGCCATGCCCCCTTCTCCAAGTCGCTCAGAAAGGTAGTAGCGTCCGAGATATTGTCCAGAAAGATCAGTCATAGATATCACCGTTTGTAATGTGGTGAAGATATTATAAGGGACAATCGAAGGCTGCCCTACATACAAGTCAATTGAAATTTGTCAATTGTGCACAGCTTTGCGAATTTCCAATCTCCAATCCTGTCCTGGGAGGAGTTTGGCTTTGTCGAACCACGCGTCCACGCCGTTTTTGGTCAGGCGGGTCCCTTCGGGGAGTCCGCGCACGGGGTGACGGTCCGCGTGGGCATGGCAGAGGAAGACTTTGAGGGGGCGGTTGGGTTCGGGCATTTTGGTTTCCCCATAAAAGCGATTGCTGAAATTATACAACTGAAACAAATTATTACGCTGTTTCGAGGGGCATTTGTCCACATCTTTGCAGGGAGACGCGCATTCCGCCTGTTTCAGGATCAAACCAGGAAATAATATTGTTAACCTTTAAGGCGAAAGAGTTCTCAGAGAATAATTTATTTTATCGGGTTAATACAATACGAACACCGCACTTATTATCCGTACCTGTCATTTGGTTGCCATTAATTTTTAAAGACCCCGCATAATAGCACCAACCTGGCGATCCGGACTCGGAAAAATAAAACACGCCATTTGAAACAGAGCCGGTCACTTGAGCTGTTCCATATCCATTTGTAAAACTTGAACCTGAAACCTTACAACCAATTTGATACAATTCCATGGAGTAAGAGAGCGTTTCGCTTCCATTAATCGCACTCCCTGACCAACTTCCAGATACATTACCCCCAGGGCAAGGAGGTATTGGCGTATTGGTTATTGTTGCTGTAAAAGTAGGCGTAAAAGTAGTTGTAGGTGTATATGTGTTCGTTGGTGTAAGACTTGGTTCTGGTGTTTCACTTGGCGTAAATGTTGCTGTTGGAGTGAATGTTAATGTTGGTGTAAATGTTAGCGTTGATCTTGCAAAGGCTGTTAACAATCCTGATCCCTTCGACAAAAAAGATGCGAAAGCTGCAAATGCCAAACATCCGATCAATACTAAACCGGTCAAAAAGAAACCTGCTGTTACTCGCCGTAATTGTGAATTCTTTTTATTTACAATCGGTTTTGAGGTTTCATTTTTCCGCTGAGCAATATCTTTCTCAACAAATTGATCAAGTTGAGTCGTCTCTGTCACAAAGTTTTGAGTTTCCTCCACATTTCCAAGGGCGGAGTCAATCACATGTAATAATTCCAATGCACTGGAGTAACGACGCATTGGGTCTTTCTCCAAGCACTTAAAAACCACTTTTTCCATATAAGGTGAAATCTCAGGATTGTGTTCCCTTGGAGACGGGGGAGGTAATTTCGTCTGTTCCCACCGCACTTTCTCAGCCGTACTCCCCTCGATCTTCGCTTGCTCTCCTGTAAAAGGCCGCTCTCCACCCGTGAACATTTCATATAAGACAATCCCCAAAGCGTAAATGTCTGTTTGCGGCAAAGGCGTTTTTTCCAACACTTGCTCAGGAGCCATGTAGGCAGGAGTCCCTGCGCCAACCATTGTCATGGTTGTACTACTTTCCATCAGGCGCGCAATGCCAAAATCTGCGAGCAACACATCACCACTTGACTTCACCATGATATTGGCGGGTTTGATGTCACAATGAACGTGGCCCATTTTATGAGCGTAATGCAATGCTGAACATACAGGGCGGATAATCTCTAAAACCTGCTCAATAGTAAAAGGCTGATGGGCATCAAAAATCTGACCTCGCAGAGTCGTCCCTTCCACATAATCCATGAGCATGAAAGTCAGGCGACCTTCCTGCTCCAACCCATAAAAACGAACAATGTGTGGATGTTGTAAAGTAGAAAGTGTTTGGGCCTCGCGCGCAAAACGACGCAGGAATACCTTATCTTCCGCCAAATCTGCATGGAGAACTTTCATTGCCAGGAATACGGCCCGTTCACTGTCCCAAACTTTATAAACATCTCCCATCCCTCCCCGTCCAAGAAGGGAATCCACGCGATATCGTTTTGCAATGATTTTTCCAATTAGATCAGCCATGATTTGTTTCCGGGGAATAAATGAGGAACAGTGCATGCACGGGGTCACGGTCCGCGTGGGCATGGTAGTGGAATATTTTGAGGTGGCGTTTGGGTTCAGGCATTTTGGTTTGTCCTGCGAGGGTAATTTGCGAAATTATACGGCAGATTCAAACAAAACTATATGCTATACTGTCGCTAATCGATAAAAAGGAGCGGACAGAATGGACAATTATTTACTTCCCGAAGATGACGGTTTACCCACAAGAACTTTTGGAATTTGGACTACCGTTAAGCTCGACTATCTTCAAAGATATATGAATTTATTCGAAACTTCAATGCGCGGCAAACCTTGGTGTGCTCGCAGCTATATTGATTTGTATTCAGGTACAGGGAAATATCAAGTAAAAGGACACAACAACTTCCAGCTCGGTTCTGCCTTATTGGGAATTACAACAAAACATCCCTTCACCAACTATTTTTTCGCGGATAAATCCCAAGAGAATATTGACATTCTTTCAAAACGATGTGAATCTGCGCCAAATATAAAGAAAAAGTTTTATGTTGGCGACGCAAATATAAGAGTCAAAGAAGTCGTTGAGGAACTCAAGACTATTGATCATAATCGTTCAAAAGACCAATGGACATCTCTTAATTTGGCATTCCTTGACCCAGATGGCTTGGAGCTGGAATGGAAGACAATTGAAGCACTTGCATCTGTCAACAAGATGGACCTAATCATTTACTACTCCCAAAGTGGACTAACCAGAAACTTTGAAAACTGCATCAACCTCGACACAGAGACTGATATTGATAGGTTTTTTGGCGACGGAGAGTGGAGAAATATTTATAAAGCATCCCAACAAGGAAAGTCTTTGGGTCTGCATAGAAAGCTAATTGATTATTACAAACATAAATTATCTACAATTGGATATGCTGACATAAAAGATATTGAAGATGGAGCAGAACCTTTGATGAAGAATTCAAAAGAAGCCCCGTTATATCGATTAATATTTGCAAGTAAACATGCAAGAGGACACGACTTTTGGAATAAAATCATTAAAAAGGATGCATTTGGGCAAGGAAAACTGTTTTAGTTTTTAGAAATTTTGTGCTATTATTGAATTAACACTTTACTGGTAATTCTTCAAAGGAGGAAGAATGGCTGAACATTCAGGAATCGAGTGGACAGAATCCACTTGGAATCCTTTAACTGGCTGTAACAAGATCAGCCCTGGCTGTAAGCATTGCTACGCCGAGCGCATGGCAAAACGCTTGCAGGCTATGGGGCAGGCTAATTACGTCAACGGGTTCAAACTCACCCTGCACGAAAACGCAATGGAAAAACCGCTCGAATGGAAAAAGCCGCAGATCATCTTCGTCAACTCCATGAGCGACCTGTTCCACAAGGATGTGCCTGTTGAGTTCATCCTTGAAATCTTCGATGTCATGCGCCGCGCACACTGGCACACTTTCCAAGTCCTCACCAAACGAGCCGAACGGCTGGAAGAACTTAGTCCCAAAATTGACTGGCCAGAAAATGTGTGGATGGGGGTCAGCGTGGAGAATCAGGATTACACCTTCCGTATTGACCATCTGCGCAGAACAGGCGCAGAAACAAAATTCCTATCCCTTGAGCCTTTATTGGGTCCATTGCACAAAATGAATCTCAAGGGAATCAACTGGGCAATTGTGGGCGGCGAATCGGGGCCAGGGGCACGTCCGCTGGAAACGGCGTGGGTGACGGATATTCGAGATCAATGCCTGCGGGCCAAAGTCCCATTTTTCTTCAAGCAATGGGGTGGAGTACAAAAGAAAAAGGCCGGGAGAGTTCTTGATGGCAGAACTTGGGATGAGATGCCTTTTAACTTGATAAGAGCGTAAATGAAAAGCCAGTCCGCTGCGGGACTGGCTTTTGAATATATCAACTTGATGGATAGTTTTACGGAGCATCTTTGGCACAGCGAAAACCAAAGGATCCGTCGGCGGTTTCCGGAAGGCTCGTGTAGCGAAACCAGGTTCTCAGGGCGTAACTGTCGGGGTAGAACCACGAGCCGCCCCGCAACACGCGATTATCCGGCCAAAAGACGCCCTCCCCTGGATTACCCGGGTACGCGATAAACGGATCGGACACCCATTCCCAAACACCGCCCGCCATATCGTACATCCCATACGGACTTTTGCCTTTTTCATACGTTCCAACATAGTCCGGGGGGCCAGTTTCTAATTTGACATACATTGAGGCATATTCCTCTTCCCAGGGATACGTGCGCCCATCTGTGCCGCGCGCGGCTTTTTCCCATTCGGCTTCGCTCGGCAGGCGCGCGCCGCGCCATGTTTCACAATAGGTTTTCGATTGATTCCAATCTACACTGGCCATGGGATTGTCGGAGTATGCATAGAACGAATCAATGCTTGCAAGATTCCTTGATTCACTACATATCCCGGCCGTTACGCATTCCTTGTAACGCGCCCGCGTCACCTCGTAGACATCCATATAGAAACCTGGCAAGGTCACCATGTGGGCAGGTTTTGCATTGCCCGCTTTGTCGTCATCGCTGCCCATCATAAATTCCCCGGCAGGAACGAGGCGCATGGCTACACCTTTGGCGTCTGTAATTTCATCGGGTGGAGGCGTTGGAGTATTTGCGGCAATGGAAACTGTTTGGCAAGACAGTAATACAAGAATAATTAAAACAAAAAGAACAATTTGGAAGTGATTTTTCATCGTTATCCTACTTTCAGTTTTATCACCAACAGTTGAAGAAGAAAATCTTATTTTTATCTGCACAGCCTTGCGGGTTTTCAATCCCCAGTCATGCCCTGGGAGAAGTTTGGCTTTGTCGAACCACGCGTAGCTGTCCACGCCGTCTTTGGTGGGACGGGGTCACGGTCCGCGCGGGCGCGGGTGACGGATATTCGAGATCAATGCCTACGGGCCAAAGTCCCATTTTTCTTTAAGCAATGGGGTGGAGTTCAAAAGAAAAAGGCCGGGAGGGTCCTTGATGGCAGAACTTGGGATGAGATGCCTTTCAACTTGGCAAGAGCGTAAATGAAAAGCCAGTCCGCTACGGGGCTGGCTTTTTTGTTTTATCGAGGGAAATCATCCGCCAACCCAAAACTACTTGTTACATTCGGCGGGGACGGAAATATCAAGCGAGCCATCTTCCACAACGGTATAGTTGTATGCAAGGCTGACATCTGTAAGTTTACTTGGATCAAACCCATATCTCTTTTCACTCTGTTGGCCTTTCATTTCAAAAAGCGTGATAAAACCGCCGTCACGAGCCACATACACAAATGCGCTGACCGGCTTGGAATCCCCGACAAAATTCTCGCCGGATAGTTCATATTTGTCGGTGATATATCCATTGACCTCAATTCCGCTTTCCACGCGCGATGCCTGACCTGTGATCAAATCCTGAAGTTTAAACACAGACTCCAACATGCTCGGTCCCTGAATGCCTGAAGTGGGGGTTGTATTACAAAACAGTTTCGGCGTTGCTGCGTTAACGCTAACCATCTGCGCGCTCGTCATCTGATCGCCGATGACAACCGCATCCGACGACAGGATATTTACACTACCTGTCGTCCCGGCGGGATCTGTGTATCCTTCCAATGAAAATAAAAAGCGTTGTGCAATTTGCGGCTGAGTTTGAACCTCCGCCAACCCGATCTCAGAAACTTCCTTCGCGACTCCAGCCGTATCCACACCCGTATATTGGGTCGTGCTTTCCATTTTAAACGCCGGCGCATCGGGAACGATATACAGCGCAGGATTTGTCAGGTCAATTGTTTCGGGGCCGGCAGAAGGATCATTAGCGGCCGCCTCCGGAGATGGAATTGTCGTGGCGGCAGGCTCTGTTTGCCCGTTTCCAGCAGTCGGCGCTTGTTCGACCTTTGTTGTTGGCGCTGTGCCTCCAACGCTGCAAGCCAGACTTGCAATGAGTATAAGTATCAGTGCAAAATAAATGGAACTTTGTTTTTTCATTTTATCCTTTTCAGTTAGATGAATAGTACAGGCGGCCTAAAATTGACATCCCTTACAAGCATACTTGGTATGCCTACAAATCAAATAACCCTTTAGTCCTACATTGGATTGGATAAAAGGCTTCGCGCACAGCCATGCGGCAATGGTCGCAAAATACGCGCCAGCCTGCGAGCCCCCTAAAAGGGACGATGTAATCATATCCATCCAAACGAATGGAACGGCGGAGAGGAATCTTCGGGTCAAGTTTCATACGGTGGTCATATTTCTTAATGGAATCATTTCACTTCTGCATATCTCTTCAAAGCGCGGATCAATCTTTTATATCCTCCCCTTTCAAACAAGTCTACGCGGTGCAAGTGGCGCAGGGATTCGGGCATGTCACAAATCTCCAATCGAACAGGAATGATGAAGGTCTCATCTGCGGGAATTAAATTCGCTTTTTCGAGAGCGATCTTTACCTCCTCGTGGCGGAATCCCTTTTGTTTGTTAAATCCCTGCGAAAGGCAGGCGATCACCACATCGCTTTTAAGGATCGCCTTGCGGATTTCATGCCCCCAATTCTGCCCAGCCAGTAATTTTTCCCTGTCCAGCCACGCATCCACGCCATCATTTTTTAGACGAGAATATAAAGCATGTACAGCAACACGGTCCGCGTGGGAATGACAAAGAAAGACTTTGAGACGCCATTTTTTCAAGATCGATTTTTCTAAAAATCTGTTCATTCCGTTACATTAGCCCAATCTTGAAAAATAAAAAAACCCCCTTTGAGGGGAATCTGTTGAGGGACACCCTAAAAGGGGAGGCAAATATGGCGGAGGAAATATAAACCGGGCTAGGGGTACGGTCCTTTTCTTCGCTCCCATTCGCTAAAATCCCAACCGGCAAAGAACACGCGTAGATCGGCTTTGTTTTGAAGGCTTAACCTATTCAAAGCATGTCCAAGATAAGATCTGACCGTTTCTATGGATAAACCCAGGCGCGCCGCAATTTGAGGGTTTGTATACCTAAGACAGGTAAGCGCGGTCATATCCTGCTCACGGGGAGACAGCCTCATCCATAGGTGATAGCGCTCATCTATATTATTTAGATCACTTTGCAGGTCATCAAGGGAAGACTCAGAAGTTTGTTCCTTTTGGTTACGTGTTTCCTGAGCATCTGTCTCAGTCAAGTCAAGATGAGTAAGATCGCCTGTAGTGTAGGAATATCTTTTATTCCTTTTCTTTTGCTGTGCACTTGTTTGCCAGCGTTTTAGAAACTGCCAGATGTTCATAAGGCAAAAGTGTAATAGAACATACGTTCTACGTCAAGGAGCGATGATCGAAAAATATGCGTCTGCCTGTGAATCCCTTAAAGGGGATGATGTAATCCTATCCCTGCAAAAACGTATCGAACAGCGATGCTACTTTGTGGGTCGAACGTCATTTTGGCGATCTCCTCAACACCTCCAGCGGATCGCCTCCGCGGCGGATGTTGAGTCCATGCAAAAGCAACCCAAACTGTGAAAAACCAAACCACAGTAAAAAGACCGTCAGGCTGATCGAAGCGCGGTCGATCCATGCGGGCAGGGCTTTGTTCAAGTCTGCAACCTGTGCGCGCCAATCGGTTACTTTTCGTTGATACTCCTTTACGGCTGCGAGAAAATTCTCTAAGCTGGTACGTGTCTCGGTCATGTCACCGCCCAGCAGATAGGATGTGTCGCTTACAAAAGTTGACGCCTGCCGGGCGACATCCTCCACATGCGCGATCTCTGAGTCCAGAGATTTGGCGGAATCGATCAGGTTGGTTAGGATTTGATCCAGCCCATTCAGATCAAGGGAGGGGATAAAACTGCTAACCTCCTTAAGTGCCGATTGCCAACTTTCCAATGTCGTGCGTGCTGTATCGATCCTCCCCCGAGTCGTTTTTAATTCGGGAAGCAATTTATCATCCAATGTGCTCTGGATATTATCAAAAAGGCTTTTCGCATCCGTGGATTGTTGCGAAAGTTTTTCAAGCGCCTTCTCCGCTGCATCTACAATTCGCAAAGCCCGTTCAAGTTCCGCTTGTGTGGATTCCAGCGTAGTCTGCGCCTGTAAGAGTTCATCATCGATTTCCTTCAACTGATTCGTTGTCTGACGGGTCAATGGCTCGTTATAGTACCAGGCCGCACCAATCCCAATTACAGTTAACAGAAGAAATATAGAACTCAGAACGATCAATATCCATGAAAAAAATTTTCGGGCCATATCGTATCCTTTCATCCGTCCCGGGCAGGGAGGGATCGTAATGTTTTGATGCCTTGTTTGGATTCCGCCTGATTTAAAGGGAGTTTCGGTAAAAAAGAACTAAACCACGCAAATCTTTGCAGGTTTCCGATTCACAATTTGGCAGGATGAGCCTGTTGATACGCTGGTCTGGGGGAATTTCGCTTTGTAGAGCCGAGGTTAGTTCACACTGTCATCTCTGGCACTGCTTGCGTGAGCGTACCTTACAGACATGATATTGTGAGAGCGTTTTTCTAGAATGGAAATAATATGTCCATCTAAAAAATGGGGTAATGAAATTATACGTCAGTTTCCATTCTAGGCATTGGTCTTTCTTCACTATGAAATGTGTTTAATAACTGTACTGATCGTGGCTGGACTATAACTTTTCCTTCCATTGCTTCGCTCTGCTCTGTTGGCAATTCCAAAAAGTTGGAATGCGAGCGGTTCGGCTTTTTGCTTCGTTTATTACGGTGACTACACTCCCCCTAATCCATGACAATTATCACTAAGGCAAAAAACGGATAAAGGCTACAATAAATCTCGAATTGAAAGATTCACCTTATTCCGCAAGGAGAAGAACAGCCAATGGAAGTTTACAATCACGATCTGATCATTTTAGGAACCGGCTTGGCAGGCTTACGCGCCGCGCTTGAAGCCTCACAGCAAAGCAAAGGGGAATTGGACATTGCTTTAGTTTCAAAACTCCAATTGATGCGCGCCCATTCCGTGGCAGCAGAAGGCGGCACGGCCGCAGTCATGCGCCAGGATAAGGGCGATAGTTTTGAAGTCCACGCCTGGGACACGGTCAAAGGTTCCGACTTTTTAGCCGACCAGGATGTAGTGGATTTCTTCGTCCATGAGATGCCGAAGGAAATCTTGCATCTCGACCACTGGGGCATTCCCTGGTCGCGGACGGAAGACGGTCACATCGCACAGCGACCGTTTGGCGGGCACACCTATCCCCGGGCAGTTTTCGCCTCTGACAAAACCGGCTTCCTCGAAATGCAAACGTTGTACGACACGTTGATGAAGAACACCAAGAAGATCAACCGCTACGATGAAGGCTTCGTCACATCGATCCTAATCGAGAACGGACGCTTCGCCGGGCTGACCATGATCGACATGATCCATGGCCGCTTCATTTTGATCCGCGGCAAGGCGCTGATCCTCGCCACCGGCGGCGCAGGTCAGATCTTTGGCTTCACCACTTACTCCGAAACTGTCACCGGCGATGGGCTTTCAATGGCATATCGCGCAGGGCTTGCACTTAAGGATATGGAATTCATTCAGTTCCACCCGACTGGTTTAATTCCCAGCGGTATTCTTATGACCGAAGCCTGCCGCGGCGAAGGCGGATATTTGCTCAATAACAAGGGAGAACGCTTCATGGAAAAGTATGCTCCCAGCAAATGGGAACTTGCTCCGCGTGACATGGTCTCCCGCTCAGAGATGACCGAGATCGAAGCAGGCCGCGGCTTCCCCGGACCGAATGGACTGGACTATCTTCATTTGGATCTGCGTCACCTTGGGCGTGAAAAAATCCTTGAGCGTCTCCCGCTCATCCGTGAAGTGACCATTAAACATATCGGGCTTGACCCAATTGAAAAGCCGATTCCGATCCGCGCGGTGGCACACTACACCATGGGCGGCGTGCATACCGACATTAAGGGTCACACTCCCATTGAAAATGTTTGGGCGGCGGGGGAAGTTGCATGCGTGTCGTTACATGGCGCGAATCGACTTGGCGCGAACTCCACGGCTGAATGTCTCGTTTGGGGACGTGTAACCGGTGAAGAAGCGGCGAAGTATTGTAAGACTGCTAAAGTTGCCGAATCACCCGTCAAATTGGCAGAGGCTGAATGGTCACGTATCGAAGCGTTGACCAAATCCACTGGCACCGAAGACCATTATCAGATCCGCGCAGAGTTACGTCGTAATCTGGATAAAAACATGGGCGTCTTCCGCACGGGCGAGCAAATGCAGGCCGGCTTGGACAAGATCCGCGAGTTGAAGGAACGTTACAAGCATATTCATCTTAAGGATAAGGGCTTGCTCTACAATACCGATATGGAACGTGCGATTGAAACCGGCTTCATGATCGACGTAGCTGAAACGGCAACCCTTGGAGCTTTGACCCGCACCGAGTCGCGTGGCGGACATGCCCGCAGAGATTTCCAGGTGCGCGATGATGCCAATTGGTTAAAGCACACCATAGCAAACTATACGCCAGATGGACCCAAGTTGGATTACATCCCTGTTGATATCTCCATGTGGAAGCCAGTGGAGAGGAAGTATTAAATTCTTCTGCCACAGAGCACACTGAGAGCGCTGAGAAAACCTTTTATGAATCTCTGTGCGCGAAGCGTCTGTGATCTCAGTGGCGAAGGCTTTAGGAGTAAATTATGAACTCAAACAAACCAACTGCTTACAATAATCGCCTTGGTATCAAGGGCTGGGTATATGCAGGGAAATATACCTTCGAGCGCTATTTATATTTAGGTCACCGCCTCACCGGTATGGGACTTATCGCTTACATGCTTTTGCACATCATCGAAACTGCCAACCGTATGCGCGGCGTGGAAGCGTGGGAAGGCTTAATGGGACTCTTCGCTTCATGGCCTTTCAAGATCATAGAATACCTGCTTTTTGCCGCAGCGGTTTTCCATGCCCTGAATGGCGTGCGCCTGTTGATGACTGAATTGGGTTTCTTTCTTGGCAAACCCAAGGAACCGGTTTATCCGTATTCATCTTCGATCAAGCGTCACCGCCCGTTGACTTATATCATCATGGCCTTGGCCGGCTTGATCATCATTCTCGGCGGTTCGAGTCTGTTCTTTCCGTAAAATATCATTCATGTCATTGCGAGGGCGCTAGCCCGCGGAAAGAACATCCTCCTCACAATGACATAACTGGAGAAATATCTATGCGCGAAACACGTTTATGGTCATGGCATTTGCTGGTTATACCGATCATCATTGTATTGCTTGGGGCACACTTTGCCGTAATGCACTATGCGCCTGTTTTTTACGGAGTCAGTGTGGAAGAGGCTCGTAACTTTGAAACAATGATCGAGCGCGGAAAAAGTGTTGCCCAGTTGGTCCTTTACGTTTTATTGCTGGCCGCGGCGCTGTATCACGGCTTGTATGGATTGCGCGGAATTATTCGCGAATTACCCATGAGCCCGGCGCTTGGAAAGATAGTGGATACAAGCATCATTGGACTTGGGCTGTTCATTTTTGCATTCGGCACATACGTCACCTGGTGGACGTTTAGTTTCAAGATCGGAGGATAGACTTTATGAGTGACAAGACAACCACCCCGCGAGAGATCACATTCCGCGTCCGCCGCTTTGACCCTAATGTGGATGCTGCTCCCCATTGGAGTGAATACCGTTTGAATGTTTATGATGGCATGACCGTGCTCGAAGCCCTGCACGAGATCAAAGCACAGCAGGAACCAACATTATCGTGGCGGTCCTCCTGCCGTATGGGAGTCTGCGGTTCCTGCGGTATGTTCATCAATGAGCTTCCGATGCTTGCGTGTCAGACTCAGGTTCTGCATTTGGGAACGGATGTGGTCAGCATTGCGCCCCTTCCGAATTATGATAATGTCAAAGACCTCGTGCCCGATCTCGCCCCATTGATCGAAAAGCATGCGGCGGTCAAGCCTTATATCATTTATCTCGACCAGATCGAAATTGACGAGCCGACCGGTGAATTCCTGCAAACCCCCGATCAGCGCGAAGAGTTCAGTCAGTTCACCCACTGCATCAAATGCGGATTATGCCTCGCGGCCTGTCCGACCGTTGCGACTGACCCGCTCTTCCTTGGACCTCAGGCGCTGGCTCAGGCTTATCGCTACACCGCCGACAACCGTGACTGCGGCTTGAAGGATCGCATCGAAGCCATTGATATTTTCCACGGACCCTATCAATGTCACCTTGCGGGTGCATGTTCGCAAGCCTGCCCCAAAGGCGTTGACCCTGCCTTCGGCATCCAATTGCTCAAACGCGCATTGGTTTTGGACAGCATTGGATTTGGAAAAAAGAAATCATCGGTGGCCAAGGTCAGTCCGCTGGCAGATGTAGTCAAGCAGATCGAAGAGTTCGCCCCGCCCCCGCGAACCGTTGGAAAATAGTAAATAAAAATCGCACCTTTTCAGGTGCGATTTTTTTATTTAACTTAATAACCATAAGCACAATGGCATCCACTCTGCGGGCCGTCATTGCAAACAAAACCAATAAAGCAATTTACTTTGTAACCGTAATGGGCAGCTTCATTCCATCATCATAATGTCTTTGTATAAGACAGGAAAACTCCAACTGCGTTGACGCAGCAGAATCAGGAAATGTAAATTGAACAGTGACCTGTGCGCCGCCGCCCAATTGATTCTTCTGAACAGCCAGCAATGCACTTTGCAACGCCGCATTTAGACTGCCTGTGACAGTGATAGGCTGGGCGATATTAAAGTTGTGGGCGTGGTTTCCCTTGTTGGTGATCACAAAGGTGTACGGCACGCCGACCTGAAATGTGGTCAATGACGAGTCAATGGTATTGTCACCCAGGGTAATATCCACTTGAATACCAGGAGCAGCAGCAGCTGGTTCGGTTGCCGCGGGTTGAACAGAAGGTTCTGTAGCAGAAGGTTGTTGCACCAATGGAGCCTGAGTTGCAGCCGGCGCAGCGCTTCCGCAGGCAGAAACAATCATCATGGCGATCATAACGGCAACTAGTAAAGTGATTCTTTTCATTTTATTATCTCCTTTTGACCTGACGGCATTATGATTTCATCTTATACCCTTGATTAATTATTCTAATCATTCCCTCATCTGAACATCATCCTTGCATTTTAATTTTTCCGATACCTACACCTCGGCTTTTCATATTCCTACCAATGATGTATTAATTGGATTAGAATAATGCGGTTTCTACAAGTTGCAGGATAATTTCATATGTATTTTCAAGGAGGCATGGATGGGCTTAAATAGAAATGTAAGCCTGATGACTGCCCTGCGATACAAGGGACAAGGTCCGTTTCTGACCTATATCCTGCATCGCATTGGCGGGTTGGGGATGGCGATCTTTATTACGGTACATTTGCTGGCATCGTTCGTGGGCGGGAAGGGTGGACATTTCATAAACGCAATATACGAGAACTGGGCCTTCCAAATATTCATTTTCTTCTGTGTATTATTCCATGCCATCAACGGCCTGCGCATCACGATCCTGGATCTGTTCCCGAAGCTGATTCCCTATCACCGTCAGGCAATTACCCTTGAATGGTTGGTCTTCCTATCCATTTATGGTTTCGCTGTCTTCACTATTATCCGCACAGGGTTGGGAGGCTGACATGGCTGATAAATCAAGAAACCTTTCCATTGCCAAACGCGGATTAATGAGCTTTGAAACCATCATGTGGGTCTTCACGCGTCTCTCTGCGCTGGGGATGTACGCACTGGTCATCTTTGGGCTGATCGGCGCTTTGGTCATGGGTGCGCGCAACAACATGAACTTTGCAGATGTGATGCGCTGGGGTTTCATGCCCAACGTGACTCACGTGGAAAACACAGCCTTACCGGATACCGCCCCGTGGTCTTCGACATTATGGAAGTTAACCGCCAGTGCCCTCGTTCTCATCGCAGTGGGGCATGGCGTGCATGGTCTGGTCGTCATTGCAGACGATTACATTGCCACAGCCAAAGGTCGTCAGATCGTCCGCATTTGCAGCGGCGTGATGATCCTATCCATGCTTGGTATTGGTCTGTATCTTATTTGGACTTCGTAGATCGTTTAACCACAAAGGGTCACAAAGGTACACAAAGGAAAAACCTTTGTGACCCTTTGTCTCCTTTGTGGTGAATAATTCCTCAGGAGTAATTCATGGCAAAAGTTCATCAATTTGACGTAATCGTTGTCGGCGGCGGCGGCGCAGGACTCATGGCAGGACTGTACGCATCCAAGACGGCGAAGACGGCGGTCATCAGCAAGATGTATCCCACACGCTCCCATACGGGCGCGGCACAGGGCGGCATTGCTGCTGCACTTGGAAATAGCGAAGGCGATAACCCCGCCTGGCACATGTACGATACTGTCAAAGGGTCCGATTATCTTGGCGATCAGGATGCGATTGAATTCATGACAAATGAAGCGCCGCAAGCCGTGATCGAACTGGAAAATATGGGACTGCCCTTTGATCGGACCCCGGAAGGACGCATCTCACAGCGACCGTTTGGCGGGCACACCAACAACGAAACTGGCAAACCCGTTAGAAGGGCCGCGCACGCCGCAGACCGCACGGGTCACATGATCCTGCAAACGTTATATCAACAGTGCCTGAAGAACAAGGTTAATTTCTTCGATGAATATCAAGTACTTGATTTCATCATGGTCAATGGCAAGGCTGCGGGCGTAGTGGCGGTGGAACTCTCCACCGGCGAATTGCATACCATTCATGCGAAAGCCGTCATTTTTGCAACAGGCGGGCATGGACGCATTTTCGAGGTCACATCCAATGCGTATGCTTATACCGGTGACGGCGCGGCGATCCTGTTCCGCAAGGGCATTCCGCTGGAGGATATGGAATTCTTCCAATTCCATCCAACCGGTATTTATAAACTTGGCATTCTGATCACCGAGGGCGTACGCGGTGAAGGGGGTGTGCTGATCAACGGCAAGGGCGAGCGCTTCATGCCCAAGTACGCTCCGTCCATCAAGGACCTCGCTTCACGCGATGTGGTCAGCCGCGCCATTTATACAGAGATCAAAGAGGGACGCGGCGTTGACGGCAAGAACTACGTCTATCTTGATATTCGCCCTGAGACCGTCAACAAGTTCGCAGCGGAAGATGGACGCACGAACCCGGACGGTTCCAAATTTAATCTGACGGCTGAACAAGTCTTGAAAAAACTGCCCGATATTATTGATTTCTGCCGCGTTTACCTTGGCGTTGACCCGGTGACTCAGATGATGCCGATCCAACCGACGGCATATTATACGATAGGCGGCATCCCGACAAATAAATTTGGCGAAGTTGTTATTGACGATAAGAACACGGTCATGCCTGGGCTTTACGCGGCGGGTGAATGCGCGTGTGTTTCGGTTCATGGCGGCAACCGCCTGGGATGCAATTCCCTGCTTGACATCGTTGTCTTTGGTAAACATGCTGGGCTCAAAGCGGCGGAGTACGCGAAGACTGCTGAATTTGAGAAACTGCCCGAGAACGCTGAATCAGCCGTACTGTCTGGTTTCGAAGCGCTGCGAATAGGGTCTGGCAAAGAGAACGTGTTCGACTTGTCCAATGAAATGAAGAATGTCATGTTCTCAGATGTTGGCATTTATCGAAATGAAAAAGATATGCAGAATGCGTTGGAAAAAGTACGCGAGTTGAAGAAGCGCTTCAAGGATGTATCGGTGACCGACACGGGAAAAATTTTCAACACGGAATTGCTGAATGCATGGGAACTTGGCAACATGCTCGATGTTGCCGAAGTGGTGGCATTGAGCGCACTCAACCGCAAAGAATCCCGCGGCGGACATTCGCGCGAGGATTATCCCGAGCGCGATGACAAGAACTGGTTGAAACATTCGCTGGTCTGGAGCAAGAACGGCAAGTTGGAAATTGGTTACAAGCCGGTGGTCATTACCAAGCATCAGCCGAAGGCAAGAGTGTATTAATAAATAAATTATGTCGTTGCGAGGAGGGTGTTCTCCCCGACGAAGCAACCTCCTCGTTAGCGGAGATTGCTTCGGGCAAAGAACAAGAGCGCCCTCGCAACGACATATGAGGAGATAATTTTATGGAACTTACAGTAAAAATATTTCGCTATAACCCTGAAAAAGATACGCGCGGAAATTATGTGACTTATAAAATAGAAGGCAATGCCAATGACCGCATCCTCGATGTGCTTGAACACATCAAAGGCAAAGTGGACGGCTCCCTGGCATTCCGCCGTTCCTGCGCGCATGGCGTGTGCGGCTCGGATGCAATGCGGATTAACGGCCGCAATCATCTGGCGTGCAAAACTTTGGTACGCGATGTGGGTGCGAACATCACCGTCGAGCCTGTGCTTGGTTTGAAGATCCAAAAAGATTTGATCGTGGATATGGACCCGTTCTTCGATAATTACAAGAAGATGCTCCCCTATTTGATCAATGACTCTCCCCTGCCCGCGGACGGACGCGAACGCTTGCAAAGCCCCGAAGACCGCGCGCGCTTCGATGAATCAACCAAGTGTATTTTATGTGCAGCCTGCACAACTTCGTGCCCATCTTATTGGGCGAACGGCGAATATTACGGGCCCGCCGCCATTGTGACCGCGCATCGCTTCATCTTTGATAGTCGCGATGAAGGCGCCGCAGAACGCCTGCACATCCTGAGCGAAACGGACGGCACGGTAAGATGTCACACAGCTTACAACTGCACCGAAGCCTGTCCGCGTGATATTAAGATCACAAAGGCGATCGGTGAAGTGAAGATGGCAATGGTGACGGGAAAGTTAGATTAGTTTAGGAAGGCAGATCATATCCGCAGATGGCGCAGATTGGGCAGATTTTTTCTGCATAATCCGCGAAATCTGCGGATTGTATTTTAAGTCCATAGCTTTGTTTGGGTGCTATAATGAAAAGCAACTTATCGTGCAATTTCCCCATTAACCGGAATCAATTTCCAGAAGGATAAACCAATGCCAGCAGTGAATTATCAATACGAAAAGCGCAAAAAAGAATTGGACAAGAAAAAGAAGAAAGCCGAAAAAGATCGTCAGAAAGAGATCAAGAAGAACAGCAACAAACCCAAAGAGACTCCGCCTCCGCCCGTTGCTCCTGAAAAGTAGATTTGTCATCATCGCATCCCGCAGACTTAATTCCTGCGGGATGTTACTTTTTGTTCAAAACCAAATATCTTCCTTATCACTTCTTTCCTCTTTCTTCTTACTTCCCACAAAAACAAGCCCGAATCCGCCATAAAATCCCTCAAAAACCCGTTAATAAACTCTAACCTTTTTCCTACGGAAAGTCTGTTGCCTTTTTGGTACAATGACTCAAGATATAGGAGATAAACATGGCTGGAATGGAAAGATTTACCCAAAGAGCAAGGCGTGTGCTCAGCCTCGCACATCAGGAAGCAGAGCGCGCCCATCAAAACAATATTGGAACCGAACACCTTATCCTTGGATTAATGAATGAAGAAGGCGGAGTCGCAGGCCGTGTCATGCGCGATCTCGGCATGACCCCCGAACGCGTGCGTGAAGTGGTACAGCGCGTTACAAGCGCCACGCCCGATTTCGACCCAAATCACATTGAGCTTGCCCCTGAAACCCAGCAAGTCCTTGAATTCGCAATTGATGAAGCCCGCCGCCTCGGTCACCACTACATCGGCACCGAGCATATTCTGCTTGGATTGGTCCGCGTTGAATCGACTGGAATGGAAGTACTCCGCAGACTCGGCATCACAAGCGACCAGATCCGCAGACAGGTACGCCGCGTTTTGAACGAATCCGCATCACCATCCTCACCGACACCTGCCGGCCCCCAAACGGGCAAAGGCGGCTCTGCGTCAGCATCCAACCCCAAAACCCCGCTCGTTGACCAACTCGCCACCGACCTAACATCCAAAGCTGAAGAGAAAAAACTTGACCCCGTCATTGGGCGTCAAATGGAAATCGAACGCGTCATACAAATCCTGGCGCGCCGCACAAAGAACAATCCCGCCCTCATCGGCGAGCCCGGCGTCGGCAAGACCGCCATCGTGGAGGGACTTGCTCAAAGAATCATTGACGGAGATGTCCCTGCCCCATTGATGAACAAGCGCGTCTTGCAGCTTGACGTGGGCTCTCTCGTTGCTGGCACAATGTATCGTGGTCAGTTCGAGGAAAGACTCAAACGGATCATTGATGAGTTAAAAGCATCAGGCTCGATCCTCTTCATTGACGAGGTCCATATGCTGGTCGGGGCAGGAGCCGCAGGTTCATCTGTGGATGCAGCCAACATCCTCAAGCCGGCCTTGTCACGCGGCGAATTACAAGTCATCGGCGCGACGACATTGGATGAATATCGCAAGCACATCGAATCAGATGCCGCGCTCGAACGCCGCTTCCAACCTGTGCAAGTGGATGAACCCTCGGAAGATGAAACGATTGCCATCCTTAAAGGAATTCGCGGCGCGTATGAAGAACATCACCATCTGGTGATCTCCGATGAAGCGCTTGAAGCCGCCACGCATTTATCATCACGTTATGTCACCGAAAGATTCTTACCTGACAAAGCCATTGACCTGATTGACGAGTCATCGTCGCGCGTGCGCATGTACAAGAGTCCCGCCGCGAAACATGCCAAGGATCTATTCGGTCAATTGAAGCAGGCACGCCAGAACCGTACCCTTGCGCAGGAAGAAGGCAACTCCGAAGACATCAAGGAATGGGAAGAGCGCGAGAGCGATCTCGGCGCGCAGATCGAACGCTTGCGCACAGGTTGGGATCGCGCCAACAGTCCCGTCGTGACCGCCGAAGATATTGCCGAAGTCGTCTCCATGTGGACAGGCGTTCCACTCATGCAATTGGCAGAAGCCGAATCACAGCGCCTGCTGAAAATGGAAGACGAACTACGCAAAGGGATCATCGGACAGGAAGATGCGATTGTGGCCATCTCACGTGCAGTCCGCCGCGCACGCGCCGGTCTCAAAGACCCGAAGCGACCGATCGGTTCGTTTATGTTCCTCGGACCGACAGGCGTTGGCAAAACCGAATTGACCAAGACCCTCGCCAAATTTATGTTCGGCAGTGAAGATGCCGCCATTCAACTGGATATGTCCGAGTTCATGGAGCGTCACACCGCCGCCCGTTTGGTGGGTGCGCCTCCCGGATATGTCGGCTACGAAGATGCGGGTCAACTGACAGAAGCCTTGCGCCGCCGGCCATATTCCATCGTTGTCTTCGATGAGATCGAAAAAGCTCATCCCGAAGTCCACAATATGCTTTTGCAAATTATGGAAGAAGGTCACCTCAGCGATGCGAAGGGACGTAAAGTGGACTTCCGCAATGCGATCATTGTCATGACCTCCAATATCGGCGCGGACATGATCAAAAATCAGACCTCCTTTGGCTTTGCCATGAAGCGCGACGAAGCCACCGAAGAACGCCTGTCTTATGATGACATGCGCAAGAAGTTGAACGAATCGCTCAAGCGCGCATTCAGACCCGAGTTCATCAACCGCATGGATTCAGTTGTCATCTTCCGCTCGCTCAACAAGGAAGATATTCAGAAGATCGTGTCGCTCGAACTGGCTAAAGTGACGGAACGACTTAAGGACCATAACCTTGCGCTAACCGCTTCCGAAGCCGGGCTGGCCCTGCTCGCCGAACTGGGGTACGATACAGAATTCGGCGCACGCCCGCTGCGCCGCGTGATCCAACAGAAAGTGGAAGACCCGTTATCTGATCGTTTGCTCGCCGGTGAATTCGTAGACGGCGATTCCATCAAAGTTGATGTTAACGATGACGGGATCCTTGTCCTCGATAAATCCGAAGAAAAAATTTCCGAACCAAGCATATAATTAAACATGTGTAGGGGCGGGTGAGACCCCGCCCCTACGAATATAATGAACAAACAAGAATTATATAAACAGGCTGATTACACCTTCCAGCGCGGAAACCGCGGCCTGGCGAAGAAGTATTTATCCGACCTGCTGACCGAATACCCCAAGGAAGAATCCGCGTGGATGCTGCTTGCGCGTGTGGTAGAGGAAAAAGAACGCAAGGCCGAATGTTATGAGCGTGCCATCAAGATCAATCCCAACAACCATGAAGCAAAACTTGGGCTCACGCGTCTCCAATCCCCCGATATTGTTGTACAAAAAGAATATCGGAAGACCTCCTCACCTGCCAGAAATATTTTGCGCGGGTTGGTCATCTCCATCCTGGCTGTATTCCTATTTGGCACAACCACATTTGTAGTGGCCATGACGAATCCCGAATCCAAAGTAGGCAAGCTTCTCCTTCAAGCCACCCCCGTCCCTTACGCAAAAAACCTGCCAGATGACATCGCCGCGCAGACTCGTGCGGAAATTGGTGAAAAGTATCCCCAGTACACATCGCTTGTGGATGCATTGATCGGCTTTGCTGTCAGCAATACGGATAACGGTATGGACGGCGCACCTGAACGCCCCGGCGCTCCCATCGTGCCGTTAGAGGGATCAGCACAAGAAGCAAGGACTACGCTGGAAAACGCTCTCCCGCAACCCGGCTCATTGAACACCGTCACGTTGACTGAGCAACAGGTCACCTCGTGGCTGGCATTAGAGATGAAGAATAACTCCGATCTTCCCCTGCATGACGTTCAAGTTTATTTACAGAACGGAACCATCGAAATTTGGGGCATGGTGGATGGCAGTAAGAACTCAACTTCCGCGCTTGTTACTGGAAAGGTCAACCTTGATGCGGGGATGCCAACCCTTGAGATCACTTCCCTGCAGATCGGTCAACAAGTCATACCGGAATTTCTGATCTCAGAAACCAGCGCATGGCTCAACGAGTTCCTGGCAAAGAAAATAAATGAACAAGTCCCCGGCTTGCAGATCATGAACGTCAACATCAGCAGCGGGTTGATCACCATCTCGGGAATGAGATAAATTTCAAAAGAGACCGCCTGCGGGTGGTCTTTTTATTTAACTCCGCAAATGTCGTTGCGAGCCGCCGCTCTTGTTTTTGGCAGCGTGGCAATCTCCTTGTAAGTTTATATATCATATAAAACAGGAGATTGCTTCGTCGGGAAAAACGCCCTCCTCGCAACGACATATATACAGGCATATAAACTGTAATCTTCCCCTAATAATATTTCCCGTTCCCGCATCGTCAAAGCACTTAGAAAAGGAGACTTTATTATGAGCAACCATTATGAAACCGCCACACTCGCCGGGGGATGCTTCTGGTGTTTGGAAGCCGTGTTCGATGAGATCAGAGGAATACAGTCTGTAGAATCGGGTTATTCAAACGGACATGCCATCAACCCGACGTATCGCCAGGTCTGCAATGGGGATACGGGTCATGCGGAAGTGATCCGCATCCAGTTTGACCCGTCCGTGATCTCGTTCCGCGACCTGTTGAATGTATTCTTCGCCATCCACGACCCAACCACAATGAACCGTCAGGGCGGGGATGTGGGCGTGCAATACCGCTCCGCCATCTTCTATCATTCCCCCGAGCAGAAAGCCATCTCCGAACAAATCATCAGTGAGTTGAATGCCCAGGGGATCTGGAACAGCCCCATTGTTACTGAAGTGACCGCCGTCAATAATTACTTCGTCGCCGAAGATTATCATCAGGAATATTTTGCGCACAATCAAAACCAGCCCTATTGTCAGGCAGTGGTCGCGCCAAAAGTATCAAAGTTCCGCAAGCATTATCTGGAGTTATTGAAGAAACAGCCTGCGTAAATTCTTACCCACAGACGAACACAGATGAAAAGGATTTATCTGTGTTCGCTCATTTTGAACTTATACCAAATTGCAAGCAATAGGATGGGAGAATAACTGGCAAACTCGATCAGCATGACCTGAATAATGTGCAATGAAGAGCCGGTCGCAACATCAAACCATGGAATTGGCAGGGCAAGTCTTGCACTCGAAATTGGCCAATAAATGGCAATTCCTTTTCCATGGTTATAAAAGGAATCAAGGAGAAGGTGAGATAACCATGAACACGCACCTCCTGCTAAAACCAGCGCGCCGCCAATTTGCATTTTGAGTTTTCTTGAAAACAAAAAAGGAAGCAAAAACAAGAAAATCAACAACAAAGTTACGAAAACGCTATGGCTGAAATAGTATCGGTCATGACCCCAGTTTTTGAAGGGTAGATCGGGTATGGTGGCTAAAATCATAAATGCAGCCATATGCACTACTGTCTGTTTTGTAGTTAAGGCTTTTGGCCTACAAAGTACACCAACTGTTGCACCCATCAAAATATGCCCAACTTCTGTCATCGTTTGTTCCTAATTTAAACCAGTTATACTATGTTTGAGTTGATTATAAACATGACAAACTTAAATTCCCCCGTTTTTTATATTCGTGATATCCCCGTCTACGGTGACGCAATCCTTGCGCCCATGGATGGTTACTCCGACTGGCCTTTCCGTTCCCTTTGCCGCGAGTTTGGTTCGGCGATGAGTTACTCTGAATTCGTTCAGGTCGAAAGGGTTTTGAGCAAGTCGAAACAGCCTGCGAAAAAACTTTATTATCAGGATGTGGAAAGACCTGTCACTTTTCAACTATACGGGGATGACCCCAACAAAATTCTCGAGGCCGCCTTGCGTGTACAGGATTGGGGACCGGATATTATTGACATCAACATGGGCTGTCCGGCAAAGAGCGTTTCGCATCGCGGCGCAGGCGTGGGCATGATGAAGTCGCCGCTTAAGATCGCGCGGACCTTCACCAAGCTCAGTGCAAAGCTCAAAGTACCGGTGACAGGCAAGATACGTTTGGGATGGGAACGGAATCAAAACTATAAACTCATCGCGCGCATTGTTGAAGAATGCGGCGGCTCGTTGATCGCGATCCATGGTCGCACAAAGGAACAAAGTTATAGCGGCACCGCGAATTGGGATGCGATTGCGGAAGTGAAGTCCGCTGTAAAAATTCCCGTCATCGGCAACGGTGACGTGAAGCTCGTGGAAGATATTGAAAAGCTGAAGCGCTACACAGGCTGTGACGCCGTCATGATCGGTCGCGCCGCGCTTGCAAACCCCTGGATCTTTGCGCGATTGGATCGTGAACAAGTCTCGCCTGAAATGGTTAAACGAACCGTTCATACTCACCTTGCCAAGAGTGTTGAGTTCTATGGCGACGAAGATGGTCAACGCTTATTCCGCAAGTATGCGGTGCAGTATCTGCTTATGAAAACACTCACACGCGAAACACGCAAACAGATCCTCAAGCCAATGCCTTCGGGCGAATTTCTTGAAATGCTCAACCAGGTTTACGCTGCCACAGCGTAAAGGATATAATCACATCATGATCCTCGACCTTCCCTACATTCTCGAAACCCGGCGCAACCATGCGCTCGAACACGCCACGCTTCACATGCTTGAGCGTTCTCACAAGGGGCGCATGGCCGGACATTCCAACCCGACCGGATTTTTCCTGCTCGGCGATTTTTCAATACAGGATGTTTGGTCCAATGCGACGGAAGCACTGGAAAGATTACGCGAAGGTGAAAGTGGACTAGCCATCCATGAAGGATGCGGGACCAACTTCGCCACCACAGCGCTTCTTGCCGGTACCTTGAGCTGGTCTGTGATGCGATTGGCCAAATCCACACTGACGAGACTCGTGCTCCTGCCGCTGGCTGTGACCTTCGCCATCCTTGGCGTTCTGCTTGCAAGACCGCTAGGTCCCATTTTGCAGCAACGCTACACCACAGATGCCAACATGGGAAATATGCAGATCTTGGACATCATTCCAATTCGCAAGGGTGTACATCGGGTAATAACCAAGTAAGGGCGCGATATATCGCGCCCCAACATTCTATGAATATCTTCATCCTCTACGGCAACGATGAATTTGCCATTACGCGCAGGCTCAAGGATTTCGAGTCAGATTTTAGCGACCCTACTACCGCAGGGATGAACACCGCGCACTTTGAATCACGCTCCATGAGCGATGAGGAATTCAACAACGCGCTGAATGCCACGCCCTTCCTCGCGCCGAAGCGGCTTGTTGTATTGTCCAACCCATCGTCAAAATACAATAATCCAACCTCGCGCAAAAAGTTTGAAGAATACATCAGCAAAGCGCCGGATTCGGTCAAGCTGGTGATTCATGAATTGATCGAACCAAAGGAAACCATAAAGCATTGGCTGCTGAAATGGGCGGAAAAGAATTCTTCTTTAGTCAAATCCCAAGCCTTCATGCTTCCAAAGCAAAGGGACATGGCCGGCTGGATCATCAACGAAGCGAAGAATCAGCAGGGCAAGATCGAACCGTCTGCCGCCGCCAAACTCGCTGAAATGGTCGGCGTGGATACCCGTCAGGCGGGGATGGAAATTTCAAAGCTGCTGGCTTATGTCAATTGGGCAAGACCAGTTCAAGGGTCCGATGTGGAAGCGGTTTGTATCGTCACATCCCAGCAAAGTGTTTTTGATTTCGTGGATGCGCTGTCGCAGGGCAATGGCAAAGTCGCGCAAAAACTTTTACATCGCCTGCTTGAGAATGAAGACCCGTTCTCGTTGTGGGGCATGGTTGTACGTCAATTCAGGTTGATCCTTCAAGCGCGCGAAATTTTAGATGGACGCGGCAACAAGGATGATGTAGCACGTGCGCTGGGTGTGCATCCCTTCGTTGCCGAGAAGACAAGTGGACAGGCGGGAAGGTTTACCATCGAGTCGCTCGAAAATATTTATCACACATTATTGAGCATTGACGAAAGAGTCAAAACGAGCCGGATCACATTGGAACTGGCTCTGGATACGTTGATCATTGAACTGGCGGGAAAATAATTAAGGCGTCTGTCCCCTGCAAGGTGTAATGACGGGATCGCTTCCCGGATATAAAACCACCGTACAGATAATGGTATAGCCATCATCATAGTGCGCGGTCACATCTATACCGACGGTTGAAAATTCAGACGGGGATTGGCTGAGCGTGTAAGGCTTACCCATATGATCGGCGAGACCTTCGGTTTTCAACAATGACCTGTGAAGTGTATTTGGCGCATCCTGCAAAATGCCATGAACAAGGCGTACCGCCTGCTCGGTCCTGGCGTCAAATTTTACATAAAGACCAGGCAAAGCCCCAACCACAAAAATAACAATAACATTCAAAACGACCACTCTAATGCGGGACCAAACTTGTAAATGTTTCGACTCAACAAAACGATAAGCGAGCCAAAAGAAAATGAACGCCAGCGGACTTAGCATGGCAGTGAAGGGAAGCAGCAGTCCCATAAGAACGACGATGTTGAGCATGACTCCATCTGAACTTTGTATGAAATTAAAGATCAGGATCGTGAGCGACATGCAACCGGCAGAAAGTACGATGCTTTTCCAGCCTTCGGAAGATAGCCATGTAATTCCGGCCAAGAGTCCCAACAACACTGTCCACATGAGCCAAGCGAAAGCAATGGACTTCCAATTTAAATATAAGGGGAGGTCACGGAAGACCCAGGTATTGATAAAACTCGTGGCGATCGCGATGATCGTACCCGTAACACATCCGATGATCGCGGCGAAAATTATTCCTTGTTTTTTTTCTTCGGGGTCTTTTACCCTGAGCATATCTTGATTGATCATAGATCCTGTCTGATGTTTACTTTATGTTGAGAATGGAATCCGGCAGGGCGGGATGACCGGCCCCTCCTAGAACAAGGTTTCTTGAACCACGTCACCGGCCGAGCCGTTCCAGCCAAATTGTTTCAAATAGATACGACCCCTGTCATTAAAGAAGACTTTTTCCTCTTCAAGCAGTAAGCGCTGCCTGCGGGCGCCTGCGCCGTCGCGCTCGCTGATCTCGCCCTTTGAGTTGATCACGCGGTGCCAGGGGACATCCTCGGGACAGTGCGCCATGGCGCCGCCCACCCACAGCGGACCAAAGGCAACATAAGTTTCAATTTCCACGCCAGCCGGAGGCGGGAGCAATTTTGCGATCTGTCCATAAGTGGCAACTTTTCCGCGCGGTATCTGGCGGACAATGCTCCAGACCTGTTCGTAAAAGGCCTGCGGATTGGGAGGGGAGGTAAATTGTGGCATAAGAAGTATCCTTTATTTTCCGATATTTGGTTTTGTCACGAAACGAATTCTCCACCCGTAACATGCTGCTCGATCAATGTGCGGGCGCGTGTGAATTTGAATGTAACTTCCACACGTTGAAAACACCTGCCATCCCCCATCAATACTTTGCGGGCGTAGTACACGTCACCGCCTTCTTCGTATTCAACGCTTGGGTCATTGTCCAGATCCACACGACCTGAGATGATCTCGCCGCAGCGCGGGCATTTGACAGAGAAGGTGTAATATCTTTTTTCAGGTTTGGCAGATGATCCGCCGAAAAACTTTTGTAGAAAACTCATTAGAACTTCCACTTCTTGATCTCATCCATAGCCTTGTAATGGGTCAAATCTAAATGCAATGGCGTAATGGAAACATAACCTTCGCGCAATGCGCCAAAATCCGTACCGGGCTCGTTGACTCCTGTGGGCGCTTCGCCGCCGATCCAGAAATAAGGATGACCGCGCGGGTCAATGCGTTCATCAAGGGCATCTCGGTAAACGCGCAATCCCTGGCGGGTGACCATGTATCCCCTAAGTTCAATTTCCTTCAAGTAAGGCACGTTGACATTCATCACCACGCCTTCAAGAGCATCATCCGCGATCACTTTTTCAGCGATGCGGCGTGCCACACTGGCGGCAGCCGAATAATCCAATTTTTCTTTGAAACCATCCGGAGAATCAAGCGAGACGGCAATGCCTTTCACCCCGGCAATAACAGCTTCCATCGCGGCCGTGACCGTACCCGAGTAGGTGACATCATGTCCGACGTTGGCGTTCGGGTTGATCCCAGAAACGACAAGGTCAATTTGTTCTTCGATCAGTCCCAGCAAAGGGAGGGCGACACAATCTGAAGGCGCGCCATCGGAAGCAAAAGCGTTCGTTCCATCGGCAAGCATAACTTCCCTCACCCGCAGGGGACGTTCCATTGTTTTGACATGCCCTGAGGCCGACCAGTTCTTATCTGGCGCAAAGACGGTCACTTTACCGAGTTTACGCATTTCCTGCGCAAGAGCTAAAAGTCCGGGGGCTTGTACGCCGTCATCGTTGGTTACTAAAATATGCATGAGGTTATTTCCGATTTGTGGATTTTGGATTTGCGGTTTGAATTATAACGCGATATGTCCCGGCTTCTTCCTCGTCAACAAAAAAACGCCCCGCATTATTGCGAGACGTTTTTGAATTTATCTTGTCCTCAACACAACCCCATTTTGAGACGGGTCATACACCAATAAACCGTCTTCTATTTGGTTGGATGGAATTCCGGCATCATCTATTCTTTTGACGACTTCATCCAAGGCTGCTTTGTTTGCAAAGTCCACTGTGAAGTAACGCAGTCCTACTGCGTCGGCCGGTGGAGGCGGGGCGCCCTCACCCTGCCAGGCGTTTAATCCCAAATGGTGGTGATAACCGCCCGCAGAAATGAAGGCAGCCTGAAATGTGGATGAAAGTCCCATCACATCGAAGCCGATGACGCCGTGATAAAAGTCCACGGCTTCCTGAACGTTGCGAACATGCAAATGGACATGTCCCACGCGCGTTTCGGGAGGAATGGGCGTATCGAGTTTGTCATCCTCTTTTAGATGAGTGAACAATGCGTCCACATCCAGGGGTTCGCGGCCGTCACTTAATGTACCATCGGCGCGGCGGGTGACAAAATCATTATTTTCGATGGTGAAGACTCCATCTTCAGGCGATTCACAATACAACTCAATGCCGTTGCCTTCGGGGTCATCCAGATAAGTGGTCTTGGTCATGATGTGATCGGTGGGATGATTACGGTACTTCAGTGCGAACAAGCGCGCAATGGCTCGCGCAAGTTCGCGGCGGTTGGGGAACAGGATTGCAAAGTGATAGAGTCCCGTCACGCGGCGATATTTCTTTAAGTTTGATTCTTCGGTGAGCTGCAGCAAATCCGCGCCGCCCGCGCCGAGACCTGCCTTGTTCTCTTTGCGCCAATGCAGTTTGAATCCAAGCACCTTCTGATAGAACAGAAGTTGATTTTCCAGGTTGGCAACTCTCAATGAAACATGACCAAGCAAGGTGGCGGGATGAATCGAAAAATCTGTCTGAGCGGGAGTCTTTGTCTGTGTGTTCATATTCACCTCTAAACTTTTTGGGGAGCAGTGTCTTCTGACCCTGCTCCCCATTTGATATTACCCAATGATCTTAAGAGCACTGCCCCAATTTGTTCCCAGAGTTCCTTGAAGAGTAATGTGCAATAACTGCATGGCTTCGATCTGACGCGCGCGGTGGAGCGGACCTGCATCAATGGCGCGCATTCCACCATCGGTGACCAATTGCGAGACCTGGCTTTTCGCATCGGCATCGTCGCCGGCAATAAATACATCGAGAGGCTGACCAGTTGCCTGTTCAGAAAGAAGCGTCCCTGCGAAGGTGGTGTTGAAAGCCTTGACCACTTTCGCACCGGAAGCAATGGCCTTTGCCAGATCTTCCGCGGAAGATGAATCAGGTGCAGTGGCAAGGCCATCATAGGTGGAATTCAACGGGTTAGCAATATCAACGACGACTTTGCCAGCGAGTTTCGTACCCAATTGTTTTGCGATCTCGATGTTCGTGCCATACCAAACGGCCAACACAACTACATCACCGAGAACTGCATCACCGAGGCTCGACGTGGAAACCTTCGCGCCATTCTTTGCGGAAGCCTTCACATCTGCGGCTGTCTTTTCAGCGACCTCGGGGTTTGCATCCACAAAAGTGACCGAGTGACCGCCAGCGACTGCGCGGGTTCCGATACCGCGTCCCATATTTCCTGCACCGATAATTGTTACGTTCATCTTATTTCTCCTTTTTTAGAAACCAAGTTTTTCTTTGACAATGATCATCGTGATGCGGCCGGGCCGAACCTCTTTATTGACGATCAACAATTTGCTCACCGCAGTACTTACCTTATAAAGACCCTGCATGTGTTCTTCTTCAAGCGGAAGGACGTGTTCCTGAATGCGTTCCATTCCTTCGTTGATATCTTTCACGATCTTCTGTGCGCCCACCACCCAGATCACCTTGCCTGCGCCGGAAGCATACGGACCCAATTGACTACCGGTGTTGGATGCGATCAATACATGACCATCTTCAGTCACAGCCTGAACACTGCCGGCCGCGTAATCGGGTGTACCGCCCAATTTGCGGATCTCCTTTCCCTGAGTCTCGCGATTCATTGCGAACATTTTTGGACGCAAAGCATCATAGCGTCCTGACTTTTCAACTTCATCCTTGATGCCCAATGTCTCGAGGGTGACGGATGCGCCGAGAAAAACCTCAGCGCCTTCCGGAACCAATTCAAAGAAAATACGTTTCGCATCCGCACCATCTTCAGCGATCAAAGTTTTGATGTTATTCGCTTCAAGCGCTTTTGCTGTGCGCTCAATTCGTTCATCGGTTGGGATTTGCGTAAAAACTGCTTCAGAAACTTCAAATTCAATAGTCACCTTGACTCTCCTTGAGTTGTTTGATAATATACATCCGTTGCTTATACAACAGATGTTGTTAATTTACCTTTTCGTACCCCCGAAGTCAACCAACAATATTCTGATACTGTTGACTAAGCAACAGAGGAGACAAAGTGTTGCCTAACCCCGATGAAAAACTCGACCCGCGCATCAAACGTACCCGCGGGCTGATCCTGCGGTCCTTTGAAGATCTACTCGCCGAAAAAAATTTCGAGACCATCTCCGTACAGGATGTGACCGACAAGGCGCAAATTAATCGCGCCACCTTTTACGCCCACTTTCAAGATAAGTACGCCCTGCTCGATTATTCGATCAGCCAGATGTTCATGCAGGAGATCGAAAAACGGACATTGAATGTCTGTCACTACAGTTCGGATAATCTGAGAAATCTCATTCTGGCGGTGTGTGAATTCCTCTCCCGTATGCACACAGACTGCGCCCAGCCCCACCAGCAATTTGAAGCGCTGATCGAAGCGCAGATCAAACAACAAATATTTGGTTTGTTATCTCACTGGCTTGAACAATCAAAATCGAAAGTCCCCGCTGAAATTCCGGCCACGGTTGCGACGTGGGCCATCTATGGGCTGGCTTCCCATTACAGTCACACAAAAAAACGCCCCGCCCTCGAAAAATTCGTGGACGAAGCGCTTCCGCTGGTGGCGGTCAATTTGGAACAGTTTGCGTAATTTTATCGTAGGGGCGACCCAATGGGTCGCCCCTACGGTTATCCCAACGATCTTTTGAAATTCAAAATGGCATCTTCCTCGGAGGGGTCAGAACCATAAGCCATGGCGAGATAATAGGCCATGTAATCGCCGAACAGGATCAATGTCCATAAATTGGCAATGACGGATTCTCCTCGCGCATCAATCACATCGGTGTTCAATCCTTCAAGCATAAAAGCCTGACGCATGAGATCAGAACGCAATCTATTGCGTGGATGGTCCGATGGCGCACGCAGGAACAGAGTCATGGTGTGCGCATTAAGGGTCTGACCGGGGTTGAGAGTTGCTGTCAACGCATTGTGATTCGCTTCGGGGATGACCTCAAAATTTGCACCCGCCTTCGCAAATTGATTGACCTGTATCTTCCAGCGCCTTGCAACGGGAGCAAGAGTCTCAGTCCCTACAAAGGTGACCCACCGCCCCACCAGTTGACCGGCATAACGCTTGGCTGGGTTCTGAGCAGCGGCCACATCCGCGCGGATATGCTCCTGCGAGGTTTTCATTGAAGTCACGGCTTCGGCTATATCGGTTGCGGGGTTGGGAATGAAATTCATGCGCGAAAGAAATGAAAGTATCAATCCAAAAGGATAGGCTATGCCCTTCCTTTCAAAGTTCCAAACAGGGGTATTCTTTGCAAGGGCGCGCTTCGTCAATTCGCCGCCAGTGGAAATGACCAAGATCTGGCAATCATTTTTTAGAGCAGTTTCAAATGCGTCCAGTGTTTCTTCGGTATCCCCTGAATGGGAAATGCAAATGACCAGAGTCCGTTTGCCGCTTGCAGAAGCGGGGAGTCCATAGCCGCGGTGAAGAGTCACGGGGAGGTGAATGCTGGAGAAAACAGAAGCAATGACCAGTTCGGCAGAGACCGCAGAGTCACCCGTCCCAGCGAGGACAATATTTTGGATGTCTGTAAAAGCTGGCAGCGGCAGAGTCTGTCCCAATTCCCATGCCTGCTGTAATTGAATGGGAAGCGCATCAATTTCAACAAGCAGGTTTTGGGTGTCTATTTTTTTGAAGAGATCGAGATCGTCTAGATTCATGGTTTTTGTGATTCCCTGAGCGCCAGCGAAGGGTCTCTAAAAAATCTCAGAGATGCTTCGCTAGCGCTCAGCATGACACTTAACTCGCGTCCTTGATGAATTTCGTCATATCCTTCTTTAATTCTTTGAGCGAAGGGATGTGGACGTACATCATGTGACCGGCTTTGTAATAGGACATGCGAATGTTTTCGCGCAAAGATTCATCGAGACCGAGATGGTCGAAGGTGTATTCAGTGGCGAAGTAGGGCGTGCCTAGATCGTAATAACCGTTGGCGACAAAGACCTTGAGATATTTATTGAAGGTCATGGATTGGCGCAAAGTTTCGGCGACATTGACATATTGATTCTGGAAATACTCATACGACCAATTCATCCAGACCTTATCGCTGAGAATTTCATAAGGCAGGTCGGTTTCAAATTTTAATTCAGTGCGAACGTAATCGTTGAACGCGGCAGTGTAAGGTCCGCTGACATTCGCGAAGAGCGGATCATATTCATGGGTTTCGGTGACCCCAATGCGATCAATACCAATGTAGCGGCTGTCCAAACGACCGATGGTTTTTCCACGCTCGCGCAGAAGTTCCTTGAAGAAATGTCTGTCTGTGATGCGAAGGTTGGTGCGCTCGATGAATTCCTTTGAGATGCCTGTATATCGTGAAAGTTTTTCAGCGATGACAGCGCGCTCTTCGGGCAGGAGGGATGCGCCTTTAAGCAAAGCGGAGGCATAGTCTCCCATCGCGAATTCTTCAGCTTCCTTGACGACAGTTTCAAGCGGCGCTTTGAAATTCAATTTGTTGTGATACCAGGCCGTGGCTGCATACGCAGGCAGAAAGAGAATGAACGGCAAGTCATTGTTGAGATTAAAGTCAATGGTGGTGAAATCCAGCACAGCAGAGATAAGGATCAACCCGTTCAACAACATGCCATGACGGTTCTGCAAATAGCCTGAGAGTCCAGCCGAGCGCGTGGTTCCATAGGATTCGCCCGCGAGGAATTTTGGCGAAAGCCAGCGGTTGTAGCGCGTGGTGTATAAGCGGATAAAGTCGCCAACGGAGGCGATGTCTTTGGTGAAGGTATGCCACTCTGCGGATTTCTCCCCTTCAACGGGACGGCTATAGCCGGTGCTCATCGGGTCAATGAAGACGAGGTCGGTGTCGTCGAGAATGGAATATTGATTATCGGTCAGCTTGAAGGGAGGCGGGGGCATTTCGCCTTCGTCGGTGAGGAGGACGCGGCGGGGTCCCAAGACTCCCATGTGCAGCCACACGGATGAGGAGCCGGGTCCGCCATTGAAGGAGAAAGTGATCGGGCGTTTGCCTTTGTCCTTGACGCCGTCCTTGGTGTAGGCGATGAAGAAGATTTGCGCGCGCGGTTTTTCAACTTCGCCGTCTTTTTCCTTATCATTGACTTCTTCCTTCATCACCATCGTACCGGTCGTGACGGTGTACTTGATGACCTTGCCGCCGATCTTGATCGAATGTTTGCTCTCGACGAGATTATCTTTTGGTACCGGCTTTTCTTCCTTCTTTTCGTCTTTCTTTGCTTCGGGTTTTACATCTTTTTTCTCAGGCATGGTGAACTCCGATTTAGTTTTTTTTCAATTGTAATCCCTAACTTGGGGAGAGTAAAACTATTAGCCACAGAGACACGGAGTCACTGAGAAGACCTTTAAAAATCTCTGTGTCTCGGCGACTCTGTGGCAAAATTTCTTGCGTGGACATTGGACTTCCTGTATACTGCTTTGACAATGACCATTATCAAAAGTCCCTTGAGGTATCCGGGTGGGAAATCACGCGCGATACAAAGAATGAAACTGCTCCTGCCAAATGAATTCAATGAGTACCGCGAACCCTTTGCCGGAGGCGGGTCATTTTTTATTTATTTGAAGCAGGAGTTTCCGAAGTTGAAGATCTGGGTTAATGACCTGAACGCAGAGCTGTATTATTTTTGGAAGTATGCGCAAATTGATTCGAATCTCCTTGCGCAGGAGATTCTCAAGGTCAAGAAAGAACGGGCGGATGGGCAAGTCTTGTTCAATGAAATGGTCAATGTCAATGTTGAGACTCTGACCGGTTTCGAGCGAGCGGTTCGCTTCTTTGTATTGAACCGCATCACTTTTTCTGGCGTGGTTGAATCCGGCGGATATTCACAACAGGCCTTCACAGACAGGTTCACCGAGTCATCCATTGAGCGGGTGGCGATACTTGGCGAAATTTTGGAGGGAGTCAGAATTACTAACCTGGATTATCGTGAAGTCCTTGCAGAGGGCGGCAAGGATGTATTCACCTTCCTCGACCCGCCTTATTTCAAAGCGACCAAGTCCAAGCTGTATGGGAAAAATGGGATCTTACATACCGACTTCAACCATGACGAGTTCGCATCCGAGATGAAGAAATGCGGACATTCTTGGCTGATCACCTATGATGATTCGCCTGAGATCAGGAAGAACTTCGAGTTCGCGCATATTTACGAGTGGGAACTTCAATACGGCATGAATAATTACAAACAGGGTAAGGCGGATAAGGGCAGTGAACTTTTTATTTCCAACTATCCTCTCCATTACCCCGTTCCCAAATACAAGGAAGTCCATTGACATGCGATTTCATTCATAACTTAAAACGTGTTTCTGAATTTATGAAAAGATAATAAACTGCTATTGCACCGCTATAAATAAGAACGGACACATATCCGACCAGGTTGAACCAATATTCAGGTTTCACCGTTTTAAAAAGCATCAGGAAGGGAATAATGAGGACAAGGTCATAGACCAGAAAGCTCAACAACTGTCCGAGAGCGTGATGCCAGCGCGGATAAAAGAGTCCGTACAAAAAATAGAATGCATCACCCAAAAAGATACAGCCAAATATCACAGACGATTTCGGATCTAGCTTCCAGGGGAAAACAGGCAGGTTCATAACAAGAGCCCCGCCCGAGAGAAAGAGTGAAACGATAAATATCCCAAACGAAACGCGGACCAGCCCGGGCATGGGACGTGAGTCGCCAAGGTCAAGCCGGCGGCTCCATAGGAAGGCGGCGATACTAATGACCGCCATCAGAAAGTAAATGATCCCATACAGGGAATACTTGTTTTCGTGTTCCCTCGCGCCGAATTGAAACATGAAATAGGCGGATGTGATCGCGATCACGAAAATATTGAGAGACCCGGCCGGCAGCGCTGCGAATTCACCTGTCCAGCCGATCCACAACGCGGCAATACTGACCGCCGCAAGGATGGAGCCAACGAACAGATAGGAAAGCTGCCCGTCAGGCCATGGCCATAAATTGGTTGAAAAGGGGGAATGGAAGATGAAACCGAACGCGTAAACAAGAATGACCAAACCGCTAAATACAGTAATAGAACGAATAGCCTTCATGGTTGCACCACCTATAAAGTTAGTTTTAATGGATAACCCTTGACCCTTCAGGATGTTACGAAATTAAATATATTATCTTGCGAATCACCGCTTTTGGTAAAGCACCGCAACTCCCGCCAAGCCGCAGAGTGTTCTTTTTTCTCTCGATGTCTCTGTGACTCAGCGGCTTAATATATTTTTACCTGCGCCGGACTCACGGAAATGCCTTCGAACTTTCGCCGCAAATTGACGGTCAGTCATCTTGTCTGCTGTTTCGAGCTCAACAACCTGTGAGCGGACCTTTTCATGCTCGAGGCGGTTTCTCAACTCAGACTTTGCCTCACCGGGGCCGATGATCAGAACTGATTCCGAACCACGAATCAGGGCAATAAGCTGGTCGTAGAACTTATTCAGATGCACCTTGAATTTATTGTCCAGTTGATCATCCCCTTGTTGATACTGGGCGCTGTATGGGGATTTTGAATGCGACGCCCCCCGGTATTTAACGTGCCTTCCCAATCCCGATTCGATCTTTTGAAGTTCTTCGCCTTTTCCATTTTGGATCACGATCGTTGCTTTTTTGTGATCGATCCATAGCCCGATATTCTTTGTCATTGATCCTCCAATTCTTATAAACTTCCTTCCTCCATGCTTGTTTCATTTCCCAAAATGGGACCATGTACATTTTGAATTGATCAGCGCATTCTTTTTATGTTCGACCTGCCCGATGCAGCAATTAAACCAATGCCCAACATGCCAATCGCCGCTGCAGGACCAGATTCGATCTTATCCATAACTAAAAGCGCGGCGGCGGATAATACAATCAGCAGACCAATCATGAACATGAATTTATTCATTGGATTTCCTTTCTCTAAGTTCATTGTAGGATATTTTTCCCCAAGTTACAACTACTTCTGTCAATCGTGTTCCGATTGCAATGAATTGCATACTGGATGAAAACTGGGGGTGTTTTATGAACCGAACACCAAACTATGACAACTCAGTTTCTATAAAATCCTTAATTTTGTTATCTGTGAGTTCAACGGCACCAGCAGGCACGCGTTTTTTGTATAGTTTTACGAATTCATGATGAAGCCATTCCGCATCCTCCCAAAGGGTTGGTTCATCTTTTTTGTAGGTGTCAATAACTTCTTTTAAGAAACGCCAATAGCCGATCAAAGTGTAGGAATAATATACATACACAAGCTGTTTATCCAAAATTTTCTTACGGAGGAGAAAACCTATAACTTCATAATGATCAAGAAAGAAGGTTGCAAGTGCAACCAATTCGTTTTGATCCTTCCTGGTCAATTTTCCCTTCATTTTCTTTTTAAGTATCTTCGCAAAGCGCTGACGCCTCGTCAAAAATTCGTCACTGCTGAATTCACTCGAATATTTCATAAGGATGTCAACACCGCGACTGACGGCTGTACGCCTTGCCTCCAACCAAATGGCTATAACGGCAATGAGTACGGTAATTGCAGTTGCCCAGGCGCTGAGCGCGCTATAGTTGATTTCCATATATACTCCTCCATGAAAATTCATAAAAACTCAGGCAAACTTCTCCCAATGCAGGCGGATTTGCGATACTTAAACTTAGCCGTGATCCTGAAACCGTCAGGCACAGTGAATTCCAATCTCATCGTACTACTTTTTATTATTGGAAACAATCAATTCCATCCCCACAGTGGACCATTCAAGTACGCGTTCAAACCCCCATTTCGTACCTGCCGCGCTCAAGACCTGCTCCCTCCATCTCACGCCCCCTCCAAATGCGACCATTTAATTTTTGAATCAAACAGTGATCGCTTCGTTGCCGCATTTGGGGAGGACGGTTCGCTCTTTCGCCGCAAGTGAAAATAAAGATCGTTAAAAATGTTTACCCTAATACGCGGTAAACAAAGTTCAGCATTTTTTCCTGGTGTCGGATCCGTTGATCCTGCGCCCTTGAACCATGCCCGGCTGTGAACCAGTGGACTTCGATCTGCTTCCCAAGGGATTTCAACTTCTCTTCATATCCTTTCATTTGGCGCGCAGGACAGCGCGTATCGTTTTCACCCTGGATTACCATGAGTGGAGCTTTGATCTGTTCAGCATAGGTGATGGGAGAACTCTTTCGCGTCGCTTCAGGTACTTCATCTGGAGCACCGCCAAACAACGCGCGCTGATAACCACGCAGGGACTCGGCTTCATCTTCATACATTGTTTTCCAATCGGCAATGGCTACTTCTGCCATTCCGCCTGCCCAAAGTTCCGGGTAGCGTCCAATGGCCAGCAAGGTCAGGTAGCCGCCGTAAGAACCGCCGGTTAACAGGACTTCATCGGGGCGGGCAATTTTATTTTCTACCAGCCATTTATAGGAAGCCGCCATATCCTGAACTTCAAGATCACCGAGGTTGCCCCAAATTGATTTCTCAAAAGATTTTCCAAAGGTGACTGAGCCGTGATAGTTGACGGTAAAAACGGCAAATCCATGATCGAGCCAGCATTGTGCCCCAGGGAAAAAATAAGTGGACATGACCGCCGTCGGACCGCCATGGGTATGCAGGATCGTCGGGAAGGGTCCCTCTCCATCAGGGACAGCCAGCCAACCTTGAATGGCATCGCCATTTTCAGAGACTAGACTAATAGATCGAAATGGTTTGCCATCCGGTGTATCACCCGCCTTTAAAAGTGTGCGCTTGAATTCGCCTGTTTTTTCATCCAAAGCGATCAAGCTGGATGGATGGGCTGGGTCCTCCCAGGTTGTCCAAATTTCATGATCCCCCGCAAAATATCCTTCGGTGTAAACGCCCAATGGATGTTCCAGTCTTGTGACTTTATGCGCGGCGACCTCATAACGATATAGCTGATATTGCGCCTGATAAATCTGACAGAGCAGAATCTGCTCCGCGTCGGCAGACCAGGCTTGGGCGAGGAAAGAACCGGGAATTTCATCCAACTGCAAGTGGACTCTTTCACCTGTCACCGGATTCCAGATAAACGGACGTTCGAATCCTGACTGGCTTGTCGTGCAAACCAGCCGCGCATCTCCCCTCACCGGGGAAAATAGCGGGCTTTCGATGCTGGCTTTTTCATCCCAAATTTCATTGACCTGTTCGCCGGTTTCGGTGCTCAATGCAACCAGTGAGTAATCCATGTTCTTTGTGCGCTCGGATGAACACAACGCGGCAATTTTTCCGTCGCTCGATAAATACGGACCTTGAACAATGCTTTCACTATGATGGAGAAGTTTTGGCGCGCTGTCACCGGCTTTTATGTAAAGCTTGAATCCATCTTCGCCATTCGCAAGGAACCCGACGACATTGCCCAACCGATTTTGGCTGATCGAAAAGGAACTATATAAAGGCAGTTCCGGTGAGATGTCTTCCGCAGCGCCGCCAGAAAACGGGACTCTCACAAAGTGGCCGATCTCATTGCCGCCGTCGTCTTTCATGAAGTAAATAAAATTTCCGTCGGACGAAATGATGCCAGACACTGCTCCCGCCGGCTGGTTTGTGACTTGTATCAACTCATTAGTTGTGACATCCCATGCGTACAGTTGATAAATACCATCCTTGTTCGTGCAGACGAGTCCCCGCTTTGGATTCTGTTGGGCAACGACAGCCCAGAGAATGCCCGTGGCAAGAAAACGCTGACGCCAAATCGCATCAGGACTTAGGTTCAATTCTTTCATCTTACCTCCATGAATAAGGCAATATATACCGATTGGAAATGATCGTGTTCAGTGTAGCATTTTCTCCAACCGATTTCAATGATTATTATTCTGAAGTTCAGACATTAGATCGGACAGGCAGGAGACACGAATTAAAGGATAAAAGAGCATGGGAGAAAGCATGCAAAACATCAGGAGGGGAAAGGTTGATTTTGAGTTTCAAGAAAATGAAGAGACCAGAATAAAGCTTTTGTTTGCGACTGTCTTTTGGAAAAATAGTCTCTCGTAAAGTTTCACCTAACCAGAGCGCGATCGTGTATGCAATCAAAAGAAGCGCCACTATTTTCTCCATGTGATCTCGACGTTTCGACATCAACTTTTCCATGCCAAGTAAACTTTTCAAATCCCGAAAACTCTCTTCGATCTTCATGCGTTGCAAATAAATGTCCAGACCATCTT
>JACRMH010000057.1 GCA_016219545.1 Chloroflexota bacterium | reverse complement strand
TATTAGAGCAGGGATTTCAAAACATTCACCAACATTTCCATCTGCGCCACCGTTCCAATAGTTACTCGAATATAATTCGCCGAAAAAGGGAGTCTTAAATGAGCACCAACGAGTATATCTCGACGTTCAAGCTCATCACAAATGCGATCTCGTTCGGAACCCACATCCACTAAGATAAAATTGGCGTAACTAGGTCTAACCTGCAATCCCAAAGAGGTCAGCGTATCGATCAGATACGTTTTGCCCTTTTCTACTACCGCAACATATTGCCATATCAAGTGCTCATGATCCACAATGTACTCGCCGAACTTGAGAGCAAAGGCATTGCCATGATCGATTGGCAGTAGTTTGCGAATCTCCGCAATTATAGACGGATGACCAAGCGCATAACCTAATCGTATTCCAGCTAAACCACAGGCTTTAGAGAAAGTCCGCGTCACGACTAAATTACTAAATCGGTCAAGATGATTTACCATAGTATGATTATAAAAGTAATAATAAGCTTCATCCGCTAAAACTACAGCATCACACTCTAATGCCTTTTGCACGATCCGAATAAAATCGCTTTCAGCGATAACAGTGCCAGTAGGGTTATTGGGATTGGCGATAGCCACCAGCTTAGTGTGTGGGGAAATACTGCTAAGCAAATCGTTCAAATTAATGCTGAAGTCAGGTTGGTAGTCAATAGTGATTAATTTCGCGCCACACAGTCTGGCATATACTTCAAACATAGCAAATGATGGATTCAAAATGACTATTTCATTGCCACGATCCAGATAAGTCTCAAATAAATACCTTATTGCCATCTCAGAACCTGCAGTTAGTAGCACGTTATCAACATTCAACCCGTGCCACTTAGCAAGTTTTTGATAAAGTGTTCCAGGTTCCGGGTAAGCCGCCAAAAAATGCGGTGTCACATCAGTCAACATCTCTTCAATCGCCGCCGCAGGAAAACCTACCGTGTTCTCATTTTTATCCAAACGCAATCGTCCATAACGTCCTGCTTGAGGAACTGGAGAGCGATATAAATCATTTAGTTCGGGACGTGTAATAGGCATAGAAGATCTTCGCGGATGTTAAAATTGTTGATCGTCAACTAGACTTATAACTGGACTTTTGCAAAATCACGGTAAAGCAAGAGAGAGTTTGATACGTTCAGTTGACCAACCTACAGCAGCGTGTTGAAGAGCCCAGTCAAGAGTATCTCCTAACGTTTCTCGTAAGACAGCACGACAAGCTTCGCCCACGGTCATGAGACGTACCCGAGCCCACTCCTGCGGACGATCTTGCCCCAACTGAGCGATGATGCAACTGTACGCAACGAAGACCAGATACAAGTGGCGGGTCTGCCCCAGTCGGCTTCGTAACTGACAATCGCCCATGCCTAATTGTTGCTTCCCATCTCGATGGAATGTCTCAGTGCCTGTCCAGCGATTGCGATAGACGGAGAGAATCCGAATGATCTCCCAACCGATATGATTGGTGATCAATATTTTTGTCGGCTCAGTATCGCCTTGATGCTTCCAGAGAATCACGACCCGCACCCGATGAGCGATCTCATTGATCCGGATCGTTTTGGTGAAGTAAAACTGCCGCTTGCCATCGCGCTCAACCATTTTGCGATCCGTTGGCGGAATCAACTTCGCCATGTCAGAGGCTGCGAGGGTCTGTCCCTTGAACTGCACCTTCCGATTGAATTTCAAGTCGCCGACATAGAATCGCTGGCGTAGATTAATGTGGTTGAGTATTTCGGCGTTGGTAAAGTAGGAATCCAGCGTGAAATCGCCTGGAATCTGACGCTGAATCACCCAATCGATTAATTCAAGGCATAAATCGGTGTGGCTAGAAAATTCGTCTGAATTGTCCACGCGGTCGCGTGGAACAAAGCGACGAAATTCCAAAGGGTAGTGTTTACCTGAAGGACAGACATAGTTGGCAATTAAATAATCGTGAGCCACCAAGTAGCGTTGGTCGGCATGATCCCAGAACCACCCCACGTCTTCGATCAGTTTGCCGTCATGGTCGAACAACACGTTATCAATCGGGATCACGCCCTGAGGCGTGTAGTGGGTATCACTACCTTGTTGCAAAATATCCAGCCGTCGCTCGTTCAGTTGTTGTTCATCCCAAGAAGTGAGAGTGCCTAACCAACGATTGAGACAGGACTGATCCGTTATCATGGCGAACTCACTCGTGATCCCCGAAACGGTTTTTCGTTGGGCGACCAATAAGCCAGTGAGATACTCGGCAAAATGACGACGTTCAGGATCGTTGATAAAGATCGGCGCGTACTGGTTGAGTGCTTCTTTGACAAGTGTGGGGTATTCAACAATGGCGGGCATTTGCGGTGATCTCGACTCGGTTTGATAAAATGGATAGACGTTACTTTCTAAATTTTCTTTTGCTTGACCTATATTTTACGCTGTAATCTGATCCGTTTTTGCAAAAGTCCAGTTCTAATTTTTAACCTGCCCTGATTCTCAAATAGCTCTCATAACGCCTAGATTGAATTTCTCCGCGTTCTACCGCCGCGCGCACCGCGCAGCCAGATTCTTGAGAATGTGTGCAATTATTAAACGCGCAATGATCAACATAGAGACAAATGTCACGAAAGTAACCATCCAGTTCGTATTTATCAATGTCATAAAGAGCAAGTGCGCGAACCCCCGGCGTATCCGCTACCCAGCCACCGCCATTGAGCGGTATCAACTCTGGATGCACCGTCGTGTGCCGCCCTTTTTGTGTTGCCTCACTAACCTTCTTCACTGTGATGCCTAATTGCGGTTGAATGGCGTTGAGCAAAGATGATTTGCCCACGCCGCTCGGTCCGGTCAGCACAGAAATTTTTTCATTCAATGATTCTCTTAATGTGTCTACGCCCACGCCTGTGATGGCGCTGGTGTAGATCACAGTGTAACCAATAGCGCGATAGCCGCCAAATAATTTTTCTGATTCTTCCGGTGAGACCAAATCATTTTTGTTGGCACAGATGATCGGCGGAATGTGATTCGCTTCGGCGACAACCAGAAAACGATCTAACATCCCTAAATGTGGAGCGGGTTGAGCGCAGGCGAAGACGAACACGGCTTGATCGGGATTGGCGATGATGATCGATTCATGTTGATCGTCGGTGACGCCGCCGCGCGCGGCGCGACCTTTGGGTGAGGGCTTGCGGCGGGTGAGGGCGCGAGTCCGCTCCCCAACCGTTTCGATCATCCCCGTGCCATCATCTAAAAGTGAGATCGTCACTCGATCCCCCACCGTTGCTAAATCCGATTCAAGTTTTTTTTGTTTGAGTTTGCCGCGCAGTTTGCAAACGACGTTGCCGTGTTCGGTGTGAACCGTGAAGAACCCCGATTGAGCTTTGATGACCAGACCGCTAATGGCTAATGGCTGATGGCTGATGGCTGATAGCATTAGGGTTTTGGTATCGGCGTCCCCGTGGGTCTGGGTGTGGCCGTTAATCCGAGCTCTGATTCCCACGGATATAACGTGAAGGCTTTGCCCAAGAAATAGGCTTCGATGATGCGTCGTGAGATCGGCGCTGCCCAATCGGAGCCGTCGCCGCGATTCAATAGTAATACAACGAAGGCGATGTCGGGTTTATCTTTGCGATTTGCTTGCGTGTAACCGGCAAACCAGGCGTGCGGTGTGCCGAGCCCGCCGCCCTGAATTTCGGCAGTGCCGGTTTTGCCGTAGACCGGAATCTGTAATCCGAGAAAACGATTGTAGGCGGTGCCTTTTCGGTTGGTGATCACGCCGCGCATTCCTTCGCGGATGACGTTGAGTTGCGAGTCGTTGATGGGCAATTTGCCGATCACCTCGGGTTTAAATTCGTAGACCGGCGTCTCGCCCGGCGCGGCGATCTTCGACACCAACTGCGGACGATAGAGCGTGCCGCCGTTGCCGAGGGCGGCGTATATATTGGCGATCTGTAATGGCGTCACTTGCAAATAGCCTTGACCGATGCCCATGTTCACTGTGTCGCCTGCCGTCCATTGCTCGCCCACATTTTTTTGTTTCCAATCGGCGTCTGGCACCAAGCCGCCCACCTCTTCGTTATTGCCTTCCAAGAATCCGATGATGCCCGTTGGCTTGCCCAAACCAAACTCACGCGCGGTCTTCGGCAAAAGATTCTGATCTTTCTTGTAGACATCGTAAGCGATGTGATAGTTATAAGGATTGCAAGAGAAGGTCAAGGCTTCCGGCAAATTGATCTTGCCGTGCGGCGGCAGATCTTTCGCCACCGTCCAATCGTATTTCTTGAAGGTCTCACCCAATTCACTCCATACACCTGTGCAAGTGTAGGTGGTATCACGATCATATAAGCCGGAGATCAACCCGCTGGCTACATTGACGACTTTGAACACCGAACCGGGCGGCAGCAACGATTGTGTGGCGCGGTTGACCAATGGGCGATTCGGATCGTTTAATACTTTGCTCAATGCCGAAGCGTTTAAGTTCGTCGGGTCAAACAAATTTGGATCAAACGCCGGACTCGAAGCAAACGCCAGCACTTCGCCCGTGTTCATGTTTAACACGACGGCTGCACCCGGCATATCGCCTAACGCCTGCGCTACTTGCTTTTGCAACTCACGATCCAATGTGGAATAGACTGCCTGCCCTGCCGCCGACTCGCTTCGCGCTAATTGTGCCGCCACTTGTCCGCCGGGTTTGATGACATACAACGTGCCGCCGCGTTTGCCCGCCAGATATTTTTCGCCCCAGGCTTCCAAGCCAGTGATCCCAATTTTTTCATTACCGGCATAACCTCTGGCTTGATACTCCACAAGCCGCGAAGCCGGAATGCTGGAGATGTAGCCCACAGCGTGTGCTGCGCCTTGCAGCCCATTTAAATAATAACGTGTTTGATACGTGGTGAGCGACAGCCCACTAATGCCCGCCAGAATTTTGTAACGCGCCGAGATTTGCTCCGACGACACTTCGCCCAACGGCACATACCAATCCGCCTGCGCGTTTTCATACAGAGACCGAATGGCTTCACGATGAAGACCCAACAACGGCGAGAGTTCGCGGATTAATTTATCTTCGTCGGTGATCTGTCCGGGGATGACTCCAATGGCAACCGCCTCTGTTTGCGCGGCGAAGGCAAGCCCATTGCGATCATAGACATTCGCTCGCGATGGCACTTTGAAATCCATGAACAAGGTGTTGCCGCCTTTTAATTCGGGAAGGATCAACCCGTCCTCCCACGAAATTCCCCACCGCCCGTTTTCGTAACGCAACGGCAATTTGATCTCGCGCGTCAGGTCGCCCACCAACGCCGTCTTATACGTGACGCGGATCAGTACCTCGGCTTCCGAATCTTTTTGCAGCGACGATAAGACTGTTGTTTCGAGTGAACTCAAGGTGAGCGCGGCGGCGGCATTGCTGTAACTTTTGAGGAAGGCGTCTTTCTTGATAGCGTCTTGCGAGAGCGGCGTGAGCAAGCCATACATGCCGTTGTAGTCGCGCTTTTTCCACGCATCCAAAAATGTGCTTGCCGTGCCTTCGGCGTTGGGCAAGGGCGTAGGAGTTTTAACAGAGAAGCCGGGGTTAGGCGGCGTGGGCGTGCTGTCGGAAATGGGCGTAGTGCAAGCGACTAGAAAGATGATCAGAACTATCAACCCAAATTGTTTAGTGCTCACAGTTTTAATTTTAGTCATAATGGTTATGCAAAATTAAAGGGAAATCAAGATCGTGTCATTCCGAGCGGTGTTTTTCCGCGAGGAATCTCTGGGGCAATCAAAGAGATTCCTCGCTTCGCTCGGAATGACATATCAAGCCTTCACGTCTAATCTCATAAAGCCAAAATCTCTCTATACACAGGGCATTGATAATTATTAAACTGCTGACACTTTGACGGCACATCCACACTCAACTCTACTTTGAATTTGTGTAGGGCGCGAGTCAGGTGGCACAACGGCAAACCCATCACGCTGGCATAACAATGTGAAAAATTTTCTACCGGATGAAAGCCGTTATGTTGTATGGCGTATCCGCCCGCCTTATCCAGTGGATCACCGGAGGCAACGTAAGCCTCCATCTCCTCATCTGAAAAATTCCGCATCGGCACGTCGCTCGAACATAGTTCGTGGATCGATTCACCCGTTTCTAAATTGCTTACCGTGATCGCCGTGCAGACCTGATGTGTTCTGCCGCGCAGCTTCTTCAACATCTCAACCGCCTCTGCCGCGTCGCCCGGCTTGCCGATGATCTCGTTGTCAATCGTCACGGTTGTATCGGCAGCAATTACTAATTCCCAAT
>JACRMH010000058.1 GCA_016219545.1 Chloroflexota bacterium | reverse complement strand
GGGGATTGAAGAAAGTGGAGACCGAATGGGGCATTCTTTCCATTGCTCACAATCTACGAAAACTGGCAGCCCAATGACTGCCAGTTTTTTACCTTTTTTCTGTTTTGACTGCCTACACTTACCTTTTTAGACAGCCCCTCTTTGTTTTACGAATATCTGCTTGAGGGCAAAAAAATCAATTGGACCGTAGCGATTCCAAGTGCTTATCCCTTAATTTAATAAGCGGTTCTTGTAGGTGTAAGTCAGCAGTGTTGATAATGTTGTGGTCAGGAACATCAATAAGAGAAGCACTACTCTTAATTCCCCGCCCTGCTCAACATTGGTTACACCCTCACGGATAAGAAAAATAATGTTGAGGATAAGGTATGAACCGATGGAGCTGACGGCTATTGCCGGGAATTTCGTATTGAATCTGCCTGATGCCATAGCCGCCAACCACAAAAATATGATCACGTTTGATGAGACTCTAATCATCTCCAACTGGTCTGTTGCAGCGTGGATAATGATGTCAAGCAACTGAATGACAGCAATTCCAATCCCCAGGATTTTCGATATTGTAGTTGTGTTGGTATTTTTTGACATTTGCTTTTACCCGTATAGTTCCTGCCAATTTATAAATGTTTTTGAAAAAAATCTTTGGTGATATTTAAAATATGGTCCACTTCTGTTTGATCCAGCCCGGCCATACCATGATCTCCATCTGGAATAATATAGAGGGTCGAATCAACTCCCGCCTTGATCAATTCATTATGTAAAATCTTGCTTTGCTCACATGGAACAACACCATCTTTATCTCCGTGAATTAGAAGGAAAGGCGGTGCATATTGTGATGAGTAAGTGACAGGGTTTGCCCGAATGACCAAGTCCATTTTTTCCTGGATTGGACCGCCAAATAGTTGGGCAATAGCCGAGCCTGGATCATGTGGGTCATCGTAACTATTTTCGGAATTCAATTGGCGAAAATCGCTTGTCACGGCAAATGCGCATACAGCTTGAACCTGACTGGAGATTGCCAAATTGTCCCCGATATCGAACTGATTCGTTGATCCGGTGAGCCCTAATAACGCTGCCAAATGAGCGCCGGCGGAAAATCCCCACACGCCGATCTTATTTGCATCTAATTTGAATGACTCCGCATGTTTTCTGAGAAAACGAATCGCCGCTTTGCAGTCTTCAATTTGGGCAGGAAACTTCGCTTCTCCGCTCAAGCGATAGTCAATGGCAGCGATTGCATAACCATGCCGATGCAAGTTGTCATCTACAAGGCGTACTACGGGTCGTCCTCGCCTGTCCCCTCTAAACCAGCCTCCGCCAAACAACCATACTATGACAGGATAAGGCGGCACTCCATTTTCAGGAATATGCAAATCTAATAACAAGGAGCGGTCACCAATGCGCGCAAATTCCAGATCGTATATATTTTTGTTTTCAGTTTCCATGTCCTATCCTGAAATCTTATTTATGACCGCTGCCTAAAAGTTTGCGGTGGTAATAGTGTGTCGCGGCAAACTTGGCACGAAAAAAATTACCCGACATGAAGCATCCCTTACGTTCATGAGATGTTATTTAGGACTTACGCAGTTCAAAATCTTTTAGCCACGAATGGCGCGAATATTCACGAATATCTAGAATAATTCGCGGCTTGTTCTTGTGGACTTGCGTAAATCCTAGTTTTCTTATTTTACTAACAAAACATACATGACACCATCAGGCTGGGGGATAATGGATATAGTCAATGTGCTGGCATCTTTCATAAAGAACAATAGAACGGCATCTGTTTTACCCTGCCCGCTTGCGAAGAAATTCCATCCAAGTTTTGCCAATTCTTTTTCATAAAACTTTTGTACCTCTTCAGATGAAGCATTGATCGTAAAGAAGTAACTTGTGCTGTCCCCACCCCCTGCGATAGCGTCAGGCATGACCGGAATGCCTTCCCAACTGGATAATGGCTTCCCAGAAGGCATCGGCAAAACTGGGATCGATGGTGTTTCTGTTGGCGGAACAGGGGTGTCGGTTAGCGTCGCTGTCGGCTCAGGTGTATTGGTGAAAGTTGGCAAACTTGTTTGGGTGGGAGGGGGTGTGACAGTCGGTTTCGGTGTGAAAGCATTACAAGACGCCAATGCCATGGTCAGAACTGAAAGTATTATTCCCTTGCTGATGGTCTTCATAAATTTCCTCACTATTTTTGTTTTAGAGAAAGCTGTTGGTTTTGTTACCCCAGGCAGGCATGGACTGTAGTTGCATATTACTTTTTTGAATGATATGCCATTTTCATATATTTGTCGCCGTTCTCAAGCTCATCCAGCATTTGAGCAAGTCGCTTTTCTTGCGTTTCTTTTCGTTTCGCGCGCAGTATCCAGCCAATGTAATCATTTTGTTGATACGCGGGGCGACTTAAATATAACTCCATCAATCCACGCTGAAGGAGTGATTCTTTGACAAAATCTGGCATGGGATAGTGAGGTCGTTTTAACCGGAAAGATAATTCGTTCATATTTCATCCTGTGGTTTTTGATTGCTACTTTTCAGGGATTACAGCAATTGCGTCCATCTCCACCAAAAAATCAGGGTTCGCCAATCCAGACACAAACATCACAGTGATGGCAGGTGGGTTGGGTCTGCGGCCCCATACACTTTGGAAAACTTCAAAAGCAGGTTGCATGGGTTGTCCTTGAACCATGTATATGTTCCATTTGATAACGTGTTCCAGTTCAGCACCGCCAGCCTTCAATGCAGCTTGCAAATTGCTAAAGACTTGTTCTGTCTGCTGTTTGATATTTCCTTTGCCAACAACTGTTCCAGAAGCGTCTAATGCATCCTGCCCGCCAATGTAAATCGTTTTCACATTTCCAGTAACAGAAATTACGTTAGTGAAAGCAGGGTTTTTAGACAAGACATCAGGATTGATATGCTGAACCTGCCCATTCTTTGAAGTTGCCATGATTTACTCCTTTGTACGAATCGAATTAAGTTCACAACAAATATTAGAACATAAATTCTGTTTCGTCAAGGAGCATAATTTCATGCTTTTATGGATGCTTTCATTTATCTGCCCAAGGTCTCAACCGCGGAATCCAGCGCGGCACATTCTCTTTATAAATGCGATAGGATTCCCCAAAACGCTTTTCCAGTCCCGGCTCTTCGGAAAATATAAAGTAAACGTGGTTGATGATCATAAAAACGCCAGCCCAGATCCCGATGACCCATGAGACCCGGAACAAAGCCTGACCTATGAGCAAAAACGCAACACTGCTGATCATTGGGTTGCGGACAAAGCGATAGGGACCTACCGCCACCAAGTTGCGTGTGGGGTCCCATGGAGCCAGTGTGCCCTCGCCAACTTTGGCAAACAGACTTACGCACCAGATGAATAGTCCCAACCCGACAACCAAAAATAACACTCCTAATGAGCGGAATAACAAAACGATAAACGAGCCGTCGCTCCAATAGATGTAGCCATCAGCAAAAGTAGTGACCAGCCAGTAAGGGACTACGACCACGGCCAGAACGGGTAAGAGGAGAATAGATAGTAGATGACGCAGGAATGTCAGCATAATCTTTACTTATCATCCGTTAACTTGAGCAGTGCCTTAATTTCAGGCATTGGTGATGATGAAACCTGCCCGCCTATCTTGATAAGTTCAGGCAATATGCTTTCCATTTGCTCACCAAGTTTGTATATTGCTTGTTTTTGACCTTCGCTTGTCGGTTCAAACATACTTCGAGAGCCACGCTTGTATTCCCAAACTTTCCCTGCAATCAAGCGTTCGATTTCCTGTGACATTTCATTTAATATTTCAAGCCACTGTGTCACAAAAACGCCATCTCGTCGAATTATGTATTTTGCAGTAATTGCCATCATCATCCAGAAAAATGCAACTCTTTCTGAGGCCCTCTTGAGACGCTGCTCTAAACTTTCAGGTTCTGCTGGGGGAACAATAGGAACGCTGGATTTTTCAAATAACAAATACACCTGCGAAGGGCGGGAAGCCTTACTTTGCGGAATTAATATCCAATCAACCATAAGGTGCGATTTTTCATAAAGTGTAAATGTAAACGTCCCACCTTCTGGCGCATTGTAATTATTTTCGTGAATAACAGCAGGCCTACCAAATTGACTGAATAAATCCAATCGCTCTCTTGTGGTTTGTTGACTGATTTGTTCGACCCGCTTACATAAATCTACGCTGTATGAGTCGGAAACGACTAGATTCAGATCAAGGTCACTGACATCGTCTGCGTCATTTCTGCTGAAACTTCCAGTAAGCCAGGCAGCCACGAATCTTTCATCATTTGAAATAACCTGGACTATCCTGGACAGTAAATTATCTCTGCTTTCACGATAAACATTTAGGGAGTCACTCATTTATCTGCTCCATTATTTGTAAGGATGGGCTAACGCTTTTCGCTATCGGACTTGTCAGCAGGCGTGGACTCTGCTTGGGAGCATAAAAAACCCGAAGCCAGAAATTACTTTAGTGGGCGAAGGGGCAGGCACGACTTGCGCAAAACTCGCTGAGTAAAAAAGAACGACACTCTTTTGGGCAATAACCAAAATTTAAAATGTCAAAACGGTTTTCCTTTTGGGTTACTTGCTTTCCCATAATTTGGCTAATTCATCTAAATGAACAACTGAAAGTCGAAGAAATAGTCCACTAATAAAAATTATTACACATGCATATATTGCGAAGTTCCAAAAGGATAATGTAAACCGAGTTGTAAATACGCCAATTAGAGAAATTAAATATGGAGTGAGCAAGATAAATAACGCCGTTTTTCGATAATTGCTTTTGGCTAAGTATTCAATAAGACTTGACCACAGCCAGCCTAAGCCAAAAGATAAAATAAGAGACATAATTAATGTAGGATACATGTTTTCCGCTAAAAACTGATTCTTTATGCCAGAATAAGTTAATGCATTTCTAAAGAAGATTAATGCTGGAAAAAGAATTGTCAATCCTGATAAAAATATTATGCCTGAATAAAATTTGCGTATGCTCATTGTAAATACCTATGTGTTAATCGATTGTTCATTTCTCAAATGCCTGCCCATCTAAATAATCCACACGACCTTTCCCTATAACCACCCCCACCGGGGCTTCGTGCGGATTAACATCTCCCGCGCTAGTGCCAACTATACAACCAACATAATCAATCGGCAACCCTTCTTACTTCTTACTTCTTTCCTCTTTCTTTCACCCCTCACCTCACCGGCCAGGGGATTTCCGCCGGGCCCGCATAGCCGTGTTTCTCTTGAACATAGACTCTCCCATGAGATGGGATACTGCAACCGGCTTGATCTATGAAGGTGATAAATGGAAGTCTCGAAGGGATCGGGTCGAAGATGATCTGACCGTTCTCGCAGCGCCAGACCTCGATGATATAGGGGAACATGTCGGGGGTCTCATACTTGCCGGGGCTGACGGGGACATCCATCCAGGTAACGGTTACTTCATCACCCTTGCGTTCAGCGGATAAGACTGCGGTGGGGCCGTAATACGGCGAGACGATCAGGGTAAACCCGTCCGGGTACATGGATCGAAGTGTCTGCGGGTCGCCCTGAATGGTGACGAATTTTTCCTTGATCCAACAGCGCTGCGGCTCGTTCTCGACCAGCACCCAATCACTTCCTTCGACGCGCCCTATCAGGTTGATATTCGCGCCTTTCTTGAAGGCGAACAAATATAAATACTCCGGGCCGGGTCCGTAGCGGCAGGTGAGCAAGTCTGCGGTGACGGTGGCTTTCAGGCTTTCAACGAACGGGATCGCCGTGGCGGTGAACGTACTTGTTGGCAAAGGAGTTGGCGTAAATGTTGAGGTGGGCGTGGGGGACGGCAACTCTGTCGGCGCGGCGAATGTTGAAGTGACAGAATCAGGCGCGAGCGTCGGCGCAGAAGCGGGGGCGCATGAGGTCAGCATGACGAGCAGGAGAGTCAAAATTATTTTTTTCATCATCCGTTTTGTTGTTCAAAATTCCCATGCAAGGCTTGATCAATATAATATTTCAGCGCGTGATAGGGCTGCACGCCTTCGTATTTGAGTCCGTTGATAAAGAGAGTCGGCGTCCCGTGGACACCATCCGCTTCTGCCTGCGCCGCATCCTGCTCCACCGTCCCTTTATGTTTTCCTTCGCTGATGCAGGATTCGAACTCCGTCATATTCAGGTCGAGTGTCTGGGCATACTTGCCCAATTTATCCTGCGTAAAATCGCCGACATTTTCACCCGTCCAATTGGTAAAGAGGATGTTGTGATATTCCCAAAACTTGCCCTAATCTCCCGCGCAATAGGAACCCTCTGCCGCAAGACCAGATTCAGGCCCAAGATATGCGCCGAAAGAGCGGTATTCAAAATAGACCTTGCCCGTGTTTACATACTCCTCGATCAACAGCGCTTCGGATTCATTCCAGAACTCAAGACAATATGGGCATTGATAATCGCCGTACTCGATGATGTGTACCGGCGCGTTGGGGTCACCTATGGTATTGACCTGCACCAGAAGCGGTGGAAGTATTTTTGAAAGACTGATTTTTTCTGGAATATATTTCTGAACGAATTTTGGCCCGGCAATGACCAGTGTGCCCACGAAGAGCGTCACACACAATAAGACCAACCCTCCACAACCTGCAAGCCACAACCTCAACTTTGACCTGGGTTTTTCCTGCAAAGGTTCTTGAATTTCTTCTTCTTGAATGACTTCCAGCGGAACGGGTTCTTCGTTCATCTTAACTCCTAAAGTTTTCAAATTGTACCTTGAAACAAGTTCGCATTTCTGGGAGGTTGTGAAAGAGCATTAACCACGAAGGAGACAAAGGGTCACAAAGGGAAAACCTAATAGCATCCTTTGTGTACCTCACCTGCACTGCACCAAATGCAGTGCGGTGCAAGTGTCGTGACCCTTCGTGGTTAAAATTGGAAAATTTTGTGGTTAAGAAACTCATCCAAAACTTATATCCCCGTCACAATTGAAGCGGATTTTTCGTTATAATCCTCGCCATGACTTACAAAACCAACTCTCGCCGCGATTTGCCTAAACAGATCCTTGCCGTGGTCGTGGGCGGCTTTATGCTTTTCTTCGCCATCATCATCACATGGACTGTGGGCTATCAACTCATCTATGCGGGAAAAATATTCCCCGGCGTTTCGGTCGCAGGCGTAGACCTTTCCGGTCTTCCCCGCAATGATGCCGTGATCAAATTAAGTCAGACCCTTTCCTACCCCAATACCGGCAAGATATTATTCCGCTCCGCCGATAAAGTATGGGTGGCATCTCCTTCTGATCTAGGCATGGTCTTCGACCCGTCTGCCAGCGCCATGGCCGCTTACAAAACGGGGCGTTCCGGTGGATTATTCGGCGCGCTATCCGGTCAGGTCAGCGCGCGCGGATTTGGCGCAGACGTTGCACCGGTCATCCTCTTTGACCAGAGAGTAGCTTACAGCTATTTACAGAATCTTGCCCTGCAAGTGGATCAACCCGTGGTCGAAGCCAGCCTGCGTTTGGATGGAATAAACGTAGTGGCCCAGCCCGGTCAGATCGGACGCTTGATCAACATAGACGCAACGCTGATCTATCTCGGCGCGCAATTGCAGTCCTTCCGCGACGGCGAAGTGCCTCTGGTCATTAAAGAGTCCGCGCCAAAATTAGTGGATGTCTCCTCTCAGGCAGACGAGGCACGCCGCATCTTGAGTCAACCATTGACCATTGTTGTCCCAAATTATCGTGACGGCGATCCCGGTCCCTGGACTTATGATGTGCCTGTCCTCGCGAATATGCTCGGCGTCAATATCGTTGATGTAAATGGAAAGCCCGAAATGCAAGTAGGGTTGAATCCCACCGCACTGCGCCCAACTTTATCCGAAATTAAAACCTATGTAGATCGTCTCCCCGAGAATGCGCGTTTTATTTTCAATGACGGCACGGGTCAGATCGAACCTATATCAGCTTCAACCGTCGGCCGTTCCATGGATGTGGAAGCCAGCATCCTTGCCATTAATGAAGCGCTATTACGCGGAGAGCATACGATTGCGCTCTCTGTCTCTGAAGATCAACCCGCCGTCGCTGATACAGCTACCGGCGCGGAATTAGGCGTGACTCAACTCATCCAGCAGCAGACCACCTACTTCTACGGCTCCAGCGATGCGCGCATCCAAAACATCACTGCCGCCTCTGCGCGTTATCACGGCTTGCTGGTTGCACCCGGCGAGACTTTTTCAATGGGCAGTATGCTTGGCGATGTGAGCCTTGAAAATGGTTTTGCTGAAGCTCTTATCATTTACGGGAATCGCACCATCAAAGGCGTGGGCGGCGGCGTGTGTCAGGTCAGCACCACGCTTTTCCGCACCGTGTTCTTCGCAGGCTTCCCCGTGGTTGAAAGATATCCCCATGCTTATCGTGTCTCTTATTATGAACAGAATGCCGGTGGTTCAGTGGACCCAGACCTCGCCGGCATGGACGCAACCGTCTACTTCCCGCTGGTGGATTTCAAATTCAGGAACGATACATCCTCCTGGCTGTTGATGGAAACCTATGTGGATGTGCGCGCACGCTCTCTGACTTGGAAACTTTATTCCACTTCCGACGGACGCAGCGTCACATGGGAAACGACAGGAGCCACCAATATCGTCTCTGCGCCGGAGCCGATATTTGAAGAAAACCCGGACCTAAAGAAGAACCAGATCAAGCAGGTGGATTGGGCCGCCCAGGGCGCAGATGTAAACGTGACCCGCACCGTTTGGATCAATGGTCAAATTTATTTTACAGATAACTTCACGACCCATTACCAACCCTGGCAGGCGGTCTGTCAATACGGACCCGATACTGATACCCCCAGAAAAACAGCTCAAGAAAACGGGCTTTGTCTCGTGCCGCAAACATAGAGTAGCTAAATGGTGGTAAAGAGCCATTTACCATAGAGCTCACGGAGAGCACAGAGATTTAAAAAGAGTTCCTCAGTGATCTCTGTGTCCTCCGTGGTGAAATTTTTTCGTAAGACAACAATAGCTCACCTGTACTCACATGGTACAATCTTTTTCAATAAAAGGAGAAAATATGGTTAGTTCAGAACTTCTTGAAATTTTACGTTGCCCAAATTGCGTGCGCGAAAAAACGGGCATGCTGGTTTTACACAAAGACAGTTGGCTCATCTGCCAGGATTGCAACCGCAAATATCCCATCGTGGATGACATCCCGGTGATGTTGATAGACGAAGGCGATAAGTGGGTCAATACGGCGCAAAGCGCCCTGCCCGTCCCGCCGCCCGCAAAATAAAATGCAGGATTTGCTGGCCGAATTAACCAGCGGCGATGACGTCCGCGCGGAGAATTCCATCCCTGCGATCATTGCTTTGGGAGAGGCGGTCATACCGGCCTTATTGGATTTGACCCGCGCCGCAGAAGTGGACTCGCGCTGGTGGGCGGTCCGCGCACTCGCCGCCTCGCCTCATACTTTGACCGTTGACCTGATCCCATTACTCAGCGACTCAGCGCCGGAAGTGAGAGCCGCAACCGCGTTGGCCATTTGCACTCATCCACACGAAAGCGCGGTCCCGGCGTTGATCAAGGCTCTCGCAGACGAAGACTCTCTCACCGCAGGTCTGGCAGGAAATGCCCTCGTGAAAATTGGAAGTCCTTCGGTGCCGAGCCTGCTTGAGGTCATGAATGAAGCGCCGACAGGCATCCGCATTTTAGTCTTGCGCGCCCTGTCAGAGATCCGCGACCATCGCGCGATCCCGGTCATGATGAAATCATTAAGCGAAGACTCTGCCGTCCTGCAATATTGGGCGCAGGAAGGTTTGGAACGACTTGGGCTGGATATGGTATATATGAAGCCTTGAGGTTGAATAAAAAAATGAATCAATCAGAATTTTTAAAGAAAATTAAATTCCCAAAATTGTCCATTGGACAGATGATCTTTTGGGGAGTGACGGTTATCCTGGCAATTGGCGCCTTCGTCTTTGCGCGGGCACTTACATCATGTTGGGATACCACTCCTTTGCCCGGCCGGCCACTCCCCAGTTGCGCCAATGGTTCCGTTGCCCCCGTCCAATTGGATGACCAAGGCAAACCTATTGCTACAAGCGAACTGCCGCCGCCGACTCCGGTTGTACTCCCTGAAGCTGTTTTACCGCCTGCCTGGGATGGCGCCAGCCGCATCAATATCCTTTTCATCGGTCTGGATGCGCGTGATTTAGGGCAGGATGGCCCCCCGCGCTCTGATACCATGATGTTGATCACAATTGACCCGATTGGCAAAACTGCCGGCATGTTATCCATTCCACGCGATATGTGGGTGAATATCCCTGGGGGTTTTGGCTACAACCGCATCAACACCGCCTATTCTTCCGGCGAAGGGGCGAAACTTCCCGGCGGCGGCCCGGTGCTTGCCATGAAGACAGTCTCACAGTTCATTGGCGTTCCGGTGGATTATTATTTACAGGTTGATTTCAACGTCTTCACCGATCTTGTGGACAGACTGGGTTGTATCGAGGTTCACCCTACAGAAAAGATGACTCTTGACCCCATCGGATCGGGGCTTGACCATGTTGTTATCACCCCGGGAGACAGAAAACTTTGCAAGGGCTGGAAGGTATTGGCCTACGCGCGCAACCGCCACACCTCGGGCGGCGACTTTGACCGCGCCAAACGCCAGCAGGAAGTGGTCCTTGCCTTGCAAAAGAAGATATTTGACCCGGCTGTTTTCCCCTCCTTGATCGCTCAAGCACCGCAGATGTTTAATGAACTTTCCTATGGCATCCATACGAATATGGGGCTTAATGATGCCATTAAGCTGGCTGTGCTTGGCAAGGATATTCCCCGCGAAAGCATTAACTCAAAAGTAATTGATGACACGATGGTCACGTTTGATTCTGTCATTCTCGGCGGACAGAATGCCAGCATTTTGAAACCCATCTCAGATAAGATTCGCGTTTTACGGGATGAAATATTCACTTCGTCAGGTCCACTCAGCCCGCTGGCAGTTCCGTATGGCAGTACAGACATAAACCTAATCATACAATCCATGCGTTTAGAAGAAGCACGGGTCCGCATACTGGACGGAACTTTCACCGCCGGGCTGGATCAGCGTGCGGGACAGTATTTCCAATCACAGGGAATGGGCGTTACCCAGGTGGGTCCAGCTGATACGAACTATAGCCAAACGATCGTGATCGTGTATGGTCCCAAACTCTATACATTGAGGTATTTGCAAATTGTTTTTGGGTTTACCAGCCGCCAGATCCGATTTAGCCCCGACCCCTCTCAACCAGTGGATATTGAGATCAGGCTTGGATCTGATATTGCCGGCAGTATCCCCTAAGTTTTGAATATTGCTATAAGTTCCATAATCTAACATATTAAATAAAAAGACTCGCGGTATGAACCGCGAGTCTTTTTTAGACTGAGAGTAACTATGCCCAACCTTGATTTTTGATGAAATCTGAAACAATGGGAATCTTCACTTCTTGACCTTGGTAGGCTTGGTAACCACAGTAGAGCTGGTAAAACCATACCAAAATTCCAACGCAAAAAGTGGACGTTATAACTGTGACAATTCCTAACACAAGCGCTTGGGCATTATTCGCCTTTATGAAAGGACGGTTTTTCTTGTCTTCCATTAACATTAGAATAATAGGAATTAATGGCGAAAAAACATAACTGAGCATTGCCCATAACTTATCATCACTTGTGATCTCAGGGGACATTGGTTCTTGAGACATGTTTTACTCCTTTGGATAATATGATTTCAACTTGCGATATTTTACAACCAATCCAACTATCGCGCAACCATCCTGCAAAAACGTAATCATTGCCTGCATCAAAAAATCCCGAAGCAATTCGCTTCGGGATTTTTTACTTCTTGCGGGTTACAGTTAAATCCCGCCCTGTTCTTCCTTCTTCGCTTCCATTTCCTTCTTATGCGCTTCGATGATCGGACCCGTGATATGAGATGGGACCGTGTCGTAATGGTCGAAGTCCATGGTGAAATATCCGCGTCCCCCAGTGATGGAGCGGAGTTGGGTTGTGTAGCGCAAGAGTTCAGCCAGAGGCACGTGCGCTACAACGACGGTATTGCCATGTTCCGAATCCGTCCCCTGTACGCGGCCGCGGCGTGTGCTAAGGTCGCTCATCACATCGCCCATGTTCGCATCGGGGACAGTCACGTGAATGATCATGATCGGCTCGAACAAAACGGGACCCGCCTCCTGCACTGCAAGTTTGAAGGCCTCGCGTCCTGCAATTTCAAAGGCCACCGGCTTGGAGTCCACTTCATGTTCCTTGCCGTCGTAGACGATCACTTTCACGTTGCTCATCGGATAGCCCGCGAAAGCACCGCGTTCCATGGTTGCCTTGATCCCTTTTTCAATGGGAGGCAGATAGGATTTCGACAGGTTCATGCCAACCAGTTCATCGGTAAATTCAAAATCGGCAGTAGGCAAGGGCTCAATGCGGAGATGCACTTCGCCGAATTGACCTGAACCGCCGCTTTGCTTCTTGTGACGATATTGTCCGCTGGCCTTGCGCGTAATTCCTTCGCGATACGGAACGCGCGGCTCATGTGTTGCAAGTCCCACCTGGAACTTGGCCTGCGCACGATGAAGAGCCACATCAATATGCTGATCGCCCATACCCTTCAAAACAGTTTCATGGGTGATGTGATCGTTCTCCCAACCCAGGGTCATATCTTCTTCGCACAGACGAGTCAATGTGGGGGAAATCTTGGCGGCATCCGCCTGACTCTTCGGGGTGATTGCCACGCGGTATAACGCAGCAGGGAATTTCGGTTTTTCAATGCTGAGCGGATGTCCTTTATCACAGATTGAATCGCCTGTGGCAGTGACGGACAATTTGGATACGGCGGCGATGTCGCCGGCATGGACCACCTTCGCGGGAATTACTTCTTTGCCGCGCTGGAAATGCAGACCGGAAACGCGCTCATCAACGCCTTTGTTTTGATTCCAAACATGTCCTTCAGCTTGAACGGAGCCTGAATATATGCGGAAGTAGGTCATCTTACCGACAAATGGATCAGCGGTGGTCTTCCAAACATAAGCAGATAATGGACTTGTATCAGACGGCTTGAGTTTTTCATCGCCATCCTTGCCTTTTGCTGATTTGGCAGTCGTAGCCTGCAGCGGCGAGGGCATCAGATCAATAATGTCATTGAGCAATGCGATTGCGCCAACTTCACGCGCGCCAGCCGCACAGAACACGGGGACGAATTCTCCAGCGTAGACCACATCTTCCAGTCCGCGCACCATTTCTGCGTCAGTAAGAGAACCGTTCTCGAGGTATTTCTCCATCAGTTCGTCTTCCCCCTCCGCTGCCGCTTCCACCAGCGCAAAGTGCGCCGCCTCAGCCGCTTCTTTCAGGTCTGCGGGAATCTCTCCCGTGGTCGTACCATCGCCTATATAGGATTTCATCCCAATGATATCCACCACGCCTTTGAAACTCGCCTTCTCGCCGATCGGCAAGTGGACTTTGATGGCGCGTTTGCCGTGTGCCTTCACGAACGCTTCAATGGCGTCATAGGCTTGTTCAAAATTTGCATTGTCGCGATCCATTTTGTTGATCACAAAAAAGCGCGGCAGGTTGAACTCGTCTGCGTAACGCCATGCAAGTTCTGTACCGACTTCAATGCCCGAAACGGCATCTACTAAAATAATAGCGCCATCAGCGACACTCAGGGCGGAGATGATCTCACCCACAAAATCTGTGTAGCCTGGCGCATCAATTACATTTATTTTATGATCGCGGTGCTCTATTGGAATTATGCTTGAGTAAATGGAAATTTTCCGACGGTGTTCTTCATCGTCATAGTCAGAAGCCGTTGTCCCATCTTCGACCTTACCCAACCGTGTGGTTGCCCCCGTAGCATGTAGAAATGACTCCGCCAACATTGTTTTACCCGCGCCTCCATGCGATACAAGCGCGATGTTGCGAAGAAACTCGGTGGTATACTCTTTCATTGAAAAAGCCCTTCCTTAAGTTGTAGGATGTAGATCTATTTTTGTCCTGATTTGGGTCTGTTTTTCAACGTCCCGCCAGAGGGCAAGTTGTCCGATTGTAAAAGAACTCAATTGAATTGTCAAAGCATGGTGTCACACACAAAGTATGACATTTATGCGCAAAAATCCTCATGAATTTTCTTCTCAACCAATACTCGTTCATCATCGCTTCTATTTTTTTGATTCTGGTCGCAGGGCTGATCCTGCTCAGGAATCAGCCGAAATTGAAGGATTTCCTCGCCTTTGGCATGATCGTCATGGGGTTTGTGATTGCTTGGGTCATGTTACATCCCCACCAAACGCCGCTCATGGGCAATGCCAAAGCCGTAAGCGAAATGATCGGCAATGGCACACCTGTCCTGCTGGAATTCCAATCCCCCTACTGACTGACCTGCACCGCGATGAAGCCCGTCGTTGACGGGCTCGAAGAGGAACTTGGTGACCGAATTCAATTTATTCGTTTAAACATTCAGGAAAAAATCGGCAGGGAACTTGCGCCTGTCTACAACTTTCAATATACACCAACTTTTATTTTCTTCGACGCACAAGGGAATGAAGTTTGGCGGACGATCGGTGAATTCGACCCGCAAAAAGTACGCGACAGCCTCAAATGAATTTCCTGCGCCGCCTTCAATTTAACTTTTGGTATTTCCGCAAACCCTCCTGGGATAGCGGCATCACCCCACCCGAACTATTTCAATTCATCCAATCCCATCCCGCCGGCCGCGCCATTGACCTCGGCTGCGGCACCGGCACGAATATCATCACGCTGGCAAAAACAGGCTGGCAGGTGACAGGTATAGATTTCGCCTCACGCGCCATCCAGATTGCAAAGAAGAAACTCAAAGGGCAAAACGTCAGCGCCAAATTGCTGGTTGGCGATGTCACCCATTTCAAAGTCGATTCACAGTTCGAACTTGCCCTCGACATCGGCTGTTTCCACGGCGTCGAACATAAAGCGGACTATCTGACTCAACTGGATAAACTCCTCGCCCCAAACGGATTCTGGTTAATGTACGGCTTCTTCAAACCAAACGCGTTTCAAACCGGACCCGGGCTTGTTGACTCCGACTTGAGCATGATCTCAGCCCAGGCATTGACTCTCATCTCCCGCAAAGATGGCTTTGACAAAAAAGGCAGACCTTCAGCATGGTTCCTTTTTCAAAAATCTGCGCCACCCCTTCGGGGTTTGGGATAACTACATTTAAAAATTCTATAATCGTTTCATCCCTTCGGGATTTTTTTTATTCATCCTTCATCCTTCATCTTTTATCCTTTCCTCATGAAACTTCTCTTCCTCTTCCTCGATGGCATCGGGCTTGGCGAAAATAATTCTGAAAAGAATCCTTTCGCACGGGCGAAAATGCCTTATTTAAATTCATTGCTTGGCGGACAAAATCTCGTTGGCGAGTCTGCACCTTTTGAAGGTGACCGCGCCACCCTGCTTCCCGTTGACCCAAACCTCGGCGTAAGCGGACTGCCCCAATCCGCAACGGGCCAAAGCGTCCTGCTGACAGGCATCAACATCCCTGCCGAGTTAGGCTATCACTATGGGCCGAAACCAAACCCCGATGTGGCACAATATCTGGACGGAAAAACGGTCTTCGCAAAAACAGTGAAGGCTGGTAAAAAAGCGGCCCTGCTCAATGCCTACCCTCCGCGCTACTTTGACGGAATTGAATCAGGCAAACGCCTATACTCTGCCATTCCACAAGCAGTGACAAATGCAGGTCTGCCCCTCTTCACACAGGATGATTATTATGCAGGCAATGCCCTCTCCGCTGATTTCACCGGCAAGGGTTGGCGTGAATTCATGAAGTTGGACGATTCACCGTTATTCGGATCGGAAGAAGCAGGCACAAAACTCGCAGAACTCGCCAGCCGATATGACTTTTCCTTCTTTGAATATTGGGCAAGTGACTACGCCGGTCACAAACAGGATATGGATTGGGCGGTTAGACAATTGGAAACTTTTGACAATGTGCTCAAAGGACTACTAGAAACATGGCGTGATGAAGACGGATTGATCCTGCTCACATCCGATCATGGCAACATGGAAGACCTCTCCACGCGCAGACATACGTCTGCTAATGTTCCTTTATTATTATTTGGGGATTTAAACAAACGCCGCGAATTCCAAAAGGATATTCGCGACTTGACCGGGATTGCTCCAGCGATTGAAAGGATTTTGGATTTGCGATTTTAGATTTCACCCCGCCCGGTTGCGATTGATTTGTCAAGGCTTGATTTTTTCAGATTTAAAAGCTCTGATAATTGCCTCATTTAAGTGATAACTTAACGACCCATTTAAATCCACGCCGCATATTTTAGAGCACTGTGGGCACACAATCGAAGGGATGGCAATCTGCATAGTGAAGGGGTCAAAGTCATTATATTTTAGTTCGTATTCAATTTTCCTTAGCAGTTGATCATTATGATTCAATTCAGTCCCGCATGAAGAGCAAAGCAACCTATTTTTTAAAACACCCGTCTTTTCAGCCATCACTTTGTTCTCGTTGTAAATCTGTTCAATCAACCATATCCCAAAATCCGGAGCAGGGTATCGCTTAACAGGCCTGCTTGTTTTTTGAAATGTGGCATTGATAAATGTAACCGAAGCATCCTCATCTGTCCCAGTCATATATGGAATGATTACATAGATTCTGTTTTTTCTGTGAAGAATTCTTTTGGAAGCAACTTTTCCTGTAATTACCGATTGGCTACGTGATTTAAGTGGCCAAGCGTAATATGCTGAAACTATGGTGGCGATAAAATAAATCGTTATCGAAACTGATCCAAGCCAGGATAATGATGAAGTATTTGTGGGAGATCTAAAAAATACATAAAGCGAAAATCCGGTCATTGCTGAAACCATGGCAATTATTGCAATCTTCTTTGTAAAGACTCTCCAATTACTAATCGAAATTGCCCGAATCCAGATGGGTATGCAAAAAATGAACCAGAAAAATAAAGTCAGGACAAGTCTAACAATAAATATTTTCATGAGACATTTTTTACTTTGTTTTTTCCAGAATCTTTTTTGCAAGTACAGACATTTCCCTATCAATGCGATTTGCAGCAACTTCTTGTAATGCAGTAAGTGCGCGTTGATCGTGCAACTGCCCCAAGGCCTGCAACGCATATTTTTGCACATCGCGGTCTGGGTCGTGGAGTGATTCGATTAAGGCCGGAGTTACTCGCACATCCTGAATAGTCCCTAAAGCGAGCACTGCATTTTCGCGAATCCCTGCTTCGGGATGGTGACTGGACTCTATTAATACATCCACAGCCTGCGGACCAAATTTAGCGAGTGCATCTGCGGCTGCTTTGCCCACTTCATGATGCAGGTCATATTGCAGCATCGCCAGTTCTTCGAGCGCACGCGGATCGCGCATATTGCCGAGCACGGTAGCCGCATATTTGCGGACAGTCCCCTCTTTATCGGCGAGCGCATGGATCAACGGGTCTACTACTGCGGGACCCATTTTTTCAATGGCGCTCAACAAGTCGGCAGCGGCTTGCTCTCGCTCGAACCACCAAATAGAATCGCGCAGAGCTTCCATCAAAAATGGGATCGCCGCTGGATGTTTTGTATCCCCCAATGCCAGCGCAGCGGACTGACGGACTTCGATCTTTATATCATCCAATAAAATATTTGCAATTTCATCAAAGGTATATGGGTCGCGGAATTTTCCAAGCGCAATGCACGTGGCGGCACGGACTTCGCCGTCCCTGTCTTTGAGCAATGGCATTAAATTGGGAATCACTTTGGCATCACCGATATTCCCCAAGGCCAGCGCGGCACGCGAACGAACGGTAAAGTATTCCCCTTTCAGTGCGTCCAGTAAAGCGGGAATGGCATTCCTGTCTTTGCTGATTGAAAATACATCAGCCGCGCGTGCACGGATGATGGGATGCGCTGTCGCGAGAGTCTTCGTCAGCGCCGGGGTGGCGGATGATATTCGGGCGAGGATCTGCTGGTAGAACGGGAGCAGGCCCAAGTCTTGAGTCTGAAGCGCTTCGATCAATGAAGGGACAGAGTCTGCGCCCAGTTTGATCAACTCTTTTGCGGCGGAATCCCGTTTCGTGGAATCCGAAAGTTGGGAGATCAGTCTTTTTGCTTCGCCTTGCGCACCGCCTGTGAGCCAGTTCATACTTTGATTTTATCTTAAAAAAAACACTCCCACGTTTCCGCGGGAGTTGATGATCCAAACAGATATCTTTTAAAGGCCTTTGACTAACAGGGCAAAGACCAGTAAAGCAAAACCGATGAATAAAAGCCAAAAGGCTTCAATCGGGAGCAGAGTAAAAACGCCGAGGAAGCTGAATAAACCGAGCAGACCTAAAGCGACGGCGATCCAGAAAGTAACTTCCTTGGGCGGGGTGAGTTTAAGATTCATGATTAATTCTCCTTGAGATGATAGATGATGTTCGTAATGAATTCTTTAATTTCATTCTAGTGCAAACATCCGACAATCACACCCACCAGTTGGCGGATTTTTTTCTCGTACACTTGGGGGAGAATTGGAAGCTGATCTTTAACTCTCAAAAACTTATCAGGTTCAAAATTGGACTAAATTTCTCTGATATAATGCCGTGTTTGCCTTATCAGCAAAACGCCAGAGAAATACTGGTGTTATTTTTTGCAATATTTTGTGGAGCAGATTAATGAAGAAAGAACAGCAATTAGATTTATATTACCAAATGGTTTTGATCCGCCGTCTCGAAGAGCGCGGCGCGGAACTATATCAAGCCGGAAAGATCGGCGGTTTCATGCACTTATACATCGGGCAGGAAGCTGTTTCAACGGGATTGATCGCGGCACGTGAGCCGCGTGACCGTGTCATCACCGCGTATCGCGACCATGGCGTGGCGTTGAACTGCGGCATCTCTGCCAATGAAGTGATGGCAGAATTGCTCGGCAAAGCAACCGGCATGTCAAAAGGTAAGGGCGGGTCGATGCACATGGCGGATACATCCAAGAATATGTGGGGCGGACATGCCATCGTAGGCGGTCACCTCCCCATTGCAACTGGATTCGCCATCGGCGATCAATATGCGGGTAATGACAATATCACCATTTGCATGTTCGGTGACGGCGCGACCAATATCGGTTATTTCCATGAGGCGTTGAACTTAGCAAAGACCTGGGGCCTGCGCGTTTTATGGGTTTGTGAAAATAATCAATATGGCATGGGAACTGCTGTGGGGCGCGCTTCGGCTGTGACGGAGATTCGTCGTAAGGCTGACGGCTACGGCATGAAGAACGGTCAAGTGGACGGGATGGATGTTACGAAAGTCTATGAGGCTGCAAAAGAAGCGTTGGATTATGTCCGCAAGGAAGGTCAGCCTTATTTGCTGGAGATCGACACCTACCGTTTCCGCGGACATTCCATGGGCGACCCGGAACGTTATCGCAAAGCCGAAGAAGTAAAGAAGTGGCAGGAGAATGATCCCATCGGTATTTTCAACAAGCAATTACTTGATAAGAAAGTGGCCACCAAAAAAGCTTTGGATGAAATTGAAGCGCGGGCGGAAGAAGAAATTGTGAAGGCGGTTGAATTCGCCGAAGCAAGTCCCGAACCTGCGATGGAAGAGTTGTATTCGGATATTTACGCTGATTAATTTTATGTCGTTGCGAGGGCGCTAGCCCGAAGCAATCTCCACTTAACGATGAGATTGCTTCGTCGCGAAGAACAAGAGCGCTCCTCGCAACGACATGTTGAAGGAAATTAAAAACATGGCAAAAATTACAATGCGCGAGGCGATCTCGCAGGCACTTATGGAAGAAAAGGACCGCGACCCTGCTGTCTTTATTATGGGTGAAGAGGTCGGCGTTTGGGGCGGCACGTATGCCGTCACCAAAGGCTTTTATGACAAATACGGAGCGATGCGCGTTAAAGATACACCGATTGCAGAAAATGCCATCATCGGCGGCGCAATTGGCGCGGCCATGGTGGGTCAGCGCCCTGTGGCAGAATTGATGACCATCAACTTTGGTTTCTCTGCGATGGATTACATCGTTAATCAAGCTCCCAAATTACATTATATGTTTGGCGGACAATTTACTTTACCGATGGTCATTCGCGCCGTTGGCGGCGGCGGACGTCAGCTTGGCGCAACACATTCGCAAACTCCCGATGCCATCTTCGCGCATTTTCCTGGCTTGAAAGTCGTCAGCCCTGGAACGCCGGAAGATGCCAAAGGATTGCTCAAATCAGCCATCCGCTCGAATGATCCGATTTTATTCATCGAACATGCAACGATGTATCAAGTCCGCGGTGAAGTGCCTGAGGGCGAGTACACCATCCCGATTGGGAAATCGAAAGTACAACGCGCTGGCAAATATGTGACCATCGTCACATATTGCAAAGGTCTTGAACTTTCGATGAAAGCCGCCGACGAACTTGCCAAACAAGGTATCGAAGTTGAAGTCGTTGACCTGCGCACCCTGCGCCCGCTCGACATGGAACCGATCATCGAGTCGTTCAAGAAAACCAACCGCGCCGTGGTCGTCGAAGAAGGCTGGAAGTCCTACGGTGTCGGCTCCGAGATCGTCAGCCGAATTTACGAAGAAGCATTTGATTATGTCGACGCGCCCATCATCCGCGTGGCGCAAAAAGAAGTCCCGCTCCCCTACAACCGCACGCTCGAACAAGCCGCGCTCCCACAGGTGGCCGACATCACGGCGGCGGTAAAGGAGGCTCTGCAATAATGGCTGAAACCATCAATATGCCGAAACTCGGTTTTGATATGGCCGAGGGCTTGCTCGTCCGTTGGGTGCGGCAGGTCGGTGAAAACATCAACAAAGGCGACGTGCTCGCCGAGATCGAAACTGACAAGGCTACCGTTGAAGTTGAATCTTCTGCGAGCGGTGTTGTCTTGCAGCTCATCGTGGATCAGGGCACGATGGTCCCTGTCAATGCGCCGATTGCGGTGATTGGAAATGTTGGGGAAAAAGTGGATGTGAAATCGACCGCAGACAGCGGACCGAAGACCGTTACGCCTCAGGCTCAGCCGACAGTTGATTCTGCTCCGAGCAAAATTGCTTCATCTGAATCATCGTCCACCGTCCACAGTCAATCGTCTTCGCTCAAAGCCTCTCCTCTTGCGAAGAAGGTAGCGCGTGATCAAAAAGTGAATCTCGCCGATGTTCAAGGCACAGGCCCCGGTGGAAGGATCGTCCGCCGCGATATTGAAAAAGCATTATCAAGCAGCGGGCTGACTCCTGTAGTCAGTCAATCTGCAGCTTTCCTTGGACCTCCCATTTCGTCCATTGAAAATAAAAACATCCAAACGACGAAACTTCGCCAAGCCATTGGTCGCAGACTTGTCGAATCAAAGACCACCATTCCGCATTTCTATGTGACTCATGAGTTCAAAATGGATTCGCTCATGGACATGCGCAAGCAGGTCAATGCGTTTTTGCCCGATAACGAAAAAGTGTCGGTCAATGACTTTATTCTCAAAGGTGTGGCGTTGTCGCTGCGTCAATTCCCCAACTTGAACGCGACCATCAAAGGCAGTGAAGTGATTCAATTCGGTCACGTCAATGTCGGCGTGGCGGTCACTGTCCCCGGCGGATTAATGACCGTCGTTGTCAAAGACACCGATCAAAAGACACTGCGCCAAATTTCTGGCGAAGTAAAAATTATGGCAAACCGCGCGCGCGAAGGCAAGGTCAAGCCGGAAGATGTGGATGGCTCGACCTTCTCCACATCCAACTTGGGCATGTACGATGTCGAAGACTTCACCGCCATCATCAATCCGCCCGAAGCTGCGATATTGGCGATCTCTTCAGCAAGAGAAGTGCCTGTCGTTGAAAACGGACAAATCAAAGCAGGCTGGCGGATGAAAGCCACCATCTCCGTTGATCACCGTGTCAGCGACGGAGCCGAAGCTGCCCAGTTCTTGCAGGCACTTGCGGTATTCCTGGAAAATCCAGTTAGGATGTTGGTGTAAATGTAAAACTCTGAGGTCTAGACCTCAGAGTTTTTTTATCACAACCCATTACGCATAATTCGATCTGCTAACTTTGGTACGACGCGTTGGACAAACATCAACAACTTCACTCTGCCAATGGGCATTTCATATTTATCTTTCTGAAAACCACTCCAAAATTCTTCAACCAATGTCTCGGGGGAAATTTTCCCTTTTCCCCGCCCGCGTGTCATGTCTGTATCCACGATCGGAGGGATGACCTCAAAAACCTTGACGCTCGAATCCTCAAGCTGCCATCGCAGGGATTTGGTAACTGAATGAAGCGCTGCCTTGCTCCCACAATAGACAGGCGCGCTTTGTTTTGGGACGATCCCCAGACCCGATGAGACGTTTACAATCGCCGCCGTTTGTTTTTTCATAAGATATGGGAGCATCAATCTGATCAATAGAAGCGGACCAGTCAAATTGGTTTGCAGTTCTTTTTTGATGTAATCAATTGGAATGGTCGGATCGGAAAAATCATAGTTATATTGCACTCCCGCGTTATTAATCAAAATATTCGCATCTGTAAACTGAACCGCCAACCGTTCAACATCCTCAAAGCGACTCATATCTGCCGCCTGCGTGATGATCTTTGGGAAATCCGCCTGTACTTGCGCAAGTTTTTCTTGATCTCTCCCTGTGACAATTACACGGTTATCCTCGCTTAGAAATTTTTTGGCAAGCGCCAAGCCTATGCCTGATGTTCCCCCAGTTATTAGTACGGTATTGTTGGAAGTATTCATTTTTTCTCCAGGAGATTGATTTGTTCTCCTAGAGAGTACCATTCTCTTTTTTAATCCTCATTATCATAAGATAAGGGTTTCCGCAATCTGGCTCGAATTCGACTTAACGTGACAGGCGTAATTCCCAGATACGACGCTATCAAACGCTGTTTGATCCGACTCTCCAGACCCGGATATTCATTTCTAAATTTTATGTAACGAATTTGAGCGTCGTCGAGAAGCAAAGAGCTTTCCCGCTTCTCTTTCTTCATGAACAACCGTTCCGCGATATTTTGATTTACTTTTTGCCAGTAAGAAGATTTGGCTGTGACTGACTGATATTCTTCATAATTTGCGATCAACAATTCAGAGTCTTCTAGCGCCTGGATAAAAAGATTCGACGGCTCGTTGTTGAGGAGCGCTGTATAGGCGGCTACCATATCTCCTTCAACGCAGAAGGATTTTGTAAATTCAAAACCAGAATCTGAAATATAGTACAGTCGCAGGATCCCTGAAATTACAAAAGCCAGCGTGGTTGGGACCTCACCCGCGCTTACCAGGAATCGATTCTTCTGGAGTTTAGATACGCGGAAAACGCCCAACACCTTTTCAACTTCTGCGTTTGGTATATCTGTGATGGATCGTAAAAATGCAATTAAGGATTTTTGTTCCTGAGTGTACATAGTAATCAGATTCTACCTTACCCTGAACAACCTGATCAGAACCGGCATCAACCTAAATTGATAGTTGAAAGTTACCCTCTCGGTTCCGTTAACCACCGCGTCAGCGATGGAGCCGAAGCCGCGCAACGCGAAGCGTGCAAGCGCTCCCGACACTTGCACTGTACTGGCGCACGGTGCAAGTGTCGGGACGATGTGGCGGGGTATTTGGAAAATCCTGTCAGAATGTTGGTGCAAAAACTTGTAGGTCACGTTTTGAACGTGACCTATTTTTTTATGCTATATTCAAATCATGACTGTTCATATCTTCAACGGTTTTACCTGTTGTGCACGCGTCCCGAGCAATTGGAAAACGGGACTGGTTTGCCTGCTCATCGAAACAAATCAAGGACTCACCCTCGTGGATACAGGTCTTGGGTTGAAAGAGTATGCCAATCCATCAGGGTTCACACAATTTTTCCGCATCGTCTCCCACATGCCATTTGACCCGAAGGAAGCTGTGGTCAATCAACTTCCCAAGTTTGGCTGCAAGCCTGAGGATGTAAAACATATCCTCCTCACCCACATGCACTTTGACCATATTGGCGGGCTGTCGGATTTTCCCCATGCAAAAGTCCATGTGCATAAAAAAGAATATGATGCATTCGTGCATCGCAAAGGGAAACTCAGCGCGGCCTATGTGCCAAAGCACATCGCGCATAAACCTGATTTCGTTCTTTACGAAGACACGAACGAAAAATGGTTTGAGTTTGACGCCATCAGGATCAAAGGCTTTGAGCCTGAAATGTATTTCATCCCCCTGCCTTATCACACAGCCGGTATGAGCGGCTTTGCCATAAAGACTGCTGAAGGCTGGCACTTCCACTGCGGAGATGCCGCAGCAGACTTCCGCCAAAAAGATATTCCAGATTGGGCAATTCGCCTCATCCTCGGCCCTCACATGCCGCGCTTACGAAAATTTGCATCTGCACACCCTGAAATACAAATGACCGCAAGCCACATGTTTTTGGATTACTTTGCGGGCTTATAAAAGCCACCACCTCCTGACAGAATATTTGTGTAAAAACAAGTTAGGCGCAGGTCTGAGACCTGCGCCTAACTTTTAGTTATTTATTTTTCATGTTCGCGATTTGCGCCAGCGCATTCTTGAAAACTTCATATTGTTGTGCGCCGACAATGGCATAACGGTCATTGATCACGTAAGTCGGCACGCCGCTCACACCAATCTCCTGAGCATAGCGGACTTGCTCCACAACTTCGGCGGTGTACTTGCCGCCTTCTACAACAGACTGCATGTCGTCTACATCCAAGCCAACTTCTTCGGCGGCAGAACGAAGCACATCCCATTGACTGGGATCCTGTCCATCGGCATAGACTTTCCGAAAGACCACGCGATGGAATTCATTGATCTTGCCGTGTTCACGCGCATATTCCGTGGCTTCATGTGCGAGACGTGTGTTGTAGATGCGTTCGGTGGACTTGAACTTCAAGCCGTGCATATCCGCCAAACTTTGCAGTCGTTCCTCAGAACCATTGGCGCGCGCTTTGAGAATATAATCGGGTAAGTCCAATCCTTCGGGCGGAGTATCGGGGCGCAAATAATACGGACGCCAATCCACATCCACTTTGTATTCTGCTTTCAGTAAGTCAACCACACCCTGGCCGACATAGCACCACGGTCAGATGTAATCAGAGAAGATGGTCAGTTTGAAGTCCATTGTCTGTCCTTTTGGGGTAACGAATACAGAGTAGACAGTCAATGGGCACAGGTTCTTACATCAACATACCATGTCGTTGCGAGGAGGGTGCTCTTCCCGACGAAGCAACCTCCTACTCAATAAGGAGATTGCTTCGTCGCCACAAAGCGGCTCCGCGCAACGACATGAATTACTTGAGTTAATCGTAATAATACGGCGAGCAGGAAGATTCCTCACCTGAAGGAGCAATAACGATGTTCGAATACTCGTCGTTCTTCTCAATCATAAATCCCTTGAGGTCTTTTTTGACGGAAGCCAGAGCATTGTCCGCGTTGATGCGCGCAAACTGGAATGATTTCCATGAATAGGTCCGGTCATCTTTTGTGCGTGCGTATTGGATACATGCCAAAGCTGCGCCAACTTTCTCTCGGACAGGAGCAGGCAGGAACGGAGTCTGATACGCTTTCACCAGCGAAGGGACTGCGTCATCGGAGAGATTCAAAAAGTATTGAGTATCCAAAGCTACTGCATCCTCTTTTTGCGGACCGGTCTCGCGCTGGATATTTTGATTCACGATGAACGCATCCACATTCAGAATGGGCAGGGTCATTGCAAAGCCGAGCGCCGCGATCACCATCGCAAAAGTAAACATGCGTTCCTTGCGCAGGATCTCGAGAACGATGGTCGTGATCAAAAGCAGACCGATCCAGATCAGGAAGACGTGCGTGTACGTGCGCAGACGTGAGAAGCCATAAGCCGCTTCATACAGACCGAGGCGCTGGTACGCCGAAAGGAGCATGACCAGCAGGAGAGCGACCAGCATCACACCCAGCCCGGAGAATATCTTGCGCTGGGTTTCAGTTTCGCGTTTGGTGATGGCGCTGAAAGTAAGCAGCATCAGCAATGCAAAGAATGCGACCGCAACGAGTTCGCCGAAGCCACGGCGCGCATATTCAGCGTAGGTAAACCCGTCAATATGGATGTTGGTTTGACCGCCGAAGAAATATTGGAATTGAATGACCACAAAGGTCAGGAAGAGCACAAGCACGCTTACCAAAACAATTGTGGATTCGGTATAACCAAGAAAGGGCGGAATAAAAGGCTTGTCTTCGTTGGACAGTTTTTCATCCTTTGATTCCTTGGCGGCATGTAACACCACTCCGGACAGTGCATATCCGATGACCACGATGTAAACAAAGCGGAAGATCAAATCGGGCAGGTCTTCGAGGTTGAAAAATTTGATGAGGTCGGTCAAGCGCTGACTGAAGATGGCATCCGCTGAAGCCAGCAGGGATGCAAAGATGGCAATGATGGGCAACGCGATGACGATTCCGCGCACGATCGGCCAGATGTTGCGTTTGGCAGGCTGGACTCCGGCTTCGGTCTGTGCCTTGCGAATGTCATTCGTAAAGCTTACCGGAAGTGCCATCATGCTGACAAACAATTGCAGGTACTTGCCCAGATAATCAATGAAAGTGTATAGATACCAGCGCCCGCCCAAATAACTGATCGCAAGCAGGGACATTGCCAAAAGAGTGAATGTGTAGGCGAGAAAAATGGTCATCGGTTCGGCGCGGATGAATGTCACGGCGGCGAAGAAGCCAAATAACGGGAGCAGCATCAGGCTGGTCCGATTCGGGCGAAGCCCATCGCTCAACAAGAGATAGAAAGCTCCTGTCAGGCAGGCTGTGGCAAAAAGGGCAAAATTGACTCCAGGGGACTGTTTCCAAAAAAGGAAATCGAAGAACCAGCCGAGGGCGAACACAACGATCCAGAGTTTGGTGGGGTTGTTTTTCATAGAGTACTCCTGATTGAATTTCGCCAAGGATAGCCGTGATTGTCTGGCGAAGTCTCTCAAAAGGTATCACAATTCTTCAAAAATAGGAGGAACGTTTTTTAAGGCTAATTCATCCTTCATCCTTCAAATTTCATCCTTCATCCTTTATACTTCCCCCATGCCCAACATCCGTTTCCCAGCGCTGATGAAATATTACGTTGACAACCAAAGCGAATTTTACGCCGCCGGTTCAACGGTCAATACCCTGCTGGATAATATTGTTACACGGTATCCCGCGCTTAAGACTCATCTGTTCGATTCGAACGGGAACCTGCGCCGTCATTTCAATATTTTTATCAACGGCGTTCACTTGCGCGAACTTAATGGGTTGGAAACAGAATTGAAAGAAGATGACAAGGTCATCTTGATGGCGTCTGCGGCCGGGGGATAATATTTACATTGACAAACCAGGTAAGATATGTAAAATAACGCGCATCTACTATGAAAATTATGAAACTATTTAATTATTGCTTGTGTATTAGGCGGGGCTCGTAGCCACCGCCTGAGACCCTCCGCAGTCAACGGATCAGACGGTTGGACGACCCCCGCTTGCAAACTTTTGCATAGTGTGGCGATTGTTCGCCGTCTTTTTGTTTATCCGTTGACTGTTTTTATTTAAAGGTAGCTATGACTTTACTTGACTTTAGATTAGCCGACATAAATACGATCCCTTTGAATGGGCTTACCTCTCAGGTAGGAAACACGCCTTTACTTCCGCTTCGCCGCCTGACCCTTCGACCCGCTCAGGGCGGCGCCTTGAAATTGTCTCCCCGTGTAAAAATATGGATCAAGGCTGAATGGTTCAACCCCGGTGGCTCGGTGAAAGACCGTCCTGCGCTGAACATTATTCAGAACGCGATTGCGGATGGGAACCTCCGCAACGGTAAGCGGCTGCTGGATTCCACGTCTGGCAATATGGGGATTTCTTACGCGACTTTTGGTGCGGCTTTGGGAATCCCTGTCACGTTTGCGATCCCCGCAAATGCCAGCCCGGAACGATTAACGCTTCTACGCGCGCTTGGCGCGGAAATTATTCTCACAGACCCATCGGAAGGCTCGGATGGCGCGCTTCTGACAGCGCGTCAACTTGCTGCGGAAAAACCTGACCTGTATTGGTATGCCAATCAATATGGCAATCCTGCGAATTCGGGAGCGCATTATCTGTCCACCGGACCTGAGATCATTGCCCAGACAAATGGACAGGTAACTCACTTCATCGCAGGGCTCGGCACTTCAGGCACATTGATGGGCACGGGACGTTACCTGCGTGAGAAACTGCCGAATGTGAAGATCATATCCATGCAGCCGGATGCATCCTTCCACGGACTTGAGGGACTCAAGCACATGCCTACCGCCATCAAGCCCACGATCTATGATGAGTCGTTGGCGGACACCAATCTCACGGTCCGTACTGAAGCGGCGCGTGAGATGACACTGCGTCTTGCGCGCGAGGAAGGCCTATTCGTGGGCATATCCTCCGGTGCGGCGGCTGTCGCGGCTTTGCAGGTGGCGAGTCAATTGGATGAAGGAGTCGTCGTTACGGTTTTTCCTGACGCCGGCTATAAATACCTGAGCGACAAAGCCATGTGGGAGGGAAAGTAATGTTGGCCGTCTCCCGTGAACTTCTTGCGCGCATTCATAGGGATGGTGAAGAAGCCTATCCTGAAGAAGGCGCCGGTTTTCTCATTGGCAATGAAGGAAGCGTTGTGGAAATTTTTCCCCTGCCAAATGCGCGCGAGGACACTGCGCGGCACAACCGTTATTTGATCACTCCCGAAGATTATCTCAAAGCCGAATTGACAGCAGACAGGCTCGGGCTGAGTCTGATCGGTGTTTTTCATTCGCATCCAGATCACCCGAACCGCCCATCTGAATTTGACCGCGATTGGGCGCAGCCGTTTTTTTCATACATCATTACGAGCGTGAATAAAGGCAAGGCCATTGAGAGCCGTTCATGGTTGTTAAAAGAAGATCGTTCAGAGTTCCTGGAAGAAAAAATTCAAATCAAATAGGAGTTTATAACATGTCACTATATTTTGTTCGTCACCAGCATTCTGCTGAAACCTGCCCTGCGAAGAACCCGGAAATGGGCGAAATGCTTGTTCAACACGTAACCAAACAGAACGCCCGCAAATTTGGCATTGACCTGCTTGCGGACGCGGTGCTGGATAGCGGTCATACTTTTGTGTTGATCCTGGAAAGTGAAGACAAGGCCTATATTGACCAGTTCATGCAGCCATTTGCGATGGCGGGTTCCGTGGAGATCACGCCGGCTTCCACTTGTGAAGCTGTGGTTGAACGCGGCGGCTGCGAACCGGTCGTTGTTTAGTTGAAATTCGAGAGGTTGAGGGTTAGAATGAATTACATAGTATCGCATAATTTGGTAAACAAAAGTTGCATTTTTACTCGCAATTTTCAACAGAAAGTTTACTCAGTTATGAGATAAGCGATAGCCCTCAACCTTGTATCTCACTTTAGATCCAAGGAAAATCATGTCAACTTTAAAAATACCAACTCCTTTACGTTCATATACAAATGGTCAGGCGGAAGTCACCGTCAATGGCGGGGATGTCGCTTCGGCGATGACCAGTTTGATCAGGGAATATCCCGCACTCAAACCTCATCTTTATTCCGAGCAGGGCGAATTGCGCGCATTCGTTAATCTGTTTTTGGGTGAAAATAACATCAAAGATCTACAGGGACTCGAAACGCCTTTGAGGGAGAATGATCGCTTGATCTTAATCCCTTCGATAGCGGGAGGTTAATGTGCTGCCAGGTTTAACTCACGATGAAATTTTGCGTTATTCACGCCATTTGTTGATCCCGGAAGTGGGACTGGATGGTCAACGCAAGTTAAAAGGCTCGTCCGCGCTGGTCATCGGCACAGGCGGATTGGGCTCACCGGTCGCTTTGTATCTCGCGGCGGCGGGAGTCGGTCGCATTGGACTGGTGGATTACGATGTAGTGGATAAATCAAATCTGCAGCGACAGGTCATTCACGGCACGAGCACGATTGGAAAATTGAAAGTTGAAAGCGCGCGCGAAAAACTGATCGATCTGAATCCCGATATTCAAGTTGATATTTACAACGAGCCATTCACATCCGCCAATGCCATGCGCATCGCCAAAGATTATGACGTCATCATTGACGGCACGGATAATTTCCCCACGCGTTATCTCACGAATGATGTCTGCGTTTTTCTAGGCAAGCCGAATGTCTATGGTTCCATCTTCCGCTTCGATGGTCAGTTGAGCGTCTTTTACGCGAAGGAAGGTCCCTGCTACCGCTGTCTCTTCCCTGAGCCGCCCCCGCCAGGGCTTGTCCCTTCGTGCGCGGAAGGTGGCGTGCTGGGCGTTCTGCCCGGCACCATCGGCACCCTTCAAGCCACCGAGGCTTTGAAAGTTTTACTCGGCGTTGGCGACCCGATGATCGGCAAACTGCTTTTGTATAACGCGCTGGATATGTCCTTTGATTTTGTGAAGCTCAAGAAGAATCCAAAATGCCGTGTCTGCGGGCCGGACGCGGATATCAAAGAATTAATTGACTACGAAGAATTCTGCGGCGTCCCGGGCCATGACCATGAAGATGACTCGGCTGATTCAGGATTCGACATCACTGCATTGGATCTAAAAACCCGCCTCACCCCTGCGGGGACCTCAAAGCTGACTCTGCTCGATGTGCGTGAACCTCACGAGCTGGAGATCTCCGCCATCCCCAACGCTGTCAACATCCCCCTGGGTCAACTGGCGGGACGTTTATCCGAACTGGACAGCGCCGATGATATGGTGGTCTTCTGCAAAGCGGGAACCCGCTCCGCGCGCGCTTTGGAATTGCTCATGAGCGCGGGATTCAAAAAGGCAAAGAATCTCAAGGGCGGCATCAATGCCTGGGCAAGGGATGTGGATAAGGGTTTGCCAATATACTAGAAAACAGAAACAGCCCTCCCGTCAGGTTTTGACGCGGAGGGGTGTTTTTTTATCCCATCTCACAAAGAAAGAAAATCCCCTACATAATTATCATTAACCCAGATGGTGTATCGCCCGGGAGAATAGACGCCGAGCAGGATGGTGACATCAAATTGCTGGAATACATTATTGCATTTTGAATTCAAGTCCGTGAGACTGTACACTTCAATAAAGAGTTGACCCGCGTCATTGGGCGGGTTGACCTTGATCCGCAATTGACTGCAAGTAGTTGGCATGGACCCCAGAAGATGCAAATCAATTTGAACCGGCGTGAGGTCAGACCGCTCGGATAGATCGGAGGATGTAATAATGACTTGATCCTGCCGCTTGCCTGCATCTGCCACCTGCGGTGCGTACGAGTTATCTTCCTGCTTGATAACAAATGGGGCAACCGCTGTTGGGGTTGGCTCAACTGCCGTCTGCGCGAGACAGGCGGCTAATAAAAATGCACAGCACAACAGCGTGATCTTTTTCATATCGTACCGACCAACCTCACATTATCGAATAGTTTTGGTGCAACAACATAGATGCCGCGGCCGCTGACGGCTATCGTTCCATCGGGCAGTTTGATCTCACCGGTCGAGAATATTTTGCGTTCATCTTTTTGTGTGATACGCGCTTCAAAGGTCAATGGCAGGTGCAGGGGCAGCGGCTTGTGATAATTGATCTCTAGATTCACCGCCGCCACTTTCAAGCCTGCCGCCCAAACGACGAGTCCCATGGCTTCATCGAGGATTGCCGCGGATGCGCCGCCGTGTGCGTGACCGGGAGGTCCCTGCTGTGCTTCTCCCAGTGTGAACTCAGACGTTAGCACGCCATCATCATCCACCCACAATTCCAATCCGATACCGTGCGGGTTATCATGTCCGCACACAAAACACCAGCCATGTTCAGGAAGTTTTCTTTTCATTGGTTTGCCCTTTGGGCGGGATGACCCCGCCCCTACATTTTATTTTGAAGGCATTTTGTAACGCCTTGCCATGACCTTCGAACCTAAAGCCGCCAACCCGCTTCGACCTGCAAACGCGATCAATTTATTCAAGGTGCCGGGAATGCAAAAGAGTTTGTTTCGCTCCAGATCCCGCAATGAGGTTCGTGCCACATCGTCCGCATTCATCCACATAAATTTGGGGATAACATCATAAGTGTTTGTTTTCGAATAATCAGGGCGTTTGTGGAAATCACTGTAAGTGAATCCCGGGGCAAGGAGCTGCATCTTCACGCCAGTATTTTTCAATTCAAATGACAGCGATTGGGTGAACGCGTTCAGGAACGACTTTGTCCCTGCGTAGACTGCATTGCCCGCCAAAGGCATAAAGGCCGTAACGGAAGATACGTTGATGACCGCTCCCCGCTGCGCTTTTATCATTTCAGGCAGAGCAGCGGAAGTCAGCCTCATCGCTGCCGTGATATGCACCGTGATCATCTCTTGATATTTACCGGACGGCTTGTTTGCAAAGAGTCCGCGCGTGCCGAAACCTGCGTTGTTGATAAGCAGGGACAAAGATGGGTTTGACCTGATCCATGCTTCCACTTTACCAATGCCATCATTGGTCACAAGGTCGGCAACCAAAACATCCACGCGGACTTTGTGTTTTTCGCGCAATTCCGCCGCAATGGATTCAAGATTTTCAACCCGCCGCCCCGTGATGCACAGGTCAACTTTGCGCTCTGCGAGTTGGCGGGCAAAGGCCGCCCCAATTCCACTGGATGCGCCGGTGATCAGTGCAAGTTCATTTGTCATAAATCTCTCCGTGCTTTTGGATTTCATCTATTGTAACTTGGGATTACCAATCTGACCTGTACGTGCTAGAATCCACAAATGATCGTCCAAGTCAAAATGCTGGCCAACTATCGCGAAGTCCTTCCGCCGGGAACGAAGCACGGCACGGTGGAACTGGATGTCCCGGAAGGCACAACGGTTTATGATGTGATTTCCCGCTTTTCAATCCCTCTCAATGATGAAAGCGTCATTGTGCTTAATGGTTTAATGACAGATATGAACGCGCCGCTTCAAGCAGGCGATACGGTCACGGCTTTTTCCGCGATTGCTGGCGGATAAAATTTCACCACAAAGGGTCACGACACTTGCACCGCACTGCGTTTGGTGCAGTGCAGGTGAGGTACACAAAGGAAAAGCTTTCATCCTTCATCCCTCATTTTTCATCCTTTCATATAGGAGTTTCCCATGTACGGCTGGCACCTCAAACTTTTGCGAGTAAACCTCACAACCAAAAAGATCACGACCGAAGAAATTGACCCGAAGATCGCGCACGATTATCTCGGCGGGCGCGGACTGGCGATCCACTATTTGTATAAAGAAGTGGACCCGATGGTGGACCCGCTTGCGCCTGAAAACAAGTTGATCTTCGCCACGGGCCCCCTGACAGCGACTCCTGCTCCAACGGGGAATCGCTACATGGTGGTGACCAAGTCCCCGCTGACGGGCGCGCTCGCGCACTCCAACTCGGGCGGCGAATTCCCAACCTGGATGAAGCGCACCGGCTTCGATCTGTTCATCTTCGAGGGCAAGTCACCGGAACCGGTGTATCTCTTCGTTAATGAAGACCAGATCGAATTAAGAAATGCCGCGCATCTTTGGGGCAAGGAAGTGCCTGAGACGACGGACATCTTGAAGGGTGAAACATCCTTGGAAGCACGAGTCGCATGTATCGGTCCTGCGGGTGAGAACCTCGCGCTGATGGCCTCGATCATGAACGACAAACACCGCGCGGCGGCCCGTTCCGGCGTCGGTGCAGTAATGGGAAGCAAGAATCTCAAAGCCGTTGTTGCGATGGGAAATAAAAATCCGAAATTACACAATTCTGCAAAAATGGTAAGCCTGAGCGTGCAAACATCCAAAAACGTCGGTGTGGATGTGAAGAAGGGTTCGAACATGCGCATCTATGGAACATCGTATGTGCCGCAGGTGACCAACACGCTCGGCATTTTGCCCACGCGCAATTTCCAGCAAGGGACGTTTGAACATGTCAGCAATATTGACGGTGACGCGCTCAAGAATCAATATTTGATCCGTCACACGCCCTGCTATCGCTGTCCGCTTTCGTGCGGACGTCTCACCGAAGTGCCGGACGGAAAATATAAAGGCAAAGGTGAAGGACCTGAATATGAAACCATTTCGTCTTTGGGAACCGGATGCGGCGTGAGCGACCTGGCTGCGCTGGTCAAGGCGAATTATCTGTGCAATGAATACGGCATGGACACGATTGGCGCAGGCATGACCATTGCCGCCGCGATGGAGCTATACGAGAAGGGCTACATCAATGATGACATCGTGGGTCAGTCGTTGAAGTTTGGCGACCATGACGCCGTGATCGCCATGCTTAAGAAAATGGCATACAACGAAGGCTTTGGGAAAGACCTCGCGCAGGGAAGTTATCGCCTTTGTGAAAAATATGGTCACCCTGAAATTGCCGTCACCACGCGCAAACAGGAATTCCCCGGATACGATCCGCGCGGGTCACAGGGAATGGGCTTGTTGTATGCCACATCCAACAAAGGCGCGTCACACATGGAAGGCGACGTGGCTTACGAAGAAGTCTTCGGCGTGCCTGTCAAGGAAAATCCGCTAACGACAGAAGGCAAACCCGAACTCGTCAAACACTTTGAAGATTCTTTCGCGTTGATGGATAGCTCAGGCGTGTGCGTTTTTGTTGGCATTCGGTACATGTTCAACAAGGATCGCATGATCCTGCCGCAAATTCTTTCGGAAATGCTGCAACTCTCCACCGGCGCGGACTATACTCCAGAAGAAGCGTTGAAAGCTGCCGAGCGCGTCTACAACCTTGAGCGCATGTTTATCCTCAAAGCAGGTTCGACGGTAGACACACTTCCGCCGCGCATGTTGAACGAGCCTCTGCCGGATGGTCCCGCCAAAGGCAAGGTAGTGGAACTCGACAAAATGCTGCCTGAGTTTTATGCGCTTCGCGGCTGGGATGAGAATGGCTGGCCCACGAAAGAGAAGTTGAAAGAGTTGGGGTTGCCGAACTAAAAACAAAGCGGACGTGATGAACGTCCGCTTTTCATTTATGGGTATCTGCGCCCTATTAGGATTATGAAGTCGCCCCCAATACACACTGATATAATTTTGGGCGAGGTATCATGGAACATACACGTTACAGAGCGGACATTGACGGTCTGCGCGCAATTGCAGTATTAAGTGTTTTGCTTTTTCACGTTGATGTCACAGCCTTTAGTGGTGGTTATGTCGGCGTGGACGTTTTTTTTGTCATCAGCGGGTTTCTCATCACAAGGTTGATCCGCGATGAAGTATTGAAGACCGGCAAATTCAGTTTTGCCAATTTTTATCTGCGGCGCGCACGGAGGTTGCTGCCGGGTTTCTTCTTCGCACTGGCCTTATGCTTCGTAGCTGCATTTTTCCTCTTCCCTCCCCCGCAGATGGAAAGCTTCAGCAAGTCACTCAGTTATTCCATTATCAGCCTGGCAAACTTTCACTTTTGGGGGCAAAGCGGCTATTTTGACACCGCTTCGATCTACAAACCTTTATTGCACATCTGGTCTCTGAGCGTCGAAGAGCAATTCTATCTGGTATGGCCGCTGCTGCTGGTCCTCCTACTCGTAAAGACACCCAGACGCATGGTGCCGGCAATCCTTCTATTAGGCTTTTCGCTCAGCCTTTATATGAATTTTGTGTTCGCGGATGGACAGGTATATGTACTAACCAAATATTTTCCAACCGCCTCAGAGTGGTTTGCTGAAGGTCCCGCTTCCATTTTCTACCTGATGCCTTTCCGCATCTTTGAATTTGCCATCGGCGCCCTGCTCGTATGGGTCATCGAATATCAACCCAAAAACAAGTTTGTATTAGAGCCGCTCATGCTGGCCGGCCTGATAATGACGATCTACCCGATGCTCACTTATACGGAAAAAACTCTCTTCCCTTCTTATAATGCGCTGATGCCTTGTTTTGGAGCCGCCCTGCTCATCTACGGGGGCGGCGATTCACGCTACTGTGGAAGTTTGCTGCGGACTCCTGTGTTGGTCGAAATTGGCAAGATCAGTTATTCCTTATATTTGATCCACTGGCCAGTTATTGTTTTTTTCAAATATTATGCCTATGACTTTGGTTCGCTTTCCCTCTTTGAAAAATTTACCATTAGCGCAGTCTCCATCCTTGCTGCCAGGTTGATGTACATATATGTTGAACAGCCCTTTAGAAAAAGCACGGGCGAGAAACAAAAAGTCCCAACCCGTGTATTTCTCACCGCACATGGAGCGCTGGGAATCATCCTTATAGCACTGGCTGTCAGCGCATCGAATTACAACGGGTGGGCATGGAGAATGCCTAATAGCCTGACTCAGCAGGAAATAACCAGAGGACAATCCCGGCGGGCATCCCCATTGAGAAAAGGATGTAACATACTTGATCTTAAGTCGTCGAATTGCCGACCTGACGCATCACTGCAAGTTTTACTGGCGGGCGATTCTCATTATTATGTCGGCTACAACATGTTCGCTGAATCTTTCCGAAGCCGGCAAGATATCAACCTGATTATTTTTTCTGCAGTTAACGACTGCAGCTTTACAATAGAAGACAACCAGCTAACCGCTCTTGGCATGGGATGGAAAAATAAAGGCAAATGCCAGGAACGTGCAGCAGCGCTTAGCGACCCTGAATTTAATGAACAACTGGATGTTTTGGTGATCAGCTCACAGTATATGTTCCGCAATGGCAGTGAACTTCCGATCCTCGAATATTTAAAATCGAAAAATAAGGATCTAAAGGTCGTGGTGATCGGACCTTACATCGAAGTATCTCCCTACCAATGCGCAGATATCATAAACCGATTTGGCGGCAGTGCATTCTGCAAGGATGAAAGATTTGTCAGCTATTTTGGAGAGGATGTGAAAAACGATATGTATTACGCCGAGACCATGCAATACAAGCCTCTATATATTGATATAGCTGCCTTGTTATGCAGTCAGGGAACGCTCGGGAGCTGCCTCACTGAAGCAGAAGGTGTCCCGATGATGTATGACGGTAACCACCCATCCCTTGAATTTTCGCTCCTAATGGGCAGGAGAATGCTCGAAGAGTATTCAACCGAATTAGGAAAAATCGGCTTTACCATAACAGGAAAGTGAAAAAAACTGGCACTCTTTTTGAACTGAACCCATCAAACAAGACACAAAAAGAAAGCCCCCCTGGTCAAATAGACAGACACCTGGTTTCGTAGGGTGTCTGTCTTGTTTTCAATTGTATCCTCTCATAGTTGTAAAAGTAAATGTATTCATCAATGAGTT
>JACRMH010000054.1 GCA_016219545.1 Chloroflexota bacterium | reverse complement strand
CAAACCAGACGGCGTATCGAGAGAAAGAATTGGGCTGGTTTGTTTATTTGCCCAACGGATGAGATCTGCCGCCGCGCCGCGCGGGGATCCGCTCAGGCTGTAGCCAATGATTGCGTCGAGAATCAACTCAACAGTCGGAGGAAGCGAGGCGGAGTCAACGATGGGAATATTCATCCGCTTGAGAATATCCAATTGATGGGTAGGGACGCCGCGATAGTCATCCGCTGATTTGGTCAATGCGACGATGACATTTGCGCCCCAATTATGCAGACGACGCGCTGCGGTCATTCCGCCCCCGCCGTTGTTCCCGTTTCCTCGATCATTTGGGCGGTGGTGAGCGCTGGAATTGATTTGTGATTTACCGACATACATCCTCCGTATCCTTGCTATCAAGGATAGTATTAACATGAAAACTATTACCCGCTGGTTTATAATCCAAATATGGACAAACGCACCAACGAAGAATGGATTGCAGATTTACGCGCTGGAGGGGAGCCACAGGCTCAGGCATTGGAAGATTTACGCGCCATTATCCTGCGCGGCTTGCCTTACGCCATCGCCGGGCGGATTGCCCCCAATAGTCCCGAGTCCGAAGCGCTTGTCGAGGAAATAGTACAAGAAACGCTCATGCGGGTTTTGGATAATTTGGACACATTCGAAGGGCGCAGCCAATTCACCACTTGGGCTCATAAAATTGCCGTGCGTGCCGCACTGACCGAATTGCGCCGCGTCCGTTGGCGGGAAGTACCCCTGCCAGAGATGGCAATGGACGAGGAAGGCGATGCGTCGTATCGAGAAATACCCGATAATCAAGCAAGTCCCGAAGATCAAGTAGATCGAAAGGATATGATGAAGCGGATCAACCGTATCATCATGGAAGAGTTGACTGAGAAACAACGCATGGCAATGACGGCAACAATGGAGGGATTTCCCCTGGAGGAAGCCGCCCAGCGATTGGGAATGAATCGAAATGCCTTATATAAATTAATGCATGATGCCCGCTTGCGACTCAAGAAACGATTGGAAAAAGAAGGGCTGACACCCCAGCAGGTATTATCCGTTTTTGAACGGGTTGGTAAGTAAGACATTGGACAGGTATTACTATCCATTCGTAGAAGGAATTTATTAAAAATGAAAATTAAACAAATATTCCAGTGGCTTTTGGGTTCAAACAAAAAAAAATCTTCATCCCCCCAAAACGGGATGCAAGCGGATAAATCCGAGATGATGCAAAAAGTCCTGACCATGCTGTCCAATACGCAGGATGTTGAAATGACCTGCGATGAGGTTTTTGCCGTGCTTGATCAGTTTGCCGAACTCGCGGCGCGGGGGGAGGATGTGTCCCGTCTGATGCCGCTTGTGCAACATCATCTTGACATGTGTCCCGACTGTCAGGAAGAGTATAAGGTACTGCAAAGAATTGTATTGAATGCCGTATAGAAAATTGAAATATTGAGGATGCTATGAATCATTCTTCTCATCCAACCCTCCAGCCATTGATCGAAGAAATCAGGCGTAAGGAAGACGCCAAAAAAATTACTGAGTTGATTGCGACATTCGAGCAGTCACTCGGCGCTATCCCGCAGGATGATCCAGCGCGGATTGATTTCCTTTTAACTGTTGGAGAAGTTCTCTACGAAAAGGGACAATACAAAGATGCCAGCCGATTGCTCGAAGCGGGCGCAGAGCAGGCGCGCACGGCGCAGATAAAAGGCAGGCAGGCGCTGGCTTTAGGACTGATGGCGGATATCAATCGCGTACAGGGAAATTATCGCAATGCTCTTTCCAAACTGGTGCAGGCGCGTGAAGTCTTGGGTCAAAACCCTGAGCAGGATAAGGATGTGTCCGCCCGACTTCATGTTATTAGCGGATTGAATAACATGTCATTGGGGGATTATGGAAACTCCCGCAATTCTTTTTATGAAGCGTATCAGATTTACAGCCAGATCGGAGACCTGAAAGGCAAGGCGCTTGCCGCCAACCGATTGGGAACGGTTGCGACGATGCAATCCGAATATATCGAAGCCGAAAAGTATTTGCAGGAAAGCTTGTCCCTTACCAAACAACTGAACGATCAGCACGGCATGGCAGGCGCCCTGCTGAACCTGGGCGAGGTACAGCGTCATTTGGGACAGTTCACGGAAGCCCGCGCTTGTTACGTTGAAGCAAGTAGATTATTTTCAGAGTTGGGTTTGCACCGCGGCATGTGCATTGCGGAAAACAACCTGGGGCATATCGCCGTCCAGTTGCAAGACCATCCTTCATCCAGACAGCACTACATGGTTGCGTTGGAATGTGCGAAGATAGCCAACCTGACGCCCGACAAACTCGATACGCTGGCGGGGCTGGCAATCATTTTTGTTCAGCGCGGGCAGTGCGGCGAGGCAGCACGCTTAATCCAATTCGTTTTACGCCATCCCGCGCATTTGCAGGAGACCGAAGAATTCCTCGAATCTGCCCAACAGGTCATCGCGAATAAACAGACGCAACCTGTTATAGATGTTCCGTCTCCAGATCAACTTGAACGGGTCATTGCCGAAACGCTCGAAAAAATATTTTAACCAACGATAAAAAGAGTGCGGTTCAATTTTGAACGGCACTCTTTTTCTTTAATCCAGGAAAATCAACCTGTAATAAAAGCGCCGATTTCCACCCCGACTTCTTTGGGCGTATCCATTGGTAGAAAATGGGAACCTTCATTGATCAATGCCAATTTGCAATTGGGGATCGTATCTCGCAAACGTGTGGCTTGGTTGAGAGGAATATAAGGGTCGCGGCGACCCTGAATCACCAGCGTAGGCACGCGAATGGACTCGATAATGCGGGGATAATTCTTGAAGACGTTAAAAGGACGTCCCCATCTCAGAACGCGCAAGAGCGCCAAGTCGCCTTCGCGTCCTGTGAAACCATTGGAAATGGCAGCGAACAGTTCATGGGTAAGGCGCATTTTGTTTACCATCCCCTGTAGGATGCCGACTTTTAGAAGAATGTGTTTGAATATCTTTACAAGGACTTCACCCACACCCTGAATTCTCACTATTTTGACAATGAATGGTTCCTTGAAATCAGGGTAAACCGGGGGACTCATCAAAACAAGTTTCTCGATATGGCTTGCGTATTTTCCCATGTAATCAATTGCCACAGATGAACCCAGGTCATGCGCGACCAGGACGAATTTATCAAATCCCAGATGGGCACGAAGTTCATCCATGACATCTGCGCGTTCAATGTGGCTGATGCTGTGGTTGATCTTTTCTGATTCACCATAATCGAGCAAGTCGTATGTAATTACCCGAATGTCGGATGGCAGAAACAGTAACACAGGCTCCCAAATCTCTTTGGAGGTTGGCAGTCCGTGGACGAATATGACAGGAACTTGTTTGAGTTCATTGTCTGTATAAGCAATACTTCCGTGACTTGACGTGAATTTTTTTGAAGATGTGGGCATGCGATTGTTCCTTTATGAGACGAAGATGTATTGGGGAGCTAAATGTCCGGATACTGGCGAACAGGTTCAAGGGCCGATGAGCGTGGTTAATCCAAAGAACAAGAACCATTAGAAATCGTACGAAGATATTCTTTAATAAAAGAGATGACACTTGCCCATCTTTCTTTACCTGTGGATTGATTATTGAAAATGGGTAAGAGAAATCAACGGTTTAATATCAGGTGAGTATGAAACCAAATTCAATAGGAGATAAAATGAACATTCTTAATGCAGGTATCGCAGGCATTGTTGCAACTATCGTGTTTACTATGATATTGATGATGGCGCCCAAAATGGGAATGCCTAAAATGGACATCGTCAGTTTGCTGGGCAGTATGTTCAGCGCAAAGCCTAACCCTGTATTGGGTTGGATGATGCATTTGATGATGGGCGTGATCTTCGCCCTGATCTATGCCTTTCTCTGGTCATCTGGAGTCGGTGCGGCAACTTGGGTGGGCGGCTTGATCTTTGGCGCTGTCCACTGGCTGATAGTCGGCATGGCAATGGGCATGATCCCAATGATGCACGTTGGAATTAGAAGCGGCACGGTCCAAGCGCCTGGTCTGTGGATGACTGGTAATGGCGGCGGCGTGATGGCTTTCATGGGCGGGCTGATTGGACATATGATCTTCGGCGCGGTGGTTGCGCTAGTCTATGCCGCTCTTTAGTTATAGATTTTTCTCCTCCTAAAGGCATACAGCCTGTCATTGTACAGGCTGTATCGCTATCATGCTGTAATTAGAAAAGGAATTTTTTCATGACCGACTCTCGCTTGACCCCGGAAACAATCACGCTTTATGGCACAGGATGGTGCCAGGATTGCAAACGTTCAAAACAATTCTTTGGCGAACAACGTGTGTCGTATCATTATGTGGATATTGATAATGACGCTGAAGCCATGACCTTTGTCGAAAAAACCAACAAAGGCTCCCGCAGTATTCCAACCATCGTGTTCCCTGATGGAACCGTGCTGGTCGAACCATCGAATGCACAACTGGCAGAGAAACTGGGGATGCAGACACGCGCCAGACGCACTTTCTATGATGCCATAATCATCGGCAGCGGTCCAACCGGGTTGACGGCCGCCACGTATCTGGCACGCGAAGGTGTTGATGCACTGGTCATTGAGAAGGCCGGCTTGGGTGGGCAGGCGGGAATTACCCAAACGCTGGATAACTTTCCGGGTTTTGATGAAGGGATTCCCGGCGCTGAATTCGCTGCTCGTCTGACCCGCCAGGCACAACGTTTTGGTGCGGAGATCCTTCAGGCTCAGGATGTTGTTTCCATTGATCAGGATGGGCAGTACCTGTGTGTCCACACAGCCGATGGATCGGAGTACGGTGCAAAAGCAGTATTGCTTGCCTCTGGAGCGCGATATCGCAGATTGGGGATTCCGGGAGAAGATGATCTGATTGGATCGAACGTTCATTTTTGCGCGACCTGCGATGGAGCCTTTTATAAAGGTAAAAAGGTATTGGTGGTTGGAGGCGGGAACAGTGGATTTGAAGAAGGATTGTTTCTGACTCGATTTGCCAGTCAGGTGGATATTGTTGAATTTTTGCCGCAAGTAAAAGCGAGTAAGATCTTGCAGGAAAAAGTGGCGGAGCAGAAAAACATGTCCGTGACCGTCAACCATGCGGTCAAGGAATTGCGTGCCAATGGCAATCAACTGGATGCGGTGCTCGTTGAAGATCGCGCCACCGGCGAGCACAAGGAATGGCACTATGATGGCGTATTTGTTTTTGTAGGTTTTTCACCCAACAGCGATCTGGCGAAAGGGAAGGCGGAAGTTGATCAATGGGGTTCAGTAGTCACCGATGGTACACTAATGACGTCGGTCCCAGGTCTGTTTGCCGCAGGAGATGTGCGCGCAGGTTCCACCAAGCAGGCAGCATCTGCGGCAGGTGAGGGAGCCACCGTGGCTTTGATGATGCGCCAATACCTGCAAAAGGTTGGGTAACAGAGTCTTCGTGCTGAGATGACTCACGCAAGAAGTATTAAGCTGCTATAGTTAAGCCTGAATGATATGAATGCGAAGTCCGTGACGATTTTCTTTTTTTGGATAATATTAAAGCAACCGAATCCCAATTTGGATATTTCTTTCTAGCGGATATCTCCGGCTTTACCGCATACCTGGTTGGAGTGGAATTGGAACATGCCGGAGATATCCTGAAAGAACTGCTGGAATATGTGGCTGGACAAATCAAGCCCTTGTTCGCAGTGCATAATTATGATACTGACTCGGTTTTTGCCTGTGCTTCAGAATCCAGGATCGACCGCTTTGAAATTTTGTATGGCATGATTGAATCCACCTATACCGGATATAAAGATCGACTGCAAGCCATGAGCCGTCGCATTACCTGTACCTGTGCAGCTTGCCGGAATGTATCCTCTCTCGACCTCAAGTTCATGGTGCATCATGGCGATTATCTATTCTCCGAAATCCGGGGGAAGCGCACGATTTTGGGAGCAGCTCCGAATTTTGTTCGTAAACGTTTATGGAAAGAGTCCTCGGCAAACATCCCTGACTGGCGTGGTTATGTCTTGATCACCGATGCGACTCTGCAACACCTCGATCAATCTGCGGAGGTGTTGCAAGGCCAGGAGTTCGTGTCTCACGAGACCAAACTATATGGCTTGAATCTTGAAGAGCGCTATCAAGCAATGTTGCAAGCCCGCCGCGTGGTTGTTTCGTTGGAAGAGGCAGATGGAAAGTTTACACTTGAGCTGCCCATTTCACCTCCCATTGTTTGGGAGTGGTTAAACGATCCAGTGAAACGGAATCAATGGTATCCATTTTTACTGAAATGGAATGCGCATTCTCGTCCGGGCGGTCTAACCGGGCCTGGCGCGGTCAATCACTGCGACCACGGTGTCGGGATGGTTGTTGAAACCGTTCTTGACTGGCGTCCTTTTGAATATTTTACGGTTGAGATGCGCGTTACCCCAGGCAACCTGAAAGTTCTTGAAACCATTCACCTGGAAACCATGTCCAATGATCGAACGCGTGTATCAGCATATCTCCGTTTGCAAAACATACGCTTGCTGGCGAAAATGTTGGGACCTTTAACTGCACGATTTCTTGAAGCCAGAATCAGGCGTATAGATCGTCTGGTAAGCAATGAAAGGCTGAACAAGGATGGGCGGTCCAGGTATTAAATAATGATGCGACCCAAAAGAAATTTCTTGGCTTACCGTCCTTCACTTCTGTCGGCTGTTTGCGTCGGGTCGCACGAAGACATCTACTTTGCCAACTGTGACGCGGCCTAAATGATCGGACTGGGGAAATTCAGACAGATCCTGTTTTGCAAATGGGCGAAAGGCAATTGCACCTGCACCAAGCGCGGCGAGTTTGAGAAAGTCACGGCGCGAGATAGGGTTATGACTTTTTCTTACTATCGGATTCAACATGGACGTGAACCGCGTGCGGTTCGTTTCCCTGATCGTGTCTCATCTGTCCCATCATAAGCAGATGAGATAATGGGCAAAGTAACGCCAACCCCACAAGTAATGCCGTGTTCAGCGGAATCTTGAAGAGAAATACGGCGACAAAGCCTGCAATTGGAAGCAAGCAGCAGATGAGCATAATTAGCATATGTTTCTTGTTCATGGTTATCTCCTTTTGTGGACTTTTTATTTCAACCCCCATTCAAAGATACGAGTAGGGGCGTCAACATTAATGATTGTGAGTGTAAGTTTCGTCGCACCCTCGAGGATGGGTTTGCCATCTTTTGTTGTGGGAAAGATTAACTTGCCTTCCACATGATGACCGCCTAGTGGCGCGTCCCAGATAGCTGCTTCTACGCTGACCCCTGTGTCGGTGGTGAGGGTGGATAACTTTGCAAGGTCCATAATCAAGTCTATGGAGTGTGTGGTCATCACTACATCGAACTCAAAGGTGTCAGTCGGTGCGTCAAGGCTGAGCGGTGTAATTTCGACAATAATTGCCCCTTGCTGGTCAATGCGCATGGCCAAGTCATTTGAAGGGGAGGAGGAATCTCCCGAAACGGAATCAGGCAGAGGGTCGGTTTGAGGCGCTGTCGAAGACGCAGAACATGCGCTAAGTACAAGGGATAAAATCAAAATCGCGGGTAAAAGAATTCGTTTCATATTGTCTCCAGAATAGGTTGAAGTTTCTGTCGTTCACGATAAAGCACAAAGAGCATGACCCCAATTCCAATCAGATTCATGGCTAGGCCCACAAGCATGAACGGGCGCTGATAGCGGGTTAGAAAACTCGCCGCCGCGCTTAGTCCAAGAATGGGGAGAACATCGGTGACATGATGAATGCAACAGGCAATCATTGCAGTGGCGGAAGTGCCTCCGCTTGCGCCCATCATGGAGCCAGCATGACCTGTGGATGTAATTGGAATGAAGAGACGGAATCGCAATATGGTATATAAGGCGGCTTGAACCCCGAAGCCGACGATGATTGGGATGACATACCAACGATCGCGCACGAGTTGAGAGGAGGCGTAGTCCCAGCCCTGTGCCCAAGTGAGAATGCCGATATAGAATGACGCGATGAGGGTCGAACCGAGCAGGAAAGCCGCGAGGGGAATTAGAAAACGTTTCACCATTAATCTCCTTTTTACTCATCATAGCCTTTACGGATCCGAACGTCTTGCGCCAGATTGCCGTAAAACCGATAGGCAATTCTGCCTATGCCCTTTTCAATGATTCTTTATGAGTCCTTTACATTTATCTGTTAGGATTTAACGCATAAATAAAAAGGAGTGAATTATGTGTGGTAGAGGAATTGGAAATCTGTTATTCCCGCTCGTCGCTACAGGAGTGTTGACAAATGAGACGACGCAATCCGCGGCTGTTGTGACTTCGCATGCAACCTGCCCGAATTGTGCATCAAAGGTTTCAAAATCGTTCGATTGGTGCCCTCAATGTGGGACAGGATTAAAACCCCATGCCTGCGCATATTGCAGTAATCAAATGGAAAGCAACGCGCGGTTTTGCCCATCGTGCGGCGCGCCAGCAGGAAGCAGAGGAAAATCATGAGTGGTTTCAATATGCAAAGATTTAATGCGGCGGGCCAGGCTTTCGAAATCGACCCTGTTTGTGAAATGAAAGTTGATCCGCAGAATCCGCCATTCAAGATTCTGTATAAGGACAAGACCTATTGTTTTTGCTCCGAGGTATGCAAGCATTTGTTTGAACGTATGCCAGAGAAATACATCAAGGTGGGCGAGACATAGAACAATAACGATCTATATATGCGTCTATTTCTCAGAAATAGGCAATTTTGCTTACTTCTGAATACGCCACGTGGCTCTTCATGCACCTCGGGTAATTCCATACAATGGAACTATCTGAGGTGCTTATGAATATTTCTCCTTTCCTATCAATCAACCATCCTTGTGACGAAGCTTTACAATGGGCCATGAAGCAGCTGGTGCAAGCAGATTTACGTCCAATACAAACTTTTGATTTGCATACAGCACGACTGGCGATGCACGATTGCTCCTGCCCAAATCATGGGACAGAGGAGTGTGACTGCCAGATGGTGGTTCTATTGGTTTATGGGAAAGCCCCAAACCCTGCAACCCTGATCCTACATGGAAATGATGGACAGACCTGGGTTTCCATTGCCAACGATTCGCAACAACGGGCAAATGCGAAATTGCTCCATTCCATTCAGCAGGCGCTTGAAACCAACGAGCCTGTTTCAATCTCAAAGACTGAATAGGCCATATGGCTTACATTCAACTGCGTCAAATTGCTCTGGTTAAGTAATGGGGAATTCCTTATAGTTAACGGCTATCCCAACTTCAAGAGGAAACATGAGAATAAAGAAGACAATGATCTTTTCGTTAATGGCTCTGGCTTTGATTTTGTCGGCTTGCGCACCTGCTGCAACGCCCAATAACACGATGCCAATGAATAACGATAACTCCAATATGACGAACGGGATCCCAACCCCAGGTAGTATGACGGCGGACAACCCCGGAGCCGCGCATATGATGGAACCGATCACCGCTCCGAACGTTCAGCCCGCCACTGAAACAACCGGCGGGCAACCGCTCGCTTATCGCGAGGAAGATGGCGTCAAAGTTTTCGAGTTGACCACGAAAGCAGTGCAATGGCCAATCTTGGATGGTGTCACGGTCACAGCATATACATACAACGGGACCGTGCCTGGGCCGATGATCCGTGTCACAGAGGGAGATCAGGTCAGGATCATCGTTAAGAATGAACTTCCTGATCCGACAACCATTCATTGGCATGGAGTCGAAGTCCCAAACGCAATGGATGGCGTGCCTGGAGTCACCCAGGATCCAATCCAACCTGGTGAAACATTTACGTATGAATTCATTGCCAAACCCGCAGGCACGTTTATGTACCACTCGCATTTTGAAGGTGACGTGCAGGTAGGTGCAGGCTTGTATGCTCCGTTCATCATTGACCCGAAGGAACCTGAAGCCAACCCGCCTGTTATCGACAAAGTGCTTATGCTCTCCGAAGTACGGATGACAGATGGGGAAACCTACGCCGCCATGCCAATGGGCGGAATGGAGCCGAATTACTTTACGATCAACGGCAAGTCATTCCCTGCCACAGAGACGATCACGGTTAAGAAAGGTGATCTGGTTCGGCTGCGACTGATCGCGATCGGACAATTCATCCATCCAATGCACCTGCATGGGATGCCCTTCAAAATCGTTGCCACCGATGGACATCCTGTGCCTGAAGCAGCGCAATTAACAAAGGACACCATTAGTGTTGCGCCAGGCGAACGCTATGACATCGAATTCGTCGCCACGGAAACGGGTCAATGGATGCTGCACTGTCACATCCTGCACCACACCACAAACGACAACGTTGAGCCTGGCGGCTTGATGTTGATGATCAATGTCGTTGAATAAGAATTCATCCAAGGAGAAAAAAATGCATAAGTTTATGTTAATCAATCTGATCGTGGCATTATCTGTTTTACTGGCGGCTTGTGGCAGTGCGGCAATACCGGCTGACACGTCTTCATCCAAGCAAGTGAACATCAAGCTGGAGACCAATCCCACCCCAGCGATAAAGGGTGATATTGAATTGATATTCACAATTACCGATGCCAGCGGCGCACCGATCGAAGACGCCAAAGTGGATGTGGCTGCGGATCATCCTGCGATGGCAGGCATGGGCATGAGCGGTCAGGCCACCGAACAAGGCGGAGGAAAATATTCCATTAAAGCCAACTTTAGTGATTCAGGTGATTGGAAGTTATCCATCTATGTTCGTAAAGGGGAACTGGATTATAAAGAAGAAATCGAGATTCCAGTTCAGTAGTTCGAATATAAACAGGCATCAGGAATTATCCTGATGCCTGTTTACCATTAAATTCAGGAACTCATATGAATTCAAAAAATAGGCGTCAACAATTGCATGACCGCCAGCGCAAACAGAAACTCAGGAGCGGTCTTACCTGGGGTGGGATTGGAGTGGTCGTACTTGCGATCATTGGCCTTGTCATCTGGCAGGGAGTCCGCCCAGCAGCAGGCGAGTCTGTACAGATCATGGTGAGCGATCCACATATCCCAGTCGATAGCGATCCCGGTCAGTACAACTCCGACCCGCCAACCTCCGGTCGTCATTACGCGGAGGAGGCTAGGGCAGGGTTTTTTGACAACAACAATTATCAGTTTCCAGCTGGTTATCTCGTTCATAATTTGGAACATGGGTATGTCATCTTCTGGTACAACTGCGATTTGTTGGATGAATCTGGCTGCACGAACTTAAAGGAACAAATTAAAACCACAATCGATGATCTGGGTGGCGTAAAGTTGATCGCCTATCCCTGGCCTTCCCTTGATATTCCCCTTGTCATGACATCCTGGGGACGATTGCAGCGCTTTGAAACTTTTGATGCAGAACAAGCCAAGGCCTTTTATCGCTCCAATCTCAACAAAGCGCCTGAACCAGATGCGCCATAAGGAAAGAATGTCCACAATCACAACACCTGCTCTTCCAAAACCCAAACAATCCATCTTTCAATGGATTGGCAATCATTGGTTTGAGACTTTTCTGATCGTTTATGGATTGTGGGTGTTCGCGCCTTTTCTTGCACCCTTCTTCATGTATATTGGCTGGGCGGGCGCGGGAAAGGCGATTTACTTCATTTATTCATTTTTCTGTCACCAACTTCCAGAGCGTTCCTTTTTTCTCTTTGGCGAAAAAACCATGTATTCGTTGAGTGAAGTTCAAGCCGCCTGGCAGAATACGATCAACCCCATGATTCTCCGTCAATTCATTGGTAATGAAAGCATGGGCTGGAAGATCGCCTGGTCTGACCGCATGATCTCGTTTTACACCAGTGTCTGGGTGTTTGCAGCGCTTTGGTTTCCGTTTCGACACAAGATTAAAACCCTATCCTGGATCGGATTCATTTTGCTTCTGCTTCCCCTTATAATGGATGGTGGTACTCATATGCTGAGCGATTTCGCTGGTATTGGACAGGGCTTTCGTGATACAAATCAATGGCTTGTGATACTGACGAATAATTCATTCTCTGCGACATTTTACGCAGGCGATGCGCTCGGTTCGTTCAATTCTCTCATGCGTTTCATCACTGGACTTTTGGCTGGTCTTGGTATCGTCTGGCTCGCCTTCCCTTATATTTTTCAGACACAAGCCCTCAATCAAGAATTGGAAACATTTAGTTATGGCAAAGTCATTGAGCAAATCAAAAACCAAAATCCGCATTCTTCTGGCTGACGATCACCATATTGTTCGGGCAGGTGTGCGTCAACTGCTCGAAAGCGCGAGCGATCTTCAGGTCATCGCCGAAGCAGGGGATGGCGAGGAAGCCCAGGCGCTCATCCAGAAACACAAACCCGATGTGGCCGTCCTGGATGTCCAAATGCCCAAAGCCACCGGTATCGAGGTCACTCGTTGGGTGCGTGCAAATATGCCTGAAGTGGGCGTTTTGATTCTGACTGCATATGACGACGACCCGTATGTGATGGCAGTCCTGCAGGCGGGAGCGAATGGCTATGTGCTCAAGACTGCACAAGCCGACGATCTCATTCAGGCGGTGCGCGACGTAAATGAAGGCAAGTCTGCACTTGACCCTTCCATCACTCGCAAGTTGATGTCTAATCTGTTCAAAGGAACAGAAAAGAAAATCGTTGAACCGCTGACGGATCGTGAACTGGATGTGTTGCGACTTACTGCAAAAGGATTCACCAACAAAGCCATTGGTGTACAGCTTAGCATCAGCGACCGTACCGTGCAGGGGCATCTCGCGCATATCTTCGCCAAACTGCAAGCCAACAGCCGAACTGAAGCTGTCATGCGTGGCGTTTCTCTGGGATTGATCTCGCAAGGTTCGGGTAATATCATCGAAGAAGAATGAAACGATTCATCCCTGGCTGGCGCGGCCTCACACAACTTTTCGCAGTCACAATCCTGCCGCTTACAGTATTACTGTTGGTAATCGCGTTTGGCGGCGTCAACATGCACCAGCAGGATATGCGTGCCCTCGTTGGCGAGCGTGATGAGCGCGCGGTTCAATCTTCCGCCGCCGCGCTAGAATCTGAATTACACCATCGCGTGGCTACAATTACCAGTATGGCTGTGCTGGCTTCTGAGAATCTGACCTTTGAAGAGATATTTGCAACTACGAATGACCTTGCAATTGATTTCAATGGCGAAATTGCCTTTCTTGATTCCGATGGACGTTTGCTCGCCAATACAGGCAATGATAGTTTTTGGGGATGGGTTTCCCAAAACGCACAGAGCCTCTCTCTCGCTTCTCTTTCGGACCGTGAGACTGTTTTCTCCGACCCGATCCTTGATCCAAACTCAGGACAGCTTTTCGTAATCGTTTCAGCATACTCCGCCTCTCGTAATGTGATCGTGGCGGGTGCGTTTTCCCCCGAATCACTTGCCAATGAAACCCTCTCTACTACCTATCCAGCAGGCAGCCATGTGACCATCTTCCTGCTGGATAAATCGCGCCGATTACTTTTCGTAAGCGGTGTACTTGAACATGCGACACTGGAGCCCAACCACCCAGGTGTGACAGAGGCATTGCAAGGTGGAAGTGGTGTGCTCTACGTCAAGAAGGAAAATACCGAACACGTCGTTGCATACAGCCCCGTTGAATCGACAGGTTGGGCGTTGATCACCGAGGAAGAATGGGAAATGGTAATCAGTCCATCGTTGCAGTTGACCCAGATGGCTCCCCTTGTCGTGGTCCCAGCATTTATTCTGGCGTTAATCGCGATATGGTTTGGCGCAAGGCAAATTGTCCAGCCATTGCAAAAACTTGAATCCAAAGCTGCTGCGCTGGCATGGGGTGACTTTGAAGCCATCAAAGAATCCGTCGGCGGGATTTTGGAAGTGCAACACCTGCAAATGGAGTTGACTGAGATGTCGCGAAAGGTACAGGCGGCCCAGGAGGGATTGCATGATTACATCGGCGCGATCACTTCCGCGCAGGAAGATGAACGCATGCGCCTGGCTCGTGAACTGCATGATGAAACCATTCAGTCGGTGATTGCCTTGAAACAGCGCGTGCAATTGGCTGAAAAATTGGTCAAAGACCAAAAGGGAAAGCAATCACTACAAGAACTGGAAAGTCTCGCGGAACAGACTGTTGAAAACCTGCGCCGTCTGATACGTGCCTTGCGTCCCATCTATCTCGAAGATCTGGGGCTCGTCACTGCGCTTGATATGCTAGCCCGCGAAACATCTCAAAACAATCATTTGATCGTGGATTTTCAAAAAACAGGAGAGGAACGCCGCTTCTCACGTGAAGAAGAACTATCGCTCTATCGCATCGCACAGGAGGCGCTCAACAATGTGGTCAAACATTCCAAGGCCACCCATGCCGATTTGAAAATTATCTTTGAAGATGCAGAAATCAAAATGGAAGTCAGGGACAACGGTAACGGCTTCATAATGCCTAAAAGTCCCACTGAACTTGCCCCCAGCGGACACTTCGGTTTGTTGGGTGTACATGAACGCGCCGACCTGATCGGTGCGCGGCTCGAGATGGAATCCACTTTGGGAAAGGGAACCAGGCTACAGGTTCGATTATGAAGCGATAAACCTCATAAGCCGTTTTGCATATCTACATCCCCGCCATTCTGCGCTCATGCAGAGGCGGGGTTTTGCTTATGATGTATCCATCCCAATTTAGGCAGGCAGGTTTATGTCATCTGAAACCACAATTCCACTCATCCCTTCTCAAGTCGAAAGATTGAAGATATTTTTACATGCACTACTATTCGTGCTTGGCTTCTCACTTGTTTTTATCATCGGCTGGGGCGGTTCGGCGACAGCGCTTGGCCAGTTATTTGGCGAATATAAAAGAACGGTTGCACAAATTGGCGGCGTGATCGTGATCATGTTCGGATTGGCAACGCTGGAAGTGATTCGCATTCCCTGGTTTTATGCGGACACACGCGCCCAATACTCGGGTCAACGCGGGACGTATGGTGGGTCGGCCCTCATGGGCATTTTCTTCGCCGCAGGCTGGAGTCCATGCATTGGTGCGACATTGGGCGCAATCCTGACAATGGGACTTAGTCAGCAAACTGTTGGACAGGCGATGTGGTTATCTTCGGGATACTCGCTCGGGTTGGGAATTCCATTTCTTGTTTTGGCGCTGGGTTTGGAACGCGCTTCAGGCTGGCTTAAGCGCATGAGACCATATCAAAAATATTTCAAGATTGTCAGTGGTGTGTTTATCATCGCTATTGGCGTATTACTGTTGACGAACACCATGAGCCTGATCGCGATATGGGCATTCAGGAATGGATATTACATTGAGTCCTTCGCGGCCTACGCCGCCGCGCCGACTTATTTAACTGCGATCTTCGCAGGTTTGTTATCCTTTCTTTCGCCATGTGTTTTGCCGCTCGTGCCAGCCTATCTGGGTTACCTGAGTGGACATACCCTGCAGAAGGCTTAATGATGAAAAAAATAATTCTCATACTGCTGGCCGCTGTTGTGCTTGCGGCATGTCAAGCAAAACCAGTGGTCGGAGAAACCATTACTATAGCGGGCGGTACCTACAAGAATGTCTCTGCGCAGGAATTGAATACGATGTTGAAGAAGAAAGGTTTTGTTTTCATCAATGTTCATATCCCTTTTGCAGGGAACATCACAGACACAGACTTGTCCATCCCATACGATGAGATTAGCGTACCTGAAAACCTTTTTCAATTACCCATTGATAAAAATGCAAAAATTGTTTTTTACTGCCGCAGCGGACGTATGAGTGAAATCGCTTCAAAAGAGCTTGTTTCACTGGGGTATACCAATATCTGGAATCTTGCTGGTGGTATGGTGGAGTGGGAACAGGCTGGATACGAAATTGAGAAATAGACATAGGCAGAAATGCCTACAAGGCTTTGGGTAATATGGCTCTTATTGACGATGTCTTTTAATAGGATAATCCAATCAAACATAAGGAGACCACAAATGACAACTACTGTACATGATCCCGTCTGCGGAATGGATATTGACCCCGCAACTGCCGCTGGTACATCCGAGTACAACGGGCAGACTTATCACTTCTGTTCGCTCGGTTGCAAGAAGGCTTTCGATAAAGAGCCTGAGAAATATCTCGGCAAAGCCGACGAACACACACACCAGCATTAAGCATCTCATCGTTGATCAAATGACCTGTCTGCTGGACAGGTCATTCTTTTTGTTTGCGCCAGGAAAAATCCTGGATGAAACCTTCACCAACTCTTTGTTCTGCCTTTACATATCCTTTAATCACGCCTGATATTCTTAAATCATCAAAAAGGAGTAAATTATGTTTCTGATGTGGATTGTCCCCTTGCTACTGATCGGATTGGTGGTTTACGCCGTCTCCTCTGGCAATATTTTTACCAACGCTATGAAACCCGTCTCCAGCCGTATGTGCCCGCATTGTAATCAAACGGCGCAAAGTGACTGGAAAGTCTGCCCGCATTGCGGGCAAGCTTTATAAAAGGAAAAACGAAATGAAAAAAATAAACTGGCTCGTTGTAAGTGTCATTAGTGTCATTGTTCTGCTTTTCCTGTTTGGCGGAGGCATGATGGCGGGCGGCTGGGGCAATCGCGGCTGGGGTATGATGGGTGGATGGGGATACTCTCCCTTCGGTTGGATCGGCATGCTCTTCATGTGGCTTATCCCTATTGGCGTGATTGCACTCATCGTATTCGGAATTGTTGCACTGGTGCGAAATTCTGGAAATCCCACACTGCCATCTTCCCAGAGTGCCTGTCCCAATTGTGCGAAGAGCGTACAGGCCGACTGGCAGAATTGTCCCCACTGCGGCACAGCATTGAAATAAAAATAATATATTCACTCTTGTAGATGGCCAATTGAAAAATAGGCCATCTTGTTTATTCTTATAAGCAATTCTGCCTATAAGGGTGTCCTCCAAGTGGCGGAGGTGAACACTCCCCAGTTGATGGATGCGGCTGGGGAGTGTTTATTGTAGTATGAATAGATAATCCGCGTATTCTTAATTGATGTGCTCGCAAAAAAAACGTTCACTCCTTCACCTGCTAATGCTTGATTTTAAAATGGAAGTAGTTGGCGAAGCGGAAAGACTTTATCAATAAAAGGAGATATAAAATGAAAAAAGTTAACTGGTTGGTCGTTGGAATTATCGGCATCGTCGCCCTTTTGCTCCTATTTGGAGGAGGCATGATGATGGGCGGCTGGGGCTATCGCGGATGGAGCATGATTGGGCCTAGCGGTATGGTAGGACCTGGTGGCATGATGAATAATTGGGGATACTCTTCCGCGCCTTCTCCCCTCGGTTGGTTCGGAATGATCTTCATGTGGCTGGTTCCTGTCGGTCTTGTTGTTCTAGCTGCATTCGGCGTTGTCTGGCTTGTACGGAACGTCGGCAACTCGAAGCCGCCACCTTCTTAATTGATCATTCATATTTCCCCAGACCAAAGCCAAGGAATATTATATGAAAATGGCGTATCTTCTCAAAAAAACGGGGTAGCCACAAAATTACTATGCCAAATATGCCAAGAAAGTCGAAAGAATGGCATTTCTTCCCGTATTTGGCAGGGCTCAAAAATAGTTACCCCGAAATATTGAGAAGATACAAAATGGCTATGAAAAAAGATAGTAAGAAGGTAGACGAACGTGAACACTATAAGAAATTGATGGTCATGGTTGTGCTATCTTTTATGTCGATGTATATGCTTATGTATGCGATGGTGAATACATTTGCAAATGTTATTCCCAATGTCAATCAATTTTATATGGCGGGTTTAATGACCGTACCCATGATCTTCATTGAAATGGCTTTAATGGGTTCGATGTATATGGACAAAAAACTCAATACCATCATTATTGGGGTAAGCACTATTCTGTTGATTCCATTTTGGGATACATACCCCGCCGCTCTGCGGCGTGATAGGATTGCCAGATGAGTCGTCTTATCAGAAAAAGTCATAATGTGTCTATTTTGCTCTATCATTTTGTATGTCCAGCTAAATACAGAAGGGCAGTGATAGATGATAAGGTAGACCAAGTTTTGAAAGAAGTATGTCTAGATATTGCAGATCGTTATGAAATTGAGTTTCTCGAAATAGGAACAGATAAAGATCATGTACATTTTCTGGTGCAATCAGTGCCAAGCTATAGTCCTACGAAGATCATTACAATGATCAAAAGTCTTACGGCGAGAGAGATATTTGCGCGGGTGCCATCGGTCAAAAAGCAATTGTGGGGAGGGGAATTTTGGACAGATGGCTATTATGTGGGTACAGTAGGGCAACATGCTACAGAAGATACTATCAAGCAATATGTAAAGAACCAAGGTCAAGAAGAACAGTATGTACAATTACATGTGCAACAGCTCAAGTTGTTTTAGCAAACCGATACCCCGTCCGCTCGCGGCGGGGTAGTTTATTGCTTTTTTTGTCTTTATCAGGCAACAGAGTGCTGTTTCTGACAAACAATTTCTAAAATCAATGATCCCTCATCATGCATCAGCCATTCTCATGTGTGAAAAAGCCAACTTGCAGGACCCGGAAATAAAAGACTTGTGCCAATCTATCATTTCAGGTCAACAGGCTGAAATCGACCAGATGAAAGCCAAATTGCAGGAAGTAGACAATTAAGAGGGAGCAATATAGATGATTACTAGTGTGAAAGATCCCGTTTTTGGAATGGCGATTGATCTAAAGAATGCGTTTCTTACACGCGAGCACGACGGAAAGACATTCTATTTTTTTTTCGCAGGATTGCATTGATTAGTTTGATGGCGACCTGCACAAGTACGGACATGCTGAGGAGCATAAGACTCACGAATAGAACCATTCAGTCCTGACTTATACAGCATTCCATCTTCCACACCACAAAATGGCCTATCCAAATAATATAGGCCATTTTGCTTATATCGAATCAGGCAGAAACCCGCTCGTATACCACCTCAAGCAGGTATACACTAATAGCATCTCTTAAAAAGTAGGTAAACCATGAAAGTACATGACCCCGTTTGTGGAATGGACATTGAAACCCAAAGCGCTTTCGCAAAACGCGAGCACATGGGGCAGACGTTTTATTTTTGCTCGCAATCCTGTGTAGATCAATTCGACAAGGATCCGCACCGTTATGTAATGACGTCTGCGACAACAGGCTTCAACCCTGAGAGGACTCTTTCCCGCATCGAACTTCCCGTTGCAGACCTGCCTATGGTCAGACCTGCAGCAAAGCTTGAAGCAGGTTTGCTATCCTTGAATGGAGTAGATCGAGTGACCGTGAATGCAGGGGCAGGTTTGGTGCAACTCGATTACGATCCGCAAAAAATCAATCTCGTCGGGCTGGCAGGCGCCATCCGATCCGCTGGCTATACCGTGGATGGTGCACAGACACGAATTGGCATTGAGAATCTGCGTTGCGCCTCATGTGTGAAGTTTATCGAAGATGAACTGAAATCCACACAGGGCGTTTTGAATGCGCACGTCAACATCGCTACTCAGGAAGCGACGGTGGACTATCTGCCACAAAATACAACTCTCTCGCAGTTGAATACAGCCATTGAAACCTGGGGCTATAAACCGCGTCCCGCGACGAGTGATGCGCCCGTGGATAAGCAGGAAGAAGCGCACGCACGTGAATATCGAAAGCTGATGAACAAGTTTTGGTTTGCAGCCGCAATCTCTGTGTTTGTGATGATAACTGCTTATTATCAGGTTGTGCCTATCCTGCGTGATTGGAACATGGACTCGTTAAGATTATTGTGGGGTGCGACTGCACTTTTGACATTACCTGTCATGTTCTGGTCAGGCAGTGATTTTTTCACTGGTGCATGGGCAGCGTTCAAACATCGTTCCGCCAACATGAATACGCTCATTGCATTAGGGACGGGCGCGGCATGGTTGTATTCGACCTTTGCGATTTTATTTCCATCTGTTTTCCCCGAAGGGACATCTGAACCGTTTTATGATGTCGTAGCTGTAGTAATTGCACTGGTCGTTTTGGGTCAGGCTTTGGAATTACGTGCCAAGGGACAATCCAGTTCAGCGATTAAAAAGTTATTAGGTTTGCAAGCCAAGACTGCGCGCGTTATCCGCGATGGCAAGGAAATGGACATCCCCGTTGAGGAAGTATTGGTCGGTGATGTGATTCAGGTGCGTCCTGGCGAGAAAATTCCAGTGGATGGCGTCATCGTCGAAGGTAGTTCCGCTGTAGACGAGTCCATGCTGACGGGCGAGTCAATGCCCGCTTCCAAGAAAATGGGCGACGAAGTCATCGGCGCGACGATCAATAAGACAGGTGCATTCAAGTTCCGCACGACCAAGGTTGGTAAAGATACAGCGCTGGCGCAAATCGTCAAAATGGTGCAAGATGCGCAGAATTCCAAGGCGCCGATTGCAAGACTTGCCGATACGGTCTCTGGTTATTTTGTGCCTATCGTGATGATCCTCGCCGTCTGGACTTTTGTGATTTGGTTCGTAATCGGTCCGCAACCGCAATTCGTTTATGCATTAGTAACCAGCGTGACAGTGCTCATCATAGCCTGCCCATGTGCGCTTGGCCTGGCCACACCAATGAGTCTCATGGTCGGCATTGGCAAAGGCGCGGAGCATGGCATTCTGATTCGCTCAGGGGAAGCGCTTCAAACGGCTCGCGCGATTCAGATCGTCGTGCTGGATAAGACAGGTACGATTACAAAAGGGAAGCCTGAGTTGACAGATGTGGTGCTTAGTGACCAATCAATAGTAAAAGAAGATGAGTTGTTGAAATTAGCTTCATCAGTTGAAAAAGTTAGTGAACATCCGTTGGCTCAAGCAATTGTGGAAGGAGCGCAGGCACGTACATTGGAACTGGCTGATGTGAAGGATTTCGAAGCTATTCCAGGTTATGGTGTTTCAGCAAAAGTTGAAGATAAACGCATATTGATTGGCAATCTCAAATTGATGAACCGTGAGAACATTGCGCTGGGTTCGCTCGAAGAAAAATCGAAATTGCTTGCAGATGATGGCAAGACTCCGATGTTTATTGCTCTGGATGGCAACGCCGCAGGCATCATCGCGGTGGCGGATACAGTGAAGGAAGATTCTGCCGAAGCCATCAAAGCTCTGCAAAGTATGGGCATTGAAGTGGTAATGATTACAGGCGACAACCGCCGCACAGCAGAAGCGATTGCGCGCAAGGTCGGAGTGACACGCGTGTTGGCGGAAGTGCTGCCCGAAGATAAAGCAAATAATATTCAAAAGTTACAGGCGGAAGGCAAGAAAGTTGCTATGGTCGGAGACGGGATCAACGACGCGCCCGCACTTGCACAGGCGGACGTTGGTCTTGCCATCGGCACAGGCACAGACGTTGCCATCGAAGCCTCTGACATCACGCTCATCAAAGGCAGTCTCAAAGGCGTGGTCACTGCGATTGAGGTCAGCCGCGCTACGATGAAGAATATCTATCAGAATTTGGTCGGCGCATTTTTCTATAACATATTAGGGCTTCCTATCGCAATGGGGTTACTTTTCCCCTTCTTTGGCTTACTCCTCAGCCCAATGATCGCGGGGGCAGCGATGGCGTTCTCGTCTGTCACGGTTGTTGGCAATGCGAATCGCTTGCGGGGGTTCAAACCAAAATTCAGTGTGAGGTAATCAATATGAAAATTGAATTGCTTTACTTTGATGGTTGTCCTTCGTGGAAAACTGGATTGAAGAATCTTCAATCTGCACTGGAAGAAGAAGGCCTCACCGCTGCTATTGATGTGATTGAAGTGAAAGATAACGAACAAGCCGGTCAATTGAAGTTTCTTGGTTCGCCGTCCTTTCGCGTTGATAGTCAGGAACTTTGGCCTGAGGAACGAGAAACATATGCACTGAGTTGCCGCGTCTTTCCATCGTCAGAAGGCATCAAAGGTTTTCCAACTGTTGCCATGCTGAGAGGACAACTCAAGCAGTTAAGGAAGGTGTAATATGACACCCTATATTCCCGCTCTTAGTTTCAAATGGCTCACGCCACTGTACGATCCGCTTCTCAAATGGGTCATGCGTGAGGAAACCTTCAAACGTAAATTAGTTCAGCAGGCAAATATCCAACCAAGGATGAAGGTTCTCGATCTTGGCTGTGGCACTGGCACGTTGACTCTCATGCTCAAACTTGCACATCCAACAGCCGAAGTCACAGGCGTGGATGGCGACCCACAAGTGCTGGAAATCGCGCGCGAGAAATCCTTGGGTACAAGTATTCAATGGGATGAAGGACTCGCTTCTTCTCTCCCATATCCTGATTCTGTTTTCGATAGAGTGGTCACCAGTCTCGTCATCCACCACCTCGTCACCGATGACAAACGCCGCGCGTTCAAAGAGATTTACCGCGTGCTCAAACCACACGGCGAATTACACGTTCTCGATTTCGGCACACCACACTCGTCTCTCACTCGTTTTATGATCACTTACATGCGCCGACTCGAAGAGACCGCCGATAATTTCGACGGGCAGATTCCGCTCTTCGTAACAGAAGCAGGTTTCGGCGAGGTCAAAGAAGCGCAAAGCTTCGTCTCAATATTTGGTCCGCTATCAATGTTGCGGGCTGTTAAAGGAGAATAATATGTCCAATCTACAAATCTTTGTGATTCTTTCCGGAATCGTTCTCACCGTTCTCATCGCCTGGTATTTCTGGTTTGCGCCAAAAGCGCAGACACGCGTTGCAGTGTCCGCGTCTGGCGCACAGGAAGTGGCAATCATGGTGAAAGGCGGCTACACACCTGATGTTATCGTTGTTCAAAAAGGTCGCCCCGTGCGTTTGACCTTCACGCGACAGGAAAGCTCGGCGTGTTCGGAACAGGTGCTATTCCCCGACTTCAACAAAAGTTCACCCCTGCCGGAAGGCGAGCCAACAACCATCGAGTTCACACCTGAAAAATCAGGCGAGTATGGCTTTCAATGCCAGATGGGCATGCTGCGCGGCAAGTTGATCGTCGAGTAAACGAAAGGAAAGAAAATGAAAAACGGAAAGACAAATTTTTCCACCATATCCTATCTTTGCGCTTTCACTATCGGGGTCATATTATTCTGGTCCTTCGGAAAATCCTGGCTTGACTTCACTTCCATACTGGTTTTCCTGGCTGGGCTGATCGGCGTGGCAGTATCGGTGCTTTTAATCGGAGCATGGAGCATATTCGGACATTCAGAAAAACACGACAACTAACGAAGAACGTATGAAGGCAGGCAGGTGGTTGCTCAAGACATTATCTTGATCAACCATCTTTTTAAATTTATTTTGGAGGGAAAATGATTGTCACAATCGCTGCATGATATTTGTCACAAGTCATTTAGCCTACGATAAATCACGCCATATCGCGCTCTGGAGATTCGCCTTGACACGATAAGATTTGTCAACTTCGATTAACTTTGATTACAGGAGGCAAATTGCTCATGAACAGAATGATGCGCAGAAATATGGCGGTGTTATTGGTCACCGCTATTTTGTTGATAACGCCCACAATGGTCCTGGCTGATGGTGGCACTGAAAATGGATATGTTGCAACAGTAAACGGGTATCAGGTTGAACTTGTCTTTAAAGAGCCTGCGATGGTCGGTGAAAACGAATTCCACATCCAGATCGTGGATTCGATGGGTATGTCAGTACAAGACGCGGAAGTGGAAGTCTCGGCCATGCCCGTTGAGGGAATGGAAATGGCCGCGGAAGCACCATCTGTTGGCGTGATGACCAGCAATTCAAGCGGTATGGACATGGCGACGGAAGTCCCATCCACTGGTGTGATGAAACCCAATGAACCTGCGGCAGATGTACATGGTGAAGAAACTCTGACGATCATGCTTGAACCCACAATGGAATCTGGCGAATATGCAGGCAAACTGCACCTTGAGACATCAGGCGAGTGGATGTTCAATGTCCATTTTACGATCGACAGTGTAACTACAGAAGTTGACTTCCCGATCGAGATTGCTCGCACGTTTGGTTTGAATTACGCGGTTCTAGCAGGCTTCTTCGGCATTAATGGCACTGTGATTGCGACAGCTGCTTTCCTCAAACGCAAGTCCCCTGTTATTCGCAAGTAATTTTTATTCTTTATTTAGAGGATCAATTCCATGACAACTCCGATCAACACTCCAAATACATCCTGGCTGAATGGCAGAAATCTGCTCGATAACAAGTTGATAAATAATTTCCTGCGCAGCCGCTGGTATCCAGGCATCATTCAATGGCCGACCTTGATCATTTTCATGCTGATCATGTTCGAATTGATTCTTGGACCCGAAGCCGCACATGACAACTTCGGCACCGCCCTGACCTGGGTACTGTGGTGGCCGTTGATCCCGATCATCTTCCTGTTTTTGGGACGTTTCTGGTGCGCGATTTGTCCGTTTGCCAAGATCAATGACCTCGTTCAAAATTTTGTTGGCAATAAACGCCCTGTGCCAAAGTTTCTGAAAAAATACGGAATCTGGATCATTGATGCGCTCTTCATCTTCATCACTTGGAGCGACCATGTCTGGGGTGTGGTGGAAAACCCACTTGGCTCTGGCATCTTGATGTTGACATTAACAACGGGCGTGATCGTCTCTGGCGCTTTTTACGAGCGTCGTACCTTCTGCCGCTACGTTTGTTTTCTTGGCGGGTTATCTGGCAACTATGCGCGAAACGGTATGTTGAGCCTGCGCGGAACTCCTGATATCTGTGCAACCTGCACAGTGGCCGCCTGTTATAAAGGCACAGATAATTCCATGCCCTGTCCCTTGTACGAATTTCCCAAGACCATGACCTCCAGCGCCAACTGCGTACTCTGCGCGGAGTGTATCAAAGGCTGCCCCAATAACTCCATTCAATTGACGGTGCGCCCGCCCACAAAGGAATTATGGTTCATCCGCAAGCCCAAAGTCGAAGAAGCTTTCCTTTCAGCGGTCATCATGGGTATTGTGTTCGTTCAGAATGTGACCATGCTCGAAGTGTGGGGCAAGGTGCTAAATTGGCTGGAGCAGGTGACGGGCACGACCAATTACGCAGTCACATTCAGTATTACCTTTGCGACCGCCATTATCATCCCAGTTGCTTTACTTGGCTTTACTTCATGGGTTGCTGGTAAATTCAACAAAGTCTCTCTCGTGGAAAATTTCGCCCGCTTCGGGTATGCCATCATCGCGTTGGACATGGCTGGACATATCGCCCACAACCTGTTCCATTTATTGGCGGAAGGCAAATCCATTTACTATACAGCGATGGGATTATTCGGCATGGCATTTCACGGAGCTTCCCCCGCCATTCTCGATATGGCTACCATTCAATTCCTGCAATTTGGGCTGCTGGCGCTTGGTTTCATCGGGTCACTTTATGTTGCCTATCGCATCGCGAAAAACAACAGCACCGACGGTAAGGTGTGGGGAACCTTTGTCCCTTACGCAGTCTTGATGGTCGTCCTCACTATTATGAATGTGATTCTGTTCACGCTTCCGATGGCAATGAGAATGTAGACCCTTACTGCTTCTTTGAAATTATAAGGCGCAGGATTTTATCCTGCGCCTTCGTATTATCTATTGAACCCAATTTGGAGAAATATATTTTGACTCAACCTATCACTGCAACACCTCAATCGCCTGAATATAAAACGGTTTGTGGAGGCGTCATCAAAGACCCCGAAAACTATCCCAGCGCCATCTATCATGGCGAGCGCCTTTATTTTTGCACTCGCGCCTGCCTGCGTGTTTTCGAACAGGACCCTGATCCATTTCTGGCAGGCGATGTGGAACATCCTCTAGATGGGGAGTAGTGGTGACATTCAAGCAATCTTTGTCTTATCTTCATTATTCCTTTACACGGGGAGTCTATACTGGAAGCATTGCAAAATAAAAGGAGAACTTCACCATTAACAGACTCACTCGCAGGGACTTTATCAAACTGATGGGAATGGGCGCAGGGACATTGACTCTCAGTGCCTGTGGACTCATTCCGCCCGCTTCACGCTTCGCGAACCCGACAACTGCTCCCGTTATCCTGACGCCACTCGCGTCTATACCTGTTTCCCTTGCCGTTGACTTGACTGCTGGACGAACCACGCTGCCTATTTTCTCAGGGGCAGAAACGCCCGTTTGGCGGTATCAGTCAGCAGTGCGGGAGGGAGGCGCAGAATCAATCCAGACGTTGAGCAACTCCTATCTTGGCCCCATTTTTCGGGTCAAGATAGGTCAACGAGTCCAGGTTCGGCTTAAGAATGATCTCCCCGACCCTACCATCATCCATTGGCACGGGTTGCTTATTCCAGAGGAGATGGACGGGCATCCGCGTTATGCGATTGCGCCCGGCGAAAGTTTTGAATATGATTTTCAGGTGATTAACCGCGCGGGCATGTATTGGTTTCATCCGCATTCGCACCAATTGACTGCTCCGCAGGTGTATTATGGGTTGGCGGGTTTGTTCATCGTCAGCGACGATGAGGAAGCCGCGCTGGGTTTGCCTGCTGGCGAATATGATCTGCCGCTGGTGATACAGGATCGCATATTCGACTCGCAAAACGAGATGGTCTATCTGGCGAACGGCATGATGGATTCGATGATCGGTTTTCTGGGCGATACGATTCTGGTCAATGGCGCGCCAAACGCGGCGCTGGATGTTAAAGCCAGCGCGTACCGCTTGCGATTGTTGAATGGCTCGAACTCACGCATCTATAAACTCGCATGGCAGGATGGTACACCTCTAACCGTGATCGCCACCGACGGCGGTTTGCTGGAAGCGCCAGTAACCCGTGGCTATATTACGCTCGCGCCTGGTGAACGGGTGGAACTCTGGGTGGATTTTAGTGAGCGAACAGGTAGTGAAATGCGATTGGTCAGTTTACCGTTTTCAGGGTTTGACAATGGCGGAGGGATGATGGGCGGTGGTTTCAGCCTGCCCAATGGTGCGCCATTCGACATCCTGCGTTTGATAGTCGGGGAGAAAGGCGCGGATGTTCTCCCGCTCCCTGCCAAGCTTTCAAACATTGCGCGTCATCGTGCGGAAGATGCTGTAAATCGAAATAACCCGCGCTCTTTTACTCTGGCAATGCAGGGGATGGCTCACACCATCAATGGAAGCGTATTCGAGATGGATTCGGTTGCGCGAAATGAGATCGTGCAACTTGGCGATTTGGAAATTTGGGAATTCGCCAACCTCGAAGGTGGCGGGGGTGGAATGGGAATGGGTATGATGAATATGCAAATGCCCCATCCTATGCACATCCACGGCGTGCAATTTCAGATACTCGGACGCGAGCTTGCACAGGGTAATGAGTTGATATATCAGGAGTTGAGCAGCGGCTTTGTAGACGATGGCTGGAAGGATACCGTGCTGGTCATGCCTGGCGAAAAGGTACAGGTACTCGTCCGCTTTGAAAATTACGCGGGGACATTCCTTTATCACTGTCACAATCTCGAACATGAAGATGCAGGTATGATGAGAAATTACAAAATTGAAATTTAAGATATGGCAATAAACCGCCGTATCTCTCTCCTGACTGCAATGATGGTCAGGAGTTTTTTTTGCCAAGAATAACATAAGCAAAAATGCTTATGTACGAGTCGGGCAATTCTGCGCTTAAGAAATCTTGAACGTCAATCTAAAATCAAAAAGATGTTCAGATGCGCTCTGCACATTAATCAAAACCAAGGAGCTCCGATATGTCATTCAAAGATCCCGTATGCGGCAAACGTATCAATCGTGGCAAGGCACACATCACCATAGAACACGAGGGCATCAACTACTTTCTTTGTTGCCCCCAATGTCAGGCGCAATTTGAGCGCGCACCAAAATCCTTTGCAAAGCCGGAATTTGGGGAGAAGGTAAAGAAAACAAAACATTTATTAATTCGCCAGCAAAACTGAAACTGATAAGGAGTTGATATCATGGACGAAAAATGCTACGTTGAACCCATCAATAAAACTGCGCTGGACAGTGTGATCCGTAATGCCGACAGTGCCCTTTTAGCTGTTTCGGGAATGGGCTGCCAGAACTGTGCCACGCGCGTACGGAATGGCTTGCTTTTGCTGGACGGGGTTTTTCTTGCCGAAATATCCCTGAATATGGGAATGGCTGAAGTTTTCTATGATGGCAGAAAGGTCTCTGCTGAAGCGCTCGTAAATGCGGTGGTCGGATCGGGAAACGATGGCCGTCATGAATACCGCGCAGAAATTGTGGCAAAGTAGATATTCTTCATATTTCAAATATATAGACATTAAGATAATTATTTGGAATTTAAACGAGCCAAAAAGCCTTGTTTTACGGTTATTTTCCGTGGAAGATTTTCCAAATCATTATCTTAACCACTATAGGTGAGCACTGTAATCTTCTAGAAAGCGCTCACTATGACGTTCATCATAAGCCATTTGGCGCATACGCCATTACGCTATCCTGCGCTGGAGACTATTGAATTATCAGACTACTATTAGGCTATCCGATCACGGAGGCTCAATATGATTTCAAAGTCACGCAAACTTTTATTTCTTTCACTCATAGTAGTTTTGTTGTCCACTGCAATTTCCGCCTGTTCAACTTCAAAATCAAGTGACGTCCATCTTTATATGATGCCGCTGGATAAAATGCCTGCGGATGTGCAATCTGCGCCTGTAGCTGTGCAGGAGGCTTATCAATTTGCATCCATCAACCCTGATATTATGAAAGATATTCCCTGCTATTGCGGCTGTGGAGATATCGGTCACACATCCAATTATGACTGCTACGTTTCGGATGTGGATGCGCAGGGAAATGTCCAATTCGATAACCATGCGCTTGGCTGTTCGATTTGCGTGGACATCACCAAAGATGTCATGCGGATGTTGCAAGATGGAAAAAGTCCACAGGACGCTAGAACCTATGTAGATGCGACTTATTCGAAATACGGGACTTCAAATATCCCATGATGACACGCCGCTTCTTCATCTGGACGCTTCAGCCCCGCTCAGCGCTAGCCTTAGCCTGCTTCTCCCTAATTGGGTTGATCGCCGCTGTGAGTTTTTCCCGCCAACCCACCACGATCCATGTCCGTATCGCCGAAGACGGCGGCTTCATGCCAGATAGTATCAAGGCACATGTTGGAGAACCGCTTCGTTTACGTTTGATTTCAGACGATGTGGAACATACATTTGCATTGGGGCAATCTCCAGTACGGCCTGTGACCTTCAAACCTGGCGAACCCGTGAACATCACCCTCTCTTTCGATAAACCAGGCACATACACATTCTACACAACAACACCTTCCAGTTTGAATTTTTGGCGCATGCGCGGTGTGATTGAAGTCAGCGGAGATGGAGAAGCTCAAGCTGCTGACATCCCACTTTATGTTCATCTTGGCTTGGAATTGGATAAGGAACATGAATCAGATGAGGAACATGTTGAATTGGCGAACCAGCCCTCGGCGGAGCGCGGAGCGGTATTCGTCAATCAAATCCCAGCCACGATGCTTACATCCGATTATTACGTCTTGCATTCCCCGATGGAAACATTTGATGAACTGCGCGGCGAACCTGCGTTACAAATGCTAAGTGATCTTGTTGTTTGGGATGTGGTCGCCTATGTTTGGGCGCAACATACAACGAGCGCCGCGTTGATAGCTGGAGAGAAACTCTATCAAGTCAATTGCGCGGCGTGTCATGGCGAGAACGGCGCGGGCGACGGTCAGTTTGCGGATGAGATGAAAGCCATCGCGGAAAAAAATAATGATGAACACGGCATTCAAGCCCCGACCGATTTTACAGATGCGGAGCATTTGCTTGAAGCCAAGCCGGCCATTTTGCAAGGGCTTCTCCTGCGCGGCGGCATGGGAACAGGCATGCCCATGTGGGGAACGATCTTTACTGATGAAGAAACCTGGGACTTGGTCGCGTTTCTCTACTCATTTCAATTTAAATATCAAGGAGTACATCAATGAGCAAAAAACAAAGGAAACAGAAACAAAACAATAAACTTTTTCTCCCGCTTATCATATTGGGAGGAGTTCTACTGACTGTCGCTGCATTCTATTTTTCCAATCAAGGCGGCGGAGATGTCGGTGGAACGCCATCCATTGCAGTCGATCAGCAAAAGATTGATTATGGCGATGTGAAATTCGGTGTCAATAAAACCTTTGCGATTAAAATCACCAATACGGGCAATGGCACGTTGCGTTTCAAGGAAGAACCATATATTGAAATACTGGAGGGATGTTGACCTCCCGATTTAACCATCGGTTCGATGGTACTCAATCCTGGCGAAAGCACGATCGTTGAATCCAGTGTCTTCATGATGCACGAAGGCATGGATGGTCCGCACAACTTTGGGGTTCATCTCAAAACGAATGACCCTGCAAATCCTGATCTGATTGTGAATGTATTATCCAATTGGATCCCATAAAAACCTGGAGGTTTATATACAATGCTTGCAAGTTTTCTATTATCTCTGCGAGAGGGGTTAGAAGCCGCCCTCATAATTGGAATCGTGTTGGGAGTATTGCTCAAAATAAAACGCACAGAATTGAATGGTGTTGTCTGGCGCGGGGTGGGGCTGGCGGTGTTGTTGAGCTTCCTGGCAGCAATCGCACTCAATTTACTTGGTATGGAATTTGAGGGCAAAGGCGAGGAGGTTTTTGAAGGAGTCGCCATGTTGCTTGCCGCCGGCGTACTCACCTGGATGATCCTGTGGATGCAGAATCATGGAAGTACCCTCAAGAATGAAATTGAGGAACAAACCAACCAGGCAACGTTGAGGAATGGGCAGAAGGCTTTGTTCGCTCTGGCCTTTCTGGCAGTGTTTCGTGAAGGCATTGAATTGGCGTTATTTCTACTGGCCGCAAGGCTGACATCCAGCCCTTTACAAACCTTTTTAGGCGCGTTGCTTGGACTGTTAATCGCGACGATTTTGGGATGGGTGTTATTTACTTCCACCATAAAACTCAGCCTGCGTGGGTTCTTTGGCGCTACAAATATCCTGTTGATTGTTTTTGCGGCAGGGTTGGTAGGATTGGGAATTCATGAGTTTAATGAAGCAGGTGTCATCCCCTCAGTGATCGAGAATCTTTGGGATATCAATGGGGTTTTGAGCGACAAAAGTGAGGTGGGTTTGCTTCTGAAAGCATTGGTCGGGTACAACGGCAACCCATCTTTAACTGAGGTCGTTGCCTATTTGAGCTATTTGGCGGTTATTATTTCCATTGTGCTTACTCAAAGGCGAAAAACCAGCCCAATAAAGGCGAGATGATTAGATAATAAGATCAATGTCACATCTCTCAAACTGATTTACGTCTCGCTGATGATCAGATTGAGAAAAACCTCGATCAACTTCCTCAGGAAAAAGACGCCAAATTTCTGGTGTATTGCCTGACATCTGACATGGCAAAAATGGCAATCTCCACCTAGTTAAATCAGGGTTATATAAACCTCTGAATGCTGGAAGGCGGTACACCAGCATGGGTGGATGTCGGATACCAAATTGAGCAGTAATAATCGGATCTTTTGCATGTAATAAAGGTGACCCATGAATAATTCAGGGTCACCTTTATTATTCCTAATTTGGCATGTACATCCAAAGGCGCTCAATCTGTTCTATCTCCTGATTGGTTAAGCTTTTCCATGCAAGAGGTAACTCCAGATCAAATAGAATGCCGCCATTTAATACTGACAATTCATAAACTTGAACATGGCGCGATATTGATAGTAATGGATTTCGATCCGAATACTGGGAAAGTCGGCTGCGTTTGTTGCGATTAATTTGATGAGTTTCAGTTGGAGATAAGGGGCTGAAAATCACCTTGTTAGTTCCATCAGCGGAAGCGCACACAAGCGTCTGGGGGTTATCGAAAAACTCAACAACCTGTAAATTCAAATTAAAACCACTAACTTTGGCGGTTATTTTATTGAACCATTCGATGGGATTATTTACTTGCACATCACGCGCAAGTCTTTCGCGTTTGATTCGCAAATCCTGCATGGCCCATAAGACAATTTGTTCATGCAGGCCATCGATTGCCTTTCGTTGCCGTTCATTGCCCATGCTAATCAATGCACCAAAAAAGATCACAGCAGCACCCACTACAATAGCAAGAATTATTTCCATTTTCCTAACTCCTTTTAATTTGATTTATTAATTAATCATCTTTCGATGAGCCGTTGTTTTGTACAAGTAGCAGTTTGATGCTCTCCTTCAGCCGATCTAATGCCGCAGGGCGGGGATCAACCAAACTGGCAGACGCGATTACCATAAATAAGCCCAGCAACCCAAGTAGCTGCCAGAACGGGAACGAAGGTCGGACAGGTTCGGAGACATTTTGAGGCGACGGGGTGACCAACACTGGTGTTGGTGTCGGCGGCTTTTGTGTCGCCGTGGATGTAGCGTAGGGAGTCTGTGTCGTTGTTGCAGTCGGCGATGGCGTTGTGGTAGCGGTCGCGGTTGCCATCGTTGGGATCATGATGATTCCCGTATCACGACCACATAAATCATGAATGTCACAAGCCATCGCCACAACAGGATATTCCCCAGAGGGAGCCAGTGTTCCATCTGCAAAGCGCCGATTCCAGGATATGAAGACTGGGACTTTATCTGGATCAAAATCCATCACCACTGCCGGCCAGCGACTCTGTGGATCACTAATGGTCACTTTCACACTCGCAATGGGGAAGTGATTGGGAGAAACTTTTAGTTTTCCAGCTTCCCATATCCACCAACGCTCGGTAATGGAAACACTTGGCGGACCATTATCAACAACCAAAGTAATGGAAGCTGGGTCACCAACATTGCCGGCCTGATCCATCCCGCGCATTTGTAATGTGTATTGGCCATTTGGCACTTTATTTGATTGCCAGGTAAAAGACCAGGTATCACCTGTTCCCATTGGCACTGCCTGCCAGGTGGTCCCGCCATCAATAGATAGTTCACCTCCATCTGTGCCTGAGGTCATATCTTCCAAACTTCCCTTCAACAGTACGCTTCCCTGCACCACCTCTCCATTTGAATGAGATGTAAATTTTGAGACGGGAGGAACCGTGTCTACGTGGATCGCTTCCGATACCAAACCTTCATTTCCAGCGACGTCCTGTGCATGTGCTAACACTGGATGAACTCCATCCGTGAGGTGAAATGGGAATAAACTCCAAGTCGTGCCCTCATCCTTGCTTCCTGACAATGAATAGAGACCGGAGATCGCATCCGTTGCAGTTGCCGACACATCCACTTCTGAGACATACCATCCATTCCTTCCATCCAGCGGCGGAAGAACAATATTGAGGTTTGGTGGCGTGCCATCCCGCTGCCATGTAGATGATCCACTCGCTGTTCGTCCGCTGGCTGAGATCACAGTGTAAGTCGCAACCCCAACACCTTCAGGCAAGGGAAGGGTACAGGAACTTCCGCATGTGAAGGGATTCCCGTTCAGGTCACCACTGATCGTGACATCAAATCCTTGGGGATCACTGGCAGTTAATTCCAATGACTCGGTCCCGCGACACCAGCCGGCATCTCCCCAAAGGTCACAAACTACCTGTCCAACGATCACTGGTGGCAACGGCGTTGGAGTTGGAGAGGGGGTGTTGGTCGGAGTAAATGTAGGTGTAAAAGTTGGCGTCGAAGTGTTGGTTGGAGTAAATGTTTGCGTAGGTGTCGGCGTTGATGTATTTGTTGGCGTGAATGTTGGTGTAGATGTCAGAGTAGGTGTGAATGTTGAGGTAGGGATCAGCGTTGGTGTCCGTGTTGCAGACGGTGTAAAGGTTGGTAATGGAGTCGAAGTGAAGGTGGGTGTGGATGGAGGTCCGCTGTAATTCACATCGACAGACCTAAAGTCTATATAACCACCAGAAGCTGAGATCGACCACGACCGACAGCCTGCCGGCACGGTTAATACCATACTGACATACCCAGGCAGACTGCCCCCACTGTTATACAAATACCAAGTACTGACAGCCGAACAGGCCCGAAGTGTCGCACTTCCCACACTGGAATCACGGGTAAATTCCACCATGACCTCAAAATAAGAAACATCCCGATCAAATGCACCACTCGCCATACCTCCATTGCCGAGCCGTGTGACCCACTCCGTACAGCTTGAACCACAAGATGCTCCACCTTCCTCCGGGGGTAGAGAGGAACCATCTCTATGTGTGACAACCACATATTGTGCAGAACCGCTCCAATCGATATAACCTGTATCATGCGCCTGGTCGTACGTTCGACCCTCATTCATCGCAATTGCAGATAGCGGAGCGGCGTTTGTAAAGGCCGCCGTCAGCAGGATGATGACAGAAAGTAAAGATGAAATAAAACCAATTTTCAATCGTTGCATACCAAACTCCTGCGCGACTAATATTCCTGAAAATCGCGCAATCCAAAATGAAGGATGATGAAAAATACAACTGCAAGCAAGACAAGAAAGATGCAGGCGATATAGAAAAACTCAATCGGAAGTACCAGCCCCAATAGAAAGCCGATGAGCAACCCGGCGATAAATCCGATCAGGAGTTTGAGCATTTCACTCGCTCCCCTCAGATCGCAGGATTCGGGCCAGCGTGCGCGGATCTAGATCGCGCCACCAGGCAATCTCATTCAGGAGCAGGTGATATTCCCAGAGCAAGCCCGGCGTGGGTAAAGATTCAAGCCAGCCCTTCAAGCCATTATTGAGACGATCATCCAAACTTCCTTCACCATGATGAACTGCGACTTCAATGTGAACCTGCTCTACAGTCTTCACCTTGCTGCTATGAGACTTCAACCATTCCAGAAACTTTTGCAAACGAACTTCATCCAACCGCACAGCTTGACTGGATATATCCGAAACCATTTGTTCAATCAGAACTTGCATATCATTCATCGTTCCCATCCATTGCCCCCAGAGGGGATGCTATCCCTTCGGGACATGACCCAGGCAAAATATAAGACTCCGAAGGCGGTAATTGCACAGCCCAGTGTGCCGCCGCAGAACAGAAAAAGAAAACGCAGAATTATCCCGATCATCAGAAACCCAGCCTGCGGTCGTCATCTTGTGGCACAGGTTGCGAAACCCTTGCTTCCTGGTTTTCCAAACGCACCGCGAGGAATTCATCCAATAGTTTGGATAATGCCGGCGGAAGCATTTCCTCCAAAGCTTTGGATGCTTTTTCCTGCCAGCCATCGGCGGGCAGATAATCTTCAGGATGAGAAGCGATCACTTCCTCGATCAATGCCTTCACCCGACTACCATCTGCACGCGGCAAGGGCTTGATCTGGGTCAAGGTCGGCGGCTGCCAACGACCGCCAATACGCGCACGTAACCAGCACTGTAAGGAGGGCAGATCAAGAGTCATGTTTCCATAGCGCACAGTGGAACTCAACGTGGCACGGATCAGGTCGGCATCTTCCGGATCCGGTGAGAAGAACATCTGCGTGGAGGTGTTCGCCAGCATGGCCTGCACGACCGGCTCCATGCCCTCCACCTTGCGCATCATGGATAAAGACTGTGCCAGCACGAACATGCGTGCGCCGAATTTGGCACCCTCTGCCAACATGGACTCCAAGCGCATGCCCGAACCAATCTCCTGCGCTTCATCCACGATGAAATAAAACGGCACAGGTTTTTCCAGGGTCGCGCGGCGATATGCGGCATCGAAAACGTTGTACAAGACACCTGCTGTCAAGCGCGCACCTTCACGTCCCATTTCACCCGATGGCAAACGCAGCACGATCCAGGCTTTCTCCTCGATCCATTTGTTCATGTCCACGAAGCGTTCCTGGTGCATAGCCGAAAACAGCCACGGGGAAAGTTCCAACGCCATAACCTTCGAAAGCACCGGACTGATCACTTCGGTCACCCAGCCTTGACTCCATTTATCGCCCTCTCCAGTTTGTCCCAGCAATGCGTCCAAAGCCAACGCCCCCATGCGTTCACCAGGAGGCAACAAGGCCATCGCCTTATGCCGCCATGTTTTGTTGAACGCCATGAAGACAACATGCAAAAGTCCAAGCCCGGCCTCTGGATGATTTTGATTCCAGACATGCGCGATGCGGAATAACCCAAGCAAGGCGGCTTGCATACGCGGACCCCAGTAGTCATCCCAGATGCGGCGGCCAATTTGCACAATGGCATTGCCGGCCCATGTGAATTCGGGTACTGCCAACAAGTTCAATGGAATGACCTGCGGTTGGTCCGGTGTGATAACCCGTAATCGTTTGATCGCCTTCTGACGTTGTTCTTCCGGCAGTTGTGCAATCGCATCGAGGAAGGCATCCGCCAGGGAGACATGCGGATCAACCAGAAAAATACCAGGCGCGTCATCCCCACGCGCGATCAATTGTTCCAACATGGAATAGACAAAGGAGGATTTACCGGAGCGGCTTCCACCTGTTGCGAGTCCATGTCCATCCGGGTCCACTCCAACCATTTCACCCGTAGCCACACTCTGCCCAATTTTGAATCCTGCTTCGAGCAATGGTTGTGAGGGTGGTGGCGCAGGCACTTCCTGCCAGACTGCGCGATCCAGCAGCCCACTGCCTTCCCCCATTTGCAGGGGAGCGATGAGTCCAGCCAGTTCACCGGCTGGAAGTGGAAAGCCATGTTTTCGTATTTCTGGCCAACCATTATCAAGTGGCTTCCAGGATTGTTCCCCAGCCATGAGCGGCAAATCCATTGGAGTCGATAAGGTCATCGCAATTTTGAGCAGAGGTTCCTGAATTCGTCTTTCAAGGATCTCCTTGGGGATTGAGCGCCATTCCAGCCAACTGCGAATACCCCAGGCAGATGAAATAGAAATCACACAACCTGCGATGACGATCAGGCTGACAGGCAGCGGGTTGAACCAGCCGGCAAATAAGATGCCACCGCTGATGCCAGCCGTGATGATTCCAGTGAATAGTCCGGCACGCAGAAAGTCCAAATGCAGTCCCCACGAATTCGGGGTGTTATTTTCGACGCCGCCTTCGGTGCCATATGAATAAGATGAAAGTTCCCGCAGCTTTTCCTGTAACTGACCTTCATTCCCAAGCAGCCAAAGTCTGAGGCTTGCTTCCTGCCCTTCGCGCGCTGCGCTGATTAAGCGGCTGCCAATGGCCAGCATTGGATCGCTATCCTTTGCAGAAGCGATCAGGGAAGGTAAACGATTGGATGGATGCAAGGCGTATCCAGTACCTCGAAGATCCACAGTACCCAACTTTCGCCAGCGTGAATGTTGTCCCGTCATGGCAGCCCAGACCTGCACAACTCCTTCCGCCACATGAGGAGGAAGGTATAAACGCACGCGCAATCCATTTGGTGAGGCGATCCATTCCACCACGGAGGGAAAGGGTAACTGTCCGATCCAACTCATAACCTGTGCGCGCAGATCATCAAGGGCATGAGGGGCAAACAATAACTCCCAACCCTGCCATTGACCGTTGCATAATGGACAATCCTGCGGACTGGATGCGAATTCAAAACCACACTGAAGGCACATGTACCCGTTCTTTGGGTAGATCATCGGATGACTCCCGTCGCACCCAATTGCTTCCAGAATTGAATCCATGCAGGTGGGATCGAGACCAACACCGGGAACAAAGCGCCACGTCCCGCCGAGGGAGCCGCGAGGAAAACGCGCGGTGGTAATCGTGATGTGGTTTCTGCATTCCTGCGCGCTTCACTTTCGGGAACACCCAGGGATCGATAAAAGGCGAAGGCTTCATCCGGTCCAAGCCGACCAATGAAGGCTGTGGAAGCCAGACTCAGCGAAGTGGGATTCTTCATCAGGTCGGCAGGCAGATGGGTGATAAGAGTTACACCCACGCCACGTTTGCGCGCGCGTCTGCCCAATTCATCCAATAGATCTGTGAAAGGACCGCTTCTCAATAAGCGCCAACCTTCATCAATGAAGATATCCATTGGCTGTTTGCCAATCGTGACTGCGTGATATAGGAACCAGGCCAGGACCGAATGCACAATGGCGCGGTTCTCTTCGCGCAAAGAGGAAAGATCGAAGTTCCACCATTGACCTGCAGGGAAGTGCGGAGATAACAAGGCTTTGGGTCGATCAAAGAAACCTTCAAACAATCCACCGCGCATGAAGGGTCGCAATAATGCCAATGGCATGGCTGCTTCGGGTGCGTTGATCGTTCCCAATGTTTCCACGAATTCCGCGATGGACATCGGACCGGGGCGTCGTTCCCAGCGACGCTTTACTGCCTCATGCAAAGCAGCTTGCACGCCGGGAGATAAAACGGATTCACCCGCAAGTGCCGCAATGAGAAATCTTGTTGCCAACAATAACTCTGCCGGGTTCTCACCTTGCAAAGGATGGATCAGACAGGTTTCCTTATCCTCGGGAATTCCAGCCGGCACGACTCTTCCACCAACCGCTTCACATAGTTTGTTATTCTCCCCTTCAGGATCAATGGAGATGACTGTGCGTCCCTGCAATAATCTTTGCAGCATGATCCAACGCAGGAGGCTTGTTTTACCTGCACCCGGTTCTCCTAAAATCAATGTAGTAGCATGGGGCGGAGGCGGGACGGCGGGATCGAGGCCTTTGGTGAATGAAAAATGTACATCCCGTCCATCGCGCGCATGGGTACCGATCCAGACCGAATCATCTGTGGGTAATACCTGGCGGGAAGGGGCCGGTAATAACGGAAGCGCTTCTTCCAGAAAAAGAGTGGGTTCATCGAGGCCGGGAAATAACTTGCCGCCCGGTTGAAAATGATGCAGGGCACGCTCGGCAATATAGAAGAGTCTTTGGGCAGTCAACCCACGCGCACGCAAATTCGATTCAATGACTCTGCGTGCGGCTTCTGCTTCCTCGAAGCGATTGCGTTCGACAAAGAGTGCGGTCATTAGTGCAATCTGAAAGGCCGGCTTGCCGAAGGTCAGTTCAGACTCAGCCGCGTCCATCGCATGATCGGCGGAACGTTCTGCCATCGAAGGCCGGCGACCGGTCTTTTCAGCCAGCGCCATCATGAAGCCTTCAAAGAGTGTGCGACGCGCACGCAGGGAACCGCGCAAAACATCTGGTGGTTCGCGGCGTAAGGCGAAGGAATACATCACGGGAAGATTGGGATAGAAGACATCTGAGGTGAGGCGTGACCAGGGACGGTCTGCCATCCCCGGCACACCGCTGCCACGCGCGGAAAGAGGCAGTAGATAACCACCTGGAAAAAGCAGATGATCTTCCAATACTTCAACGGCTTCGGATGCGATGGATGCGGCAAATTGATCTTGTGGTTCAGGCATGGGGCACATGATATAAAAAAACACGGACGGGTGATCCGTCCGTGTCGCTAAGAGGATGAATGATTTTCAGGCTTTTGGTTTGCGCCCACCTCCATACCTTTTTTCCCAAGCCAAAATTTCTTCCTGAATCACCTCAATCGGGAAATCCAGTCCATGCGCAGGATAGACGCGTTTCGCGCCCAATCGAATCAACTGCTTCCAACTCCGCACCACCTGATTCATATCTTCTGCCAGCACGGGCAGACCCGGCTTCCAACGCAGGAACCAGGCCTGCATGGCCATATCGCCTGCGAACACCTCACCCGTATCCAACAAGACACAGATCGATCCAGAGGAATGACCTGGGGTATGAATGACCTTCGCGGGGATGCCAAAACCTTGTTTCATCAAGGAGAAAAGTTTGGCATCGAATGCGTAATTCACGCCACAGCGAAGTATCCTGGGTTTGTATAAAATTCGACCCAATCCAATCAGAGTCTTGCCCCATAAAGTTACGCCGGGAGGCAATTCTGGAAGTCCACTTTCGACCCAGGCACAATCAGACTTGTGCATTGCGATCCTGGCATGGGTTATTTGTTGGATTTGGTGCAAGGAACCAATGTGATCTGCATGACCATGAGTTAACAAGACGAGGTCAATGTCTCTGGGAGAAATGCCGACGCGAGCCATGCCGCGCATGAAGTCTTTCACATGACCTGGGGCGCCGCCATCGATCAAGATGATCTTCTCCCCACACAACAAATAACAATTGGTGATCCCCACGGGGATGCGATGAAAATGAAGAGTCAACCGCTTCATCGCTGCTTGTCTACCTGTGATGGATCAAACTTTCGATGGGCATAAATAAGGCCGGCAGTGGAGACCAGCAGAAACGCGGAAGCACTGCCATAAATGCCAAATGGTTTGAAGGCAAGTAAGGCTCCAATGAAAGCTAAGGTCACACTGGCAATCCGCAAGACATTGAAGCGGTCCAGAGTGAAATCGTTTTTAGATGCCAGTGCAATGCCCGTTGCCAGCGCGCCTGCGAGTTCAAGTCCGGCTACCATTAGCCACCTGGACGGTGCAACACCAACTGCCACCATACTCGAAAACACCATGAAGTTGATGATCCGCAACGGCACACTCCATTGAAAGAAGATGCGCGTTTCGTTGACCGCCGCAAGGATGTAATACAGCCCCATTGCAAGAGATGCCTGCGAGGAAGCCATTACAAATAGTTGCGTGGTATGCGTCTCAGATAAGCCAAGTATGGCAAGCAGGAATTGCGGAGCCATCAAGCCGGTCATGCCCATGCCAACGATCACAACACCAAAGATCATCATGGTAAGCGCAGCGATATCCACAGCTTACGCTCCCTCCGGGACATCTGCTGCAACGTACTCCATGAAGTCGCTATATGCTGACTGCACCCCAGCGCAGGAGATGATGTCCTCCCCACCCATCAGTTCCGTGAAGCACTGAACATTGTCCTCGATCCACGGTCCCTTCCAACCACAACCGCATTCTTCATCGTAATGAACCGTGATGCGGTCACCAGTCAGGATGCCGCCCCAATACGTTTGAGCCAGCAGATCAAAATACCCTGCACGACCTGTCTGCACTCCAATGCGAGGCAGAGGATTTCCATCATTGCTCAATACAAGCGGAATATTCCAGGGGAAGACATGATAGACACCTTTGGAACAAGCCAGGTTATAGGTGTTGAGTTCGGTCATGCCATACGACATAAAGACCTGATCCACACCATAGAACTCCTGTAAGATGCTCTTCCAATCAGGCACCTCCTTTCTGCCTTTGAAGCCGCCACCAGTGAGAAGAACGGAGTCATGTGCAAAGATTTTTCTTTCTCCATTCTGGATTCCCTCAAGCGCCACATCCAATAAGTCAGTAGCCGAAGCCATCAGGAAAACGCGCCGTCCGCGATATTCACGCACCATCTTCTCGAAGAAATTTTTGGTGAGACCCGCTTTGCGTGCTTTGAGTGTGACGATCTCCCCTTTGGTCTTGAAGATGGCTTTGATCTTATCCATCGTCGTCAGATCGCCGTGTTCCTGTGCATGCTTCATGCGCATGGCCAACGACATGAAGTCCGCTGACATCGGCGCATCGAAGAGGCTGTGATATTCGGCTTCGCTTCCAGCCAATGCAGTTCCGAAATGCGAGATCAGACGCATGCCGGCCTGACGACCACTGCGATAGGCCGGCCAGAAGACCGGCAGATGTGTATTGCGGATGCCAGGCATGAAGGCTTCGAGAAAAGCATACGTACCCTCGATCCAGGCTTCCCTCTCAGTCTGGCTGCGCGGAAAGAAACTTAACTTTCCGCTCGTACCTGTCGAGTGAAAGACGAACATGCCGGCTTCATCCAGGCGTTCGAGCCATTCATCAATGCTATTCACACCACGCATGTCGAGTGTGGATAAGTCATGAGTCGTTAGCTTGTTCAACCAGCGGGTTAATTCAGTGAACTGCTTGCGCTCGATGAATGCAAAAGGATAGTTCTTATAGACCTGGTGTGTGAAAAGGATCGTTGCCAATGTATCAAAGTCCTCGATGATTTTCACACCTTGTTGCTCTGCCAAAGACTCCAGGGCGGGAATATGCTCCTGCAATTGCGTGAAGCGTTTCTGCGCCCACTGAAGCTGCAGGGACTCCAAATCATTCTTTGAAAGGGAGAACAAGGATCGTACCGGTATGCGGGGCCAGGTTTCGGGTGGTCCTGAAAAAGTTGAAGCAGTCATGAAGTAAATCTCCTAGAAAATGTGATGTTTGAGGATCTGCCAGGCTTTGCGCGTGTAAAACCACGGCAGAGACCATTTGGATGGATAGGTCTCGTCCAGAATCCAACGGCAGGCGCGCCGCATGATCTCATATGAATTGAATGGACCGCCAATGGCGTAATCGATGGTGTGTCCGATGGAAATGAATCGACAGACGCCACGCGCAACCAGTACATCTCGTAATGGTTTTTTTAGGGTCTCTGGGTAGATGCCAACTGTTTGTGTGGAGGGATGAATGCGGTCGGCAAGTTGGGCAGGGTCGCCGCTGAACGGAATAACAACCACCACTTTATGGGTCGGAAAGAAATCAGGTGCATCGCCAGTGAGGCTGACTACAACTGCACCTTCCTCTTTTTCACCGCCGACGACAAAATAGAGATCGTCCTGGGTGCGAGCTGCATTCAATTCATCATGAAGGTTAGTTGGAAAATTTTTCGGGATGGTGCTGAGTGCCGGGTCCTGTTTTTGCATATGCATATACAACCGCCTGGCATATTCCTTTGCCTGAACAGGAGTGGCTTGAACATAATGAAAACGTGCTGAGCCACAAGATTCCATGTTGAAGGAACCTGCGTCTTTGGCAGTTAGCTTGGCAACCCGCTCAATATCTTCATATGACTTAAACGCTTCCGAACCTAATATGGAAATGCTGAACTTAGGTCCCAATGCGATCACATCAATACCAGAGGCTTGCAGGCTGCCATGATTGAGCGTGGAATTGACTCCGCCCAATGCGCCGCCCCAAGAGATAATCTTTTCCAAATAACGCGGCTGGATCAATTCATTCTCGAACTCCAGCATATCCTTCGGCCAGTACACGACCGAGAAGTGTTTTGTGACCGGATGATTGGGATCGACATCCAGCATTGCTCCAACGATGGCCCAGGCGGTGAGTGGATCATTGGGTGCAACCTTCACGATGTTGTCTGATTTGATCAGCGCGGCGCGTGCGATGCTCAGAGCGGCAACAACAGGCACGTTGCCAGAAATGAAATGTAAAGTTCTTGCACCGTATGCACGGCGGCGGGCGACCTTGTCTGCATAGGGCATCTCGACCCAGCCATCCAGATATTTCGAGCCGATCTCATTCTCGACCATTGTGCGAAGTGCCATCTTTGAAAAGACAATCGGGATCAGCTCGTAGCTGCCTCTCACAATGGAAGGCGGGAGAGCGCTGAACGGCATACTGAACTGACAGGCTTTTTCCATGCGCGCGTTGTTAAGTGTCATGGCCTTGCCGGCTTCGGAAAGGAATCGGATGATCTCGCTCACAGAGACATTAGTGAAATCGCGCTGGAGTTGAGTTGGGTCAGGCAGGATGATCTGATCCAGTAACGGACTCGGATCGGGATAATGGAATTGAACTTTTCCATCGCGACTCTGATACAGCAGATCGTCAGAATTAATTTCCTGACCCCGAATGATGAAGGGTAAACTAATCTTGTTATCGTCTTGTTTGGTTGACATGCCGTGATGATATAGAAAGATGAGTGAGGGATTTCCGTTCGTGTCGCTAAGTAGATTGCCAGAAATAAAGGCTTAGACCGTTTACAATTGCCTCGATGTATATTCATCTCACCGCTCATTCCGCCTTCTCCTTGCAGGAAGGACTAATGACTCCTGCCGACCTGGTGCAGACAGCTCAGGCTCATGGGATGCCGGCTATTGGTCTCACCGATCACAATTTGCTGACAGGCGCGATTGAGTTTTTCACTACCTGCAAACAGAATGGAATTCAACCGGTCATCGGTTTGGAGGTTGATCTTGGCCACGCTCCCCTTAATCTTCTGGCAACCAGCCACGAGGGTTGGTCCAATCTTTGCCGGCTGAGCAGTGCGCTTGCGCTTCGAGATGATCCCGAACAACCTTGTGCATTGGATATGCTTTCAACATATTCCAAAGACCTGATCGCACTGAGCAGCGAACCGAATGCACTCAAAGAAATTTTTTCAGATCGTCTGTATGTTGCCCTGCGAGACCCATCCAGCGCTGCTTCTCTTTCAGAGCTTGCGCGTACATTCGCATTGTCTACCGTGGTTACCCATCCAATCTATTTTCTCAACCCCGATCAAGCTACTCTGCAACGGACTCTCACCGCGATCCGCTTAAACAAAACCATCAGTACCATTCCGGATGATGCGGTCGCGCCATCCAATGCCTGGTTCATGAGTTCGCATGAAATGGAAACACGCTTCAAAGAATATCCTCAAGCACTGGTCGCGACAATGGAAATTGCAGAACGCTGTAAATTTGATCTGCCGATTGGCAAGTCTCAAATGCCCACTGTTCCTTTGCCCGTTGGAGTCACTGCGGCGCAACACTTGCGAAATAAAGCCACAGAAGGTGCGAAGCATTTATACGGTGAGATTACCCCTGTGATCCAAGCCCGCCTGGATCACGAGTTGGATACAATCGCACGGATGGGCTTCGAACCGATCTTCTTGATCGTGGAAGACATCATGGATTTTGCCAGACAAACTGGGGTTCCATTCTCTTCTCGTGGTTCGGCGGCTTCCTCTCTTGTGGCGCATTGTTTGGGCATCACCAGCCCGGACCCACTACGGCTGAATTTATATTTCGAACGCTTCCTGAATCCAGCCCGCACCACTCCTCCGGATATCGATACCGACCTGTGTTCGCGCCGAAGAGACTCAGTCATCCAGCATGTCTTTGATACTTATGGATCGGACCGCGTCGCAATGGTGGGAACGATCAACCGATACCGTCCGCGCTCCGCATTGGGTGATGTAGCCAAGGCACATGGATTGGAACCTTCGAAGGTGCGTGAGCTTGCCAGCCAACTTCCGCATTCATGGTGGGCACGCTTTGAAGAATCCGAAGAAGGAAAAGACCCGCCCTCACCTTTCGCAGAATTGCGTGTCACCCATCCAGCACAGTTCTATCAAACCATCTTCGATGATGCTGAGTCCATCCTGAAACTGCCGCGCCATCTCTCGATGCATCCGGGTGGTGTGATTGTCGCCCCAGGTGTGTTGACGGACCTTGTGCCTGTCATGCGCTCAGGTGGAAAAGGCGTCATCATCACACAATTGGATTTGGAATCGGTGGAGTCCCTGGGGTTGGTCAAGATCGATCTGCTTGGTATTCGCGGCCTGACTGTTCTAGGCGATGTGGCGGAATTTATTCAGGAGAGTCAACCGGATCGATATCCGACTCCACTGGCTGTTTTGGATTCGACTCCATCCGATGACCCTGCGACAGCTCAACGTATTGAAAAGGGAGAAACGATCGGTTGTTTCCAGATCGAAAGCCCGGGCATGCGTGCCACCTTGCGCGAGATCCATGCGCGCAGTGAAGATGACATCATGGCCGCGCTGGCTTTGTATCGACCAGGACCGCTCAGCGGTGGACTCAAGGATGCCTTCGTGCGCCGCTTCAAAGGAGAAGAACAGGTCAAACATCTTCATCCAGCACTTGCCCCATTGCTTGATGAAACCTTTGGTGTGGTCCTGTATCAGGAACAGGTGTTACGGATTGCCAATGAACTGGCAGGCTTTAGTCTGGCAGAAGCGGACCTGTTGCGTCGGGCGATGAGTCATTTCGATCCAGGTAAAAAGATGCAGGAGTTGGAAAAGAAGTTTGTCGGTCAGGCACAGGAAAAAAGCGGCGTGCCACTAGAAATCGGTGGACGAATTTGGGAAATGATGGCAGCCTTTGCCGGCTATGGGTTCCCCAAAGCGCATGCCGCCTCATATGCTAGCGTTGCCTGGCGTTCGGCTTGGTGTAAATCGTATTTTCCAGCTGAGTTCATGGCGGCAGTATTAGCCAACTGGGGCGGGTATTACAGCCAGCGCGTTTATCTCAGTGAAGCACGTCGTATCGGATTGATTGTTCGCCCGCCACATGTGAATTATTCCGTGCATAATTTTTCAGTGAGGAAACTTGCAGACTCCGGTCAAGGCGCACTCTTCATGGGACTGGATCAGGTCAAGGAATTAACCCAGCGGACAATCAAGCGTATCATGCAGTTCTCACCCTTCGTTTCTCTCGAAGATTTTTTGACACGAGTCGATCCACGGGCTCAGGAGGCTGAAAATCTCGCACGGGTTGGTGCATTGGATGGATTGGGGAAAATTCCCTCGATACTCAGGCGATTGCAAAATGGCGGCTGGCAACAAAACCAGATGAGTCTCTTTGAGTGGACAGAGACCCGCGAAGAAGATTGGACATTGGAGCAGAAAGTAAATGCGCAATTGGAAATCCTCGGCGCCAGTTTGGATGCTCATCCGCTTGAATTGGTCTCAGAGAAAATCATTGCAGCTGGAGCAATCTCTACTCTTGAGGCTGCTGAAAGAATTGGACGCAGGGTGACTGTTGCGGGTGTGCGGCAGACCTCCCATCGCAGTCGAACGGCAAAAGGTGATTCGATGCTATTCCTGACTCTGGAAGACCTTGATGGAACACTGGATGCCATTCTATTTCCAGAGGTTTATCGCCATGCCAAATCTTTGTTTGATTCAATCAAGCCTTTTTTGATTACAGGGGTGATGGAGATGGACAAGGAACGCGGGGAACCATATTTACGGGCAGAAAAGGTAGCTTCCATTTCCTAATTTGACAAATAGTTTGTTTCTAATCATAAGACCCAGCTTGGTTGATCGGCATTTATTCAAAGACTTCAACGGTATGCATCATCACCCTCATAATGGGCAACTATACTGGATCGGGGATGACGAGGATGTTCACCCAGAAAAAAAAGTCCAAGGCATAGAAAACTGCTTAGGATATACACAAGCGCTATAGACAGTCACCATCGTCAGGTAGTATCTTTGCTCCACGCTTTGTTAGCTGCCTTTTGTCTTTCTCAATTTGTCTTCTAAAAGGGAAAGAGCCTGTTCTAACAAAGGCAGTGGAAGAAAACCAAACCCTAGCCGAAAGACTCTTTTTTGCTCACCAAACCATTCACCAGACGCAAGTTGTATTTGTGCGTTACCAGCCTGGGAATAAAAATTATTAACTTCTGTGCCGTTGAATACATCTGGTCTTAAGCGAACACAACACAAAGCGCCAGCATTTGGACGTACCCATTCAACAAATTCTGAATTTTCTTGAATCCAGTTCTCGACAATTGTTACACCTTTTTGAAGTAACATTTTTCTATCGCCAAGTATGTTCTGACTGTTTCTCAATATGTGAAATCCAACCATCTCATCCAAAACAGAGCAAGAAATAACAGTATTCATCTTTGCCAATGCTAATTGTTCTAGCAGTTTGCCGTCGTTGCAGGTCAACCATCCTACCCGAATTCCAGGTGCGCCATGACATTTTGATAAAGACGTTGTTGTAAGTGTGCGCTCGGAAAACCCCGCCATAGAAAGAGCGGCTTGATTATCTCCATAAGTTGCTTCACGGTAGGTTTCATCAATCAAAATATAGGCTCTGGGGCTTTTTTGTTGGATAAGGCTAATAGCCGTTTCAATGGTCTTTTGTGTTGTTGAAGTTCCAGAAGGATTGTGAGGAGTGACAAAAACTACAAGTCTGGTGCGCTCGGACAGGACTGAAAATAGCCTTTCAATATTGAGCTCATATTTTTCAT
>JACRMH010000040.1 GCA_016219545.1 Chloroflexota bacterium | reverse complement strand
CAGGGGATTGAAGAAAGTGGAGACCGAATGGGGCATTCTTTCCATTGCTCACAATCTACGAAAACTGGCAGCCCAATGACTGCCAGTTTTTTACCTTTTTTCTGTTTTGACTGCCTACACTTACCTTTTTAGACAGCCCCAGGTCTTTTTCAATTACCGCTTACCAATTACTATTTCTCAAACACCCACTGGTCTACAGCACGCTTCCAATCCACCAACTCTTCCTTCTTGAACCAGAGCGCTACTTCGCGTTCGCCAGTTTCGGGTTTGTCCGAAGCGTGGATCAGGTTGCGGCCGACTTCAAGACCAAAGTCGTGGCGTATGGTGCCGGGCGCGGCTTCGACAGGTTTGGTCGAGCCAACGGTCTGACGTACAGCGGCGACTCCATTTGGCCCTTCCCATACCATCGCCATCACAGGCGCGGATGTGATGTATGAGATCAAGCCATCATAGAACGGCTTGCCTTTATGTTCTGCATAATGCGTCTCAGCCAGGGTCTGGCTGACTTGAATAAATTTCGCAGCCACCAATCGAAGCCCACGGCGTTCAAATCGGGCGATCACTTCACCGATGAGTCCGCGCTGCACGCCATCGGGTTTTACAAGTACGAGCGTTCTTTCCACAGAAAATCCTCCAAAAAATAAATTATGTCAACTTGCATCAATCGCCGGGTACGGCAATTGAACGCCGCCGAGGACGGCGGCGTGAGCGTGACATGTATTAACGAATTAACTCTTCCGCCTTGTTATAGGCTTCGAGCGCTTCCTTCAAACGGTTCGAGCGCATATAGGCGTCACCTAATGTTTGCCAGATCCCAACTTCAACGGGATAGCGATATTGCGATTCACTCAGGTCACGGATGCATTCTTCAAGGTTCTTGCCCTTCTTGATGAGCTTCCCATAATGGTTCAATGCTGTCGGAATATCACCGCGATCCAACTCACTCTTGGCCTGAGTCAGCAATTCTGAAACATTCACCTCAGGTTGAGATGTCCGCGCGGATAAACCGGATTTCTTCCTGGCAGGTGTTTCCTGCTGCACAACAGGTTCGCGCGCCGCTTCAATGACGGGTTCCTCTTTTTGCATTGGCGCAGGGATGGTTTCCTTTGCTTCCACAGGATGCCAATCGGAGGGTGAAGTGGGCGTGGGTTGTACGGGTTCGTCCGCTTCATATTTTTCACGGTGCAGCCACGGTGGAGTATCATCACTTTCCGCATTCACATCTTCTGCGACTTGCGCGGATTCAGTTTGTGCGGTCTGCAACCAGTCGGGAAGTTCGGCTTCCAGAATAACAGGAGCAGGCTCCTCGGTCGGAACGGATGCGGCGACAGCTTCCATGTCCACAGATTTCTTCCACAAGTCATCTTCCAAGTCTTCCTGCGGTTTTGCATCCACATCACTTAACCAGGATGGCAATTCTGATGACTTATCAGCCACAGGTTCCGGCTTTTCAACCGGCACGGAATTATTCAGGCGTGGCATTGCATCGGCCAAAATAGAATTGGGGGTCGGATAAGCGTCAAAGGGAAGACCGGGTTCATCATCCAGTCCGCTCAACCAACTTGATAGGTCCTGGTCTTGCAAGCCTGGCTCGCTAATAACATTCTTTGCGGGTGCTTCTTCATCCATGCTGCTTAACCAATTTGGAAGATCGGAATTTTGTGCGGCAGGTTCTTCCTGTACTTGATCTTGAGAGACGGAATGGTCACCAGATAGCCATTGAGGGACTTCGGGAGGAGTTGGATGACTTTGCTTTTCGCTTTGTTCAGAAAGGAATTTCAAATCCTTCATCCACGCAGGGACTTCTTTGGGTTCTTCCTGCTTTTCTTTTTCGTCGAGGTTGCGCAGCCACATGCCAGTTTCATCTGCTGGGGCAACGCTGGTGGATGTATTTTCAAATTCGGCAAAGAATTGTTCACCGATATTTAACGCGCCTTCCACAGGCGCAGGCTGTTCATCCTGTGACTTGACTGGTTCAGCCTCTGACGCGGCGCGCGCCTGTTGTACCCATTCGGGCGGAGTCTCACTGCGCTTGTTCGGGTCGGTGACCAGTTCTTCCGGCTTGGCGCCGTGTTTGGCCGCAAGTGATTCAAGCCATGCTACGCCATCATCCTGTTCTTGAGAGGATGCTCCAAGACTTTCAATGGATGGCTGCGCCATTGTCTGCTGATTAATATTTTGCGCCTGTTGTACCCATTCAGGCGGAGTCTCGCTGCGCTTGTTCGGGTCAGTAACCAATTCTTCAGGTTTGGCGCCATGTTTGGCGGCCAGTGATTCAAGCCATGCCACACCGGCATCCTGTTCCTGAGAGGATGACCCAAGTTCTTCAACGGATGCCTGGGGTTGAGCAGGTTGATTATCGAGGTTGCTTAGAAATTCAGAAACATCCCCAGTTTCAGATGAAGCAGGTTCAGAGGTCTTCGCATCATCAAGTCCGGATAACCAGTCAGGGACATCAACAGGTTCGGTGGATTTTGCATCATCCAATCCAGACAGCCAGCTTGGAACGTCACCAGTCTGCGCTGAAGCAGGTTCGGAAACTTTCGCATCATTCTGACCGGCAAGCCAGTCAGGGGCATCGGCAGGCTGCGCAGGTTCGGAAGTTTTAGGTTCATTAAGCCAATCGGGAACATTGGCAGGTTGTGCAGGGGTTCCAGCAAGTCCCGCGCCACCGAGCCCGCTGAGCCAATCAGGAATATCGCTGGCTTGTTGTGCAGGTTCAGAAGATTTAGCTTCATCCAAACTGCGCCGCCAATTGTCTACTTCCTCAGATGGGGTCGGCGTGGTAGCAGGTTCAGAGGCTTTCACATCACCCAACCCGCCAAGCCAATCAGGAAGATCATCGGACTGTGAAGCAGGTACGGCTTTTGCTTCCTGCGCATTGTCCAATCCACTTAGCCAGGTTTTAATATCATCAGATTGGGCAGGAACAGACTCTACAGGTTGAACATTATTCCCAAGCCCGGTCAGCCAATCTGGAGTTTGATCCATTGATAAGGGCGGCGCTGCCTGGGGTGTTGATGCAGCCGAAGGAGCCTGTCCCTTGAGCCAGTCAGGCAAGTCCGCAGGGACAAGGTTATTATCAGCAGCCGGTTCCTGATCAAAGAATGAGGAAGGTTGCTCCGGGGTATTGGATTCACCCCAGCCAGCCGCACGTAAAAAGTCCGGGATGCCTTCCTCTGACTTGGCAGGCACAGGTTCATCATCAGGCAAGGGGCGGGCATAAATTGCATCCTCAGAAACACTGCCTGACTTTAACCACTCAGGATGTTCATCAGATGAAGAGCCGGCGATTGCAGAGGCAGCACCAAGCCCAATGCCAAGAGATGAATCCCAATTGGTTTCCGCAGTTTTTTCAGCAGCAGAATATTCCAGTTTCTCCAAATTAACTGCCGCATCGGCCACTTGATTGGATTGGAAAACCGATCCTTTGGCAAAAGTAGCATAAGGGTCCATCTCGACAACACGTGTGCGATAGACCTGTGTGCTTTCAGTCGCTCCGGCTGTAGCCGGCAGGAGTTCCATCATGATCCGATTTGCATCGAGACAATATGGATATTGTTTAAGTAACTGTGCGCACATGTCCGAAGCATCGGCTTTTTGACCGCTTCTGAAATAAGCGCGCGCTAGCAGGACTTTCATATCGCCGCGATTCGGGTCCTCAGCAAGTACCGAGCGGACCTCAGCGATAGCCTGCGGATACAATTCACCCTGCACATACATAAAAGCAAGAGCGCCGCGGGTCATGCGGATCTTCAGCGGTTCCACGCCATCACGACGGGCATAAAGCCTTTGCAGTTCGCTTTGAATGGCGGCATTGGATGGCTGGGATTCAAAAGCGCGCTCCATGTGCCAGATGGAATCATCGAGTTTGTTTTGCTCATCACGGATAATGCTCATCCCAACATGAGCGATAAAATCTTCAGGCACGGCATTCAGCACGCGGCTGAAAATATCCACGGCATCGCCAAATCGTTTTGACTCAAGGTAAGCCTTGCCTAATAAGCGATAGGTTTCAAGATTTTTGGGGAATGTCCTTAAAATGTGGTGGCAGTGTGCGACGGCCTCATCTGTACGTCCCTGCTCAACGAGGCTTTCGATTTCACGATTGTAAATTCTTAATGAGACTTTTGCCATTGCCGTTTTCCTGAGTTAGTATGCGCGATTCTTAAAAATTATGCAATCCTATCCACTATTTTACTCGTAAAACAGAGGGAGTGGCGATACAAATTCATCACTAAATTTATGAGCAGAGAGAACGGAATCGCGGGCTTCTTCCAGTTTTTTCTCATCATTGGCATGTACTTCAAACAAAGGTTCGCCTGCTTTAACTTTATCACCTACTTTTTTGTGGATGATAAAACCGACCGCATGATCAATGGGATCGCCCTTTTTGGCGCGACCTGCCCCAAGCGTTACAGCCGCCTCCCCCACGATCCTGGCATGGACCTGTGAAATGAATCCGCTTCGAGGGACATTCACCACTTTGATATATTTTGCGTGCCCGAATTTGGAGACATCGTCAACATAAGAAATATCACCGCCCTGCGCCTGAACCAGCACGCGGAATTTTTCCAGCGCGCTTCCGTCTGAAATACATTGCTCAGCCATCGCGCGGCCTACGCTCAAATCCTTTGCCCGCCCGCCCAAGACAAGCACATGCGCGGCAACATGCAGGCAGTGTTCATAATAATCTGCGGGAGCTTGTCCGCGCAGAAGTTGAATGGCTTCGATCATTTCGAGGGAGTTGCCGACTGCACTTCCCAAAGGCTGATTCATGTCAGAAAGCAAAGCGACAGTTTTTCGTCCCGCCAAATGACCAATATCCACCATTAGTTTCGCCAGTTTGCGGCCTTCTTCAAGCGTTTCCATGAATGCGCCCAAACCCACCTTTACATCCAGTACAATGGCTGTCGCGCCAGCCGCGATCTTTTTGCACATAATGGAAGATGCGATCAAGGGAGTTGAGGGAACCGTGCCGGTCACATCACGGAGGGCGTACATTTTTCCGTCTGCGGGCGCAAGGTCTAGCGACTGCCCTGTTAGTACGATACCTTTTTCTTTTAATTGCTGCTTAAATTCATCTGTAGTCAAATCCACGCGATAACCGGGGATCGATTCGAGTTTGTCGAGAGTGCCGCCGCTAAAGCCAAGTCCACGGCCGGACATTTTGCCAACGGGCAGGCCGCAAGCCGCCACCATCGGCATGACGGATATGCTGGTCTTATCGCCGACACCGCCGGAGGAATGTTTATCCACAACCACATCCACGATATTGGACAGATCCAGTATTTGTCCGGAATGTGCCATTGCAAGGGTCAGGTCTTTGGTTTCATGGGCAGTCATGCCGTTTAAAAGAACAGCCATTGCAAAAGCGGAGGCCTGATAATCAGGAATGTCCCCGTTGGTAAAGCCATTGATGAAGAACTCGATCTCCTGCGAAGTTAGTTCCTGTTTTTCGCGTTTTTTGATGATGATGTCTACTGCGCGCATTGAATCTCCTTATGTTTCTTGCGCAATTATTTTATCGCATAAATGAAAAGGTCACGCTTGAAGCGTGACCTACATTTTGATCAATTTTTGTCCCTCTTTGCTGTCTTGAACCAGCCAACCTAAAAATGCAATTTGCTCGCGCAGCCTGTCTGATTCTGCAAAGTCTTTTCGGGCACGAGCCTCTTTGCGTTGTTCGAGCAATTTCAAGGCTTCGTCAGGAGGCGTATCTTCGTCAATATCTTTGGAAGCGTTAAGGATCATTTCCCACACTTCAGAGCGGACCCCTTTTTCAAGCGGACTTGGGACGGTAAATTGCCCCAGTTCCTTTAAGTCAAATTTTGCACCGGAGGGAAATATCTCCGGATCACACTCGCGCACCAAGGAGACAGAACTCACCCCGCTCACTTCACATTGACCATTTTCAAAATCAAGGATGAGACCGGTGTGTTCATCCAAACCGATGGTGATGTTTTCAGATGGGAGAAGCCCGCACCACTGCAAGAAACGCTCCAGGCCCATAAAACAACGGCTGGTATCAAGGTCAACGCCGCCATCGGCATTGTTCCAATGCGGGACAAAAGAAAGATGCATTCCGAAATCTGCGAAGAGATCAAGCCCGGGTTTGGAATGCACGTCCTCGCCCACTTTGTAAATCTCATAGACAGGCAAAGCCCATGTGCCCACCGAGATCGTGGCAGCGGATGCAAAGATCAAAGTTGCGCCAAGCCGGTGACGCGCGCGGATGATGTCCCATGCGAGCGAATCGCGCAATTGACGGACGGCATAACTGGGGCTGCCGGGTCCCATAAAAATAATATTGGCGTTGAGCAAAGGTTTTAGGATTTCAGGATTATCCGGGCTGAACTCTGTCCCTTGTTTGCGGGCCGGGATAATGTCAATTGTGGGGTTGTAATTTTGCAAACGCACCTTGAGGAAATCCGCCACACGCCCGGCCACTTGAAGGGAATTCAATTCAAAGCCGGCCGTCGTTTCCATTACAGAAACATGTAAAGGCCCGGAAATATTCCGGGCAAGGGATTCAAAGATGCGTCCGCCCGCGAGGGAAGTTTCACCTGAACCAAGAAAAGCTATACGTCCGAGGGCCATGCTAGATGGATGATGTGTTAAGCTGGTCTATTACGTTGAGAAAGGTTTCGTTATCGGGAATATCTGCCATGGATGAACCAAAGTGAACGTAGCGCAAGTAACCCTTGATATCAAGGACCGTATTCATTGGCATGCGCCCCAGTTTGAATAAATTCACTTCCTGGCGATACAACTTTGCAACGCGATGGTCAGGGTCGGGCAGGCCGATGTAGGGAATATTTTCATTTATCCAATAAGTTTGGAAGGAAAGTGAATCGTTCGGGCCAACAGCAATGATCTCCACACCTCGCGATGTGAAGTCTTCGTAGTGATTCCTCATGCGCGCCAACTGCGCGCGGCAGTAGGGTCAGGTGAAGCCGCGCAGAAAGGCAAGCACCACTGGCTTGCTCCCGCGAAAACTGGAAAGACGCACAGAATTTTTGTTTATATCTTTGAGCTCAAAATCAGGAGCGAGCTGCCCCGGCGTGATGATGTTTGTTAGAGTCATTTGAGTAGTGATTTCGCTTTCTTCCAAATTTGATCGAACATTTCAATCGTCAATTTTCCGGTCAACGTGTTTTGCTGGCTGGGATGATAGGACGCCAGTATCCAGTGATCAGTTGTCAGTTCATAAACTGCGCCGTGTGAGAATTTCAAGTTGCGAAGCGCGAATATTTTGAGGATTCTATCGAAGGCAATCTTACCCAAACACACAATGACTTTCGGCTTGATGATCTCCAACTCACGTTCGAGAAATGGCTGGCAATTATTCAACTCTTCCGGATTAGGCTTATTATCCGGCGGGGCGCAGCGACCTGACGCGGTGATGTACATATCTTTGAGGATAAGACCATCGCTTCGGGACTCCGCCCGGGCCTGATTCGCGAACCCAGCATGGTACAAAGCTGGGAAAAGGAATCCACCCGAAGCATCCCCCGTGAATTGACGTCCCGTACGGTTGGAGCCATGTGCGCCGGGAGCCAGCCCCACCACAAGCACGCGCGCATTCGGGTCACCAAAACCGGGGACAGGCTTGCCCCAATATTCTTCATCTTTATATGCCTTGCGTTTTACCCGCGCAACTTCCTCACGCCATTCCACCAAGCGCGGACATTTGCGGCAGGTAATGATTTCGTTGTTGAGAGAATCTAATGAAGAAGTCATGAGTTTATTGTAATTGTATTTATTGACAGAAACTAAAGGGATATAATTTCATACAAAACTAAAATATTCTTGAGGGACTATATGAGAAAAATAATCATTGGAATTTTAATTTTTGCTTTAACCTCTTGCACAGGGAATGTGGGACAAACTCCCCAAATTCCTCCCACGAATGAAACTGTTACAGCTATAGTACCAGACTCTGAAACAGAAAGTTCACCGTTAGAAGATACTGACCCCACACCAGTATCCGAAAACACTTCAGAGTCTCTGTTTGATTATTATGATTTACCTGCATGGATGAAGGACCCTGACACTAACATTGTAGCAGCCCTAATTACAGATGATTATGAAGGGAAACGAAAAATCGCATTCTTCAATGCTATCACCGGAGAGAAATATGAAATATTGATGCCACAAGATATAAGTGGTTATTTCTGGTTTGACAATGAAAATTTCGGACTCCTTTCCAAAGACTTAAGCACTTCATACCAAATCAACCTGCCAACAGGACAGGTCTCTATGCAAGAAGTTTCACAGGAGACTACCCGGCTTTTGAATCAAGGATACGATGATTACGAAAACGGATCAGGAGATACAGCCAGCGAATTAGTGTTACTCAAAGATTCTTTGACGAATAACCCAGTCTTCGAACGTGCGGCGTTCCGGCAGGAAAATTCAAAAAGCGGGCTTTTCACTGCAAACTGGACTGGAGACTACAAGACTGAAATAGAAGTAATAGACACCAAAACCAATCAAGTTGTTTGGAAAAACTCACTTGCAAATGGCATGTATGGTATCGAGTTCGCGTGGTCTCCAAATGACGAAGGACAATTAGCTTACCTGCAAGGCAAGCCTGAACCAACTGATTCGTTATTAACAGAATCGATTTTATTAACTATAGTAGATGTCACTTCAGGAGAAATTCTCTCTTCTTACTCCGGGGATTTCGGCATCATAAGATGGTCGCATGATGGCAACAAAATTCTTTATCAAAATGCATGGTCTCGATATGTAACTTACGGTTTTCGATTCAAAGACGCTCCTTGTATCCTGTTTTTAAACCTTGGCGAGAAAAGGTGTTTGAGAAGCATTCCTCGTTTCGTTCCTGAAGAATACGAGTTGGTAACAACCGGTGTTTATTCATGGGGAATTGACGACAATTCTATTTATTACACCTATATTTACGCATCACAAGATAACTCAATTGGAAATCTGTGCATTTACAGTTTGTTGAACAGCCATATTAATTGCCCAACTCAAAATTTAGACGCAATCAAAGGGATGACCATCCTAAATTATGAAGTTTCACCAGGCCAACAATATGTCCACTTTTGCTATTCAGGTTCAAGCATACTCAACGACTATGCTGGTCCTTCAAAAGATGGAATAATAAAAACTGATGGAACAGGCTTTTTCTCATGGGTTGGAGCAGTAATGAACGAAGGCCCTCAAACTTGTTCTAACGGTTCAGTTTGGAGGCCACTACCATGATATGCCATTTTACAAGATGAACATCGCATCCCCAAAAGAATAAAACCGATAGCCTTCCCTAATGGCCGTTTCATACGCGGACAAGATCTTCTCCCGCCCCGCAAAAGCGCTGACCAGCATGATCAGCGTGGACTTGGGCAAATGGAAGTTCGTGATCATTGCATCCACAACCTTGAATTGATAGCCGGGGAGGATGAAGATGGAAGTGGGACCGAGAAATGCAGAGACTTGGGAATTGGGAGTCGGGAATCGGGAATTGGAAATCATGCCCGACTCCCGGTTTCCGACTCCCACCGACTCCAATGTCCGCACTGAAGTAGTCCCAACCGCAACCACTCGCCCACCATTTCGTTTTGTCTCATTTATCAAATCTGCTGTTTCTTGGGGGAGTTCACACCACTCAGTATGGATCTTATGCTCTTCGGGATCATCTTCCGTGACCGGGGCGAAAGTGTCCAAGCCAACATGCAGGGTGACATAAGCGATCTTCACCCCTTTTTGTTGTAGTTCATCCAGCAATTGCGGGGTGAAATGCAGTCCTGCTGTCGGGGCGGCGGCGGAGCCCATCTCTTTAGCGAAGATGGTTTGATAGCGTTCGGGGTCGCTTAATTTTTCATGGATATATGGCGGGAGCGGAATATTTCCTACTTTGGGGAAAAACGGTTCGATGGGTTCGGAAAATTTTATCAAGCGTTCCGAGCCTTCCAATATTTCCATGATCTCGGCGTCTGGTCCATTTTCAACTTTCACCAGTTTGCCAACATTGAGTCCCTTGCCGCCTACCAAGGCTTCCCATGTCAACTCGTCACGGCGACGGAGGAGGAGCAGCTCCACGCGGCCGCCGGTTTCTTTTTTAGCGAATATTCTGGCAGGGATGACCCGAGTCCGGTTGAGGACGAGGAGATCATTCGGCCGCAGAAGCAGGCTGAGGTCACGAAAGATGCGATGCTCTACATCCGCAGAATCACGATGCAGGACCAAGAGTCGGGATGAGTCACGCGGCTCCACAGGAGTCTGTGCGATGGAAGATTCGGGCAGGTGATAATCAAAGTCGGAAGTTTTCATTTGTAGTTCCATGATAATGGATTAGAATAAAAAAAGAAAGCACAATAGCATTCACGGAGGCCAAAATGAAACTCAGTTTTCACGGCGCGGCGCAAACGGTAACCGGCTCGATGCATCTGGTGGAAATAAACGGCTCGCGGTTGTTGCTCGATTGCGGAATGTATCAGGGGCGGCGAAAAGAATGTTATGAACGAAACCATAATTTCCCATTTGACGTTAGCACCATTGACGCTGTGATCCTCTCTCACGCGCACATTGACCATTCGGGTAATTTGCCCAACCTGGTCAAGCAGGGTTATAACGGTCCGATCTATGCCACGCGCGCCACCGCACATTTGGCAGACTTGATGCTAAGAGACTCGGGGCATATTCAGGAAAAGCAGGCGGACAGCATTAATTTTCACAATAAGAAACGCAAGGCGGAAAAAGTCCTGCCGCTTTATGACGAAGAAGATGCAAAGAAGGTCAAGCCGTTGCTGCATGAATTGGATTACGACAAGCCTTTTGAAGCCGCGCCGGGCGCGATGGCAACTTTTCATGACGCCGGGCATATCCTCGGCTCTGCATCCATTGCGCTGAACCTCGAAGAGAAAAAACATAAAACGAGTCTGTGGTTTTCAGGTGACATCGGCCGCCGCGACCTGCCGATCCTCCGCGATCCTGTGCTGCCAAAACAGGCGGATTTCTTGCTGATGGAATCAACCTACGGCGACAAACCTCACCGCTCCCCGGAAGAAGCCTACGTCGAAATGCGCGATGTCATCTTGCGGACGCTTGATCGGAAAGGCAAGGTGATCATCCCCTCTTTTGCAGTGGGCCGCACGCAGGAATTGGTCTACAACCTGAGTCAAATGTATGCTGCGGGCGAATTACCCGCCGTGCCCATTTATGTGGATAGTCCGCTGGCGGTGAACGCATCCATTATCTTCCGTCAGCATAATGAATGTTATGACGATGAAATGAAGGAACTCCTGCGCAGCGGACATCCAGCGCTGGATTTCAAATTGCTGACCTACATTACCGATGTGGAAGAATCAAAGGAATTGAATGAACGCAAAGACCCCATGATCATCATCTCTGCTGCGGGCATGGCAGAGACGGGACGCATTGTGTATCACATCCGCTGGGCGATAGAGAACAAACGCAACACGATCATGATCGTCTCGTGGCAGGCTCCCGAAACTTTAGGACGGAGAATTGCAGACCGTGAAAATAAGGTGAAGATCTTCGGCGAGGAGTATAAACTCAAAGCAGAAGTGGCGACCATTAATGGACTATCCTCCCATGCCGGTCAGGATTTATTGATCGAATACGCAAAAGGCGTGAAGCAGAGCGCGAAGTCCATTTTTCTGGTTCACGGCGAAGAAAGGGGCGCATTGCCATTGATGGAGAAGTTAAAGGAAAATAGATTGACGCCCGTGTTTTATCCCGCCATGCATACGAGCGTGGAGTTGTAAACAAGATCAAGGGACGCAGGTCGAATATTGTTGACCTTCGACCTTTTTTTATTTTGGATTTTCTTCCACATTCGAAGCGAGAGCAAATGATAAATATTACATCTAGACAACAATTATTCAATGCACCTGACGACCAATCCCGTTCCCCTAGTGAAGGCTGTTACTAGTAATGTAATAAGAGAAAAAAGTGATGGCAGTTACGGGGGAGACAGAGAATTTCAACTCAATATTATTAAGAACATCCTCCTGCAAAAATAGTAGTAGAAGTGTCTATTCCAAATTTGCCTGTCTTTCCAAACTGTTCACGGATTGGATTGATGTGTAAACCTTTTATATTAATAATCGCCTTGGCATATTCAGATAATACATCGCCTTGTGTTGGGGCATACTGAATACAAAATCCAAAACCCAACCTCCTATTATGCTCTTTTATATAGTCAATTGTAAAAAAACGTATCATGTTACTAAAATGCGTAGTAGGAGAATTTTCAGAAAAACGAACCCGAGAATCTGTATAAAGAAAGGTAATGGGTTGATTATTTCCATTTTCATCTTCTTGGACCCCTTCATAAAGAATCGTAAAAATTTTTCCGTATTCTGTTTGGATCAACAAAGGTAGTCGAGGCATGAAATTTACATTCTGGTGTCCAAGAAGGCTTACATGCCAAGAGGCTCCATAATTCCCTTTACTTTCCTCTGAAAACCATGGCTTGGCCAGCAAAAGTGGTCTGTTTGTATTCAAATTAAGCTTCCTGCGATCCATTACCCATTGGACAGCTTGCGGAAGATCTTCCTCTTTTATTCTAAAATACCGATTTTCTCTTATTCCAATGAAATTATCTATATTCTCGATATGACCTTCCAAAATTTCATGATTTGAAAAATCTATTTTTGAACCTTCAGTTAATATTTCTTCCAACCCAGGGATTAACTGCTTTTGACCATTTAATACATTAATCGAGTGTGTATATAAATACACACCTTCGTATTTTACAGGATCGTTTAGTATCACAACAGTCGATCCAATCAATCTAATTTCTGATTCTCGGGTTCCTTCAAAAACTACAGGTGTATACACATCAGAAATTGTCACATTGCCGGCCACGTCGACACTTAAATTGAACGGATCATTCAATCCACTTGTCCATATGACATTGCTTGTTATGGCATCCCGTACAATTATGCGCCACTGTAATACCGTCGGATTGAAAATATATTCTTTTCTGGTAATTCCAAATCCGTTTGCTTTCAGCCACACGTCGATTGCGTCTTCATAGGCATTCAAAACATCGTCTTTTAATTCGAGAGCGGTTAGTAAATCTGCGCGGGAAATAAGCTGACTATCGTCCACTTTTACGGTCTCTACAGAAAATAGTGCGACATCACTCTCTGCATCCTGTGTGGACGCAAGTCCAATCTCACTTGGAGATGGAATCTTTATTGGCTCTGGCGTGGGGGTAGAGAGTATTACTTCTGTAGGCGCGGGAGTATTTGTCGCGGGAGTGCTGCAGGCAGTCAATAAGAAGATAAACCAAAAGAGGATGCCAAGATTTTTTCTCATTCATTCTCCATTTTCATAAAGATATATGGGGGCATTTTTCAAATCACTATTACTTCTTTATCATCCGAGCAATTACATTCACCACAATTGTCAATATCACCGAAACCAAAATCGAACTTGTGACCGGGAAATAAAAACTTCCATGCTCCCCTTCGATGCGGATGTCACCGGGCAGGCGACCGAGCGGGATTCCAAACTTCGTGGCGAGATATGTCCCTGCGCCGATGAGGAAGAGGGCAATTCCGGCGAACATGAGGTAGCGGGAAATGGTTTCCATAAATCAAAGACCGCGGACGATGGACGGTTGACCGTACCGTCCACGGTTCATTGTCCATCGTCTATAAGAGTCTTTGCTGTCCCTGCTCAGTGTAGGTAAACCCCAAATGTTCATAAGCGGATTTGGTAGCGACGCGTCCTTGTGGGGTGCGGTCAAGAAAGCCAAGCTGTAAAAGATAAGGCTCGACCACATCCATGATGGTGTCCTGCTCTTCGCTGATGGAGGCGGCGATGGTATTCAAGCCGACAGGTCCGCCGTTATATTTTTCGATGATGGTCTTGAGGACACGGCGATCCACGTCGTCGAGTCCGAGGGGATCAACTTGTAATAAGTCCAAGGCTTCCTTGGCAACTTTCTTTGTGACCACCCCATCCGCGCGGACTTGGGCAAAGTCACGCACGCGGCGTAAGAGTCGCAAGGCCACACGCGGAGTTCCTCGGGCGCGGCGTGCCATTTCAACGATACCGTCCTTGTCCGCTTCCACTTTCAACATACGCGCGGCACGAGTCACAATGGACTGCATGGCGGGCAAGTCATAATAATCCAAGCGATAGACAGCGCCGAACCTTGCACGCAATGGCGCTGTGACCAAAGCCAGCCGCGTCGTTGCGCCGACGATTGTAAAGCGCGGTAGTTTTAGACGAATGGAACGGGCGGATGGTCCTTTGCCAATGACAATATCCAGTGCAAAATCTTCCATCGCGGGATAAAGCACTTCTTCAACAGCGCGTCCCAAACGATGGACTTCGTCAATGAATAAAACATCGCCCGCGCGCAAGTTGGTGAGGATGGCGGCCAGATCGCCGGCACGTTCGATGACAGGTCCGGCCGTTACTTTGACGTTGACACCCATCTCATTTGCAAGCACATGCGCGAGAGTCGTTTTGCCCAAACCGGGAGGTCCATAAAAAAGGACGTGATCCAGGGCTTCACCGCGTTTGCGCGCGGCATCGATCAAAATGGATAAATTCTCCTTGACCTGGTCCTGCCCGATCAAGTCGTTCAGTTTTTCGGGACGAAGGGCGTTGTCCACGCGGTCATCGGGTTTGGCTTCGGGGTCAAGGGGGCGTTTGCGAGTGTCACTCATGGGGTGATTATACCCAAAGAAAACCGCCACCCACTGTCGGTTAAGCGGGAGGCGGTTTTACATCCACAGAATGTTTTTGGTTGTCAAAATAAATTATGCCGGTTTGTCCTGCCGGGATTTTGCGCGTTCTTTAACGCGTTTGAGTCCTTCGCCAACATTTTCAGGCGGGGTTTGTTTTTGATCTTCCTTGCTGTAAAGATAGGCGATGTCTTCGAGGAATGCACCCAGAGGGTCGAGAGGGGTCTGCAACGCGGAGGGTTTGCCGTACATGATCGAGGTGACCACAGCATCGCCGGCGTAAGGGATGACAACATCCATTTCCTTTTTCAATGCGCTTTCAATTCCGGAACGAGGCAAGCCCTTGCCCTTAAAAGGCCAATTGAGGATCAGTTTCGTCCGTTCGGGCGGATACTCAAGCTGTGAAAAAGTTTCGATGGCATTTGCGGCGCAGCGGACCGATGCAGTTTCAGGAGCCAGCATGAGCAGTATCTGATCAGACATATCCAGACCGGCCAAGGTTGTTTCGGTAAAATCGTGCGGCAGGTCGAGCACAATGTAATGGTAATACGTGCGAAGTAAACTGATCACACGCCTGACGTGCTCGGCAGTGATGACTTCCGCTTCCTCAGGACGGCGCGGTGAAGCGAGGACATAGACGCCGGCATCATGCCGAAGCAGGACGGAATTCACCATGTCAATATCTATTTCGCTGGCAGGGGAACGTCCCACGTCAGCCCACGTGTTACGCAGAGGGAGGTCCATGAGAAGGGCGCTTTGCCCGTTCACAAAAGCCAGGTCCACCAACACGGCGGGACTTCCCCAAATTAGTGATAAGGATGAAGCAAGGTTTGAGGCCAGCATGGAAACGCCCACTCCCCCGCGCAATGAAAAGACTGAGATCACCTTTCCCGTTACTTCCTTGGTCTGGGTCGATTCTCTATCTGAAACCCGCCGCAACAAGACCTTGATCCTGGCGCGTAATTCCTGCGGTTCAAAAGGCTTTGCCAAAAAATCATCGGCCCCTGAATCAAAGGCCTTGATCTTGTCTTCAACTCCACTAAGGGCTGTCAGGATGATGATCGGTATTTTCGCTGTGCTTGAGGTTTTACGGAGATGCCCGCAAAGGGTATACCCGTCCATGTCCGGCATCATTACATCCAGGATGGCCAACGCCGGGGGAGATGTTTTGATAACCTCCAAAGCCTCAACCCCATTCCGGGCAGTGACCACATCATAGCCATCTTTTATCAGAATGGCGCTCACCATTTTGAGGTTTAGCTCTGTATCGTCAACAACCATAATGCGGATGGACATAATGTCTCCTGTAACCTAAACGAAATATAGCCCAAGGACAAATTTCATATTCTCAAAAGCGGTATGGTTTGATTATAGCTGTATTATAAATCATCTACTCTTAATGAACGGTCAGCTTTGCCGACTAGTGATTAAATCAAACAGGGATGACCCAATGATGATCATCCCTGAAAAAAAGATTGCTCTTCGGCAGTCTGGCGGTCATAGTCAAAAAATTAAGTTTGACTTTAGATCCATGACTTTGCGTCATCAGGTTTCCCTGATTTTGCCTTTCGGTAGTCGGTCAGTCCTGACCACATTATGCTGTGGTTTTAGACGCCTGACTTCGCGTCGCCGTCTTTTGGCGGTTTTGCTTTGTCGGTAGTCTGGCGGTCCTGGCTCAGTTCAGCGTTAGACCCATGACTTTGCGTCGCCGAGTTTTCTCGGTTTTGCTCTTTCTCGGAGCAATTTTATTATTACACGTCAACATTAAAATTTCAATCACTCAGATGTTCTAAGAAAGCTATTGCGCCACTTCAAAGGTAGCTTCAACGGTCATGCCCCACAGCAAACGCGGGTCGGTTTCGTTAACAAGGATCCGTACCGTATAAAGAATATCACCGCCTTGTTGAATGTAGACATGGCTGATCTCTGTCACAGTGCCGTGCAGAATTAGGTCAGGCAGGGCGTCCGGCACAAGAGTCACGTTTTGTCCAACACTTAATTTCACCACTTCAAGCTCGGTAATATCCGTTGTTTCGACGGTCCATGAAGTGAAATTGGCAAGGCTGACGGCGCGAGTCTCGGCTCCAACCTGGTCACCCACCTTCACATTGACATCCGCCACAACGCCGTCAAAGGGAGCGGTGAGAACATAATTGGAAAGCGCAGCTTTGGCTGCATCGAGATTCGCTTTGGACAGTGTCAATTGGTCCGCATTCGGGCCGTCCAAGCTGATCTCGTATTGATGCTTGGCCTCAGCTTCAAGACCCAGCGCGGCATCATAAGCGGCGCGCACACTGTCCCGTTCACGGATCGTTTCTTCGAGATTGCGCTGAGCCAGATGCAATGCCGTTATCGCTTTATCCAAGTCATCCTTTGCAGTCTTGCGTTTGGAATTATCCTTATCGAGATCCTTATATTTATCAAAGTCCGCCTGACGGTCTTCCACATCCTGCTGGCGGTCTTCCACTGTGGCCTTATCATCTTCGATGCGGTTCTCTATATCCGTAATATTCAGGTCGTCCCATGTCTTTTCAGCCGCGCCGCGCACAATTTGTGCATCCTGATAAGCCTTCCACAGACTTGCACGACTTCCACTTTCAGTGCGGAGAAGTGTATCGTAGGCATTCTGGGCGATGACAAGTTGCGCTTCAACCTGACCCGCATTTGCGAGGCGCACGAGGACATCTCCTTGTTTGACAGAGTCCCCGGCCTTCACGCGGATTTGTTCCACAACGCCGCGCGCAGAAAATGACAGGTTCGTGCCTTGGATAGGTTCGAGGCGGCCTTCCGCCACAACACTATTCAAGGCAACAACATCCACCGCTGGAGCAGGCGTGGGCGTAGCTTGTCCCCCACATGCAGAAAGGACAATCGAGAAAACGACGATTAATATAACGATGAGTGAAATATGTTTTTTCATTTTTACCTTCTTATTGTTATTGATGTCTTTGCGAACGAGTGGCAGCGAGTGAAGCAATCTCACAATTAAATATGAGATTGCTTCGGGCTAGCGCCCTCGCAATGACATGTTTAAATTTTATTCATAAGCCAGCACTTCGCGGATGGTCAATCGTGCCGCGCTGCGTGCGGGCAGGATCGAAGCGATCACGGAAAGTACAAGCACCAATCCAAGCCAGATCACATAGCCTTCAAAAGTGAACACTACTTTTATTGGCGTTTCAAATACGGCCAGGCTGACAATGGCGGACAGTCCGTATGTAAAGGGAATGGACAAAATAATCGCCAACCCAAAGGACATGATGCCGATCACAAAGCCTTCCGCAATGATGGTCTTCATCACGGCGCTGTCATCGGCACCGATGGCGCGCATAATGCCGATCTCGCGTGTGCGCTCCAGCACGTTCATGCCCATCGTACCGGTCAACCCCATTGCACCGACGACAGCCGTCAACACGGCCATGATAAGCAGAAAAACCACCAGTGTATCCAAACTCTCCGAAGCAGTATCCAGCGAAGACAAGCCCGACTGCGCCTGTCTGACCTTGAATCCCTGGTCGCGGAAATAATGATCCAGCCGCTCCGCCATCTTATCCTGAAAGGCGCGGTCATGCTGCGCTGTGACAAAGCGATAGGAATACGCGCGGTCGGTGAGGTTGAGCACTTGCGATGAATATTCGAAAGGCGTGTAAGCCAAAATTCCTTCACGTCCAACGAATTTGAAAATACCGACCACTTCCCATTCTTCCGTGCGTCCTTTGATCTTAAGGTGGACTTTGTCGCCGGGTTTCAGGTCTGGAAAAAATTTCAGGATGGCTTCGCTCACTGCAAATTTGCGGACATCCTCCGGGCGAATCCAACGTCCGGAAACAATAATGGGATTCACCAACTTGCTATCCGCGGGCGGCGCAAGCATGTTAAAGTTTTCGGCCACCGTACCATCAGGGTACAGCACTTCCGTGCCGATAAACTGCCAGCCTTCCATTCCTTCTACACCCTCCACTTGCGAACCGAATTGCTGCACCTCGCTCAAGCGGTAGGGTTTGTCAAAATCAAGGGTCACATCGGCGCGGAAATAACTGCCGATGGCTCCAATATAATCATGCAGGGTCACGCGCACATTGAAGACCGCAATGAAGATCGCGCCGCCCATGGTCAATGTAAAGAGAGTCAACATCAAACGCCCGCGGCGGCGGAATGTATTTCTCAATGAAATAATGAACGGGCGTGGAATGTGAATTCCGCGCGTTGAAAGAATACGCGTTATGCGGATCAGCATGTAATCGAACCACGGCAATTGATCCGGCTTGCCTGCCTGCGGTTTATTTTCATCCCCGGCCAGGTCACCGCTCAACGCCCGCAAAACCGTAATGCGCGAACCGCCGATGACAGGCGCAAGCCCGGCTACAAGCGGGACCAGCAGCCCGACCGCGATCTGAATGATGAAAGCCATCGGCACAATACGATAGCCAAGCAAATTGAATCGCAATTCTCCTGAAATGAACAACGCCAATCCATACGCACCCTGCCCGCCCAATGGAACTGCGATCAGCAATGCCAGCACCCCAAAAGCCATGATGAGCGTGAGGTACATGGCAAAGACCTGCTTGTTTCGTCCGCCCACCAATTTGATCACACCGATATGGCGCAAGTGCTGGCTCATCAGCGCGCTCAATGTATTCGCGATCAACGAACTCGAAAGGAACACGATCAAAATTCCAAGCGCCATCAAAATACCGAGAATGGCGTTTACCGTATCAGCCAGCGGATGTTTATGTGTTTCAGAAAAACGTGAACGCACGACCGGTGTGCCATTTTTTTCCAACCTGTCTTTTAAGGCTGTGCCCACCTCGCGGATATGTGAAAGATCATCCTGCCCGGTGGCAACGGTCACATAAGCACGGTTGAACAATTCAGGCTGGCGCATGGTCGGCAGGGTCTTCATCACCACATAGGCAAAAGGCGGCGCAAGAAAATCGCCCGCACCCGTGCTGACATCCTGCACAATGCCAACCAGTTTTAATTCCTTAAGAGTCCCATCCGATAATTCGAAAGTGAGATTATCGCCAACTGTGACCTTTAACTTCTTAAGCGCATCCTTCTCCAAAAGGACTTCATCCCTGCCCGCTTCTATCGCACCCGAAACTGGTACCAGCAAATTGACCTGATTCTTGCTGAAGCTTTCCAGCGCAACAACATCCAGCGCTACCCACTGGTCACTGCCCGGAGCACGCACGCGGAAATTGACAACGCGCCGTCCCTCCGCTTCACCAACACCCTGTCCATTGTGAATGGAAGTCAGCACGTCCGAGTTGAAATTCGCCGTGCGTATTTCAACATTGGCGGGATGGTTCGCCGCATACGAGGCGCTCATGTCGCTGGAAATAATTTCGTAAGCACCCGAGATCACACCAATGGAAAACACACCCACTGCAATGGACAACACCACCAGCAGGGTCCGCGCTTTGTTATCTATTAGATCGTGTAGAACTTTACGCCATCTTGGTCGCATAAATAACTAGTGTACCGCGACATTCATGTCGCTTTTGCGAGATAAATCTCGCGGCACAATCTCCTATTTCAACAATTCACTGACTTCGCTGCCAGTGTAAGGCTTCACGGTCACATCCTTCACGCCGTCACGCAGGAATTGCGTCACACGTTCAGGGTTGATCGCCGAGGTGAGGACGACTGTCTTCGACAGGTATCCTGCCTTTGAAAGGGCATACAGCACATCGTTAAGAAAGAGCGAAACGATGTTTTCATCCACAAGGATCAGGTCTGCATCGGGGAATTTTCCCAGGTCCACAGACCGGGTCAATTTTACTTTCGTTCCTTTGAGCAGCCCGGCAAACAGTTTTGCCCAATCGTCATTATCATCGATCAACAAAACATTCCTGATATTTCCAACCTCAACGGGCTCATCATTCCCGTGCGCTCTTGGCATGAACATGGCCACCGTTGTACCCTTGCCTTCTTCGCTGACAAGTGCAATACGTCCCTGCGATTGCGAAACCACGTGCATCGCGGCGGGCAGTCCAAGTCCGTGATGAGTTACTCCGCGCGTTGTAAAGAATGGCGACCAGACCTTCCGCATTACATCTTCGCTCATGCCTGCGCCGTTATCATCAACCACTATTTGGAGGATACCGCGCTCTTCAGTTGGGCGTGCGCTGACCGTTACAGATTTTGCGCCGGCTTCAACCGCGTTCTGGAAAATATTTCCCAACGCGCGCACAAGTTGGGTGCTGTCCGCGATGACATAGGCAGCAGCGGGATCAATTTGAACTTTGAATATATTCTCTGAAAGACTTCTCTGGCGGATGGCAGTTTGCACAATATCCGCGAACAGGACGGGACGCGGTTTCATTTCGCGCACCGCACCGATCAATTGTTCCTTCACTTGAATGATCTGCGCCGTGCTTTCTGCGATCATCTCAAGGTCTTCCTTCAATGACTCAATATCCACTTTGCCTTCGGCGATCTCATCCTGCAAACGCGAAACCGTCAACGAGATGGGCAGGGTCTTGTTGCCGATCCAATGGATGGCTTCAGTGGAAGCAGTGGTCAACGCTTCAAAAACCTTGTTGCGCAAAATTTCATTGTGCACTTCCTTAAGCTCCGCGATCAGATGCGCGTTGTTAATGGCAACTGCAAGATGCTCAGACATCGTCAACAGGGTGGTGATGTCATCTTCGCTGAAAGCATGTTCTTCGGAACTTTGAATGGTGACCGCGCCCAAGGCCTTTCCGTTATAAATTAATGGCAGCGCCATTTCGGAACGGGTATGCGGCAAATGCGGGTTCTTGAAATGGACTCGCTCCTCGCCCACATCCAAGGCGATGCGCGCTTCGCCCATGGCGATACATGCGCCGATCATGGAATCCGTTCCGATCTTGAGCTTGTGTCCCTCCGCGATCATGGACTTGCCGGCTTTGCCGTAGCCCGCACGCAAAACTGCATATTCGCCGGCATCGTCCACAAGGAACACGCCCGCGTAATATAGTCCATAGGCTTCGCAAATAATATTGACCGTATGCGGAAGCAGTTCTTCAAGTTCCAGGATGGATGTCACTTCCTTGCCGACGCGGTTCGCGGCTTTCAACAAACGCGACCGTCTCTCCGCCTGACGATGCAGGTTTGAATTTTGAATGGCAATCGCAAGCTGGTCCGCGAGAGTTTGGAGGGCGGCAATATCTTCATCATGGAAGGCCGCTTCTTCGGTGGACTGCACGGTCAATGCCCCGATGACATCCTCGCCCGCAATCAGCGGAAGCGCCATCTCGGAGCGGGTCTTCGGGAGGTCGGGATTCTCAAAGAAAACCGGCTCAGTCCCCACGTCCAGAGCGATGCGCCCCTGGCGGTTGGCAATGCTTGCACCGATCATCGAGTTCCCGCCGACGGCGAGTCGATGCCCTGCGTTGACCATCATCCTGCCTGCTTCCCCGCGCCCGGCTTTCAAGACCGCGTATTGTTTTGCGTTATCAAGAAAGAAAACGCCTGCATAATAAAAGCCGAATTCATCGCAGATAATATCCACTGTGCGTTGAAGCAGTTCGTACGGATCGAGGATGGTGGTGATGTTCTTTGCCGCGCGCGCCGAAGCCTTTAATAATCTTGCATGTCGCTCGCTATGTATATCGTTTGTCATGGTTACCTCTTTAAAAAAACGTTACAACGTTTGAACGTTCAAACGTTTAAGATCTGCCTGATCAACTCAACCAATCCCTGCTCGCGCCCTTTTACAAAGAACGCATTCGCGCCGCGTGAGACGGCTTCTTTGGCCTTGGTCACTTCATCATATGCGGTGAGGATGACCACGGGCAGATCAGCTTTTAGTTTTTTAAGATCATTCAACAGGTCGAAACCGGCGCCGCTTTTGGGCAACCCGTCAAAACCGGGCATATTCAAATCCAGTACTGCAATATTTATCTCAGCGATATTTTGAACGAACACTTCACTTCCGCTTTTGCAATCTGCGGCTGTCAACACATCAAAGCCGGCGCGCAAAAGTGTTTTCTCCAGACTGCGCTGGATCAACTTTTCATCATCCACTAAAAGAACAGTTGTCATCGAACCTCCAAAATATCTTTTGTAGCGCGACATTTATGTCGCTTTGCAGTGCGGTGAGGATCTCTACTTCAAAATTCGAGATGCTTCGCTGTCGCTCAGCATGACATTATTAATAAATTATTTTTTCTCAATAGGCAGGCGCACGAAGAACTTTGCGCCTTGTCCAGTTTCACTCTCCAGCGAAATACTCCCGCCGTGTTGATTCACGATCTGCATACAAGCCGAAAGCCCAAGTCCCGTGCCGCCGCTTCCGCCTTTGGTTGTAAAAAATGAGACCCAAATTTTTTCCTGAATTTCCTTCGGGATACCCGGTCCATTATCCTGCACGGTGACCAGCACAAAATTCGGGTCGCGGTCGCGTACGCCGCTCACGATAATCTTTGGTGAAGGCGTTTCCGACATCGCCTCCCACGAATTCTTGATGAGGTTATTAAAGACCTGCTCCACCTGCCGCTCATCTACGAACGAATTGGGCATGTTATCCGCCCACTTCATTTCAACCACGCCGTCGGGCAGTCCCATGTTCGCAACGGTCTCCGCGATCATTTCGCTCAAATTCACAGAAGCAACATTACGCTGGCGGGCCGGGCCGATCAAATCTTCCTTGATGCCCAGGATCGTCACCGCGCTGTTTTCGATGATCTCCAGGTCTTCCATCAACGATTCGACGCTGACCAAAGCCCGCAGGCGATTCGGCTTCATGGCAGACATCTCAGCGATGACTTGATCCAGGTCAATATTTTTTGCCTGCGCTTCATCCCTGACCGTTTGAACTGCTTCTCTTAAAGAATCGTTTTTCAACGCTGACTCATTTGCGTGAGCCGCCAGTGCCAGCAGATACACGAGGTCATCGCGTACACGTTGAACACTGCCGGGGATGGGAGCGGCTTTATTGCCAACCCAATGGATGGCTTCGCCTGTCGCAGTGGCAATGGCTTCAAAAGTTTTCGTGCGGACAATTTCAGCAGTTGCCGCTTCGAGCTGTAACATCAACTGCGCGTTGTTGATCGCAATCGCAACCTGATCCGCCATGGTTTGCAGGGACGTAATATCTTCCTCGGTGAACGCATTGAGTTGGTCACTTTGCACGCTCAACGCACCCAGCGCATGAGACTTGGCGATCAAAGGCAAAGCCATTTCAGAACGGGTATTGGGCAGGAATGAATTCCCAAAGTGACTCTCTTCGCCAGCCGCGTCCAATGCAATTTGCGCTTCCTGTTTCAAAATGGACCTGCCCACCATGGACTTGTCATCCAGATGCAGGCGGAAATTCTGAGCCAGCATTTTTCTTCCAGCTTCGCCGGAACCTGCTCGCAGAGTAACAAATTCGAGGTCGTCAGAAGCGAGAAATATCCCGGAATAGTAAAAACCGAATTCCCCGCAAATGATCTCGACCGTGTATTTCAACAACTCATCGAGTCCCAGAATTGATGTCACCATCTGCCCGACGCGCGCGGCAGTTACAAGTAATTTATGTCTGCGCTCCAGCATGGAGAACATGCGCTGATTCTGTTGGAGCAAATGCTTGTTCTTTTCGACCGTACTGCTCAACTGGCGGATGTTGCCTTCGAGCTTTTCCACCAATTCCTGCTGGTAGGCTTGCAGATGTTCCTCGGCATGTTCAAGTTTTTCCACTTTGCCGTTGAGGTATTCATCCACTTGAGATACAAAATCATCATCGAAGGGCTTTGCAATAAAACCCACCGCGCCCGATGCAAGCGCCCGTTCGCGCGCGCCGGTGGATACATCCGCAGAGACAATGACAATGGGCGTCTTCGGCAGCATCTTCCGCAAACGGGTTGCCGCCTCCCTGCCCGACATGTGCGGCAGGTTATGGTCAAGCAGGATCAGGTCTGGATGAGTCTCTTCGGCAAGCTGCAATCCATCCAGCGGATCGGCGGCTTCGAGGATGACATATTTTGATGAAAGCAAACGCCGCACCAGCGCACGAGAATCGTTGCTGTCTTCTATAAAGAGTACTTGCGGGAGTTTGCGGGGAAAAGACATATAAAAAGTTGAAGGTTGAAAGTTACAGGTTGTAGGTTCCTACCTGCCCGCTGTTCTTTGATCGGCGATCTTTTTTTCTTCCAATCTCTTTTGTACGATCCTGCCGATGGCATCGGCGGTGATGGGAGATTCATTGATGACACGTAAAAATTCCTGGCGAGGAACAGACAGCACTTCCACAGGGTGCTCCCCTGCGCGCACATTGGCAATGGACTTGCCGCCGCGCAATAATTCAATTTCGCCGAAGAATTCACCGGCCTGCAAACGCGAAAGCACATAATCCTTTTTCTTCTTATCCTGCAAGACCACATCCACTTCGCCTTTGCGGATCATAAAGAAATAATCCACGCTTTCGTTGCGCGAGATGATGGTCGCATGCGGTTGATAGATTTTCTCGTGGACGATCTTCGTGAATTCCAGCATGTGGCGGTGTCTCAACTGCGGCAGTGACTTTGACACAGTCTCGTCAATCAACTCGCCATCCGAGATGATAATGTTTCGATGCGTGCGCGAGGTCAACGACGGATCATGCGTGACCATCACAATGGTCTTGCCTTGCGAGACAAATCCCTGGAACAACTCAATGATGGTATCCGCAGAACGCGAGTCGAGGTTGCCTGTCGGCTCATCTGCAACCAGTAAGGGCGGGTCACAGGCCATGGCGCGCGCGATGGCGGCCAGTTGCTGCTGTCCGGTTGAGACCAACACCGGCAATTTATTTGCAAATTTTTCCAGCCCCACCAGTTTCAACAGATCCATCGCTCTTGCGGGGCGCTCATCAAAATCGTACATGTCCACATAATCCATTGGGAGCATGACGTTTTCGAGGAGGGTCAACATGGGCAGTAATTGAAAGAATTGAAAGACGATCCCCAAGTTTTTTCCGCGCCAGCGGGAACGCTGACTCTCCGTGACGCCCGTATAAATATCCGTGCCATGCACAACCACGTTGCCTTCGGTGGGATGGTCAATGCCTGTGACCATATTCAACAGCGTGGATTTTCCGCTGCCCGATTTACCAACGATGGAAACAAATTCGCCGCTCTTGATGGTCAGGTCCACGCCTTTGAGGACGGTGAACTCTCCCGCCGCATTGCTAAATTTTTTGACGACGCTGCGTAGTTCGATCATGGCTTGGGTGTTGGACTCTGCCAATTGGACGGAATCAATTACCGGTTTGGATTGACGCGCTGTCATTTCTTCCGCCTCTTGCCAGGCTTTGAAACTGGCTCAGCATCCGAAAGCAGTTCCCCATCTGCAATCGTCAGGCTGCGCGAAAAGCGGTTCACCAAACTGACATCGTGAGTCACCATGACAATTGTTTTGCCCTGCTCGTGGACGAGATGTTCGAAGACTTCAAAGATGTGGTCGGCGGTGATGGAATCAAGGCTGCCCGTGGGTTCGTCTGCAACGAGAATGGGAGGGTCGTTCGCAAGCGCGCGCGCGATGGCAACACGCTGCTGCTGTCCGCCGGAGATGAAGGCGGGAAGTTTATTGGCGTGTTCTTCGAGTTCCATCAGCTGAAGCAATTGCATGGCACGCTCTTTTGATTCACGCACCCTAAAATTATCGGATAAATCCATGGGCAGGGTGATGTTGTCTATCAACGAAAGCATGGGCAAGAGTTGAAAGGACTGATAGACCACACCCATTTTCCTGCCGCGCCAAAGCGCACGTGCATCTTCGCTAAGGTTGTGAATGGAAAGTTTTTCGTTATCGGCATGGACGATGACTTCGCCGCTGGTGAGTTGGTCTACCCCGTTGATCATGTTCAACAAAGTGGATTTGCCCGCGCCTGATTTGCCGATAATACCTAGGAACTCCCCCGCGTTGATGTCCATGCTGACATTAATTAACGCCGTAAAGTCACCCGCCGCAGTGGAATAGGTTTTTGATACGTTGCGTAACTCGATAATGGAAGAGGTCATAATTTACACACAAAAGCGGTCGCCGAGGCAACCGCCCTTATAGATTCGCCAAACGACCCTTATTTTACCCCCGAAACATTAAGCTCTCATTTGCACTTGGCTTACAACGGATGCTTCGCGAACGGATGAGCGGATGTCGGTTGAATTTTATTCTTGCAAACAGGAGGCTAAATTCAATATAGTGTTTTGCGGTTTATTTTTAGCGACGCCAGCACTTGTTAGACGCTGGTCTCCTGATCAGCGTCGCAACGTTGACGTCTGAAAATCAGAACGCCAGTTGGTATGCCTGCGCCATATCCAAAGGCAAAGAAACCGATCTTGGCGGCTGAAGATACATCCGACCAGATAACCACCGATGAAACGGTTGCGAATAACAGGAACAGGACTGCCATGATAATGAGGCTGCTGTTTGATTTCATTTTTTCTCCTTACCCGGTCTTATCCATAAACATCTGCATCTGCTGACGATATGCTGTATAAGCCTTTTGACCTTTTGCTGTTAATTTACAAACTGTCAGCGGAAGTTTGCCTTTAAAGGTCTTTTCGATCTTGACATAGCCCGCTTCTTCCAGCTTGCTCAAATGAGCCGAAAGGTTGCCTTTCGTTAACCCTGCTTCGCGCTGAAGAAAGAGAAAGTCTGCGCTTGCGGCGGCGGAGAGGATGGTAACGATCAACAGGCGCGCAGGCTCATGGATGAGGCGGTCGAGGTCATTTAGTCCGCGCAGATCATCACTCATTCACGGCCTCCGTTGGCATTGGGTTTTCTTGCAGGTAACGTCTCAAGGTCAGCCCGCCTGAAATTGCCAATGCAATCCCCATCAACCCATAAAATAGTCCAAGGTTATATCCACGGGCGAATCCACTCATCGACAAAAGACCGCCAAGTACCAGCGACGTCGCGCTCAAAAAGTAGAATCTCCCCACGCCGGAAGTTAATCCCTGCTTCACCGTAAAAATGACCGCCACCAGCACGCCTGTCACTGCGACCATGGCGTCGATGCTGTCAAACCTGCGGACAACAAAGACCGACACCATCGCCACGGTCATGGCTACACCGAACGAAAGGAGGCGCATCAAGTTTGCATTCTTGTTGTTCGTGCGATATTCAACATAACCAGTGCGCGGATAGGTAATACGAGTTTTCACTATATTGATCACGCGCCTTCCAACAAACACGCCGCCGATCAGGAACAGAATAAAACCCGCCTGCAGCATTCCGCCAACGAGGGAACGGTCACCAAGATATTGCTGCAGCGAGAAGTAAACTGCCAGCAGGAAGAACATACCACCGCCCATCAGTTCGCCGATCCCGTCACTGTACCAGTAGCGCTTCACCCGCTGTTCAACTTGGGAAGTTTCGTCTTTCATGGCTTTCTCCTTTTTGCAAACTAGTTTGTACTACAAACCTATTTACACACATAATACTCCACCCATTGGTACTTGTCAAGTGAATCAAAAAAGCCTGTCACAATGGACAGGCTTTTGCTATTTCTGCAAACAGGAGATCAAATTCAACACCACCCCTTGCGGTCCTTCCTTTGTGACCGCCAGGACGGGCACAAAGCCTGCCGAAAAAGCTTCACGCACCATACCAGCTTTCCAGTGTTTTGTGAGGATTCCAACCGCATCTTTTTCCGCATTTAATAAGTCGGACATTTGCTGGGGGCTGGCCGCCAATTTAGCGAGAGATGTGACGCTTCGTCCTTTCATCACGAGCTGGTCAAACACAATTTGCAGGTCCTCCCCTGAGGCATATACCCACACCTGGGCAGAAGGGTCACCCAGCGCAAACAAGTCCTGCGCTTCTTGAAGAGTCAAATTCTGGATGGAACTTTCGCGATTGGTCACGATCAAAATTTCCTCCTCGTCAATTTTATAAACGGGAGAAACCATGGTCTCGGGCTCACCAATGCGGAGAAAAATATCAGGTTCATCAGCAGTGACATTCAACGCCACCGACACCTTCCCCGCGCAGGAATAGAGTTCAGTCAACCAGGGTTGCGCCGCAGAAGTGGCATAAACGTTTACAACTTCCTGCGGAACTTGCGCTGCGGGGGTGCAGGAGAAGATGATGAAAGATGAAAGAAGAAAGAGGAGGGTTCTTTTACCGAACATTAGAAGGCTTGGATGATCAACAGGATGAAACCAACAACGGCGCAATAGCCCGCAAAGACATAGAGCGAATGTTTGTTGAGATAATCGAGCAGCCATTTTATGGCAAACCATCCCACCACCGCGGCTGTAATAAAGCCAACTGCGAGCAAAGGCAGGAACTCCCCAAGGTTTGGCAGCTTCAACAAACCCAATGACTCATATCCACCCGCCGCCAACATGACCGGCACAGACATCAAGAACGCGAAGCGCGCGGCTGAGGGACGGTCAAAGCCGCGGAACATGCCGCCGCTGATGGTTGTCCCTGAGCGGGATGCTCCGGGGAACACCGCGATCACCTGCATTAATCCCACAACGAGGGCATCCAGCCATGTCATCGAATCAAGTTTGCGTGTACGCCTGCCGATATATTCTGCCAGCCCAAGCAGGGTCGCGGCCGCGAAAAGACGAATCGCGGCTTCGATCAAGGGCATCTTGAACAAGGCTTCAACTGCATCTTTAAGCAAAAATCCTGCCAGCAGCGCAGGGACCGTGGCGATCACAATGTACCAGCCAAGTTTTGCATTTTGAGGCAGGTTATTAAAGCTTCCCACTCCGCCTAAATTCTTTAGCGTGTCTATAACGATGGCGAGCAAGTCACGCCAGAAATACACGATCAAAGAAACGATAGTGCCCAGTTGAACCAGCACAAGGAAGGCGAACATCGCGTCACTGGCGGGAATGCCGAACAAATATTGAGAGATCAATAAATGGGCCGTGGAAGAAACCGGGATGAACTCAGTCAACCCCTGTACGATGCCGAGAATAAAAGCGTGAAAAAGTGTCATGGGTTCCTATCTTATTTCAAAGTTTGCCAACTGCTCAGGTATTGGAACTTGCTTTCAAAATTCCGGGTCGTCCCAAACTCTCCATCGTGAACGACCGTATACATCAGGCTTTCGCCTATAAATCCTTCAGGGATGATCTCACTCTTTGCGCCCTCCACCTCCGCAACGACGCATTCCCTTCTCGTCAGCAGGTCGAAGATCAGGAGCAGATAGGATTTTGCGCCGGTGATTTTATCGTAATCCTTCCATTCTTGAAGTGAAAGAAAACGCGAATCATGAGACCACAAACAGACGCTCCCGAAAATGCGGTTCTCCAACGAAAGTGGAATCCCCTCGATGGTCAATGAATGATAATCGTGACCGGAGTGCGTCGTGCCCAAATAGTTCAAAACCGCCCTGCGTTTCTTGTCCGGGGACAGGATAATGATCGGCTTAGGCTTGGTCATGCTTTCTCCTTTTTTTATCAGGCACTTTTAAAGTCATCTCCCTGCATAGCAGACTTGTGATGTGAGCCCGTTACAATAACGGATGGGTGGATACATCTTTTTCGATTGATCGTTCGAAAAGTAAAATTCCTGTTCAGTCTATCATGAAATCAAGTAGACCTTTATAGGTTTATCCTTGCCTTTAACCGAAATCTCTTTTTGCCGAAACGAACCTGTGACTTCCAGGTCCTGATGCGTTTCTTCCGAAATCCAGATCTCGCCAACATCGGCAACCTTCTCGATGCGTTCGGCTGTGTTGACCGTATCGCCAATGACATCATAAAAACGCACATTCTGTCCGCCGAGCAAACCTTCCACGAGCAGGCCCGTGTGGATGCCAATGCCCACCCCCAGGTTCAACCCCGATAACTCCCTGCCAAGCGCGATCTGCAATTCCCGTGCAGTGTTCACAGCTTCGCCCGCGTCAATAAAGACCACCATGACCTCATCGGCAGTGAATTTATATTTGATGATTTGATAATCATTCAGCAGGTTTTCAACGGTTAGATAATATCTATTAAGCAGGGAGGCAACTTCTTCGGGAGAGTGCCTCTCGCTCCAATTGGTGAAGCCGCGGATGTCAACGAACATCATCGTACGCTTCTGGCGCGAGAGAAGCATGGAGTTGGGGTCATTAATGGCGCGCCCAAGCAGGCTTCTTCCAAGCAGCCATTCAGAATAGATCTTCAACTGATCGGCTGTTTGGCGCAACAACTGGGAATAATGCCTGGCAGTGACATTGGCTATGCCGGTTGAAAGCCCAAGTAAAAAGACAGCCAACGCGAGGAATTGATGTGCGTCATCGGAAAAGAATTCGGTCAGCGAGACGGTCTGCGCGGGATTTGAGGTGATCTCCACAGCAATGTAGAGAGCGAACAAAATCTCAGCACGGACCAGATTTTCAAGCAGGAGCAGAAGATCATCCCATAAATATCTTTTGCGCGACTGGGAGGCTTGCAGTATTCCAGTGGTAAGGGCAAAAACCAAATACATGATGTGATATGGAGAGCTGAAAAAATCCAAGCCTTCAAAGATCATTTCCCCAAATGTGTATAACGCCGGTGCGATCAGATTCCCAAACAGCCTCTTCCAGGTTGAAAGTGCAGCCCAACGTGTAAGAACGTAAGTCTGCAAAAGCATGGCGGGGACCAGGATATACACGTCGGGATTTACAAAGAAATCCATCCGCTCGAGCAAGAATTCAGCCAGGATCAGAACAATCGGAAACTGACCGGTATTAAGAAAGAGTTCCTGCAAGAAACGGCTGAAGAAGGAACCAAAGATGCGTTGTTCGATCGAAATCTCAGAAGACAAACTTTTCATTTTAGGCTCTCGCTGATCGGCGCGCGCGATGCATTATTTCTCCATTGCTCAAGATATTCCACCGATTTGGTCTCAAAGGTATTATCCGCAATTGACGCGCGCAAGGATTCCACCAACCGGATCAATGCCCTGAGGTTGTGAATGGACAATAATGTCCCTGCCAGCAATTCCTTTGCGATGATGAGGTGACGAATATAAGCGCGCGTGAAAGTTTTGCAGGCGTAACAATCACAGGTCTCATCAATGGGACGTTCATCTCTGGCAAACGATGCATTCATCATATTGAGGCGACCTTCGGGGGCGAATGCGGAATGATGACGCGCCAAACGGGTCGGCAGGACGCAATCGAAAATGTCCACGCCGCGCGCGATGCCGTTGATGATGTCTTCGGGCGTGCCGACGCCCATTAGGTAGCGTGGTTTATTTTCAGGCAATAACGGCAGGACAACATCCAGCGTGCTATGCATTTCATCTTTCGTTTCACCAACAGAGAGTCCGCCGATGGCGATGCCGGGCGTATCGAGAGAAGATATAAATTCCGCTGACTCAGCCCGCAGGTCCGCATTGACGCCGCCTTGTACGATGCCGAACAAGGCCTGGTCGGATCGCTTCTTCGCTTGAACGGAACGCTCCGCCCAGCGGTGCGTCCGATCCATGGCAATTTTGGAATAAGCCAGATCATTGGGGTCGGAACATTCGTCGAAGGCCATGATGATGTCCGCGCCGAGATTCTCCTGAATGGCAATGGACTTCTCCGGCGTGAAGCGGTGCGTGGAACCGTCAATGTGACTCTTGAAGGTGACTCCGTCATCATCAATTTTGCGGGTGTTCGAAAGCGAGAAGACCTGATACCCGCCGGAGTCGGTCAGCATGGGGTTGTGCCATTGCATGAAGTTGTGAAGTCCGCCCATATCACGCACAAGTTCGGCGCCGGGGCGCAGATATAAATGATAGGTGTTACTCAACACGAGCGAGGCGTTGATGTCTTTGAGATGTTCGGGAGTGAGGGTTTTAACGGTAGCTTGCGTACCCACCGGCGCGAAGACCGGTGTGATGAGGTCGCCGTGGGGCGTGGAAAAAACGCCCGTACGGGCGCGGTTGTTTTTTGCTGTGATTTGAAATTCAAACATGGAGATGATTATAAGCGATAGCGAATGTAGGTCACGTTTGTAACGTGACGTCACGCTGAAAGCGTGACCTACTCTGGCGGAAGATTACGCCGTGGCAAACAAGCACTTGAGATAGGCGCCTTCTTTAAAAGTGACTGGATGATCGATCCCATGACCGGTGCGTTCGATCTCGGTTAGTCCGCGATTCGCTTCTTTTGCAGACTGGTGAATGGATTCAAAAAACGAGTCAGCATCTACGCGGCTGGAGCAGGAGGCTTGCACGAGTGTGCCGCCGCGCCGCAAGACACCCAAGCCGAGATGAGTCAACTTGCGATAGGCGGATAATGCTCCGGCGCTTTGCTTTTCACTTTGGGCGAACATGGGCGGGTCAATGATGACCAGGTCAAAGAGACGTTTTTGTGATTGCATTTTTTCCAGAACTTCAAAGGCATCTTCAGCGATGGTCTCATGAGATGCTGACACCAACTTGTTGTAATCCATGTTGCGAACTGCGGCTTCGATGGCCGGCGCACTGCTATCCACGCTGACAACTTCTTTCGCGCCGCCGCGCGCGACATAGACGGAAAATCCGCCGGTGTAGGAGAATACATTTAGCACCGATCTATCCTTTGACAACTTTTCAACCCGTGCGCGGTTGTCGCGTTGGTCGAGGAAGAAGCCTGTCTTCTGGCCGTGAATGGGATCAGACTCAAAGATGAGTCCATTTTCTTTGAACAGGATCAGGCCTTCGGGAGCGAGAAGCGAGAGCGTCATCCCATCGCTGAGTCCGTGCAAAAATTCAGTCTGCTTTTGAAGCGAGCGGTTAAGTCGCAGAATCAAATGAGTCGCCGGGCTGACCTGTGCCAGCGCTTCGCAAAAATCTTTTAGATGAGGGATCCAAGCCGGGGTGTAAAGTTTCAGGACGAGCGCGTCGGCATAACGGTCAATGACCAAGCCGGGCAAGCCGTCGTTCTCGCCATGGACGAGCCGATAGCCTGTGGTGTTCATTCCTTCCAATGATTCGCGCACAAGAGCGGCGCTGACAAGTTTGGCGCGGAACCAGTCTGCATTAATGGTGGCGGGGTCGCGCGCTTGCAAAATACGCACGCGAATGGAGGAGGTGGGGTCATACAAACCGATGGCGAGGAAGCGGCGCTTGTCATCGAAGATGACTGCCAGGTCGCCGGGCGCGCCGGTGTGACTTTGCTCGGTGATGGATTGATCGAAGACCCAGGGATGTCCCTGCCGCAAGGCACGCTCTGCAGGCGCGCTGATACGCAACGCAATTCGTTTGGTTGACGGGGCGGGAAGTTGAGACCGGGATGTGTTGTAGTCCATTGTTGGATGGATTATACAGTAGGGGATAAATAGCTTCGCTTCTTGCCAACTGAAAGTTGACTCTGTCTCGATGAGCATTTTCTCCCTTTTTGCCCGCCCAATGATAAACCATTCGGGGTTCGTATCCCCGTGGGGACACAAGTTGAAAAGACCTCGGAGATTTTGGAAATCTCCGAGGTCTACGAATTTACTTCTTGATAAACGCCCCAAGGTGATTTCCAACGGCGCGCTGTCTGCCGGGGATGGCCATGTCAATGGGCGAATTGACGAGGCGGGCCGCACCGTCCACGCCTCTGATAACCATAGTGGATGAGCTACCGCCGTCCAAGTTAATGCCAGTATAGATGCCGTAGGAGATCAACAGGCTGGCAAGTTCGGGGAAGGTCACGCCTTCGCTGTAGCCGGGCTGATAACCGTCTATCACGAACAGGCTCAGCCAGCGTCCGCTTTGGTTGAGTCCCAGTGCAGTGCGCGGACTTGGGGCGAGGGAAGCGAGGTTCTTCACCATCACACCATTTTCCACCACCATACGTTCCCCTGCAAAAGCATTGAAGACGGTCGCAGGCGGTGTCTCCACCGTCACCCGGTTCGTGGAGCTAAGATATATTTCCGGCTGGATGGTCTTTTCTGGAGAGTAGACCACTCCCCGAGAAGCGGCAAATCCATTGACCCTGACCGGGTTACCGCCATTCGGGCAGACCGATGCCGGGGGGAAAGTTGCCGGGTCCAGGGAACTGAATCCATCTGCATTGATCGCAAAATGTAATTTAAATTCATCCAGGAATTTGGATGTGGTCCGCGAACAGATCACACCCGGAGTGCCTCCCGTGGAAGGTGTCACGAGGAATTCAAGGTTGAGAGACAGCACGTCAATGACCAGGATGTGCAAGGCATTCAAGCGCGGAGTCTTCAAGTCATTGCGCAGATAGGTGACACCCGTGAATAAGCTTTGTCGTATCGAAGCAGGCCGCGGAGTGCCGAGCGCCACCAAATACGTTCGACTGCACCAACCCTTTAATCCATCCATGCGCTCGATCTGTATCCAACTTGGGTTGGTGGTGTCATCCATCGCAGGCAAGGTGTCATCTTTTAAGAGAGTGCCGATGATCGCGCCGCCGGGAGTCGCACGAACATTAAGCGCTGAAGCGGTTACGCGATACCATTTTTTATTATCGTAATTGGGGACGGAAGATACAGGAGGCACATCAGGGACAGGCGGCGTTGACCCGTCCACTTTAACCAGGTAGGCAGAGGACTCGAAGCTGGTCCGCTGGCGGGGGTGGGGGAGGCGGCGGGGGAGGAGGCGGAGGCGGGGGCATTGTGATCGGAAGATTAAACCTTATGTGGAACTTTTCCGAGTCACCATTAAAATAATTCAAGTCAATATTTTTGCTTTCCACACCGTAGGGTTCGCCGATCCCATTATCTGTATACTGCCAGAACAACCATTCCGTCGCCGTCCACGGTTTTGGAATGGAAGGCGCACTGGTCCCGTAATTGGCTATCCACAGGGGGTATTGATGGAAATATTCAAGGTTCGCCGCCTGCGTGGTTGGGTTTGGCGCAAATTCCTTCCAATAATAGTAGGCCGTATAAATGGCAATTTCCTTTTTGGGGAGCAGAGCTTTAAGTCTTTCAAGAAAAACATACCAATTCTTCCAGCCCTTATAGGTACCGTTATAGCGTTCTTCAAGATCGGCAAATAAGGGCAATTCGCCCAGATCCCCGCCGAGTTGCTTAACCCATAAGTCCGCCTGCCTCTTTGGGTCAGCGCGGCTGTCATAGAACCAATAGGAACCGCGCGCCAAACCTGCAAACTTGGCTTCCTTCCAGTTCGCTAAAAAGTCCGAGTCCACCCACAGGTTTTGCCCTGCACGGATAATGACATATTCCGTCGTGGCGCGCATCTTGACGAAGTCAATGCCGTTCGGGGTTTGGGGGTCATCCTGATAAAAACTGACATCCGGTCCAATAATGTTTGCCATGTTCATCTCCTTCTTGTTAGCTGCTTGAGAAATTATACCTTTAGAAACAAAGGATGGTCGAAATTTTGTGAAACTAAATGACATTCTCAAAATGTGTAATGACCGGCTTGATGCCGGGTCTGCCTTCCACGGAAATTGCGTCAATTTGGAAATGGTCTATCTCGTGTTCGGCTGTATAGGACTGTGCCGCATTCAACATGTGCTGTTGTTTCGTTGCGGTAATGTTCTTCTCGGGGAAAAATTCCCGGCTGGAGGTCAGCGTTTTAACTTCAACAAAAATGGTGACATCGCCCTGTTGGGCGATAATGTCTATTTCACCGTAAGGAGTGCGGATGTTGCGCGCCACGATCTCATATCCGCGCTCTGAGAGATAATCCGCGGCGATGTTTTCACCCCATGCACCGATCTCCTTTTTGTATTTCGTCATTTGACCTCTTCATAAGTAGCCACACACCTGCCCCACCAGCACTGCAGGCTTCGCGGCAGCGCGGTGCAAGTGTGGCGGGCGGTGCCAGGGGAGTGCCCAGAGAGCTTTGAGAAAAGACTCTTAAACCTCTTTTTTTCTCTGTGGCATAAGAGACTTGTGCAAGAGGGCTATTCTGCGAAGCTCTCCATAAGTTTACGCAGGCGGACCGACCAATTGCCTTTGCGCGGCTTGGCTTCGATCACAAGTTTTTGGTAATGCTCAAGCAAAATATCTGTGGCACGCTCGATGGCATAAATGGAAGAGACCTCTCGCGCTGAGTCGCCCATTTGCGCACGCAGGTTCAGGTCAAGGCAGAGGCGGGTGAGCTTGGCGGTATAAGCAGCTATATCATTCGTCGAAAGGAATCCGGTCACTTCATCCTGCACCGTATCCCCCACCCCAACCGAATGGATCCCCATCACAGGAAGTCCGGCGCCCATGGCTTCAATGACTGAAAGCGGATGGACCTCGGTGACAGACGCGGTCACAAAAATATCACACATGGCAAGATAGGCGGGAAGCTCGTTGTATGCGATCCTGCCCGTAAAGCGGACTCGCTGGGTTAGTCCCATTTCATCCACGAGGGAACGGATCTCTTCTTCAAATAACTGGGTGCCGCTTCCGAGAAGCAGAAGATACACATTTGGAAGCGCCTGCGCAATTCCGGCAAATGAGCTTAAGAGGAAAGGCAGATTTTTTTCCACCGCAATGCGGCCCGAATACACAAGCAGAATGTCATCTTCCTTATATCCAAAATCGGTTCGTGAAAGAGGGACTGCATTATGAAAGTTTTTCAGGTCCACGCCGTTGGGAACAACCTCGATGTTTCCCTCCACATTAAGCTGGCGTAGAACTTTTTCCATACCCGCGGAAGGCGCAATGACAAGGTCCACCGCCTTGCAGAAAGACGGCATGTAGGATTGCAATAGCCCATAACTCATTTCTTCGGGCATCATGGGCAGGTAAGCTTGGGCATACAAATCATAGCGGGTATGGTTGGTGTACACGATGGGAATCTCGCGGCAATACCTTAAGGCAAGCCGTCCGCTCAGGAATGGATGCTGAACATGGACCACATCCATCGTCTGCAAAAGTTTTTTTGCGGCGCGTGTGTATCTCGTGGAAAGATAGAAACCAGAGTCAGACAAAGGCACACCGGGGCTGCGGATCACGTTTTTCTCGTTATCCTCGTAATCCAGGTCACCGAATGTGAAAACGAACACCTCATGTCCCGCCAATTCAAAATAGCGTTTATTGATGTCAACATAATTTGTAATACCGCTGACATAGGGTTTATACGAGTCCACCATCATTGCGATTTTCATATTGATATGCTAAGTCAAGGCTGGAGGAATGTCAAGCGAAATTTTTCCAACCAATATGAACAATCCAGCCCCCATGATTTGCCCATTCAAACGAGATCGCATCAGACTCCGCCGCAACCTGGGTCAACACCCCAAGCATTTCCACAGTTGACGCATCTCCACACAACAAAAAAGCCCTCCGTTTTCACAGAGGGCTTCTCAACATTCAAATCAAAATATTAACTGCTGATCGAAACAGGCGCGTTCTTGCGCTGACGGAAAGTAATGCGGGCGCGGGTCATGTCATAGGGAGACATTTCCATGGAGACATGGTCACCCAACAGAATGCGGATGTAATGCTTGCGCATCTTCCCTGCCAGGTAAGCCAGCACTTCATGACCATTATCCAGCCGCACACGGAACTGGGTTCCGGGCAGGGCTTCGATCACAAGTCCGTCCACTTTGATTTTGCCTTCTTCTTTCGTCATACACGCCTCACAATCTATTCGTTTTCCTTGAAGGAACGCTTCTTATTACTGCGTCGAATTGCCTTCTTCTTATCCATCCGGCGCTGTTCACTCTTGGAAATAAACCAGCGTTTGTTGCGAATGGTGCTTAATATACCGCTCTTTACTATCTTTTTACGAAAGCGCCTAAGTAAAGAGTCTTGAGACTCACCGTTTCTTAAATTTACTGCAGCCAACGAAATCACCTACTTTCCACATAAAATGGTCAGAAAAAAATTCAGCCGCCACACAGTGGCAACCAAAGACTTTACGATTAATACAAAACCAGCATTGAATATCCATCTTACACAACACATACACGCGCGGATAAGAAAATCCCGCGCGTGTTATGTTAAAAGAAAAGCCCCTTGGCAATGACCTACTCTCCCAGGAGGTCGCCCTCCAAGTACCATCGGCGCTGACGTGCTTAACTACCGGGTTCGGTATGGGACCGGGTGTACCCACGTCGCTCAAATCACCAAGGGACAATTTCACAATGTTGGTCTGAACAGCAAATTGATGATTTGTGTAATAAGAAAAGTACCAAATTCTCCGCATCACGAGAAGGAAGCCCTCGACCATTAGTACAGCTTAGCTTAACACATTACTGCGCTTACACATACTGCCTATTAACCAGATAGTCTATCTGGGGTCTTACACCCTTACGGGTCACAGGGATCTAATCTTAGGGCGAGTTTCCCACTTAGATGCTTTCAGCGGTTATCTCTGCCAGACATGGCTACCCAGCGATGCTCCTGGCGGAACAACT